>NZ_NSDJ01000001.1:4076891-4756373 GCF_003610915.1 Rahnella variigena
CTCAGTTATTACAGGAAGCTCGCCAGGGCCTGGATCGTTTGCACATTTACTACCGCCAAATCAATTCTACTAGCGGTTATGCTTTGGTGGTTCGTGATGCCCTGAGCGACAGCGCTCTACGTTCTTTGCAGAATTTCATTAAACAGTTCAATCACCAATGGGGAAACCGCGTGATTAATTTTTCAATTAATCTCGACGAAAACTGGTTACAAGATAAGTCATATGTTGACTCTTCTAATGGCTATCTGTTTTTGAACCCTCGTCATTGGTACTTTCCCCTAAAACAAGGAGACTTAAATGGCTGACACAAACGCACCTACTGTGGATAACAATGGCTATTATCTGGATGAAGTATCTGCCGGCTTCGAAGCTGGTGCTAAATCTATGATGGAGGAATTAAAGACAGCTGAAGCTGCATTGAAAAACGACCCGTCTGACCCAGCCGTATTGGCCAATTATCAGTCGAAGCTACAGCAATACACGCTGTTTCGTAACGCCCAGACAAGTACCGTAAAAGCCTATAAGGATATTGGCGCGGCTATTATTCAAAACTTCCGTTAATTAACCCGGGTACGTGTTGCTCTCGTACCCTTTTCTACTGTGGAGTAATTATGAGTCAATTTAATGAAGCCCTGTCGGCATTAACCCGGCTCTCGCCAAATACCATCAACCCTGAAGATAACCTATCCGTAAGCGTTCACGATCGAAATTTTAATAATTTAGTATCCAGCACGTTTACTAAAGTCAGCGAAACCGACGCGCAGTTTAAAAATGTGATTAATACCCTTAGCCAATCTCCGCATTACACCAGCAATCCGGAGAAGCTACAGATGCTACAAAACTATATCGGTGAATACAGTAACTACGTTTCCCTGGTGAGTACTCTTGCACGCAAGGCGGTGAGCACCATAGAAACCCTGGAAAAATCGCAATAATGATAAAAAAATATTCACGTGTCCTCGCTGCCGTGCTGTTAACTTTTATGCTTAGCGCCTGTAATGACGAGAACCTACTCTTCAACCTTACCCAGGAGCAGGCCAACCAGGTTCTGGCTATTCTGCAGCAGCATAATATTTCAGCGAAAAAGGACGGCAATCTTAAGGCTGGCTATACCGTCTCGGTCGGGGAGTCTGAAGGTACCGCCGCGCTGTCTATCATTAATCAGTACCAGCTGCCGTGGGCCGCTGACGTTCAGATAGGGCAGGCTTTTCCGGAAAGCTCTCTGGTTTCTTCACCCAACGCCGAGCAGGCTCGCGTACTCTCATTACAGGAGCAGCGGCTTGAGCAATCGCTGCGCATGATAGCTCCGGTCGTTAATGCGCGCGTTCACGTCAGCTATCCCCCCTTTAATAACGATACGAGCGGAAAAAAAGCCACCGGCCACGTCGGCGTGCTTATTTCCTATAAAGGCGAGATTGACGATAATTTGTTTATCTCGCAGATCAAAACGTTAATCAAAAATAGTTTCGATGACGTGCGCTACGAGAATATTTCGGTGGTTCTGTTCCCCGCCCCGGTTATCCAGTACGTTGCGCCGACCAGAGTACCCGCCAGCATCCCTGCCCTGTGGATTATCCTCTTTTCTGCTATGGCTTTGTGCGCAGCCGGCACGGCGGGCTTCATGCTCTATAAGCTTAGCCGCCGCCCGCCTTCAACCCAGGATAACGCTGCCGAACTGATTGAAGACGAGGCCGCAAAACCATGAGAGTCGGAGATCCGCGCATAATGTCCATTTTATACGCCCCGGCAAGCTATACACATCGCAGCCACCTGCCGGAGATATTCCGGGCGAGTGAAATCCGAGAGGACAGGCTACTTAATTTCTGGCTGCTGAGGCACGGCAAACTCTCTGACCTACCCGCACGCTGGCAGCCCGACGAAGCCATGTGTTCGCTATTGCTTTCGCACTGGCATCTGATCCCCCTTGCTGCACATTTGGTTGGTGGCTATCTGCAGCGGAACAGACTGCCTGAAATGGGCGCTGTGCTGATGTCTGACCCACGTCTGCTGGCCTTTATCTCTTTGCCGCTGCTTCTGGAGGTAACGCTTGATGAAGGCGATATCCCGTTTGATACCGCTTCCTGCGGCGCAACGTTCCTTCTGGGGCAGTTCCCAGGGTTACCTGCCGCGCTGCGACAGCGTCTGATGCTGCACTTTCCTTCCGGCATGGCGCTTGCGCAATTCGCGGCCCCCAAAACGCTAAACCACATTAATTTGCTACGAATGGCCTTCACCTATGCGCACCATTACTATTGATGAGTTACCCGAAGACCTGCATCGCCTGACGGTGATTAAATCTTCTGAGCGAACCCGCCATCAGCGAATAGCCATGGCGCTGGAACGAACCCTAAATCGCTGCAGTGAAATTCATGCCGAGTATGAGTTACAGACGGTCAGGCTGCGTGAAAACCTTGAGAGGCAAGCGTTCCAGACCGGCTTTGAGCTATTTTTCTCGCAGCTGGTGACGCTGCTTGACGAGTATCAGCGCCAGCAGCAAAAGCGGCAGGAGGTTTTTCGCCAGCAGATCGGCACAGCCCTCAATCAGTCCTTACACGACCCGATGATCGTTGAGCGCATTATCCATCACCTTCAGGAACAGTGTGGGCATCAGAAAGCGCTGCGCATCGTTATTCCCCGAGCAGTAAAGCTGCCGGAAGGCGCGGACATCTCGAACTACCTGTATACCGATGATAATCACATCACCGTGCAAAATGACATGGATGCGGTGCGCTTTCCTAGTGAAACGCTTTGCCGCACGTGGCTACAGCAGGCGGATGAAAAGACCGCCGGTTTTAATGAAACTATCAACAACCTGACGCCCGACATGCTTCGCAATCTGGCTGGGAAACTCATCGCTATGAGCCACCGGATGCCTTCAGAAACCGTCAACTCAGATAAGGATGAAAACAATGAGTAGCATCAACAGTATTGCCTCTTCCTCGCCGTACGTGAAAGACGGTGAATCGTCGGATGAGAAATTTAACAATAAAGTACTCCACTATTTCCAGCAGAATAAGCCCGACGATAAGCTGAGCGATGTGATGGATCAAATGCGGGCACTTTCCCCCGATAAGAACAAATCGATGCATCAATTGAACGAAGCGTTGCTCTACTCCGATGCCTATTTGCGCAATACCGATGAGTACAAAGATTATGCGAACAACGTGCTGGACAAGCGCACCTTCCAGCTGCTCGGCGTGAATATGTTTTTTAATAATATGATGTATAAAAGCTTTACCGAGACCGACAGCGATCCGTCGTTATAACCTTCCCCGCTATTAATCCCGGCTTAGTGCCGGGCATACAAATCATGAAAATAAAATCATTTACGCCCGTTGCTTTAACCTTATCTCTTTTGTTCTCCCCTTTTGCTACAGCACAAAAGGTAGATTGCATTGTCGAAGCCGCGCAGTGCTTCCAGATTAACCCCCTGCTGATTAAGGCTATTATTTGGCAAGAGTCCAGAAACCGTCAGCAGGCTATGAATCGCAATACAAATAGCACCGTTGATGTTGGCATTATGCAAATTAACACTGTGCATTTTAAGGCCTTAAAGTCCCTGGGCATTGATGAAGCTTTGTTGCGAGAGAATAGCTGCGCTAATGTTTTTTCAGGTGCCTGGGTGCTCAAGCAAAGTATTGAGCGCTATGGCTACACGTGGGATGGAATCGGTAACTATCATTCTAAGACGCCGGTGCATCATGACAGGTATGTCAAAAAAATCATTTCCCTAATTGCACATCAAACGGCGGTCATTGATAAAATAGAAGTGGCCAGACAAGAAGGCATCCGCGAGCGTTTTGTCTGTCGATAAGGGAGTAAGAAATATAATCCTACCCATGTAATGTGGACATGGCCTTCAGCGAGTGAAATAAGCTTTCTACGCAGGCATTGTCATAACAGCAGCCTTTTGCGCTCATGCTCCCGCGCAGATTATGGCGTTTCTGTAAGGTCTGATAATCCGATGAACAGTACTGTCCACCACGATCCGTGTGAACAATGAAATTTTCCGGGCGTTTACGCCGCCAGAGCGCCATTTGCAATGCATCACACGTAAGCAGTGCCGTCATACGCGGTGACGTCGACCAGCCGTTTACGGCACGCGACCGCAGGTCGATGACCACCGCCAAGTACAACCAGTCCTCTTCCGTACGTAGATACGTGATGTCACCTGCCCACCTTTGGTTCGGGCCCTGGCGCTGAAGTCCTGATTCAGCAGATTATCTGATACAGGCAGACCATGTTCATGATAGCTGATCGGGCTGAACTTCCGGGTAGCTTTCGCCCGCAGCCCCTGACTACGGAGGCTGGCGGAAATGGTTTGATGTTGTACTCCGGTTGTTCATCAGCTAGACGTGGCGCACCATAACGCTGTTTCGCCTCAGTGAATGCCTTACGGACAGTAGCATCACAGATGACCCTGAACTGCTGTCGCTTGCCTGACTGATGGCTGCGCAGACGCCAGACATACCAGCCTCTGCGTGCAACTTGAAGCACACGACACATGATTTTGATGCTAAACTCAGCCCGATACTTTTCGATAAAGACATACTTCATTTCAGGCGGTTCGCGAAGTATGTCGCGGCCTTTTGAGAATGGCCAGCTCTTCTGCCCGCTCCGCCAGCTGCCATTTCAGACGGGCTATTTCAACAGACATTTCCTGCTCACGTTCGGAAGAAGAATGTGCATTCTTCAGCTTGCTGCGCCAGGCATAAAGCTGTAATTCATACAGGATGAGTTCTCGGGCAGCAGCGGCAACACCGATACGTTCTGCAAGCTTTAGGGCTTCGCTGCGATATTCAGACGTGCGTTGCTTACGGGACTTTTTGGTGGTTGATGCTGGTTTTGTCATGAGTCACCTCTGATTGAGAGTCTACTCACTTATTCACGTGTCCACTATTGGTGGGTAAGATCAATAACGCAAGCATCTTGCTTGCGTTTTGGAATCAGAATGACGAGGCCGCAAAGTCGAGAAGCTTCAACAGGTAATCGACTAAAAAATAATAAAAAATTTCATTACGCTGTTTAATTGTTGTTTACTAAAAAATTCTCCAAAAATTATATCTAAGGTTATTAATTATTTTGACTTTATATCTTGCAGCGTGACGCATTGAGCGCTTAACACATTCGCCTTAGGGTGGCAGATTGCTCCTTCAACCGTGTTGCAACAATGCAAAAAATTATTGCCTTCCGGCGGGACGAGGTCTAATGGCATCTGGCCAATATTATTATGATTTTTAATAAAATCCAGCGGGTTACTTCTTGCCGTCATGGCAACAAAAATGAGACTAAAAAAAAGAGCAGCTACTGCACTTAAAAATAACGTCTGCGGTGTAAACTTCTTTCTTTCAGGCACCCCTCTGGGAGCAGAATAAGGGATGATCGACATCGAATTAGCACTCACTGGAATGACGTTAATCATCGACTGGGTTGAAAAGGAAACGTTATCTACTTCGATATTTCTAGGAAAAGAAGACTCAAAACCAGGTTTATTGGGTTCTATTTCAGGCTCTTCCCAGCAGGGCCCGGCCGTGAGTTTATACCCCAACTTTGGGATAGTGACAATAATACTCTTCGCATCATCCCCCAGGCTTACTCTTAAAGAACGGATCACCTGTGCAATACTTTGCGAAGTCACATAACCGCCCCCCCATACTTCAGCAAGAAATTCAGTCTGAGAAACCGGTTCAGGGTATTTTTCGCAAAGTAATGCAAGCACATCTGACTGCTTTTTCCTTAATTGTAAAACAGTATCGTCTTGTTGCAGCGTTCTGGATTTTGGATTAAATGTGAAATTAAGAAAGTAAATTTTTCCTGGATTTACTACGCATTTTTTCATTTTAAATCCCTTTGCGTTTAGCTTTATGAGTGAAGGTACCTTCAGAAAAAAGCATGAGTGAATATCTCAATCCATGATCTTAAATATCTTCTGCCAAATTTTCAGATAACAAAAACCCAACTTATTTATAACCTTAGTTATACAAATAGCGGGGAATAATATCTTCTTTATCACGATGTAGACAACAGAATTGATCTCGATGCAAATTTACTGTGAACGCAATAATACAGTACCATTCAAATCACAATATTTGAAATTGTTTTCAACGATCGATGTGTATTGGTCCATAGCCAAAACAAATCACTCAGTTTATTTTCAGGAACATATTTTTAGTCAGTTCATCCTTATAAGAAGTATTGGAAAAGGACGTCCCTGTCGCCACTGAAAGTAATGTCCTCACGCTACATGAATATTTACTTTTTCCGGGATGATAACTAAAAATATGAATACGTGTTATGAGTAGGGAGTACTTAATACCCCCTCTTTTTGCAGGCAGAAATATAACACTCGCTGGTAAGGCGCTCTATCAAAAAACGCCTCAAGCGATCCTACTGCTGGGTGATGATCAATGTTGCCGAAGCATTAAAAGCACCTGTTTTTATATCTTCATAACTGACCGAGGTAGGTTTGACTGGCGTAAAACTCAGTGGTACCGAAATACTGCCATTGACTACACTGAGCTGCTGCGTGTTACCATTGGTAACGATATTCCCGTTCCAGCGCATGACGACCCCGAGATTATTGTTACTGGTAGTAATGGCATTATTATTCCAGGAGGTTGGAGTTGTGTTCATCTTTACCTGAAAATCAACTTCATGGGTGACATCACAGGTTATGTTGAGGCTTTTTTCCACCGTCTGTGCGGAAGTTCCGGAGCTTTGAATCTCACTTCTTTCAAGCTCTCCCAGTTCAACTAACAACGTCTCTCCGGAGAGGATTTTGCAAGTTGACGTGTTTATATCTACATCGTTCGCCGCAATGAAATACCAGATGTAATAGTTTTGCGCACCGTGGTTATTTCTCTGGATAAACTTAATTTGCGCAAGCCTGTCTCCCCGTCTGATCTGCAACGACTTACCCATGCTGGTTAGCTCGAAATAAAGCTCTACGGGTAAGCTTTTAGTTTCCTGTGCATTGAGACTAAAGATCTCAACTTCAGGTACAGGCTCAGGATAAACCTTTCCAGAAATGATAACGCCGCCCTTAAGATCCTTGAAGATGGCGGAATTGAGGCTCATTCCGTTACTGGCAAGCCACATGGAATCGACCCAACCGCCGTCTACAGAGTCGTTTTTGCAGCTGATCTGCGAACGGAGATCGACAATCTTGTTTCTACCGGTATTGACGTCCGGGCTAACGTTTACGTTAACGTCAGCATCTCCGCCGTTCCAGCCAATGGAATTACATGAGTAGGCCCATGCGCCCTGAGGCACCGCCAGCAGCATAATAAATAAGGGTAATTTCATATCTGAATGTGATTCTCCTAGGGATAATTAAGCTCGAATGTCGCTAGCGCCTCAAATGCTCCACGGCGTAAGGTATGTGCAGCCAGCGCGGAAGGTTCTCCAATAACGTAACCGTACAGCACAAGATCGTTGGTTCCGCCGGCGAGCGTAAAAGCGGGCACGGTCTTATTCAACGGCAAGGGTGTGCCGTCCTTCTGCTCCAGGCCAAGCGCGATGCCGCTGGCGGCCGAGTTGCTAAGCGCCAGAAAACCCGGTAATTCCTTGCTCTGCGTCCCTTTAAACGTGACCTCTACCTGATTACCCAGGCTCAGATCGCACTCCAGCAACCTGAGGGCGAAGGGCTGCGCGTGGGTACGAGTGTTAAGGTATAAATAGGTATCGATTACCGTGCCGAAATCCAACGTAATATCCGTCGTATTCGGGTCCAGCTCGCAGGGATCGGCAACCAGGGTCCCATCAAATTTCAGGTTGTCGCTGGTGACTTTCAGGCCACCGTTCCCTGCCGCCGCGTGCCCGGCTAAAGCCATCATAAACAACAGCATGCCCACGCTGCGTCCGGCTAACGTTCTATTCCCCATTTCTGTTCCTTATAAATACTCGGCCAGCAGCGTTGCCGTAGCGGAAAACGTCCCTTCGCCCAGCTCATCGATGCCGGGATCTTTTACCGGCACAGCCTCAAGCGTGGGCGGATGCTGATAAAGGATGTCGAGGGGTCTGTTAATCTCCATCGGCTGACCGTTCTGTTTAATCTGGATCCCTAGCCCACGGATATTGGTCGCGAGCGCGCTGCGGTCAAAGGACGTTGCGCTGCCGTTTACCGCAAGGGTCAGACGCCACGCGGGGTCAACATCGTCACAAATCAGCTGCCAGGCGATAGCCTGCTGGTAACGCACCCCGTCAACCTTATGGATGCCAACATTGTCAAAGTGGATGTTTACATCACGATCGTTATTGATGTGGCACGGATGGATCCTCAGCGTGCCGTGAAAGGAAATGTCGTTACTGTCGCCGGTTGCTGCGGCATGCGCCGACGTGAGCTGAACACCTGCCCCGGACAGCAGCAGCGCCAGCGCCAGGCTCCTTCCGCAGCCGCCGTAAACTTTGTTCTTCACCCTGATTGCCTCAGTTATAAGCCACTTTTAACGTGGCGCTGGCGTTGAATGCCTGTCCGTCCTGAAAACGTGCGCCGCTCTGTTTTTCCAGCACGGCGTACAGCGAAGGCTGGCTGGCATTATCGAAGTTGAACCATTGATTTACCGGCAGCGTTTCGCTTCCTTTAAGCAATTTGATGCCAAGCCCGCTGGCATCAGTTTTTAGCTGTTTCCCATCAAAGCTGGCAGCGCTACCGGCAATCTGCATTTGCAGCGTTTTACCGTCCGGATCGCCTTTGCAGGTCACCTGATAGGGAACGGGCTGTTTATAGGTCTCACCAATAATTTCATTGATATAGACGTCACCGAATTCCACCTTAATCGGGTCAGATCCGCTAAAAGTACACAATGCGGTCGCCACCACCGTGCCGGTAATGCGAACATCTAAATTACTGGAGCCCGCCGCTGCCGCATCACCCCCCAGCAGCATTCCCGTCATTGCGAACAGGGCCATTGCTCCCCATCGGGCAAATATCATCTTTGGATCCTTAGTCATAATTCAGCCTGAAGCCGACCGTAGCCTGCCATGTACCCGCCGTTAACGGGGCCGGAGTGCGTTCGGGCTGCACGTAGTAGACCAGCGCATCATTGGTCGGGGTGACAAACTGCGGCAGCGTACGCTCGCCTAATCGCACGTCACGCCTGGCGCTGTCGGCGATCCTCAAACCCAGCCCGGTGAGGCCGTTCACCTGCACCAGCTCGGGGCTGTCGGCATCCGCGGGGGCCAAAAAAGTCACGCTGACAGCCGGCTGAAGCGAATCCCAGCCGCTGTTCCCGCTCCACGTATTGAGCATCTCTGACCCGCTGCGCACGCAGTCACGTAACCTCAGCGTAAAGGCTACCGGCTCACCGCGATCGCCCGGGTTTCGCAGCGCCTCGGTTGATGTGTTGCCGAGACTGACTTCCTGAGTTTGAGAAGTCATGTCGAGGCGACATGCCCCCTCGACAAAATCGCCCGAAATATGCAGTGCCCCGTTTACGCCTTCAACGTTCCAGTTGTCGGGCAGCGCCCAAGCCGTCGGCGGCAGCACCAGCGCCAAAGCCAGGGCGCTGGCAGCGCGGTTGCACCCTGCCAGAACGTGGTAATTCCACTTGCTTTGCTTCTCCATCAGCCTCACCCGGCTTTACTCCCGGTGACCCGGCAAACGTTGCCCGCGCAGTTGAAGATAAGCTTCGGTCGCCCGCCGTAGTCATTAATCCATGCCAGCATCGGTTTCTGTCCCAGCGTCGATGCCTTGATGTTCAACAAAGCATCTGAACGAGGGGCAATCATCACCGGATCGAAGCCGGCAATCGGGGGGCTGTCCGAGTGTTCGTATGCCCCGGCCAGGGTCACGTAATAGGGGCCAGGATTAATAACGCGGTATTTATCGCCTTCGCGCTTAAGCGTAATTTTTTCCTGCCACACGCTTTCGCCTTCGGATCTATTGATTTCAATGGATTCCGGCCGATAGAACAGCTTGATTCGCGTCTGCAGAGCAATCTGCAAAGTATTGGCTTTCGTGCTTTTGGGCGGGATTTCACGCAGATTAAAGTAAAATAGCGACTCTCTATCCTGAGGCAGCGTGCTGGCATTCCCCATCAGCTGCAGTTTCACCTGGCCTTTTGCCAACGGCTCTACTCGCTGTAGCGGCGGAAGCGCGGTCAGAGGCTGGGTGATTTTGTTACCTTGCTCATCTTCTACCCATGCCTGAGCAAGATAGGGCAACATTTTATTCTGGTTGGTGATATTTAAACTGATCGATTTATTTGCACCGTTAAAGACGGCACGCGTACGGTCAAGAGCAATGGCTGCCGTCGCGCTTTGGCTGATCAGTACGGCAATCAGGGTGGTGGAGGTCATCGTCAAATAAGAATAGTTTTTCATCAATTGAAACTCGCTTTGCAGGATGTCGCCGTGCCGTCTTGCGCGGCGACCGAATTGTCATTCACTCTTTTGCCTGATAGCAGGGGGCTTAAGCCCGTACGCTTTGGCACAGCAGCATTAGATTATCGGGGGCCGTGGGCAAGGGTTTCGGCAGACTCAGCTCGCACTGGGTTTTCCCATCCCATACCACGCGCATCGATTCTCCGGCATTCATTCCGGTTAGCCAAACCTGGCCGCCATCGTTAACGATCCCAGCCTGATGACCGCCGAGCCCCATAACTACTGCACCAAACGGGGGCGTAGTGCCGTCCGCAAGACGGATGGTGACCATCGCTTTTTCCCCGGCAATAACGCCGAAGCGACGCAGACCGATCGCGCCTTCGGTCAGGGTGCCCTGCACCACCGAGCGCGTAGCCTCAACATCATCCGCCAGCTTGTTGACGTCCACGCTAACGCTGCTTCGGTAGTAGCTGCTGATGTCCGACACGACGGCTTTTCCAAACCGGTTAGTCTCGGTAACACCACCGTATCCCCGCACCGGAACGCCGCTGACGCCCGAGGTATCGACCATCATTCGCGTTCCCCCCATTGTGCTTACGCGGTGTAACGCAATGCCTTCCGTGGTGCCGGTTATGCCGCCCTGAGCAGAAAGGCCGACGGAGTGATAGCGGCTACCTTCGTAGCTGGTGTTGACGCTCATTTCCGCGTTATTCCCCTGATGGGTGAAGTAACCGCTGCCAACCGCATTGCCTCTGCTGCCCGCTCCGGCCTTGACCCGATAGCTGTTATTGCTATCGAGGCGTTCGAAATACCCCACCGTAGTGCTATTACCCGTGCTGCCCGCCTGGCTGTCGAAATTCAACGTGCTGCTGTTACCCCACGGCAATGACAGGCTGAGATACATGCCGTCATCGCTAGTGTTGTTATAAAGCGTTCGATAGGCCGACAGGTTGAGGCTGACGTTTTTAAAACGCCAGGCATCGAAATAGCGCGACAGGGAGAGGTTGTAACTATCGTTATCCGGGCGGTTCCAGTAGGTTTGGTGGCTATAGTTCGCATAGGCACTCAGGCCCAGACTACGGAACTGCTTGTTGAAAGCGATGGTATACAACTCTTTATTGTTGTTACCGACGATGCCGTGATAGCGCACGTTCAGATATTCGCTCATGCTCATAAAGTCGCGCTGAGAAAAGCGATAGCCCGCAAAGGTGACCTGGCTGTCGTATTCGTCAAAACGTTTGGAATAGCTAAGACGCCACGAGCTGCCCGTTTTGGTGTTGTCCCTTGGCAGTTCCGCATGGGACTGAGTGACGTCAAATGAAAGCGCCCCTAACGCCAGCAAATCGCGGCCAATCCCTGCCGCCAGCGCGTGATAGTCGTCGGCCAGCAAACTCCCGCCATACAATGACCATCCGTTATTCACCCCCCAAGAGAATTCGCCGGTGGCAAACCCCGGCCCTTGGCTATCGTGCCGGTAATCTGAAGGTTTACCGAAGGCGAGTTTGTATCGCACGCTGCCCGGGCGCGTAAGATAGGGAATGCTTGCCGTATCCACCTGAAAACTTTGCGAAGTGCCATCCTGCTCCTGAACCTTCACATCCAGAGTGCCCGAAACGGCGGTGTTCAAATCCTGAATCCGAAACGGCCCTGCGGCGACCGTGGTTTCATGGATAACCCGTCCCTGCTGGCTAACGGTCACTTTAGCGTTGGTTTTTGCCACGCCGACGACTTCCGGCGCGTAACCGCGCAGGTTTGGTGGCAGCATATTGTCATCAGACTCCATGCTGGTTCCGGTGTAGCGGAAACTGTCGAACATGCCGGAATTGAGGTAGTTCTCACCGAGCATCAGCTTCGATTTTAACGAGGGGATCGCCCGCCAGGCGTAGTAGCGGCTCCACTGCCAGTCACGCTGCGTGTTGTTCATGGAGCCACGGGTATGGTTGTACTGCCCCTGCCAGTCGGCGCGAAAACGCCAGGCACCCAGGTTAAACCCTGTGGTTCCGTTGCCGCTGAGCGACTGGACATCCCTGCGGCTCGCGCCGGTAAAACGCGACGACTGTCCGTTAAGGTTGTAATCAAAAATTCCCCCGGCAATACCGTCATCCCAGCGAGCGGGCGGATCCCAGTTGTCAGCGGTATATTCCAGATATGCCTGGGGAACATTCAGGTAGAGCGCGCTTTCGCCCAGAACTGCCCGCGCGCTTACCCCCGGCAGGCTCGCGTTATCCAGACATTGCCCGCTGTGCCACCACTTGAGATCGCGCAAAGCAGAAGCTTTTAAACCCAGTTGAGCAATGACCTGTGGCGTAAGGCACACTTGGCTGCCCTGAGGATCGTTATCCGGTTTAATAAACGCTAACGTTTGCTCCGGCAGCTCGGCTTTGTTCAGACGGATAACCATCTGATACTCACCCGGCATGATGTACCCTGCCTGAGAAAACTGGCTAAGGTCGATGTGTGAACGGTCACTAATATCCAGGACATCCGTGTTGAATTCTATTGCGTCTGCCGCGTATCCCTCTGCCCCCTGAAAAGCCAGCGTCACCATCAGCGCTACAGGACAACGGCGCAGCCATGCGCCGGCGTGATATAAAACCTGCCTCATCAAAAGTAATCCAGTTTAAAACGCACGGTAGTGGAGTAAGCCCCGGCCCGTAGTTTTTGATGGTTGCCCACCAAACGTAGTGAGTAATCAAGGCGCATGGCACCGGGCTGCAGCAGGCCCGCCTGCGAAGCAATGCCGGGCTGCATACGGTTTCCTGTGGCATCAGAAATCTCTAACCCGATACCTCGAGCGCCACCGTGGAGAGCAAACAGCTCGCCGTCGGTAACGGGACCATCAAAGGTCACCATGAAATGCGACCAGTCCTGCTGGTTAGGAATCAACTGCTCAAAGGCGCAATTTTCCAGATGAATACTGAATGGCTTAGAAGGGCCACCACCGTCACGGATGACTTGTTCCAGTGGAATAGTCATCAGATCAATCACCTGTTCCCGACTGGCCACGGCGATCGCGCAGGGTGTGTCGATGATCGAACCCTGCATGCTTACCTTTCCATGCCCCTGATCCGCCGCATTCTTCGCCAGCGCACCTGAGGAGGCCAGGCATAGCACAAGCCACACCAGCAGGGAGGGCACTACAAACGAAACACTGCTATTCATAGGTATCTCACAAACGAAAACCGTATAGAAAAACGCAGAAGGCCCGCTGTGTGCTTACTGATAGGCCAGAGTAAAATTGGCAACCGAGGTGAAGGAACCCGGCACGACCGTTGTGCTCCCGCCGTTTCCTTTGAGGTAGGCGGAGTAGGTCAGCGTGTTATCACCCTGCTGTGTTTTTGTCGCGGAACTGGCGGTGCCAAGAGGAATATTGGTGCCCTCATCGTTGGTAATGCCGATAGCCGCCCCGCTGGCGCTGCTTCCGACAATAGCCAGATAGCCGGGCTGAGCGCTGGATTCCGGTCCGGTAAAGGTAATGGTGACGGTTTTATCCGTAAGTCCCGAGAGGTCGCAGCTTTCCAGTTTGATATCAAACGGACGCGGGTTGGACTTTCCGCCGTTGAGCAGAGATTTATTGGAGATTTCGCCCAAATCGACGGTCTGCTCAATGGTTTCAGGGGTAATTGAACAAGGGGCATCAATAATACTGCCGGTAAACTTAACCGTGCCGTGTCCCTGATCGCTTGCCTGTGACTGGCCTGCCAGTACAGCAGCCCCCATACCAAAGGCCCAAACCAATTTGGTTAATTGCATTTACTCATTCCTTTATAAGTTTCTTACTAGCGTTATTCACAAGAAGCCTCGTTGCCACGACCACGCAACGGGAATTAACTAATTTACGTTAGTGATTTAAAAACTGATATCAAAAACCGCCTCAACTCCACCCACAAGCGAAATATATAAAAAGCGTTTTTTAGAAGAAATTCTCTGGAGGGAGATATACGATTTAGCACATTGCTACATTATCTATTAAATCGACACTCGGAACTACATCATGTCTAATTCACTAAGCGTACGTGACCAAAATAGTTTTATTTCAGCCTATAAGAACTTACTTAATGACAGTGACAAACGCATTCATAAAGGCGATGTCAATACGCTGAACAGAATTCTCAATAAATGCGATAAAGTTGAGGTCGGCCAGCTGCTAATGACAAAAATGGAATCATGTCCAAAAGACCCTGTCGCGCTGAAAAATACTTTCAGTAATTTATTTGACAAGCTTGAAGCGCAGAATTCCAAAATGCATGATAAGAAAGAAGAGAAGCTTAAAAATATTCAACAGAAGCTTGCCCCGGTCGTGCAGGACATTCACAAAAATGAAATAAATGCTCACAATGCCAAAGTAAACGGTGAGATTAAAGGTCTTGCAGATGATCTCCAACTCATTTCAAGAAATGTTTCTCAGGAAAAAAATGAGATCGCCAAACTTAAGGAAAAAATTAACAAAGCTGATGTGCAGATTAAAAAACTGCATAATGAGATTAAACCTCTGGCCGATGCGCTAAAGAACACCTCCTCGGAAGACTTTGCGGTCAAAGATGCCAAGCGTTTAAAAGATACTGAAGCAAAAATCAGTAAACTCGAGGCCAAACAAAATGCCGAAATCAGTACATTAAATAAGAAAATTGCGGCGCATGAAAATAGCCGTGCGGTTTTACTCGATTTTGCAAGGAAACACGGTGTAAGCAGTGCCGAGCAGGATCTGAGAAAAGCTGAGAGCGGCGCTATTTATGATAATCGCGATACGGGCTTTGGCACCACCAGCTGGCGTGAACATCTGGGCAGCGATAAATATGCCATTAAGCACTTCGGTTACGATTTAAAAGAAGGCCGCCGTCAATATTCAGATCTCATTAAAGTGCCCAACCATAAGGGCAAACAGTGGCAGAAACTGATGCAGAACTTCGATGATGCGCCAAAAAACATCAGGGCTCTGCAAAGGGAAATATCGCAACTCAAGAATGAATATAAAAGTGATATTGGTCAGGTTAAGCTTGAGAACCGTCTTTCTGCCAAACAGGAGATTGAGCAGCGAATTAATTTTAAACAAGAAGCGATTCACTCCTTAGAAAAGAGCAAGGAAATTGTATCAGGGGAAATTAAATCATGCCATGAGTATATATCTGTGCTAGAAGCCAAGAAGACTCCGCTCATAGCGAAAATGGACGAGCTTAAGTCCCAGATAAAACAAGACAGCTAAGTCATTCTGTTTTCCTAAGGTAAAATCCACGCTCCGGCGTGGATTTCATCCCGATCACATAAATTCATCTACTAATAAGCTTCATGATCATGCCCTCCTGCCCGCATTTAGATTGCTCATGTCTGGCACGCTGACCCACTATCAATCGCAATCCCAATAAGCTCATCAAATGAGTAACTTTTACGCTTGGTGAAAATGTCATTCAGATAATGGTAGCGGTCCTCACGGCTAAGTTATGCCTCTCTATCGGCGCCAAAAAATCTACGCAGACAACGCTTAGAAATAGCATATGCCCGGTATGAGCGTTGAGCATTGGAATACCCGGTTAGTTTGATAATGCCCTCGATTACCAGTGCCTTCATTGCCCGCTCATGTATTGGCCCGAGTTTCTTAAATAAGCCGGGAAGTTTCCCGCAGGTCACTCTGTCTAGTTCACGCGCCACGGCCTTTCTCATGATGGTATGTCTTGGTTCGCCTTCGGCAATAATACCGCCGCAGGTAGTTTTATCCCGTATGAACAGATAGTAGCCTTTGGTCATGACGCCATTTCCCAGCACACTCTTACTGTTAACTCGAAGCTGTACGTCATTTTCATGCCAATCCCTTTCTTTTATTATGGGTATTCCGGCATCATACTCGTGATTTCTCTTGAGCTAAATTATTTTAAATAAGGAAATATTTGAAGGAGTAATTCTGATAAAAATATTGGATAAATGCGCCTGGCTTACCATGCGGTTTTACAAATTATACTCCCGATGATAGACGCTAATATTTAATTTCCATTTTCACTAAAATGATTAAATAAACGATTCCTGAAGGGGACACCCTTTCACAGTTCACATAACGACATTAGATAAGACAATTAACTACTGATTAAATATCAGTATTGCCTGTGTGGGTATAAGGAGTAATCTCCTCGCCAATCATTCAGGTAGTACAACCATAACAGGGACAAAGTGCGATCATGCGCTTACTGGGATCTTTGCTATTTGCAGTCAGTCTTTTATTAAACCCGGCAATTGCCAAACAGCACACGCAATCTTCCTCAACCGATAATGAGCTTATCGAGCAAGGAGATTATACCAATTCAGACGGGCAGGAAATTCACCGGCCGGCGCATACAAAGTCGGGTAATGCTCCTGATGGCGCATCGGCTCAGTGCAGAGACGGAACCTACAGTTTCAGTGCTCATCGTCGAGGAACGTGCTCGCGACATGGTGGTGTGGCGGAATGGCTTAACTAAATTAAAAGCCCGCAATTGGACTGACCCCATAAAGTTGGACAGTTCATGTTAAGCGGGCTTCTGAAAATAGCAGATTTTGTCATGCAAATATCATCACCAGCCCGGAACCGCCCCGCCGTTAAAGATTTTCTCGGCTGCCTTCGCCACTTCAGGAGACTGATACGATTTCAGAAACTCCTGCACGTTTTCCGCATCTTTATTGTCCGGGCGTGAAACCAGAAGATTCACGTACGGCGAATTTTTATCTTCGATAAATACGCTGTCATGCACCGGCGATAATCCGGTTTGCTGGATATAGGTGGTACTGATAATGGCAACATCGACTTTCGGGTCGTCGAGCACGCGCGGCAGTTGCGCGCCTTCCAGTTCCATAATGTTCAGGTGATGCGGGTTTTCAGTGATATCCAGCGTCGTCGGCAACAGGCCTTTGCCGTCTTTCAGGGTGATCAGTTTCTCTTTTTGCAGCAGCAGAAGCGCGCGGCCTAAGTTGGTCGGATCGTTGGGGATCGCCACGGTGGCGCCGTCTTTAAGCTGATCAACGGTTTTAATCTTTTTCGAGTAACCCGCCATCGGGAACACAAAGGTGTTGCCGACCGCCACCAGATGATAGCCATGAGCTTTGTTATCCTGATCGAGGAACGGACGGTGCTGGAACACGTTGGCATCCAGGTCGCCGTGTTCGGTTGCGTCATTCGGCAGTAATGAGCCGCTGAAACCAACCAGTTCTACGTCCAGACCGTATTTGTCTTTGGCGACTTTTTTCGCGACTTCCGCCACATCCTGCTCGGCGCCGTTAATCACGCCAACTTTGATATGTTTAGCATCACCGCTTTTTTGATCACAGCCCGCCAGCAGTAATCCCGCCAGCAAAACCACAGCACCAGTACGTAAATGAGGGAACGTCAGTTTCACTTTTTTTCCTTAAAAAATAACCGCTAATGCGTAATGAAATGACTATAACAGGAGGATTGTCGCGGTTTAAAAAACCAATAAAGCACTGCTAAGAAGAAAAAAGCATATAAGCCGGAACATCAGGGTTGCAGAGGATCATCCCCCGATTAACTTCAGCAACTCCGCCATGCCTTTCGTCAGCGTCTTATCCTGTCGCATCACAATCCCCTGCGGCCGGCGGAGAACCGGCTGCAATGCCATCACACTCAACCCCATCCTGTCCTGCGGGTTGGCCACCGACATTCCGGGCACGATGCTGTAGCCAAGGCCAGCCTGCACCATTTTTTTAATCGCCTCGATGTTGCCAAGCTCCATCACTGGCTGCACGGCAATCCCTTCTGCCTGAAACCAGCCGTCGATTAATGCGCGGGTTCCGCTGCCGTATTCAGAAACGATCAATGGTAGTGTCTGAAGCTCTGCCGCCGTCATGCTTCTGTCCGTTGCATTGTCATCCTTTTTCATGATGACTTTGAAATCATCCTGGGTGACCGGGCTGACATGCAGATTACGACCCGCCGCAGGCATCGTGACGAGGCCAATATCAACGCGGTTATCTTCCACCGCCTGCAAAATTTCCTGCGTATTTCCCGTTCTGACGCGCACGGTTAACAACGGATGCTCAGTGCGCAGTTGCTCTAAAAGCGGCGGCAGCAGATGGATACATGCCGTTGCGCCCGTTCCAAGAGTTACCGTTCCGCTGACTTCCTGTGTGGTTGCCGCCACCGAAAGCATCGCGGCACTCACGGCCTGTTCGACCGGCCCGATATGTGACAATAATGTTTGCCCGGCGGCTGTCAGGCGGATCCCCCTGCCCGTGCGCTCAACCAGACGCGCCTGCAGAGTTTGTTCTAGCTGGCGGATTTGCAGGCTGACGGCGGGTTGCGAAAGCCCGAGCGCGTCAGCAGCACCGGAAAAGCTTTTCCGGCTGGCGACCAGTTTGAATGTGGTCAGGTGATCAAGATTAAGGCTGGGCATCTCAAAGTTTTCCTTATACCGGTGATAAACAGTTTGCCCTCCCAGCTCGTTTTGGGAAAGAGTAGGCTATAGCGAAATCACCCACGAGACCGAAAAAATGGAAATTATTGAAGCAGATAAACAACATATCCCTGCCATGCAGAAAATTTATGCCTGGCATGTTTTACATGGGACGGCCTCGTTCGAAACTCAGCCGCCTGATGAACATGAAATGGCGCTGCGCCTGAAAAAAATTCAGGAAGCCGGTTTGCTGTGGCTGGTGGTTTTGCATGAGGGGGAAGTGAAAGGGTACTGCTATCTGGGCCGCTATCGCGAGCGTTTTGCTTACCGCTATACGCTGGAGGATTCGATTTATATCGATCCCGGTTTTCAGAAACGTGGTGCGGGTAAAGCGTTACTTCGCCGGGCGATTGACTGGGCGGAAATGCACGGTTTTCGCCAGCTGGTGGGGAATATTGGCGACAGCGAAAACATGGCGTCGATTAATCTGCACCTCGCTGCTGGTTTTCAGGTGAAAGGCACCATGCATTCTGTCGGTTTCAAGCATGGTCGCTGGCTGGATACGGTGTTTATGCAACGTGCGCTGGGTGACGGGAATCAGACCTTGCCTGCGCAGGAGAGCTGACCGGAAATGAAAGCGGGCAGACTATCTGCCCGCATGTAACTGATTATTCTATCGCTAATTTTTCCCTGGTATTTTTTTGCGTTGCGCTGCCGCCCCACACCTCATTGTATTCGTAACCCGTCAGGTCTTTAATCACCTTGCGCGATACTTCGTCGCAATCTTCCTGAGCACCGCCCAGTTTCAGGCGAGCAGTTTCTTTGATCAGAATTTTATGCGTGTCCCGCGTCAGCTTGAATTTGAAAGTCATATAGAAACTGATTGCCAGCAATGCCCCGGTGGCAAAGATCATCAGTCCTATAATCGCGTTTAACGCGCTGAGCGGCTGCGCGCCCTGCCCTTTCACAAATCCGCTTTCTTCCAGCACCAGACCTACAATCATAATGGCAATCGCAACAGTACTTTTACGGGTAAATACCATGACACCGGCAAAAATCCCCTCGCGGCGTTTTTTGGTGACTATCTCATCGACGTCCGGAATAAAGCTGTAAATATTCCACGGAATATAATAGAGCCCTGAGCGACCAAAGCCTAAAACAACAAAAATGGAAGTAAAGAGAATTAGCGGCACCGCTGTGTTGGTAATATAAATATAAAACAGAGCAGCCAGCACAAAGAAGATACAGCCATACGCTATCCGCAACGCAGCGGAAGGCGAAACATTCAACCTTTCCATGACCATCATATAAACAATGGTCGAGGGTACGGAAACAAAAGCTGCGACGCTTAAATATCCCGAAACCGCCCCTACATCCTGATGCAGGCCATAAACCACATAATAGGTAAAGACGGCACCAAATACGTCCATTGCGGTGAATGAAGCGATATAAATAATAATATGCTGACGGAACATGCGGATATTAAAGGACGAAATAAAATCCAGCACCAGACTTTTCAGATGATGCCAGAGGCTGCCGCCGGATTCCATTTCCGGTTCAGGCTCATTCGGATCCCGCACATCCTTCGCCTCCCAGGTACATAACCAGGTGGTAAACACGGCGATACAAAATACTGTGGCGAAGAACATCCCCGTGTAGGTATACGTCATCGGATTATCTTTACCGGTAAACATCATGATCACGCCCGGTACAGACACGGCAAGAAAACCGCCAAGCTGCGAGCAAATCATGCGTACACCGGCCAGGCGGGTACGTTCGCCGAAACGGTTGGTCATCTCTGCGGCCAGTGTTTCCCACGGCACCAGCACCATCGCCGACAGTAATTCAATCGACAAATACGTTCCGAGATAATACCAGTAGCCCATGTCCTTGACCCAGACCAGCGCATACAGGAACATCAGCGGCGAACTGATCAGCAGGAAAAAGCGACGGCGGCCAAACCGTTTACCCAGCCAGGTATTACCAAAGTGGTCGGTAATATAACCCATGATGGGACTTAATACCGCGTCAATCACTCGGGCGATAGCGAAAATAGAACCCGCTTCTAAAACAGTCAATCCGCAATACATGGTATAGAAGAATAAAAGCCAGGTACCGATAACGGCGAATGCACCGCCACCAAATAAGTCAGTTACGCCATAGCCTATAGCCGTGCCGTAACCGACTCTGCGCTCAGTAGGTTTCATTATTATTATCCTGTGAAGGTAAAGTTATTATTAAAATTATTTAATCAGCCAGAGTTATCCATTTCCCTGATTGTGATGAGCGGTAAATCGCCCCGACAATATTCAGAGACACTTCGGCCTGTGAAACAGAGATATAATTTTTTTCTTCAGGATGACGAATGGAATGATAGAAATTTGATACTGCCTGACGATGACTGTCGCCCCAGTAGCTTTTGGTTGTTCCTGACGGACTGTCATCGCTGACCAGCAGCGTTTTATTTTCTCCTTCAATCAGCCACAGCGCGTTGTGATGTAACTGCAGCAGTCCTTTTTCACAATGAATTTCCAGCAGCAACGGCGAGTCGGTGCTGTGACAATTGGTTGCGTAAAACAATCCCCGCGCACCGTTACCCATTTTCAGACTGGCCATCGCGGTATCTTCATTTTCAGTCAGATCACTGAGAAACGTTCTTTCCACCACGCCCTTCAGCGCCAGCACGCCGCCGCTAAACCACTGCATTAAATCCAGCGTGTGGATCGCCTGATTGATCAGCAGACTGCCGCCTTCGGTGGCAAAACGCCCGCGCCACAGGCTTTCACTGTAATACGCCCCGCCGCGTGACCAGGTCAGGATGGCTTTGATGCTCAACATGGTGCCCAGCTGCCCGCTGTCCAGCAGTGCTTTGATTTTCTGACTGGAAGGATTCAGGCGGTTCTGATAACACACGCCAAGCACTCCGTCAGCCTGCGCCTCTGACCGTTTAATGGCGCTGACCTCACCGATATTCAGCGCCACCGGTTTCTCGGTGAAAACATGCTTTCCCGCCGCCAGCGCGGCGAGAATCGCTTCCAGATGTAAATGATGCGGCAGACAGATATGCACCACGTCAATCAGCGGATCAGATAACATTTCGTGATAATCAGTATAAAAATCACAGCCATATTCCAGCGCCAGCGCCCTGCCTTTGCCAATATTGCACTCAGCAATGGCCCGTAACTGACATTCTGGCTCATGCTGAATCGCCTTGACATGGCAGGTATGGATGGCACCACAACCGATTACCGCAGCCCCCAGAGTTTTCATGATCCGCTCCCGATTCAGTGGGTTTCGTTAGCCAGCATCTGCGCCCGCACGCACAGTTCGGCGGCCTTAAACGCATGTTCCTGCGTCATGGCTTTTTCGGTGCGGTTAAGGCAATCCAGTATCAGCTGTCCGAAGAACGGGAAGCCGACGTTGCCGGAAACCGGATAACGGAACTCCCCTTCCCGGTTCACCAGATACACCACGTCCTGCTCGCCGCGTGTGAGATCGACATATTTGCGGATCTCGATATACCCTTCAGTACCAAGCAGCGTCAGACGCCCATCGCCCCATGTGCTCAGCCCTTCCGGCGTAAACCAGTCGCAGCGGAAATAACCGCGCGCGCCGTTTTCGCCTTCCAGCATGGTGTCGCCAAAATCTTCAAAGTTCGGATATTGCGGATGATTGAAATTCAGTGCCTGAGCCGCTACCACGTGAGCATTGCTGTTGCCGGTGTAAAACAGGAACTGTTCAATCTGATGGCTGCCGATATCACAGAGAATGCCGCCAAACTGCTCTTTCTCATAAAACCAGTCTGGTCGTCCTTCGCCTTCGCGATGCGGACCGGTGCCGAGCGTCTGGATCACACGCCCGATCGCCCCTTCCTGCACTAACTGGCCGGCAAATACCGCACTTTCGACGTGCAGACGCTCGCTGTAATACACCGCAAATTTACGCCCGGTTTCGGCTACTTTTGCCTTCGCCGCTGCCAGTTGTTCCAGCGTGGTCAGTGGCGCTTTATCGGTGAAATAATCTTTCCCGGCCGCCATCACTTTCAGCCCCAATGCACAGCGTTCAGACGGAATACCCGCACCTGCCACCAGTTGCACTTCTTTATCATCGAGAAGGGTTTGCAACGATTTCGCGACCTTCACCTGCGGATACTGCGCAACAAACTTCTCTACTTTTGCAGGGTCGGGATCGTAAACCCATTTCAGGCTGGCTCCTGCTTCAATCAATCCGTTACACATGCCATAGATGTGCCCGTGATCCAGCGCGGCGGCGGCAATCACGAATTCACCCGGTTTTACCACCGGCTGCGGTTTGCCTACCGGCGCATAATTCATACCGTCTTTGTTGCTCATGTTCAGGCTCCTTTATCCATGTTTTTACCGAGCGGGATCGCGTCTTCATTGGCGAAGTTTTCCACCGATGCAGATTTCTCATAAAAGTGCGGGGCGAGCGAAACCAGTCCGCCGGTCTGATAGAACGGGTCGGTGGAAGCCAGCGGGAGGGTCACAATGCTGCGGGTGATGGCGGATTTATAAATGGCGGCGATAAGTTCGAGCGAACGCTTGCCCTGCACGCCGTCGATCAGCGGCGCGGTGCCGGTTTCCAGCGCAGTGAGGAAATTGTCAATCTGGCCGATATGCAATGTATAAGTGAGTTTAGGGATCGACTGGTAAATGTCTTCGAGTTGATTTTCACGATCGGTATCGCGTTCATCTATCGGGAAGCCGTTCGGCGCAGAAATGCTGGCGTATTTATCCCACGGGGCAGAAATTCGCGCTTTCTCGCCCTGAATGACAATCTTCTGATCTTCACCATGATGCACTACCGAGGCCGTCAGCTGAGTCAGCGCACCGGAGTCATATTTGAAAATGGCTGCCGAGAGATCTTCCACTTCGGCGTTATCGTGCGCGGCATTGGTGATCATCGACACCACTTCAGACGGGAAACCGAGCATCCACTGGATAGCATCAATATGATGAACCGCGTGATTCAGCGTGCAACCGCCCGCCTCTTTTTCCCAGGTGCCACGCCACCACAAATCGTAATAGGAATGACCACGCCACCAGAATGAATCGACCTGCGCATGACAGACTTTGCCGGTTTCGCCGGAATCCAGCACTTTCTTTAAGCGCCAGAACGCGTCGGTAAAGCGATTCTGCGCAATAATTGACAGCGTTTTACCACTCTCTTTTGCTGCACTGATCATGGCATCGCATTCCTGCAACGATGCTGCCATTGGCTTTTCACACAGCACATGCTTGCCCGCATTCAGGGCGTTGATAGAAATTTCGGCATGGACATACGGTGGCGTACACACGTCAAAAACGTCGATCTCAGTATCGCCGAGGATTTCCTCATGGCTGGCATACACCTTCGCATTGGTCAGGCCATAATGACGTTTTTTCTCTTCCGCCTTTTCAGGATAAATATCTACCAGCGCAACAATCTGGCAACGATCAGCAAACTCTAAATATCCCTGAATATGATTATGGGAAATATTACCCGTACCAATAATTGCTATTTTTAGCATTTTACTCTCCCGACGTGGAACCGATGTAAAGGCATGATCATCCCACTGAATTAATTAATGATTTAATTTCACATTAATGAAAAATGGCATGAAAAAACCTCTTACTTTTGGCTGAATCTCTTATATTCGGGAGGATAGTAATGGCTTTTTTTTCCAACAACCGTTATTTGTGACAGGAATTGCAGCGCGGCAATCAGAATTTGCTATCATGCTGAATAGTTCATTAATTACATAAAGTTAACCGTGGTAATAAGTCCATGAGCTAATGAGGCGTTGATCACAAAATGACAGGAAAATTAAAAATCCGGCAAATAGCCGAGTTAACCGGGCTTTCTCCCAGTACCGTTTCCAGGGTATTAGCCGGAAAATCGAATGTCAGTCCGCAGGCAAAAGAAAAAGTATTTAGCCATGCAAGGACAATGGGTATTTTACGTGATATACCTGCCAGCCGTCTGTTGATGAATACGCTGTTAATCTGCGCGCCACCGGCAGCATTTACCCCCCATGAAGATCGTTATTATCATGAAGTCATTCAGGAAATTACGGCGGAAGTGGGCCGTTATGATATTCATGTCCGCAAATGTGCGCTAACGGTCAATGATCCAGATATCGCCGTTTTTATGCAGGCGCTCAGTCAGGGGGATGTTGATGGAATCATCATCATCGGCATTGATGACGTGATGCTGTATCGCCTTGCCGCGGAATCCAACAAACCGGTGGTGATGATTAATGCGAAAGACAGCGAAATGCGCCTCGACTGTGTTTCAGCCGATCATTATTCCATCGGATACAGTGCCGCTAACTTTCTGTTTGTCAGAGGCCACCGCCCCGTTTTGTTGTTCACCGATCTGCGTCGGGAAACCATGATGCAACGGCTCGACGGTTTTAAACGCGCCTGTCTGGAACACCATGTGGTGTTCGATGAAGCCATGCATTTGCTGGTCAATCATGGGAGCGGTGGGGAACAGGCGAGGGAAAGCATTGAGAAGTATCTTCGTGAGCATAAACGGGAAAACATGCCATCGGCCATCGTCTGCGGAGGTGACCAGATCGCACAGGCCACCGTAGACGCACTGAACAAACACGGCTTTAAAGTCCCGGAAGATATATCGGTGATGAGTATCGATTTCGCGCACGACATGAAAACATCCGTTGCACAAAGTTTTACTGCGGTACATCTGCCCTGCCGTGAGTTGGGCATCGAGGCGGTTTATATTCTGCAAAGCCGCCTGATGCGGGCAACCGGCGCTAAATTCAACCTGTTGTTACAGGGAAAAAATCACACCGGCCAGTCGGTAGCAGATGTGAAATGGAAGCGCAAAGGGTTATATCCTGCGGCCAGTTAGCCGCATTGACTGAAGGCACATTCTCAGCGTCATCGTTGATCATCTCCTGCTAGACTTTTGAGTCTTAACCTCAAAAAAAGATGCGGAGAATGTCATGTCAGAACAGTATCAGCCACCAAAAGTCTGGACCTGGAATAAAGACGAAGTCAGCAAGTTCTCGAACATCAACCGCCCGATAGCGGGCCCGACACATGAGAAAACGCTGCCGGTCGGTAAACACCCGCTTCAGCTTTATTCGCTGGGCACACCAAACGGCCAGAAAGTGACGATCCTGCTGGAAGAATTGCTGGAACAGGGTGTCAGCGGTGCGGAATACGATGCGTTTATTATCCGCATCAACGAAGGCGATCAGTTCTCCAGCGGCTTTATTGACGTTAACCCGAACTCGAAAATCCCGGCACTGCTGGATAACTCTGCTACGCCGCCGATCCGCGTGTTTGAATCCGGCAATATCCTGCTGTATCTGGCCGAAAAATTCGGTAAGTTCCTGCCGCAAGATCTCGCCGGTCGCACCGAAACTCTGAACTGGTTGTTCTGGCTGCAAGGTTCCGCGCCCTATCTGGGCGGCGGCTTCGGACATTTTTATCATTATGCGCCGGTGAAAATCGAATACGCCATTAACCGCTTCACGATGGAAGCCAAACGTCAGCTGGATGTGCTGGATCGCCAGCTGGCAGAGCACCGTTTCATCGCCGGTGAAGAATACACCATTGCCGATATCGCTATTTTCACCTGGTACGGCAGTCTGGCGCAGGGGGGCTTGTACGAATCCGCCGAATTCCTCGACATCAAATCCTACAAGCATTTCCAGCGCTGGGCCGCTGATATTGCCAGCCGTCCGGCGGTGAAACGTGGCCGTATCGTCAACCGCACCTGGGGTGACGAACAGCTGGAAGAACGCCACGATGCATCCGATTTTGATGGCGTACTGAAGTCGTAACGGACTGACAGCAGGTAAAAATCCGCCGTCGCAGAAGGCGGCATTGCTTAGAGACTAAAAGGGCGGGATTTTGCGATCCCGCCCTTTTCTTTTATGCGCTTTCTGTTTGCGGTTCGAGGTACTTTTTGAACCAGGCAATGGTTCTTTCCCAGGCGAGATCCGCTGCGGGTTTGTCATAGCGCGGTGTCGAATCATTGTGGAAACCGTGGTTCACGCCGGGATAAATATGCGCCTCATAGACTTTATTGTTGGCCTTCAGCGCCGCCTCATACGCAGGCCAGCCCTCGGTAATCGGTTTATCCAGTTCGGCGTAATGCAGCAATAACGGCGCTTTGATTTTCGGCACATCTTCAGCTTTCGGCTGACGCCCGTAGAACGGCACAGCGGCCGCCAGTTCCGGATACGCCACCGCTGCCGCATTGGCTACGCCGCCACCGTAACAAAAACCGGTGATCCCGACTTTGCCGGTGGCCGTTTGGTGATGCATCAGAAATTCAACCGCCGCAAAAAAGTCGTTCATCAGTTTGGCCGGATCGACCTTTTGTTGCAGTTCGCGCCCTTTTTCATCGTTACCCGGATACCCGCCGACGGAACTCAGACCATCCGGCGCCAGTGCGACAAATCCGGCTTTCGCCACCCGCCGCGCCACGTCTTCGATATACGGATTCAGCCCGCGATTTTCATGCACCACCACTACGCCGGGCGCTTTACCGGCTAATTTGGCCGGACGTACCAGATACGCCCGCACGCTGCCGTGCCCCTGCGGCGACGGGTACTGAATATATTCCGCCACAATATCAGGATCGGTGAATTCCACCTGTTCGGCGTAGGCGTAATTGGGCGTCATCAGCGTGGTCAGCGCTGCCAGCGACAATCCCCCCGCCACAAATTTGGCAGACAGATCGAGAAACTCACGCTTGGTCATTTTGCCGTGTACGTAGAAATCAAAATATTCGAGGAGTTCAGGAGGGAAATCTTTGGCTGTCATTCGCGTCATTTTCAGGCTCCGTTCCATACAAAAGAGGGATAAATAATGGCCTGCTTTTGGCGATTTTGTAAACCGATTGTGAAATTGAATGCCAATCACGCCATGCTCAGAACCATTTGCGGGCTGAGAATGCTAAACTCCGTGGAATTAAAAGGAGACGCTATGAACAACAATCTCGCAGGGCTGAGTAAAGAAGAAATGGACAAAGTGAGTGCCGGACTGGCCGCCGGGACGGTCGCGGTGCGTGAGCGCAATAATCTGCCGGTGAATGCAGACGAAGTTGAAATGGAACAACCGGAGCATCTGCGGGCGTATTTCCGCGAGCGTCTGGCGCACTATCGCCAGCAACCCGCAAAGAAGTAACCGCCGCGATTTATACACGTACAGATTTACCGGCGCACCGCGAAAAAATCGCTTATCGCCTGAATCAGATACCCCGCCGCCTCACCGGGTGGCGTCTGCCCCTGATGCAGGCTGATCCCCACTTCGCCCGGTTCGGGCAACTCATTTAACATTCTGACCGTCTGCGGCCTGCCGAAATCGGTACGCACGGTGATGCCTAATCCCGCCGACATCGCGGCCCAGATCCCGCTCAGGCTGCGGCTGGTAAACGCGATACGCCACGGAATACCCGCTTTATCCAGCGCCGTTGTGGCGGCATTTCGCATCAGGCATGGCGCTTCAAACACCAGTAACGGCAGCGGTTCGCCGGTTTGCTGATAGCGTTTCAGGTCGAAGTTTTCAGGGCCTATCCAGCGCATCGGTATACGCCCCAGCGACCGGCTGGATGGAAAGAGCGGCGCTTCATCGGCCTGCCAGCAGACCGCCAGATCGAACTCGTTATGGCGGATCCCGTCGAGCAATTGCTGGTTGCGGGTAATGCTGGCGGAGACTTGCACCTGCGGATGTGCGCGGGTAAATGTGCCGAGGAGTGCCGGTAAAAGCGCTTCGCCGAAATCTTCCTGCATGCCCAGATTCAGACTGCCACTCAGGGCGCTGGCGAGCATGATGGCGCTGGCTTCATCGTTGAGGCTGAGGATCCGCCGCGCATAGCTCAGCATCACTTCGCCGCGTTCCGTCAGGATCAGGTGCCGCCCTGATTTTTGCACCAGCTCCGTACCTGCCTGCTGCTCCAGCTTTTTCAACTGTGCGCTGACCGCAGAAGTCGAGCGCCCCAGCCGGTCGGCAGCCAGCACAAAACTGCCCAGCTCAATACCGGTCACAAAACTGCGCAACGCCTCTGCATCAAAAGTCACCGGTCGTTTTGCCACGTTTAATCATCCTGTTTTCATGGATTAATGCTGCTGATATTTTCGATATTAAGGATAATCATAACGCCTTATGCTCCTTTTCACACCTACCAAAAGGAGCCTGATATGAGCACAACTTCCTCACAAACGCAGACGCTGGACGCGATGTCACGCCTGACGCCTAAATTTGCAGAACTAACGGAACAGGTACTGTTCGGCGATCTGTGGAAAAGAGAAGAACTGTCACCGCGCGACCGCAGCCTGATCACAGTTGCCGCACTGATTGCCCTGAACCGCGGCGAGCAGTTGCCCTTTCATCTGAGTCTGGCGGTGAAAAATGGTGTCACTCAAACCGAACTGGCGGAAGTGATCACTCATCTGGCGTTTTATGCCGGCTGGCCCGCTGCGGCATCCGCCCTGACGCGCTTCTCCGCGCTCAGCGAGCAGTAAACCGCGCCCCGTAACCGGAGGAACAACCGATGCCTTTTACCCGAATTTCCTTACCCGATCACCGCGCAGATACCTGGCAGGATGCCATTTCAGCCATATTGCAGAACACACTGGTTGATCATTTTTCTGTGCCTAAAGATGACTGTTTTCAGCTGTTCGAACCGGCCAGCCGCCGCCAGAGAGTGATCAATCCGACTTATCTTGCCGGGGAAAATCATCACCGCTCAGAGGATTTTTTGCTGTTTCACATCACTGCAGGCAAACCGCGGAACAGTTACCAGAAGCAGGAACTGTTCCGTCATCTGACTGAAAAACTGCACGTTGCGCTGGGGATTTCTCCGGCGGATGTGATGGTGGTGGTGAGCTTTACCCAACCGGAAGACTGGTCGTTCAGTCATGGTGAGATGTTCAAACTCCCACAAGGAGTGTTCTTATGATTGCCATGCAATACACCTTTACGCTGCCTGCCGATTACGACATGGGCATTATCGAAAAGCGCATTGCTGATAACGGCCATCTGATGGATGGCTTTGCCGGGCTTATCTTCAAAACTTATCTTTACGCCCGCCGCGACTGCTCGCAAATCGGCAGCGCAGAAAATCTGTATGCGCCGTTTTACCTGTGGCATGACGTGCAAAGTATGAATCGCTTTATTTCAGGTGCCGGATTTCAAGGCGTCGCCAGAGCCTTCGGCTGGCCGCCTGTCCGGGTTTATCCGGTGCTGGCAGCGCACGTCAGCGCAGACGTTGCGGCAGCTGTTTTTGCCAAAAGAGAGATTACTGACATTGCACCTTTCAGTGACCTTGCGCCATCTGATCAGCAAACGGTCAGTGACACACTTATCGAGGTGACCGCCTGGGACACGACAAACTGGAAGAAAATACATTTTACTGCGGGAAGAAACCCGCCGGAAGGAGACGGGCAGCATTACCGCATCGGCCATATTTCCTTGTCCGATGCGGTAATGGAAACGGATTAAATCAGTGCGCGGCAATCCCCAGTTTTTTCATTCGCGATAACAACGTTGTGCGTTTTAATCCCAGCCGCTGAGCCGCGCCACGGGGTCCGGCCACCACGCCGTTGGTTTCTTTCAGCACCTGCAAAATGCGCGCCCGCTCGTCGTCTTCACTCAGCTGCGGTGCGGGCGTGCTTTCGCGCACAGAAGGCGTGACCACCGGAGCCATCGGTAACGGATAATTCAGCTCAGGCAGTTGCAAATCCAGCACCGTTCCGCGCGTCAGCAATACCGCTCTCTCGATGACATTTTCCAGCTCGCGCACGTTGCCCGGCCACGGCATACGGCTCAGCAGACGCAGGGTTTCGGCGGGAATACTGTCGATGGTGCGCTTCATGCGTTTGGCGATTTTATAGGTCAGGAATTTCACCAGCTGCGGAATATCTTCCGGACGCTCACGCAGCGGCGGAATGACAATCGGGAACACGTTCAGCCGATAATACAGGTCACTGCGAAATTCTTTGTCGGCCACCATCTGGCGCAGGTCACGGTTAGTCGCCGCTATCATCCGCACATCCACTGAAATCAATTTATTGCCACCGACGCGCTCAAACTCCTGTTCCTGCAAAATACGCAGCAACTTGGGTTGCAGTTCAATCGGGATTTCACCCACTTCATCGAGGAATAACGTGCCTTTGTCGGCCAGTTCGAAACGCCCCATGCGCTGCGCCGTAGCGCCGGTGAAAGAGCCTTTTTCATGACCGAACAGATCGCTTTCCATCAGGCCCGCCGGCATCGCCGCACAATTCATTTTCACCATGCGCTGATCACGACGATCGCCCAGATTATGAATAGCGCGGGCGATCAGTTCTTTGCCGGTTCCGGTTTCACCGAGGATCAGTACCGAGCAGTCACTTTTCGCCACGATCTCGACCTGCTTCAGCACCGCAGACATGGAAGGACTGCGCCCGACAATGTCGCTGAAATCCGGGTTATTGCTGTTGATTTGCTCGGTAAGATACAGGTTCTCGTGCTGCAATTTTTCCTTCAGGCTTTTGATTTCCTGATAGGCCAGCGCGTTATCTACCGCAATCGCAATACGTTCTGCAATTTGCTGTAAAACATGCAAATTCGCCGTATTGAAATTATCCGGCTGACATTGCGCCAGTTTCAGCACACCCAGCGTTTTGTGACCAAAACGTAACGGCAGGATACACAGCGTTTTGGTCTGATCGCGCCACAGCAGCTGAAACAGCGTGCTCTCATCACTCCCGAATTCTTCTGCTGGCCGGACATTGGTCAGCAGCATTTCGCCGCTTTTCATCACCTGTTGCTCAAGGGAACCGTTCAGCATCATGCGCGACTGTTCGCGTTCCGCAACGTGAGTTTGTACGTAATGAGTGGCGTAAACACTGGCCTGTTCGCTGTCTTTGTCCGCATCGCACAGCACAATACTGATGGCATTGATGTGGAAAAAATGATGAATAGTTTTGGCAATTTCACCGGTCAGCTCATCAAGATCCAGCTTTGAGAGAACCGCGTTAGTGATATCGACCAGAATGCGGAAATCGTCCCGCTCGTGACGCAGCTGAGATTGCTGAAACAATGCATTTTCACGCAGCTGGATTTGTTCAACTGCAATGGCAGCCAGCATACAAAGTTCGTGCAGACCGTTTTTGTCTTCTTCGCTGAACGGCGTTGCATTCTGGCGGATAAACTCACAGCCCCCCAGTAAACCGGATGAAGCCAGCAATGGCACCAGACAATATCCGTTAAACGGCGGATACAGATTCAGTGCGCTTAATTGCGGATAACGCAGATGCAGAGCATCGCTGCGCCAGACCTGAGTTTGCGGGTTATTCAGCAGGGCATGCACCGGACCGGTCGCCAGCAACGTTTCATCTTCATAGCTGACCGGCTGATGATGGGGATCAATACCATAAAAACAGACGCGTTCGCTGTTGTTGTCGAACAACACCAGCGTCACGGTATCCGCAATACCCGCGCCCTGCGCTACCTGAGTGAGAGTTTCCAGCAGCGATGTCATGGTCTGTTGCAACAGCAATGTGCGCGTCAGTTCCAGCAATCCTTTGTGTTTGGTAATGCTCATTGTTGCACTCTGCATAGCGTTAACTCTGGCTTTTGATTCAAAGCGTTTTTGAAGAAACTATTCCGAAAGTTTACGCCTTCATAGCGGCGCTCTCCCCTGACGAGATCAACAAATGCGGGGTAATGGCTCCGCATGGGGCAACATTAGCTGGCGTGAAACCCCCAGCGCACCGCGCAGACACACCCGGGGATTTTCGGTTACTTCACCTATCGTCGCGGCGTCGGCACCCAGCGGGTGGCTGCGCAATAGTTTCAGCACCGCGTTTTCTTCCTGCGCGGAGACCACCACCACTAGTTTTCCCTCGTTGGCAAAATTGAGCGGCTCCAGACCGAGCAGTTCGCAAATTCCGCGTACCGCCGGTTTCACCGGGATAGCCGTTTCGTCGATGCAAATCCCGAACCCGCTGGCGGCGCTGAATTCATGAAGGATCGCATTGACCCCGCCCCGCGTGGCATCGCGCAAGGCACGGATACCCGAAAGTGCGCGCACCGGAGCGATCATCGGCGCCAGCACGGCGCAGTCGCTTTCGACTTCCAGCGTCATTCCCAACTGTTCACGGAGATTGAGAATAGTGGCACCGTGATCGCCCAACGTACCGCTGACGATCACTTTGTCTCCGGCCTGAATATGGCAGGCAGCCCAGCGGACATCTGCCGGGATGACGCCGATCCCCGTCGTATTAATAAAAATCTTGTCCGCCGCACCGCGCTGCACCACTTTGGTATCGCCGGTGACAATGGCAATCCCGGCCTCGCGTGCGGTCTGTGCCATCGCATTCACAATCTTGTGCAAGTCTTCCAGCGGCAGCCCTTCTTCGAGAATAAATCCGCAGGAAAGATATGCCGGTGTTGCGCCGCTGACGGCCAGGTCATTCGCCGTTCCGCACACCGCCAGCTTGCCGATATTACCGCCGGGGAAAAATACCGGATCGATGACATAGCTGTCCGTGGTGAACGCCAGCCGGTCGCCCTGCGCACTCAGGTGGGCAATCGACAAACGTGCCGCATCTTCGCGCTCACTGAGCCACGGGTTATCGAAAGCACTCAGGAACAGGCGTTCGATCATCTGCTGCATCGCTCGCCCGCCGCTGCCGTGCGCCATGGTGACGACTTCTTTATGCTCACTCATCCTGTCCCACACCTTCTGTTGTTCTTTCTTGTGCTGCGGTTTCCTGATGCCGGTACTGATACCACGCGGCGCAGGCGCCTTCGGATGACACCATCAGCGCACCAAACGCATTGTGCGGTGTACAACCGGTGCCAAACAGCGGGCATTCATGCGGCTTGCAACGGCCGGTCAGCACCTCGCCGCAACGGGAACGCGGATCATCCGCCACCGGCTGCGCCTGCGGTCTGAAACGAATTTCCGCATCAAACGTTGCGTAAGCCCGGCTCAGGGAAATACCGGAGTCTTCGATAATCCCCAGCCCGCGCCATTCGCTGCTACCGGAAAGCGTGAATACCTCGCGCATGGCTTCCTGTGCCAGCAGATTACCCTCTTGCGGCACGACGCGCCGGTACTGGTTTTCTGTTTTACACGATGCCTCGCAAACTTGTTCCACCAGCATCAGCACGCTTTGCAGCATATCCAGTGGCTCGAAACCGCTGATCACCAGCGGCTTACCGAATTCTTCATTGATGAAATGATACGGTGCTGTGCCGGTCACCATGCTGACATGACCGGGTGCCAGAAAGGCGTCGATGCGCACATCGTCCTGTTGCAGGAGGCTGCGCAATGTGGGCATCAGGCTGATGTGCTGACAGAAGACGGTAAAATTATTCAGGCCTTCCCGCCGTGCCTGTTGCAGCGTGACTGCGGTCACCGGCAACGTGGTTTCAAAACCGAGCGCAAAAAACACCACCTGAGACTGCGGATTTTCACGCGCCAGCTTCAGCGCATCCAGCGGGGAATAAACCACCCGCACATCCGCGCCGCGTTCGCGCGCCTGCAACAGCGAACCCTGTTTTCCCGGCACGCGCAGCGCATCGCCAAAGGTGCAAAAAATCACCCCGTCATGTGCGGCGATTTCGCAGCAGGCATCAATTCGCCCCATCGGCAACACGCATACCGGACATCCCGGGCCGTGGATAAATTCCAGTTGCGGGGGCAGCAGTTTATCCAGCCCGAATTTGAAAATGGCATGGGTATGACCGCCGCACACTTCCATAATTTGCATCGGCTTTTCTGCGCTGAAAGGCAGATGTGCCGCCCGCTGATGCAGGCGCTGAATTAATGTTCTCGCCAGTTTCGGATCCCGAAACTCATCAACAAAACGCATTACCTTGATTCTCCCGCACCCAAAAATAAGGCGACGTCGGCTTCCACTTCTTCCATCGCATGCAGCGCGGCCAGCGTGTCCAGCGCTTCGTGCTCATCGAGCCGGCTCAGGGCAAAACCGACGTGGATTAATACCCAGCAGCCGATCAGTGCTTCGCGTTCGCCTTCACACACCAGCGCGATATTAACCTCCCGTCGCAATCCGCATACCTGCGCCCAGGCGTGATCGGGCTGATTTTCATGCAACGCGACGATTTGTCCCGGAATGCCTATGCACATCGTTGCTGCTCCAGCCAGTGCAGCCACTGATCCATGCCTTCGCCCGTGGTGGCGGAAAGCTGAATCACTTCAATCTGCGGATTCACCTGACGTGCATTGGTGATACAGGTCTCAACGTCAAAACTGACGTAAGGCAGCAAATCGATTTTGTTGAGGATCATCAGCCGGGAAGCGGCAAACATATGCGGATATTTCAGCGGTTTGTCTTCGCCTTCGGTCACGGAAAGCACCGCGACTTTGTGCAGTTCGCCGAGATCAAAACTGGCCGGACACACCAGATTGCCGACGTTTTCGATAAACAGCAGGCTGTTGTTGTTTGGCGATAACTGATGCAGCGCATCGTGAACCATTTGCGCGTCCAGATGGCAGCCTTTGCCGGTATTGACCTGAATGGCCGGAACGCCGGTGGCGCGGATCCGGTCGGCGTCATTGGTGGTTTGCTGATCACCTTCAATTACCGCGCAGTCGAAATACGGGGCCAGCCGGGTCAGGGTGCTGGTCAGTAAGGTGGTTTTGCCGGAACCGGGACTGGACACCAGATTCAGCGCCAGAATGCCCGCCGCAGCAAAATGCTCGCGGTTGTGGGCGGCAATGTGATTGTTCTTCGCCAGCACATCCATTTCGATATCCACCAGACGACGCGCTGCAAATGGCAGGCCGTGGGAATGGGCATGGGAATGATCGTGATGATGGTCGTGCGAAGGGTCATGAGAATGATGAGCGTGCCCGCTGCTGACGCCTTCAATACGAAGTTCGCCGCTGGCACAACCACAGGTACTGCACATAGCTTTCTCCCCGAGCAAAAGAACGCCCGTTATTCGATTTCGATACGTTTAATTTTCATGCCGTCACCGGCAATCACCCGCAAATCGCGTCCGCCACACTGCGGGCAAATCAGCACGTTTGGGCTGAGCAGCGCGATATCCTGCTGACAGGTGCGGCACCAGCTTTCTGCCGCCGGTGTGTCCAGATGTAATTCGCATCCCTGCGCCAGCGTTTCGCGACACGCCAGCTCAAAACAAAACTGCACGGCCTCCGGTTCGACGCAGGAAAACGCGCCGATTTCCATCCATACCGCGGTAATTTTCCGCGCATTATTTTGCCGTGCGAACTGCTCCATTATTTCCACGGCATTCTGGCATAACGTTATTTCGTGCATTATTTCCCCTCCCTCAGGAGAACAATTAAGACAGGCTGCAATATTGGTGCCAGAAATTTCGACACATTGCCTTTATGCAAAAACATCCTCAGCCAATGAGGTGCAAAAATAAGCCGTCACCGCCCGTCATAATTGTCGAAATAAGGTGTCATCGACATGTCATTTATTTCCTTCGCTGAAACAGAATCAAAGCCAAAACCCTTCCAACCCGTTAATTCACAAGCATTTGTCAGAATAATTCAGAAACTGGCACGCTTTATGCCAACAGAGAGTTATACGTCGTATTTTCGTCGTCACCCGACATATCAATTAACAACGGATAATGAACATGAGCACTCTCAGCGAACTGACTACTAAAGCCGACTATATCGCCAGCAAAAACAGCCAGATGAAATCACAGTGGCATACCTATCAGAACAGCCTGATAAAGGCCGTCACCACATCAAATAAAAAGATTAATCATGAGTTTAACTGTGGAGAGGAACAGGACATCCGCTTTGTGCTGTTTAATCATTTTGTGGTGAGTATTCATCAGGGCGATGACTTTTACAGTCAGGAGATCATCTACAGCCTGAACATGGCGCAAGGCCAGGAAGAGGTGAATTTCAGAGCCTTCGCGCAGGCCAGATTAAGTGAAGATGGCCGCGTGGACGGCACGGTGGACATCCATGATAAGAACGCCGTGCTGGAACATTATCTGAATAAAATCTCCGCTATTTATCAGTGCCTGTTTGATTCCCTGCACAGTAATCAGCCGGTGCATCCGCAACTGGAGAAATTACTCCGCCATGCTGGATAAAAAACCTAAAACATTATTTACGGTCAGGTGGGAATAATCTTTTCGCCGAAAATATTGACCGGTTTTTTGCGGATCTAATGCCGACATAAATGTCGAAATGTCAATTTAAGTGCCGATTTCGTCACCTTTGACGAAATACCAAGGAGACTTCATGCGCAATATGGCCGCCATGAATCAGTATGTGATCGCGGACCCCAAACTTTGTATCGGCTGCAATACCTGCATGGCGAGTTGTTCGCAGGAGCACCAGCTTCACGGCCTGCAATCCGAACCCCGCTTGCAGGTGATGCGCAACCGGCTGGATTCTGCGCCGGTGATGTGTCACCAGTGCGAAGACGCGCCGTGCGCGCAGGTCTGTCCGGTGAACGCCATCACCCGTGAAAACGACGCCATTCAACTTAACGAGAGCCTGTGTGTGAGCTGCAAACTGTGCGGCATCGCCTGTCCGTTCGGGGCGATAACGTTTTCCGCCAGCACTCCTGTCGATATCCCACGTGACTGCAATACCTCAAAAGCACTGCCCGCACCGCGTGCGCCACGTGCAGTCAGCCCGTTTCTCGACTGCGTGCCGGGGCTTCGCGCCGTGGCAGTGAAATGCGATTTATGCAGCTTCAGCCCGGAAGGTCCGGCGTGCATCAAAACCTGTCCGACCCAGGCCATCACGCTGGTTACCGCCAGCCTGTCTGAATATTCCAGCCAGCAAAAACGCCTCAATGCCATGAACGTTTTCCCCGCCGGACTGACTTCACTGAACGCCCCTGATACGGAGGCTAAATAATGACGACTCTATTTACCGGTGAACCGGCGTCGTTACTGGCGCTGGCGCTGCTGATTTGGGTGCTGAGCGGCCTTGGTGGCTGGCTTCTGGCGTCCATGACGAAAATCAGCAGCCTGATTTTTGGCGCAGGCGGGATGGCAGCGGCGCTGTGCGTTATCGCGGCGGCGTTACAGATTTTACAGGGCGGTGTGGCGGTTCAGGCCGTGCTGCCGGTGGTGCCTTTTCACGCTGAACTGACTGCGCTGAATGCCTTAATCCTGCTGGCGATGTCCGTCACCGCGCTGATGTGCAGCCTGTATGCCTGTGCGTGGCTGGCGAATGTGAGATCCCCTAAGCGCGCCCGCACCGGTCTGATGTGCAATCTGCTGATGGCCGCACTGACAGCGGCGGCGATGTCGGCCAGTGCCGTGGAACTGATCCTGATGATGGAACTGGCTGCCCTGTGCGCCTATTTCATGATTGTTCAGGCCGACGATGTGAAAAGCCGCCGTGCCGGTCTGAATCAGTTTTTATCCGGCCGCCTCGGCACACTGTGTCTGATCCTGGCCTTCGCCCTGCTGCATCACGCCAGCGGCAGCGTCAATTTTGAGGTGCTGCGCCATGCGGCGTTCACGCCGGGCATTAAATCGGTGACCTTCCTGCTGGCGCTGGCCGGTTTCGGGCTGTACGCCGGGATTATCCCGCTACACGCCTGGGTGCCGCAGTCGCATTCCAGCGCGCCTGCTCACGCCGCCGCCCTGTTCTCTTCTGCCCTGATGAAAATCGGCATTATCGGCATCGTAAAAGTCGGTCTGGATCTGCTGGGCGCACCGCCACTCTGGTGGGGCCTGATGGTATTGCTTCTGGCAATCCTGACCGCGTTTATCGGCGGGTTGTATGCGCTGATGGAGCATGATATCCGCCGTCTGCTGGCCTATCACACGCTGGAAAACGTCGGGATTATTTTGCTCGGTATTGGCGGGGCAATGACCGGCGTGGCGCTGAACCAGCCGGTGCTGGCTTCCCTTGCGCTGCTGGCGGGTCTGTTCCATCTGTTCAACCACGGACTGTTTAAAACGGCGCTGTTCCTCGGTGCCGGTGAAATTGAAATGCAGACCGGCATAAAGGACATGGAAAAACTCGGCGGTATCGCCCGTCTGATGCCGTGGACAGCGGCAGCGATGCTGATCGCATTAATGTCGATGGCCGCGCTGCCGCCGTTAAACGGTTTCGCCAGTGAATGGCTGCTGTACCAGTCGCTGTTCCAGCTGAGCAGCAGCCACGTCTTTATCGCCCGCCTGATGGGGCCGCTGCTGGCGGTCGGTCTGGCCCTGACCGGCGCGCTGGCGCTGATGTGTATTGCCAAAGTTTTTGGCGTCACGTTCCTGGGTACACCGCGCAGTCAGGCTGCCGCAGACGCCACACCGGCACCACGCGCCATGACGTTCAGCACCGTATTACTGGCGTTGTTGTGCGTGATTTCCGGCATAGCTTCCCCGTGGATTATTCCGCAATTCTCTGCTGTCGCCGCCTCCGTACTGAACACGCCGGTTCTGCTGGCTGCTCAGCATGGCGTGGCGTTCTCGCCGGCGTCTGCGGTGTCTGCCCCGATGGTGGCCATTTTGCTGCTGGGAATGCCGTTAGTGCCGTGGCTAATCGCCGCAGTTTTGCGCGGCGCGCGGCTGCCAAACCGTTCGCGTGGCGATGCCTGGGCCTGTGGTTACGCGCACTCCGCCGACATGGTGGTGACGGCGACCGGTTTCGCCCAGCCGCTGCGCGTGATGTTTGCCCCGCTTTACCGTCTGCGCAGCCATGCGACACCGGCGTCACTGGTTTCAGCCCTGCACCGTGGCTGGCTGGGGGCGTTCTGCCGTCGTCTGGCGTTCATCGAACTGGCCGTATTACTGGTCGTGGCTTTTGCCTGAGGAACTGACTATGAACTTTCCTTCCCTGCTGGCCGGTTCGCTGTGGCCGCTGGCGCTGATTCAGGCGGCGGCATTGCTGGCTGTCGCTCCGTTATTTGCCGGATTCAGCCGCGTGATGCGTGCGCGGATGCACAACCGGCGCGGACCCGGCGTATTACAGGAATACCGTGATATCGCCAAATTACTCCGGCGACAGAGTGTCGCGCCCGCGGCGGCAGGCATGGCGTTTCGCAGTATGCCGTATCTGCTGACCGGCGGTTTACTGGTCATCGCCACTGCCCTGCCTGTGGTGACGCTGACATCGCCGATGGGCGCGGCGGGTGATCTGATCACCGTTATCTATCTGTTTGCGGTAGTGCGTTTTGTGTTTGCCATCGCCGGACTCGACACCGGCAGCACTTTCACCGGCATAGGCGCCAGCCGTGAAGCGGTACTCGGCGTTTTGGTTGAGCCCATTTTGCTGCTCGGCCTTTGGGTGGCGGCGCTGGTCGCCGGTTCCACATCACTCGGCGCGATTGCGGCGCGGGTACTGCACTGGCCGGTTTCCTCGTCATTAACCCTGATTCTGGCCGGTCTGGCCTGTGCGTTCGCCACTTATATCGAAATGGGCAAGCTGCCGTTTGATATGGCCGAAGCCGAGCAGGAGTTACAGGAAGGTCCGCTGACCGAATATTCCGGCGCAGCGTTAGGCGTGGTGAAAATCGGCATCAGCCTGAAACAGCTGGTGGTGTTGCAACTGTTTCTCGGCCTGTTCTTTCCGTTTGGACTGGCAGAACACATTACGCCGCTGACGCTGCTGATCGCCGTGGTGTTGTGTCTGCTGAAACTGCTGATCGCGGTGTTTGTGGTCGCGCTTATCGAAAACAGCGTCGCCCGTCTGCGCTTTCTTAAAACCTCCCGCACTACCTGGGCGGGATTCGGTCTGGCGTTTCTGGCGCTGGTTTCCTGGCTGGTCGCAGGCTGACCTGACATTTTTCTTGTCCCGCTGCGGCGGGAAGAGGCTTTGCAATGAGTGAGTTCAACACCGCATTAAATCAAAACCCGGTCGGCAAAGAGTATCTGGCTGCGCTGGCAAAACAGTTTCCGTCGGCGATTCTGGGCAGCGAATGGCAGACCGATACGCAGGCGACCGTCACCATCAGGCTGAACTGGCTGCCGGAAGTGGTCGAATGGCTGTATTACCAGCAGGGCGGCTGGCTTTCCGTACTGTTCGGTAACGACGAACGCACGCTGTGCGGCAACTACGCGCTGTATTACGTGCTGTCGATGGAGAAAGGCGTGAAGTGCTGGATAACCGTGCGCGCCGAGGTGGATCCGATTTCACTGGAATTCCCGTCCGTGACACCGCGCGTACCGGCGGCGGTCTGGGGTGAGCGTGAAGTGCGTGATATGTATGGTTTGCGTCCGGTAGGGCTGCCGGACGAACGCCGTCTGGTGTTGCCGGATGACTGGCCTGACGATTTATATCCGCTGCGCAAAGACGCGATGGATTACCGCCAGCGCCCAGCACCTACCACGGATGAAGAAACCTATCCGTTTATTTCTGAGGCCAAAGAGGGCAGCAAAATTGTGCCAATTGGCCCGCTGCACGTCACTTCTGACGAACCCGGACACTTTCGTCTGTTTGTCGATGGCGAAGACATTATCGACGCGGATTACCGATTGTTCTATGTGCATCGCGGCATGGAAAAACTGGCCGAAACCCGCATGGGCTATAACGAAGTGACGTTCCTGTCTGACCGCGTGTGCGGCATCTGCGGCTTTACTCACAGCGTGGCCTATACCTCGTCGGTCGAAAACGCGATGGGGATTGTGGTGCCGGAACGCGCCCAGATGATCCGCTCCATTTTGCTGGAAGTAGAACGCCTGCACAGCCATTTACTGAACCTCGGGCTGGCCTGTCACTTTGTCGGTTTTGACTCCGGTTTCATGCAGTTTTTCCGCATTCGTGAGCAGTCGATGAAGATGGCGGAAATCCTGACCGGTGCGCGTAAAACCTACGGTATGAACCTGATCGGCGGCATCCGTCGCGACATCTTAAAAGACGACATGATTGCCACGATTGCGCTGGCGGGCGGCATGCGCCGTGACCTGAATGAGCTGGTGGATATTCTGCTGAGTACCGCCAATACCGAACAACGCAGCATGGGCGTTGGCATTCTGGATCCACAGGTGGCGCGCGATTTCAGCAACGTCGGCCCGATGGTGCGCGGCAGCGGTCACCGCCGCGACATGCGACAGGATCACCCTTACGCCGGTTACGCCAAACTGCCGTTTGAACTGTACAGCGAAACCGGTAACGACGTTTATTCCCGCCTGAAAGTGCGCATTCACGAAGTCTTTAACTCCCTGAATATGATCGAGTTTGGCCTGCAAAGCCTGCCCGGCGGCCCGCTGGCGGTAGAAGGCTTTAATTATATTCCGCACCGTTTCGCGCTCGGTTTTGCCGAAGCGCCACGCGGTGACGACATTCACTGGAGCATGACCGGTGACAATCAGAAGCTGTTCCGCTGGCGCTGCCGTGCGGCGACCTACGCCAACTGGCCGACGCTGCGCTATATGTTGCGCGGCAATACCGTCTCCGACGCACCGCTGATTATCGGCAGTCTCGACCCTTGCTATTCCTGCACCGACCGCATGACGGTGGTCGATGTACGCAAGAAAACGTCCATCGTCGTGCCCTACAAAGAAATCGAACGTTACGGCATCGAACGCAAAAATTCGCCGCTTTAAGGAGCCGCTCAAATCATGCTGAAACTGATTAAAAAAGTGCTCAAAACCGGCACGGCAACGGTGGGATATCCGTTCGAACCGCTGGATTTAGCGCCCAATTTTCGTGGTAAGCCGCAATACACCGCGCAACAGTGCATCGCCTGCGGCGCCTGCGCCAATGCCTGTCCGTCGAACGCGCTGACCATGACCACGGCAGAAGACGGCGAAACGATCCGCTGGCAGCTGTTTTTAGGGCGCTGTATTTTCTGCGCCCGCTGCGAGGAAGTCTGCCCGACGGCGGCGATCAAATTGTCTCAGGAGTTCGAACTGGCGGTCTGGCGCAAAGAAGACCTGTATGAAACCGCAGATTTCCCTGTCTGCCATTGCCGGGAATGCGGCAAACCTTACGCCGTCCAAAAAGAAATCGACTTTGCGCTCAGTCTGTTACAGGAAAGCGCCGCGCTGAGCGACCGGCAGACAGACGATCGCCGCCTGCAGTATGAAACCTGTCCGGCGTGCAAAAAAATGCACGGTCTCTCTTCCAGCGACCGCATTGATATTGGCCGCCATATGACTACGGAGGCCCGCTGATGAGCCATAACCCGATTGCGCCGCGTGACGAGAATGGCCTGCCGGTGCCCGTTACGCTTGATGAAAGTATCGCCGCGCTGAAATCGACATTACTCAACAACATCCGCCGCTCCGCCTACGTTTATCGCGTGGACTGTGGCGGCTGTAACGGCTGTGAGATTGAGATTTTCGCTGCTATTTCGCCGCTTTTCGACGCCGAACGCTTTGGCATCAAAGTCGTTCCGTCGCCGCGCCACGCGGACATTTTACTGTTCACCGGTGCCGTCACCCGCGCCATGCGTATGCCCGCTTTGCGCGCCTGGGATTCCGCACCGGATCCGAAAATCTGTATTTCCTACGGCGCGTGCGGTAACAGCGGCGGTATTTTCCACGACCTTTATTGCGTCTGGGGCGGCACCGACAAAATCGTGCCCGTGGATGTTTACATTCCCGGCTGCCCGCCGACACCGGCCGCCACCATTTACGGGTTCGCGATGGCGCTGGGTTTGCTGGATCAAAAAATCAAAGGCCAGCAGCACGACGTGGCCGCCGCAGAACCGGCTGCTTTATTGCATCCGGACTTGCCGCAGCCGCTGCGCGTGCTGCTGGATCGTGAAGCACGCCGGATGGCAGGCTACCGCTATGGTCGCCAGATAGCCGATCAGTTTATCGAACTCGTCGCTGCCCCCGGTTTACAGCCGGTGGAACAGCGCGTTGCGACTTATCTGGCGGAACAGGGTGACCTGCGTCTGAGCGAAATCGTCGGCAATCTGCAACACATTTATCAGCAGGTGCTGCGTGGCGAGGTGCGTATGTGATGACTTCCGTCAACGACCAGCGCTACGCGCGCCATCAGCCTTATGCCGGTCATACGCCCGACAAAAACAAAGTGGTTTTCTATTCGCTGAGCAGCAAGTTCGTCGATGAGAAAAGCGCACAGAAACGCAGCTCGCAGAAAGCGCAGGAAGTGATTTATTACAGCCTGGCTATCGGCCATCACCTCGGGGTGATCGACTGTCTGCAATCGCGCCTCGAATGCCCGCTCGACGGCTATCTGGGCTGGATTAACTGCCTGGCGGAAAACAGCGAAGCGCGCCGCAAACTGGCCGGTGTCCAGCGTTTTGGCGAGATCAATATCGACAGCAGCCACACGCATTTGCTGGCACTGGCGCTGCGCGATGCGCGTCCGCAGATGAATGCCGAACAGCAAGTCTGGAGCGATCAGCTTATCGCCCTGCTCTCGCAAATTGAACACGACCCCGCCATGTACCTGATGGTCAGGAGATACGATGCCTGATTACCCTGAGAATCTCCCCCGCTACGCACTGTTGTGCGTGGGCAACAGCATGATGGGCGACGATGGCGCAGGCCCCCGTCTGGCTGAACTGTGCGCGGAAAAACCGCTGCCCGGCTGGACAGTGGTGGACGGCGGTGCCGCACCCGAAAACGACATCGGCTTTTTACGCGAACTGTGTCCGCAGCATCTGGTGATTGCCGACGCTACCGATATGGGGCTGGCTCCCGGCGAAATGCGCATTATCGCCGAGGAAGATATCGCCGACATGTTCATGATGACCACCCACAATCTGCCGCTGACTTTTCTCATGCAGCAACTGCGTGAGGATATCCCGCAGATCACGTTTGTCGGCATTCAGCCAGACGTTGTCGCGTTTTATTACCCGATGAGCACCGCCGTGGAACAGGCGGTCAGACGCCTGCATCAGTTGTTACCGCGACTGGAAACCGGTCTGGGGATCGCCCCTTTTACTGTTTCGACATAACTGTCGATACGGTGACGACGCAGACATGACGTCAGGGGAAAATTTCGTCAGCGGCGCATCGGGTAAATTTAACCTGCTGAATTTAATGATTAAAAATTAAGAACAGGAACTGGCACGCTTTATGTATAGCCAGTATCTGAAACCAATGACTTAGGAATTAAATCATCATGAACCGGTTCATCATCGCCGACCCTAAAAAATGCATCGGCTGCCGTACCTGTGAAATTGCCTGCGTGATGGCGCACAGCGATTCGCAGGATATCTCGCTGCTCAATGCCGAGACCTTCGCGCCACGTTTACATGTGATCAAAGGCGTTAATCTCAGCACTCCCGTCATGTGCCGTCAGTGCGAAGACGCACCCTGCGCCAATGTCTGCCCGAACGGCGCGATTGCCCGCACCGGCGACCACGTTCAGGTGATGCAGGAACGCTGCATCGGCTGCAAAACCTGCGTCGTCGCCTGCCCGTATGGCGCGATGGAAGTGGTCACAAAACCGATTTTCCGCCAGAACGGCGCGGCGATGGTCGCGACCTCCGATAAAGCCGAAGCACATAAATGCGACCTGTGCTATTTGCGCAGCGAAGGCCCGGCCTGCATGGAAATCTGCCCGACCAATGCGCTCTTCGCCATCGACCGCAACCAGTTACAGGAAATGAACGCAGAAAAACGCCGCCGCGCTGCGCTCGACAGCACTTCACCCTTGCTGTTTTAACCCCGGATAGAGGAAGTCATTCAATGAAAAAAGTTACTACTGTCTGCCCGTATTGCGGCGCCGGATGCAAACTGAATCTGGTGGTGGATAACGGAAAAATTATTCGCGCCGAAGCCGCGAACGGCGTGACCAATCAGGGCGAACTGTGCCTGAAAGGCTATTACGGCTGGGATTTTCTCAATGACACCAAACTGCTGACACCACGTCTGACGCAGCCGATGATCCGCCGTCAGAAAGGCGGCAAATTCGAAGCCGTGAGCTGGGATGAAGCCATCCGTTACACCGCGCAGCGCCTGAAAGAAATCAAACAAAAACATGGCCCGCGCGCCATCATGACCACCGGTTCTTCCCGCGGTACCGGCAATGAAACCAACTACGTGATGCAGAAATTTGCCCGTGCGGTGATCGGCACCAACAACGTCGACTGCTGTGCCCGCGTGTGTCACGGCCCGTCAGTCGCCGGTTTACAGGCCACGCTCGGTAACGGCGCAATGAGTAATTCCATCGGCGATATCGAGAACTCAAAATGTCTGCTGGTGATCGGCTATAACTGCGCTGATTCCCATCCGATCGTCGCCCGCCGCGTGATCAAAGCCAAAGAAAAAGGCGCACAGATTATCGTCTGCGATCCGCGCCGCATCGAAACAGCGCGTATTGCCGATCAGCATCTGCAAATCAAAAACGGCTGCAACATGGCACTGGTGAATGCTTTCGCCCATGTGCTGATCGAAGAAAATCTGTATGACCACGATTATGTCGCCAAATACACCGAAGGCTTCGAGGAGTATCGCAAAAACGTCGCGGATTACTCGCCGGAAGCTGTTGAAGAACAGACCGGCGTTTCTGCGCAACAAATCCGTCAGGCAATGCGCACCTATGCCGCCGCGCCTTCCGCCACCATTATGTGGGGCATGGGTGTCACGCAGTTTGGTCAGGCGGTAGACGTAGTCAAAGGGCTGGCAGGTCTGGCATTGCTGACCGGCAACCTCGGACGTGCCAACGTCGGCGTCGGTCCGGTGCGCGGTCAGAATAACGTGCAGGGCGCGTGCGACATGGGCGTGTTGCCTAACGAATTCCCCGGCTATCAGTCGGTCACTGATCCGAAAGTCCGCGCAAAATTCGCCGATGCCTGGGGTATCGACGTCAACCAGATGGACACCGAAGTCGGCCTGCGCATTACTGAAATCCCGCATCTGGCAATTGAAGGTAAGGTCAAAGCCTATTACATCATGGGCGAAGATCCGTTGCAGACCGAAGCCGATTTAGGACTGGTACGCAAAGGGTTCGAGGCACTGGAATTCGTGGTAGTGCAGGACATCTTCATGACCAAAACCGCTGAACAGGCGGATGTGATTTTACCGGCCACCTCCTGGGGTGAGCACGGCGGCGTGTTCTCCTGCGCGGATCGCGGTTTCCAGCGTTTCGAGAAAGCTATCGAGCCGAAATATAACGTCAAACGCGACTGGGACATTATCAGCCTGCTGGCAACGGAGATGGGTTATCCGATGCATTATCAGGATAACCAGGAAATCTGGGACGAAATGCGCAGCCTTTGCCCGCTGTTCTACGGCGCAACCTACGAAAAAATGGGCGAACTCGGACACGTTCAGTGGCCTTGTACCACGCTGGAAAGTCCGGGGACACAGTTCCTTTACGCCGATAATCACTTCGATACGCCAACCGGAAAAGGCCAGCTGTTTGCCGCCCCGTGGCGTGCGCCTGCCGAAGTGCCGGACGGCGATTATCCGCTGGTGCTGTGTACCGTGCGCGAAGTCGGTCACTACTCGTGTCGCTCGATGACCGGTAACTGTGCCGCACTGCAAACACTGGCCGACGAGCCGGGCTTTGTCCAGATGAACCCGGTGGATGCACAGGCACTGGGTATCCGCGACCAGCAACTGGTCTGGGTGGCATCTCGCCGCGGCAAAGTCATTTCACGCGCCAACTACAACGAACGCATCAACGCCGGTGCCGTGTACATGACGTATCAGTGGTGGATCGGTGCCTGTAATGAGCTGACGCAGGACAATCTCGATCCGATTTCCAAAACGCCGGAAACCAAATACTGCGCGGTAAAAATAGAACAGATTGCCGATCAGCGCTGGGCAGAAAATTACGCACAGCAAACCTACAGCGACATGAAAGCGCGCCTGCGCAGTGCCGTCGAAGATGTGATCCCGGTGGTTGAGGTTTAGTTTGATTTAGCTCCTCGCCAAAAAGAAGGGGTTTTAAGCTCCTGCCTGAGGGGTGGAAATTGGGTTTTAGTTTTGCTCCCTCCCCTGCGAAGGGGAGGGTTGGGGTGGGGTATCAGGAGCAACTCTGAATATGAAGTTGCCATTAATACCCCCTCCCAGCCTCCCCCTTCGCAGGGGGAGGAGCTTTGAACCCATTCTTCTCCCTCCCCTTCGCAGGGACCAAAACCACCCTTGAGATTTATGAGGTATTTATGTCTGATTCCGGTCTGCTCATTCGCATCTGCGGCAAAGTCCAGGGCGTCGGTTTCCGGCCTTTTGTCTGGCAACTGGCCGATCGTCTGCAGCTTTGCGGCGAAGTGTGCAATGACAGCGCCGGTGTCGAAATCAGGCTGCTTGCACCGGTTAATATCGAAACCTTTATCGGCCAGTTACAACGCGACTGCCCGCCGCTGGCTCGTATCGACAGCATCAGTTTCGACCCTTTTGAATGGCAAACACCGCCGAAAGATTTCACCATCACGCCAAGTCGCCAGAGCCAGATGGACACGCAGGTGGCGCCAGATGCAGCGACCTGCCCTGAATGCCTGAAAGAGATCACGCGCGCGGGCGATCGTCGTTTCGGCTATGCCTTTACCAACTGCACCCATTGCGGTCCGCGATTTACGCTGATCCGCGCGATGCCCTACGATCGCCCTTCCACCAGCATGGCGCAGTTCGTACTGTGTCCGGCTTGCCAGCAGGAATATGACAATCCTGCCGACCGGCGTTTTCACGCTCAGCCGGTGGCCTGTCAGCACTGCGGTCCGCAGCTGAGCGCCACATTTCAGGATGGCAAAATTCAGGCGCAGGATCAGGCCGCGCTGGCACTCGCCGTTGCCGCATTACGGGCGGGAAACATCGTCGCCATCAAAGGGCTGGGCGGTTTTCATCTGGCCTGCGATGCCACGCAGCAGGACGCGGTGATGCGGCTGCGTGAGCGGAAATACCGGCCGTCAAAACCGCTGGCAGTGATGCTGCCGGATGTCAGCTGGCTGGCGCGATGCAGCGATGACAGTCCCCAGTTTGCGCTGCGTGAACTGCTTGAATCCCCCGCAGCGCCGGTTGTGCTGGCGACGAAAAGCGCGATGTCACCGCTGTGTGCCGCCATTGCGCCGGAGCTTAATGAAGTCGGCCTGATGTTGCCTTTCACGCCATTACATCATTTGCTGATGCAGGAATATCAGACGCCGCTGGTGATGACCTCTGGTAATGCCACCGAATGCGCTCCGGCGCTGGCTAACTCTGAAGCACTTGAACAACTGAAAGGTATTGCCGATCTGTGGTTGCTGCATAACCGCGATATCGTTCAGCGGGCCGATGATTCGCTGGTGCGGCTGACGGCGCAGGGAACCGAGGTGTTGCGTCGTGCGCGCGGTTACGTGCCAGATGCGCTGCCGTTGCCGCCGGGTTTTGGTCTGCAGCCACCGCTGCTCGCACTGGGCGGCGATCTGAAAAATACGTTTTGTCTGGTGCGTGGTCATCAGGCCATTCTCAGCGCGCATTTGGGCTCGCTGACGCACAGTGATATCGCGGAGCAACAGCAGCAGGCGATTGCACATTTTCAGCAACTTTATGACTGCACCCCGGTGGCTGTCGCCCGCGATGCGCATCCGGGTTATGTCAGTCACCAGCAGGCTGAGAGCCACGCAGTGCGGACAGTAGATGTCTTTCATCATCACGCGCATATCGCCGCCTGTCTGGCGGAACATCACTGGCCGCTGGATGGCACAAAGGTGATTGGTCTGGCGCTGGACGGCCTCGGTTATGGCGAAAAAAACAGTCTGTGGGGCGGTGAATGTTTACTGGCCGGTTATCTGCATTGCGACCATTTGGGCGGATTGCCTGCCGTCGCCCTGCCCGGCGGCGACCTTGCCGCACGCGAGCCGTGGCGTAATTTACTGGCGCACTGGCAGGCGTTCGTGCCGGACTGGCACACGCATCCGCAGGCGCAATCACTGCTTTCACAACCATGGCAGCCGCTGTCAAAAGCCATTGCTGCCGGGATCAATTCTCCGCTGGCGTCTTCCTGCGGACGTTTATTTGATGCCGTCGCCGCCGCGCTGGGCTGTGCGCCGCCGCAACTGAGCTGGGAAGGCGAAGCCGCCAGCCGGCTGGAAGCACTGGCGCATCAGGCGTACGGCATTTCACATCCCGTCACAATGCCGCTGCGGCAAACCGAAAGCGGCACGTTGCTGGATCTGGCGACGTTTTGGCGACAATGGCTGGACTGGCAGGCATCGCCCGCCGCACGGGCCTTTGCTTTTCATGACGCACTCGCCCAGGGCTTCGCCGCCCTCGCCCGTTATCACGCGGTCAGAACCGGCATCCGCACCGTCGCTACCGGCGGCGGCGTGCTGCATAACCGTTTGCTGCGCCAGCTTTTACATCGCTATTTAGCGCCCCTGAATGTGCTGATGCCACAAAACATTCCCGCTGGTGATGGCGGTCTGGCGCTGGGCCAGGCCCTCATTGCCTGTGCCCGTCTGCAACATACTTCTGCTCAGATTTCTTCTGGTTTTAAAAATAAGGATCTCCATGATTAACCGTCAATTTTTCTCTTCGAACCGCCGTGCGTTCTGGCTGCTGGCCGGACTGGTGGCCGTGAATTTACTCGCCTGGGGATGGGCACTGGCGGTGTTTCGTCACAACGCGGCGCTGATCGCCGCGTCATTACTGGCCTACAGCTACGGACTGCGGCACGCAGTCGATGCCGATCATATTGCGGCTATCGATAACGTGACGCGCAAGCTGATGCAACAGGGGCAGCGGCCGGTCGCCGTCGGGGCATTTTTCTCCCTTGGACATTCCAGCATTGTGGTGCTGGCCTGTGTGGCGATTGCCGCCACCTCGCTGGTCTTCGGCAATAAAATCGGCTGGCTGCATGATTACGGCAGCACTATCGGCACGCTGGTTTCCGCGCTGTTTTTACTGCTGATGGCGCTGCTGAATGCGCTGATCCTGCGGGACGTTTACCGTCGTTTTCAGAAAGTGAAACAGGGAAAAAGCTTTACCGCCAAAGAAGAACTGCACGTGGTACAAGGCGGTGTGATGAGCCGGATCTTCAGCTTCGCCTTTAATCTGGTGAATAAAAGCTGGCAGATGTATCTGGTGGGATTTTTATTCGGGCTGGGTTTTGATACCGCGACTGAAATCGGCCTGCTGGGTATTTCTGCCGCAGGTGCGTCTTCCGGCATGTCGGTGTGGAGCATTCTGGTGTTTCCGGCGCTGTTTGCCAGCGGCATGGCGCTGGTCGATTCGCTGGACAATTTTGTGATGGTCGGTGCCTACGGCTGGGCGTTTGATAAACCGGTACGCAAGCTTTATTACAACATGACCATTACCGCCACCAGCGTGGTGATCGCCCTGTTTATCGGCGGACTGGAAGCTCTCGGACTGCTGGCCGACAAACTCGATTTGCACGGCGGGTTATGGACCATTGTTGAACGTCTTAATGACAATATGGGCAGCGTCGGATACGCCGCCGTGGCGATTTTCCTGGTGTTCTGGGGCATCTCTGCGCTCAATTACCGCCGTAAAGGCTACGACAATCTGGCAGTGTGATCGTCTTTAAAATCAGGCGTCATTCGGCAAGGTGATCTGTTTTTCCAGACGCAGCGATCCGCCGTCCGTCACCGTGATCATAATTTGGGTTTTACTGCCCGGCTGAACGGAGAAACGCATACGGCCCAGCGGTTGTGGCTGGTTAGCGGTCAGATTGACATTGCTGCTCTGGCGGCTGGTGCTGCTGCCGGACACGCCTTCCTGTGAAACGGAAACCGCCACCTGACAGGCGCAGGCTTTAGTGAGACTGACCATCGGGGTAATGACATAGGTCTGCGCGTCGTTGTGGGTGTCGAACCACAGCTGGTTGGACATCACGGCGGCAATCAGGAGCAAATGCATGGCGTTTATCCTCAGAGTTCATTCGAAAAAAAACAGGGCTAGTGCCCTGTTTTATTGTGCTCCTCCCCTTCGCAGCAGAGGGAGCGTTATCAGTTTTGTGACGCATACGCCAGGTTAGCTGTACCGACCTGAGTAATGCTGGTCAGAGAGCCATTGGCGCTTTGTGACGCCTGAGCGTAGTTGCCTGAACCATTCTGGGAGACAAGCACTTTACTGCCGTTTGCGCTCTGCGCCACGTTGGCACCGTTGTAATCACCCTTTTGCACTACGCTGATCAGGCTGCCATCACCGGTCTGATTGGTGCTGGAGCTGTTTCTGTAGCCATCCTGATTAACCGCTGTCAGCGATTTTTGAGCGCCAGTCTGAGTGGCATTCGCCAGGTTTGAGGTACCCTGTTGGTAAATCTGAATTTCAGAATTCCACTGAGTCGCAGTGAATGTCGGAACCGTTGAAGGAGGTGTCGTTGTCGGAGGTGTAGAACCACCGCCGCCGCCATGATTTGAACCGGTTGCAAACGCACTGCCACTGACGACTAAAGCGGAGACTGCCACAATTTTCCAAAGTTTCATGATGCTACCCCATTGGTTTAATATCGGATGTCATGTTTTACCTTTCATATTTCGAGTTGCAGATGCGTTGGCTGCGCTCGCTCACACCCGTCGCTTAGTTATCTAAGCTCCCGGTGATTTCCGACCTTGCCGCCTTCCTGCACCTCAAACTATTTTGGGTATGATTTTGTATTAATGCTGTGTCACTCTAATCGCCATTCCTGACGAGTTTTGTACGACACCGCTGCTCTGGTTCGTACCATTCTGGCGAATTTCCGTCACACTCCGGCCTTTTTGCAGAATGTAAGCCGTATTGCCAAAATTCTGTTGCGTAATGGATGCATCCCCGCCGCCGCTTTGCGAAATATAAGCAAAGTTATCGCTGCCGCTTTGGGATATATCGGCGTTATTTCCATTACCTCGCTGATTTACCACCGCAGTATTTTCTGACCCTGACTGACGGATGACGCTGGAATTGCCGTACCCCGCCTGATTATTTGCAGCCAGATTACTATTACCGTTCTGGTAAATCGTTGATGAATTCCCCGATGAATTCCTCGCGCCAGCGAAGACTTGTTCCGGACTGTCACTACTCATTTCCGAATAAGCCATATCAAACTGCTGAGCGTGAACGACCCAGGAGACTGAAAGTAACGCCAGGGTCAGTAAAGTCTTTTTCATTTCGTCACCTGTATATCTCCGGCGACTGTGTATTAGCTCACCGGGTTATTGCTGTTGACGAATTGATTATGATGTTTGGCGGAAATAAGAAACTCACCCGCACGTCGTATTTTAATTTTTAACTTCATTAAAAAGTATGAGACATCACTTCTCATGCGGATTGACCAGAATGTTTCAGTAATACGTCAGTGACGCTAATCGACCCCATGGCATTAATCCTAAAGTGCCAGGAAACTCCGGCCTAAATAATCACACAAATGCAACTATTCCTAATCCCCTTGTGGTTTAAAAATGGCCTTAAAAGAGATCGCCGCCACATTTCCACCCCTTATCATTCCGGCTTTCACGGTATTTAGGGTGCCCGCCGGGCGCTTTATGCAGGCATAATCAGGCCTGAAAACGGCCTAACCTAAGTTAAATCGATTATACAGGAAGCAGTTATTTGAGTTATTAAAGGGTAATCATGCGCCAGACTGCTGTATCCCGTGGATTATTCAGGCCGGCATTTATTTAAATGTGCTGTCATAACAAGGTCAAACGTTAAGATAGTGTAAATCCATTACTTAAGGTTTATTTAACATGCACGTCTCATGCTAACGGCAATACATTAAGAAAATTTTATACATTTTACGTTACATTTTGAAACATAAATAAGCCTTGCGTAAGGTCATCCAAAAGCTAAATTGAGTCTGTACCGCACATAGAGCGACTTAAAATATTGTGCGCCTCACGCTGCGTTTATTTGCCACTTTCAGATATGCACAGCAAATATAAAGCTATAGATTTAGCACATAATATCTCAGTCTATTACCGGTCTGTTTATACAAAGACGCGGCAGGCTGTGGCTATAAAAATCAGGGCAGGGTTTCATTATGAGTAATGAAGCAGCAATCAATAATAATATTCTTTTATTAGTGACTAAACCATCATTACAAGCCAGTGCTTTATTGCAGCAATTAAAACAGCAACTTTGTGTCAATACCCGGTTACACAGCATTCATAAAACACTTGAGGATCAGTATCTTCATCAGACACTTATTCTTTTCGACATGATGGAAGCTGACCGGCGGACTATTGAAGTCTGGCAATCCGCCATTAACCGTTATCACGAGAGTGTGAAGTTATTATTATTAAATACGCCCGATAATTATCATTTTCGGGAAATAGAAACTTGGCCGCGAATAAGCGCTGTTTTTTATCTTTCTACTGATGAAGAACATCTGGTGGAAGGGATCCGCAGCGTGATCCGCGGAGAATGCTACTTCTCTCAGGGTTTCGCCAGCTATCTGATCAATCAGTCCGGTGCCTTCCGGCACATGCATTCAGAAGATACCGGCCTGACTCATCGCGAAAAAGAGATCCTCAATAAGTTACGTGTGGGTGCGTCCAACACGGAAATCGCAAAGCTTTTGTTTATCAGTGAGAACACGGTCAAGACGCATCTTTATAATTTATTTAGGAAAATCTCGGTAAAGAACCGTACTCAGGCGGCGTCCTGGGCGAATGACAATCTCAAGCGCTGACATCATGACTATTTGCATCAGGACCTTCTGGCTCTGGCTGGCGCTGCTCTGCGCCACCTGCCTGCACGTACAGGCTGCGGATATCAAAGACCCGGGGCTGATTACCGACCGGACAGTGACGTCGGTGGGGCACGATTTTTATCGCAGCTTCACCGCCAAATGGGAACAGAACTACCCGGAAACCATCACGATTTCAGAAAGACCCAGCGCCCGCTGGGGCAGTTGGATCACCATAAAAATAGGTCAGGACACCCTTTATCAAACTCTGTTGTTTCCTAACCGTCACAACTTTGAGAAGGACGTCGATACCGCACTGGCTGGCGTGACGGAGGCATTATCACGACGTCAGCTGGACAAAGCGTTACTTGGCACCGGGGATCTTGCCCATGACGAATTTTAATGCACAGCCTCTTTTAAGGAGAGCATCGTGAATATTCCAGTCTCTGCTTCGCGTTCAGTCATGCTGCTGGCATTACTGACGGCGTCCCCGGTTTCCTGGGGAGGCAACATGGTTTTCCAGTTCATTAACCCGAATTTCGGCGGCAACCCGAATAATGGCGCGTTCCTGCTCAATGAAGCCCAGGCGCAAAACTCCTATAAGGATCCGGATTCATACGATTTCGGTTCCACCGGCACCTCTGCGCTGGATAACTTCACCGCATCGATTCAGTCGCAGCTGCTGGGCAGTCTGATGGGCAACGTGAATCAGGGCAAACCGGGGCGACTGGTGACGCAGGACTTTATTGTGGATATCCAGAATACCGACGGGCAACTGGTGATGAACGTTACCGATCGTAAAACAGGCAAGATTTCCACCATTCAGGTTCAGGGCCTGTCTGCCACTACCAACTGATTCCGACGACAAATAAAAACAGGAACAACATCATGCGCAGCTATTTATTACTCATCGCAGTTTTTGTGTTGAGCGGGTGTCTCACAGCGCCCCCGAAAGAAGCCGCCAGACCGACATTATTGCCACGGGCACCGAGTTATACCGACCTGACTCATCTCCCGGCACCGAAGGGACGTGTATTTGTCTCCGTTTATAATATTCAGGATGAAACCGGTCAGTTCAAACCGTATCCGGCGAGTAACTTCTCTACCGCGGTGCCGCAAAGCGCCACGGCGATGCTGGTCTCAGCGTTAAAAGACTCGAAATGGTTTATTCCGCTGGAACGTCAGGGACTGCAAAACCTGCTCAACGAACGCAAAATTATCCGTGCGGCTCAGGAAAACGGCAGCGTCGCTATCAATAACCAGCGTCCGCTTTCTTCTTTAGTGGCGGCAAATATTTTGATTGAAGGCTCGATTATCGGCTATGAAAGCAATGTGAAATCGGGCGGCATAGGGGCGCGTTACTTCGGTATCGGTGCCAGTACGCAGTACCAGTTGGACCAGATAGCCGTGAACCTGCGTGCTGTCGACGTCAATACCGGGGAAGTTCTGTCGTCTGTGAATACCAGCAAGACGATTTTGTCGTATGAAGTGCAGGCCGGGGTGTTCCGCTTTATCGACTATCAGCGTCTGCTGGAAGGCGAACTGGGCTATACCACCAACGAGCCAGTGATGTTGTGCCTGATGTCGGCCATTGAATCCGGGGTTATTTATCTGGTCAATGACGGTATCGACCGTAATCTGTGGCAATTGCAGAATCCATCGGAAGCGAATTCACCGATACTGCAACGCTACAAAAACAGCGTTGTCCCTGCCGAATCCTGATAGGGCAGTTGGCGAAGGGAAGGGGTGGGTTGACACCCCTTCCCTTCTTTTTTAAGCATTTAAGCAAACATCAGGTTTTATTCTCTTCGCTTTTCACCGCCTGACGGTAATTATTCACCCGCTTTTTGTCCTCGAGATTGAAGTCAGGGTCGAGATAAATACTCAGCCGTTTGATCAGTAAATCGTCAAATGCAAACACCGTACAGAAATGATGGCTGCCGGCTTCCGAGGTCGGCCAGCGGTCGCCATTTTGCATCACGCCACGCATCTGCCCTTCCAGCACAATGGTGTCGCCATCGCTGAGAAACCGGAAAGCATCCTGAATATGCTGGATCTTGTCGATTTCCAGGGCGAAGCGTTTACCCAGTTCTCCCAGGGATGACTTCCCCTGCGCGGTGCCAAATTTCGGAAAAAACAGCACCACATCTTCAGCAAAGAGATCCAGCAAAGTCGAATCTGCCTGATCCAGTTTGGCGTAGAAATTCTTAACGATTTCAATGCGTTTTTCTTTCAGTTCGTGTTCTGACATTTTCACCTCGAAATTCTCCATCCAATACCTAAGCCTAGTGACTGCGGCTGATTTTGCCAGTTATGTGGTGATGCTCACAAAATGCGCACCCTGCCCCGGAAAAGAGTTTTCTGCACCGGAACACGGAACCCATTACACTGGCGTACGTTTTTACCCTTACTTCCTCTTACATTTTCGGAGAGTCACGGATGTCTCAGTTCAATCGGGCCGGCCTCAGTTTGCCCCCACTGCCCGTTCCCTCCCGCTGGCTTATTATGGTTGTCTGCCTGCTGCAGGGACTTTTGCTGTATTACTTTTTCTCAGACAGCCAGGCGGTCACGCGGTCGGCTTTCTCCCACAATATTTACGGCCAGACTATGGCATTCACATTACCGGTGCTGATTTCGTTGTCGCTGGTACGGCTGAATGACCGCCGGTTCTGGGGCGCAATGGCGTTGATTACCTTGCTGCTGGCAGGGCTGGCAACGTGGGTGAAAAGTAATGTGACCGGCACACCGGCAGATTCGGTGATGGTGCCGTTTAACCTTTCGCTGGTGGTGATGGTATTTTTTGTGCTGCCCTGGTTACAGGTGCAGACGTTCCCGGCGCACAACCGTTACCGGTACGCCCATCTTGCCGCCTGCTACAGCCAGAATATGCTGTGTGCGATGCTCACTTTCCTGCTGATGCTGCTGACCGTCGGCGTGCTGGCGCTGTGCGCTGCCCTGTTCCGGGTGATTGGCATTGAATACTTCCACGCGCTGTTTTTCGATACGCCACTGTTTATGCATCTGGTTTTCGGGCTGCTGCTGGGGATAAGCATCATCACCTGCCGCACACAACCGGCGCTGATGAACACCACCCGCAATATTATCCGTTTCATTCTCAAAGGCCTGCTGCCTCTGGTGGCGTTCGTTGCGCTGATCTTCCTGTTCGCCCTGCCGTTCACCGGCCTGACGGCGCTGTCGAAAACCTGGTCCGCCGCCAGTCTGCTGACCATTATGGCGCTGAGTCTGCTGGTGCTGGTGAACGTCGTGCGCGAAACGGACAGCGGAGTGAAACCTTATCCGCAGGCTGTCCGCTGGCTGGTCAATGCAGCCATCCTGCTGCTGCCGGTGTATGCCGCGCTGGCGCTGTATTCTACCGGTCTTCGCGTCTCGCAATACGGCTGGACGCCGCAGCGCCTGTGGGCGGTGGTGATTATTGCGGTCACGCTGACAGCGTCGCTTTGCTACAGTTCTTCCGTTTTCGATAAACGCCCGGACTGGCTGTCACGCCTGAATCAGTTCAATAAACCGCTGTCATTGTTAGTTGTATTGCTGGTTATCGCGGTCAACAGCCCGCTGCTCGATCCTTACCGTATCAGCGTCAACAGTCAGATTGCGCGGCTCGACAGCGGTAAAACACAGGCGAAAGATTTTGATCTTAAATTACTGCGCTTTGAAACCGGTCGTCGTGGCAATGAGGCGCTGGCGAAACTGCAGCAACATCCTGCGTTTACCGCTGATCCGCGCCTGCTTGCCACGGTGAAACACACCCTGGCGCTGACCTCACGCTGGGGCTCATACAATGATAAAGAGGCCGATGCGCTGGTTAAAAATTATCGTGTTGAGGAGGCGAAAAAGATGATCACGCTGGCGAAAGGCGCAGTGCAGCCGGATGACGGCTGGTGGAAAGGTCTTCCTGCGCTGGAACAATACCGCAACACAGTGCGCGATTGTCTGAGCGTTCAGGGCGTGTGTATCGTCAACACACTGGATCTTAACAGTGACAGACAGAAAGAAATCCTGCTCTGTAATACGCTGGATGCGCCTTCAGTCAACTGCCGGGTTTACGCGAAGCAGGCCGGACAGTGGGCGCAAAGCGGTGAACTTTATCTGTATCAGGAAAAAGATAAAGAGACGCTGATCCAGGCACTGCGCAACGGTGAAGTTAAACCCGCGCCGCGCAAATGGGCGGATATCCAGATCGAAGGGAAGCGTCGCGTGGTGCATTACCAGCAGGATGAAAACTGATTTATCCGCCCGTCACCGGCAGGATTTCTGCCGGTGAACCCGCCGTTAAGGCGTCATGCGTAACAGGGTGTCATCTTTACGGAAGTAATGATGATAAATCGCCGCCAGCGCATGTAAGCCAATCAGGTAATAACCGCAGTTCGCCAGAAACACATGAATCTGTTTCACCGTGCTGCGCACGGAGGGATCCGGCGTCACGAACTGCGGCACCTGCCAGCCAAACAATACCCAGTCACGTCCGCCAAATTCCAGCGTCAGCACACCCAGCGCCGGCAGCGAGAGAAATAACAGATACAACACGCCATGTACCGCGTGCGATGCCGCAATCTGCCAGCGTGGCAAAGGCGGCGTGATAACGGGCGTGGCATAACGGGTACGCAGGAACACACGCACCCACATCAGCAGCCAGACGCAAATCCCGAAATTAAAATGCAGTAAACGCACCAGCGGCTGATTATCTTCCGGAAAATAGTCGCGGGTCAGCATCGCGGTATACGTCAGAATAATCATCAGTAAGGTTGCCCAGTGCAGGCTTATCTGCGACAGCGAATAACGGTTTTTCATGAGCAATTTCCTGGCCGGAGGATATTAAACGCGAAATCAAAAGTGACAGAGTGAGTATAGAGAGGAATTACGCAGACTTTGTGGATAAGGCCGGGCGATAAGGATAAAGAAGTTAAAGCACAGAGATAAAAAAACCGGGCCAAAGCCCGGTCTGATTTGCTGGGGCGACTTATGCGCCGACAGAAGTGTCCGGCCCAACCGGCGGTTCACTGCTGGCTTTTTTCGGGGCCAGTAAACCGTCAGCACGGAACATCGCTTTGATACCGCGAATGGCCTGACGGATACGATCCTGATTTTCGATCAGCGCGAAACGGACGTGCGTATCACCGTAATCACCAAAACCGATGCCCGGAGACACGCAGACTTTCGCGTCAGACAGCAGACGTTTGGCGAACTCCAGCGAACCTAAATGCGCATACGCTGGCGGGATTTTTGCCCAGACATACATCGACGCTTTCGGGTTTTCCACCATCCAGCCCGCTTCATGCAGCCCGCGCACCAGCACATTACGACGCTGACGGTATTGCTCGGCGATGTCTTTCACACATTGCTGATCGCCTTCCAGCGCGGCAATCGCAGCAACCTGTAACGGCGTGAACGTCCCGTAATCGTGATAACTTTTGATACGCGCCAGCGCGCTGACCAGCTCAGGATTGCCGACCATAAAGCCGATACGCCAGCCCGCCATGTTGTAACTTTTCGACAGGGTAAAGAATTCCACCGCGATATCTTTCGCGCCCGGCACTTGCATGATCGACGGCGCTTTCCAGCCGTCATACACGATATCGGCGTAGGCCAGATCGTGAATAACCAGCACGTTGTATTGTTTGGCCAGCGCGACCACGCGTTCGAAGAAGTCCAGTTCCACGCACTGCGCCGTCGGGTTGGACGGGAAGCCGAGGATCATCATTTTCGGACGCGGAATGGTTTCGCGAATGGCTTTTTCCAGTTCAGCAAAGAAATCCACACCTTCTGCCAGCGGCACGGATCGCACCTGAGCACCGGCGATCACTGCGCCGTAAATGTGGATCGGATAACTTGGGTTTGGCACCAGAACGGTATCGCCATGATCGAGAGTGGCCAGCATCAGATGCGCCAGACCTTCTTTTGAACCGATAGTGACGATAGCTTCGCTTTCCGGGTCGATGTTCACCTGATAACGATCGGCGTACCAGCGGGAAATCGCACGACGCAGACGCGGAATACCGCGTGACGTTGAGTAACCGTGGGTGTCTTCGCGCTGCGCAACCTGCACCATTTTTTCCACAATGTGCGGCGGTGTCGGGCCGTCAGGGTTGCCCATGCTGAAATCAATAATGTCTTCGCCGCGATGGCGTGCGGCCATTTTCAGTTCAGCGGTGATATTGAAAACATAAGGGGGAAGACGATCAATACGTGAAAAACGACGTGGTGAACTGGAATCAGCCATAATTTCCTCTGGGATACGTAAGCGCCCGGACCGTCCGAGCGACGCTGGCCGCGTTGCGGCCTTCAACGAACATAACGCAGAGAAAAACAGCTGTCGAGATACTGAGCGTTTTTTTTTACGGACGCGGATCAGTTGCCAGCAGCCCCAGCAGCCAGTCGTTCTTCCACTCGTCGCCAATCCGGTAACTGTCGCGCAAACGCCCTTCCATCTGAAAACCGCATTTCTCCAGCACCCGGCGCGAACCGTCATTGCCTTCCAGTACGTTGGCCTGCAGGCGGTGAAATCCGCAGTGGTCAAAAGCAAAGTTCAGCACTTCACGCAGGGATTCCACCGCGTAGCCTTTACGCTGATGCTCGGGCGCGAGAATAAATCCCACTTCCCCCTGTTTGTAAGGTCGCCAGTCCGGGAAGAATCCGGTCAGCCCCACGGCGGCGCCGGTCTCTTTTTCGCGGATCAGCAAGCATAACCAAAAGTCGCAATAGCGGTCCCAGTTGCCCAGCCGCTGTTCAAAACGGGTATGAACCTGAGCGGGCATCTCGATATCGCCGATAAAACGCATCACCTCCGGCGTCTGATACAACCGCAAGAAAAATGCCCAGTCGTCAGCCTGGATGGGCTGCATAATCAGCCGCGGCGTGGATAACGAAATCATCTCGGTTGGCTCTCCTGTGTCTGCCGATGGTGAAAGTCTGACCTTTTACATATAATAACGGCTGAATCCATTTGGCACGCTTATCTTTACGGCGCGCAAAGAGTTAATCTGCTATGCCTCACATTTTCGATATGTTGCTGGCGGTCTTTGACCGCGCGGCGCTGATGCTCATTTGTCTGTTTTTCCTCACGCGTACCCCGCTGTTCCGTAAACTGCTGCATAAAGAAAACGAGAGCCACACGCCGCTGGAGCTGGCGGCGGTGACCGCCATTTTCTCGCTGTTTGCGATTTTCGGTACGCTTTCCGGGATCAACGTCGAAGGCTCGCTGATAAACGTACGCACCATCGCCATTATGTCCGGCGGGATCTTGTTCGGCCCCTGGGTCGGGATTATCACCGGCCTGATTTCAGGCACGCACCGTTTTCTCATCGACATTCACGGGCCGACGTCGATTCCGTGCCTGATCACCAGTATTACTGCCGGTTTCCTTTCCGGTTACATCAATAAAAACGTCAAAAAAGCGCTGCACTGGAAAGTCGGGATCATCGCCGGAATGCTGTGCGAAACACTGACCATGGTGCTGATTCTGCTGATGGCACGCCCATTTTCGCTCGGGCTGGATATCGTCATGAATATCGCCGCACCGCTGATCCTCGGTGCCAGTTCAATTGGCCTGATTGTGTTACTGGTGCAAAGCGTCGAAGATGAAAAGGAAGTCATCGCCGCACGACAGGCGCGGCTGGCACTGGATATCGCCAATAAAACGCTGCCCTATTTCCGTAATATAGACGGCCGTAATATCGAAGGCCGAAATATCAACGCCGAATCCCTGGCCAGCATCTGCCGCATTATCCGCGAGGATATCGATGCCGATGCGGTGGCTATCACAGATACTAAAAACATACTGGCATACGTCGGCGTGGGCGCGGATGAATACAATATCGGTCATGAATCGCTGAGTGAGATGACCAAAGCCACACTGGAAAGCGGCGAGATCACGGTCAGAAACAATGACGAAATGGATCGCACGCCGCAGATCCACTCGCTGATTATTATTCCCCTGTGGGAAAAAGGCGAAGTGACCGGCTCGCTGAAAATTTATTATTGTGACCCGCACCGTATTACGTATTCGCTGAAAGTGATGGCTATCGGGCTGTCGCAAATTATGTCCACGCAGATGGAAGTCTCACGCACTGAACAACTGCGCGAAATGGCCAATAAAGCGGAAATGCGTGCATTGCAGAGCAAGATAAACCCGCATTTCCTGTTTAACGCGCTGAATGCGATTTCATCGTCGATCCGCGCCCGCCCTGACGTGGCGCGTCAGCTGATCATCAATCTTTCCCGTTATCTGCGCTACAACCTGGAACTGAATGACGAGCTGATCGACCTGCGCAAAGAACTGCATCAGGTACAGGATTACATCGCCATCGAACAGGCGCGTTTTGGCAGCAAACTGACGGTGATTTATGACATTGATGACGATATTTCGGTGAAAATCCCCAGTCTGCTGATCCAGCCACTGGTAGAAAACGCAATTGTTCACGGCATTCAGAAATGCAGCGGAAAAGGCGTGGTGGTGATTTCAGTTAAGCATCAGGCTGAGGGGATTAAAGTTTCCGTGAAAGACACCGGCCATGGCATTAATCAGGAAACCATTGACCGCGTGGCGCGCAATGAAATGCCCGGCAATAAAATCGGCCTGCTGAATGTGCATCACCGCGTTTCGTTGTTATACGGGCAGGGTCTGACCATCCGGCGACTGGAGCCGGGCACCGATATTTCTTTTGTTATTACTCACGCTCCTGCGAAAGTCACGGCGGCCATACAGAGCCAGATGGCCTGATCCGCAGGGCGTTTTCGTTTTACCCGCCCGCCTTTCGGGCCACCGCACCAGGGAGATAATTCAGTGAAAGCAATTATCGTCGAAGATGAAGTACCGGCTCAGGAAGAGCTGAGTTATCTGATCAATACGCACAGCAGCATTCAGGTCGAAGCGATATTTGACGACGGACTGGACGTGCTTAAATATCTGCAATCGCATGAAGTGGATGCGATTTTTCTCGATATCAGCATTCCGTCGCTCGACGGCGTTTTGCTGGCGCAAAATATCAGTAAATTTGCCCATAAACCTTATATCGTTTTCATCACCGCCTATAAAGAACACGCTGCAGAAGCCTTTGAAATCGAAGCGTTTGATTACATTCTCAAGCCTTATCACGAGTCACGCATTGTCACTATGCTGCAAAAGCTGGAGTCGCATTTTCGCCGTGATAAAGAACTGGCTGGTAAAGAGACCGGAGAGAAACAGGAAGGGATCCCGCCTGTAACCGGCAACGCGCAGCGGGTCAGTCACAGTATTAATCTGATCAAAGACGAGCGGATTATTGTCACGGATATCAACGATATTTATTACGCCGCCGCGCAGGAAAAGGTGACGCAGGTCTATACCCGCAAAGAAGAATTCACCATGCCGATGAATATCACCGAATTGTGCAACCGCCTGCCGGAGGAGCATTTTTTCCGCTGCCATCGTTCATATTGCGTGAACCTGTCAAAAATCCGCGAGATCGTACCCTGGTTCAACAACACCTATATTTTGCGCTTAAGCGATTTAGATTTCGAAGTACCGGTGAGTCGCAGCAAGGTGAAAGAATTCAGGCAGTTAATGCGGTTCTGATGGGTTTTTTGAGGCGGAGAGTGTTATCACCTGGCGTGTGACTCTGAATTATTACAAAAATGTCATCAACCCGTCATCCTCAGGTTAGCCAGTAATAAGTAGACTTTGTTTCGTCAAGACAGAGGATATTTCGTACTTTCTCATGTCTGTGATGAGAAAAATCTAAATATAGCTCTGCAAAATATTCTGCGTTATTAACAAATAACATTGAGTTCAAAAGGACGAACATATGTTTAAAAAGAAATTATTACTCGCCGGTATTATCAATGCTCTGTGTCTGTCGTCTGCGTATGCAGCGAACCCTCTTAGCGTCCACGTTCTGAACCTGCAAAACGGGCTGCCATCACAGGGTGTAAGCGTATCGCTCGAGAAGCAGGAAGGTAACAAATGGGTGCAGTTGAGCAGCGGAGTAACCAACGAACAGGGAAGAATTCCGGCGCTGTATCCCAATGAAAATGTGATGGAGAAAGGGAATTATCGGGTAACGTTCAAAACCGGCGAATGGTTTGAAAAGCACCATACCGCTTCATTTTTCCCGGAAATCCCCGTTATTTTTAAAGCGGATGGCTCAGTGCCTCACTATCACATTCCTCTGCTTGTCAGTCCTTACGGCTTCTCGACTTACCGCGGGAATTAAAGTCAGCACAGCAATAATGATGGGAGTTTTAAGGGCTAAAACTTTGTTAAAGCACGCTTCAACTTATTGATTCAGCATTAATACCCCACCCCAACCCTCCCCTTCGCAGGGGAGGGAGCAGATCGAACCAGACTTCATCCTCTGCGCACAGGAACGAGCTAAAACTTAGATCGTCATACCAATTGACTGACGTAAGTACGCACCTGCACCCAGCAACCCTGGCTGATCGTGGGTGATGAGGAATACCGGAATATCCATCAGGTAATCTTTGAAGCGGCCTTTATCTTCAAATGCGGCGCGGAAACCGGACGCTTTGAAGAATTCGAGGAAGCGCGGAACAATGCCGCCAGCGATGTATACACCGCCAAATGTCCCCATGTTCAGCGCCAGATTGCCACCGAAACGTCCCATGATCACACAGAACAGCGACAGCGCGCGGCGGCAGTCGACGTTCTCATCAGACAGTGCCAGTTCAGTCACGTCTTTAGGTTTGAAGTTTTCCGGCACGCGGTCGTCCGATTTCACGATAGCGCGATAAAGATTCACCAGCCCCGGACCGGAAAGGATCCGCTCGGCAGATACGTGGCCCATTTCGGTACGCAGCTGCTCAAGAATAATGTCTTCTTCTTCGCTGTTCGGTGCGAAATCAACATGACCGCCCTCGCCCGGCAGGCTAAGCCACTGCTTGTTAGCGTGGATCAGATGCGCGACACCCAGACCGGTACCGGCGCCATAGATCACAGCCGGTTTTCCGTCATGCGCTTTTTTACCGCCGAACTGCAATAAATCCTCTTCTTTCAACATCGGGATCGCCATCGAGACGGCGGTGAAATCGTTGATCACTTCCAGATGTTGCAGACCTAAACTTTTCTTCATTTCTGCAATGGAGAATGCCCAGGTGTGGTTAGTCATTGCCACCCAGTCGCCGGTGATCGGACAGGCAATGGCGATGCAGGCATCTTCAATTTCCTGTTTTTGCTCAGTAAGATACTCACGGACTGTGGCTTCGAGGCTGTCATATTCCAGCCCGGAGAAGGTCTTCGCCTGCGAAATCTCGCCGCTGTCCAGCGCACAAAGCGCCAGACGGCAGTTAGTGCCCCCGACATCGCCCACCAGGGAGTATTTGGTCATGTTATTCTCCGCAAAAGTAAATTCGTTATGCTGCGCTAAAGAGTACGCTGACAGACACGCAGATGTAAGTTGTCTTCATCAATTAAAGCGACTGGCGAAACCCCGCCCGTGGGGCAAAGCTTACAGTTTCGTGTGGGCAAAATAGCGGTAATTGCTATACGCTGCAACGCAGTTTTGAACCCGCGCACATTTATGCGGTATGTCACACAAAATAATGTTGAGCGCCCGCAAACAGACTTCGCCAGGATTCATCTAAGCTATTAGGGCAAACAAAGCGATAACGATAAATAAGGAAATTCTTGCATGTTTCATCCTCGCGCCAGAATTATGCTGGCTTTCGCCCTGCCCGCCGTCATTATCGGGGTGCTGTCCAGCCTGATTCTGGTCTTTCTCATGATGATCGCCGGTGCATTGCAAAACCTGCTGTGGCAACACATTCCCGCCGTTTTACAGGTGAATACGGAGTCTGCCAGCTGGACACTGTTTATGCTGACGCTGACCGGCATCGGTGTTGGCGCGATTATCAAGTATATGCCAGGCCACGCGGGGCCGGATCCGGCCACTGAATCGCTGATTGGCGCGCCGGTGGCGGTAAACGCATTACCGGGTCTGGCGCTGGCGCTGATGGTCGGACTGGCGGGCGGCGTCAGCCTCGGGCCGGAACATCCGGTCACGGTAATTAATATCGCACTGGTGGCGTGGCTGGGTGGACGCCTGATGCCTAAAGTGCCGACCACTGACTGGGTCATTCTGGCGGCAGCCGGGACTATCGGCGCACTGTTTGGCACGCCGGTCGCGGCGGCGCTGATTTTCTCGCAAACCCTCGGTACCAATAAAGATGTCCCGTTATGGGATCGCCTGTTTGCGCCTTTGCTTGCCGCCGGTGCCGGTGCGCTGACCACCGATCAGTTCTTCCAGCCGGATTTCTCGCTCAGCATTCCTTCTTATGATTCGTCCAGCCTGATCGACATTTTCAGCGGTTCCGTCGTGGTGCTGATCGCTATCGCGCTGGGGATGATCGCCGTATGGCTGTTCCCGCATATGCACCGGCTGTTCAATACGATCCAGAATCCGATATTACGTCTCGGCCTGGGCGGTTTTGTGCTGGGTCTGCTGGCGCTGATCGGCGGAGAAATCACGCTGTTCAAAGGTCTGGATGAAATGAAAGAGCTGGCACATTCCAATCAGCTGTTTGAGATGGGACCTCTGCTGGCGATTACGCTCACCAAACTCGCGGCGTTAGTGGTCGCTGCCGCCTGTGGTTTTCGTGGCGGGCGCATTTTCCCGGCAGTGTTTGTCGGGGTATCGCTCGGGTTGATGTTGCATCAGTACGCACCGGATGTGCCTGCAGCGGTGACGGTTTCCTGTGCTGTGATGGGGATGGTGCTGGTGGTGACACGCGACGGCTGGCTGAGTCTGTTTATGGCGGCCGCCGTGGTGCCGGGGCTGAAACTGTTGCCATTGCTGTGCATTGTCATGCTGCCAGCCTGGCTGATGCTGGCCGGTAAGCCACTGATGCAGGTTGCAAAACAGCGGCTGAACCGGGAGATTACAGAAGAAGATTAACCCTGTTTTAACGCAAATTCCGCCGCCACCAGTGCATGAATGGCGGTGGTGTCGAAGACCGGTACGCTCGCGTCTTCTGCACCGACCAGCAGGGTGATTTCGGTACATCCAAGAATGATCCCTTCCACGCCCTGCTGTTCTAATTTACTAATAATCCGGCGATATTCCTCGCGGGAATCCTCCTTAATCATGCCCAGACACAGCTCTTCGTAAATGATGCGGTGGACAATCGCCCGGTCGGCTTCGTCCGGCGTCACCACGTCAATCTGATGCTTTTCCTGCAAACGTCCGCGGTAGAAATCCTGTTCCATGGTGAAACGCGTGCCGAGCAGGCCGATTTTACGCAGCCCCTGCCCTTTGATTTTTTCGGCCGTCGCATCGGCGATATGCAGCAGCGGCAGGCCGCCGATGCGTTCGATATCGTCCGCCACTTTATGCATGGTGTTGGTGCACACGACGATAACGTCCGCGCCTGCACGCGCCAGTGAATTGGCGGCGTTACCGAGAATTTCACCCGCCTGCTGCCAGTCACCCGCCATTTGCAGCTTTTCGATTTCATAAAAATCTACGCTGTAGAGAAACAGTTTGGCCGAATGCAGGCCACCCAGTTGCTGTTTCACATGCTCATTGATCATGCGGTAATACGGTACGGTGGATTCCCAGCTCATACCGCCAATCAGCCCTAACGTTTTCATCTTGACGCCCTGTATTTTCCGGATGCCAAAACCATAACCGACAAAAAGCCCGCGGACAAAGAAAATGTCGGCGGGCTTTTTTGTGCTGCTTTACGGCAATGAAAATTACTGTTTAGCCGGGCAATCCTCTGCTGCCAGACGACGGTTCATCCAGCGCTGACGGAGCGTGTCGTACACCCAGTTGTACGCCACGGTATACGGGAGGAAGAACAGGAAGAACCCGATTTCCAGCATAAAGGCGTCCAGCAATCCGATGCCCAGCCACAGCGCGGCAATCGGCAGACCCATTATGATAAATCCGCCTTCAAAGCCCAGCGCGTGCGCCACACGGATTTTAAATGTCCGCACCACACGGGAAACCGGCCAGAATTTGTCAAACAGGCTGTTATAGACGATGTTCCAGACCATTGCTGTCGTCGATAACATGATAGCCAGTGCGCCCATTTCCCAGACCGGTTTGTTCAGCGCCCAGGCGGCGGCCGGCGCTGAAATCAGCACGGCGAGGGTTTCAAAACCTACCGCATGGAAGATGCGTTCGCCGAATGTTTTCTGAGAGATATTCCGTGTTTGCTTAGACATAAAAACCTGCCTGATTCCTGATTGTTGTTACGTTAAATGCTACGTGACGGCTGTCACAGGCGGCCATTATCATCACTAAATGAGATAGGTAAAAGATAGAAAGTATCGATAAAATAGATGGATTAAAATCAAAGGATCATCTTATGCGTTATTCCCCTGAAGCCCTGATAGCCTTTGTCGAAGCCGCCGATGCCGGATCGTTTTCAGCGGCAGCGCGTAAGCTGCGCAAAAGTCAGTCCACCGTCAGCACGGCAATTGCCAATCTGGAAGTAGATTTAGGCGTCACATTATTTGACCGCCAGAGCCGGCATCCGGTGCTGACTCCTGCCGGACAGCGCGTGCTGAGCCACGTTCAGGCCATTCTGGCCGCCAGCGAACGGCTCGATGAACTGGCGGTACGCTTATCAACGCAGGTGGAAACCCGCCTGACGTTTGTGCTGTCCGACACTTATCAGCCGACCCATCACGAAGCGCTGCTGCGCCGCTTTGAGCGCCGGTATCCGGATATTGAATTTGAGTGTCAGATTGCTGAAGATCAGGACGTGATCGACCTGTTGCAGTCCGGCCGTGCGCATATCGGCATGGTGGAAGTGCAGGCGAGTTATCCGCCGGATATTGGTGTGGCACGTCTGCCGGAGCAAACGGATATGTCGATTTTTTGCAGCCGCGAGCATCCGCTGGCGAAAATGACTGACCTGCAACCGGAGCAATTGAACACCTTTCGCCAGCTCTGTCTGCAACCTTACAGCCGCCGGGAAATGCCCCGGGCGCAGGGGCAAATCTGGTCAGCGCCCAGTTATCTGATGCTGCTGGAAATGGCGGAACAGGGATTTGGCTGGGCGACGTTGCCGCACTGGCTGGTGAAGCAGTTCGGACATGACAAACTGGTCAGCCTGCCGATGCGCGGCTGGCCGAAACAGATCTCGGTGGATGCGGTGTGGAGTAAGAACAATCAGCCCGGTCCGGCGGGGTCCTGGTTCATCGACCAGCTCATTGACCCGCCGTTACCGGAAACCGATTTACTGCCCTGAGTTACGCTTCGCCAGCGATTTGGTGACAGAATTTAGCAGCTCAGGGATATCCATTTTCGGCAGAACTACTTCTATCCAGGCCATCTGACGCTGCGCGGTAGCCTTTTCAATCGCGTCCTTCAGCGCCTGCGGCGATTCTGCCCGCGCGCTGAACACCTCTTTGCCGCCAAACGCCGCCGGGAACTGGGTCCAGTTCCACTGCGCGATGTCGTTATAACGCTGGGTTTCGCCGTGGATCGCCCGCTCGACGGTGTAGCCGTCGTTATTAATCACAAAAACAATCGGGGGCAGACCGTAACGGATGGCGGCTCCCAATCCCTGAAGGGTCAGTTGCGCAGAACCGTCGCCGATCAGCAGCACCACGCGGCGATCCGGTACAGCAATCTGTACACCAAACGCGGCAGGCAGCGTAAAGCCAATGGAACCCCACAACGGCTGGACAACGAACTGGCAATCTTGTGGCAGACTCAGCGCCGCTGCACCGAAACAGGCGGTGCCCTGCTCGGCAACCAGCACGTCGCCCGGTTGCAGTAAATCCTGAATTTGTTGCCAGAAGGCATACTGCCCGAGGCTGTTATCGTGCGGCAAAGGCAGGGTGTTGCGTTTAACGGTGTATGGCACTGATCCGCAACCCAGTTCGGCGGTAAGCCGGTGCATCACACTGACCGTTTTTTCGAGCGGCAACTGGTGGAAGATCTGATCACCTACACGGGCAAAAAAGGGCTGGAGGTCGATGCATTTACCGGACGGAAGTTGCTGGGTAAAACCGGCAGTAATGGTGTCGGTGAATTTCACGCCGACGGTAATCACCAGGTCCGCTCCTTCAATCGCTTCTCTGGTAGATGGCGCGCTGGCGGCTCCCGAATAAGTCCCGGCAAAGTGCGCCTGCTGTTCGTTGAATAAACCTTTGCCCATCAGCAATGTGGAATGCGCGAGCGGCACGTCTTCCATCCATTGTTCCAGCGCCTTTTTCACTTTGAAACGGTCTGCCAGAAAATCCGCCAGTAGTGAAATACGGTTTGCGCCCCGCAGATGCTTTTCCGCTGCGGCAACAAATGCTTCAAGAGAGGAAGGCGAGAAAGGTGGCTGTCTTGCAGGCTGCGGATGTGCTCTGGTGCTGACTGGCAGCGCGGCGACGTCGCTTGGCAGCAACAGATAACCCGGACGCGAGGTGTACATCACTTCTTCGATAACGCGGTCGATTTCGGTCAGCGCATTTTCCGGCGTCAGGGAAGCCTGCGCCACGCTGACCGGTTCTGACATCCGCATAAAGTGACTAAATTCGCCATCGCCCAGCGTGTGATGCAGCAACTCGCCTTTACGTTGCGACGTCAGCGCCGGTGCACCGACGATATGCACCACCGGCACATATTCGGCGTAACTGCCGGCAACACCGTTCAGCGCACTCAGCTCGCCGACACCGAAGGTGGTCAGCAATGCCGCAATCCCTTTGGTACGCGCATAGCCATCTGCGCCATAAGCAGCATTTAATTCATTGGTGCAGCCGATCCAGGTGATTTGCTGATGGTTAATGACGCTGTCGAGGAATTTCAGATTGTAATCACCCGGCACGCCAAACAGTTCGGAGATCCCGCTAAATGACAAGCGGTCTAAAAGATAGTCACCTACGGTGTATTCATTTTCCATGACGATCCTCTGTTAAAAATTGTGTAAACAGTTAATCCCACTAACTGAAGTATTACTCTACTTGGGGAAATAGGATATTTATTATCCGAAACAGGTGCTGGAAACGCAGAGTTACAGCCCTGCACCGGATTAACGCAGGGCGTTTTATTCAGCAGTTACGGTAATACGCAGGAAGAATAGTCACGGTGATCAACCGCCATGAGCTTAAGGATTGTTCCGGATGTGATCTGAATAGCTGGAAATGCTTGTGAAAGCGCATACACTAAAATCGTTTTTTTATGACATTGTTAACCTTCTGTTCACTCCTGAATTTATTATAAGGACTCACATGGTGTATCAAGCCAGTCCAACCCGTTACGAAAATATGGAATACCGTCGCTGCGGCCAGAGCGGTTTAAAACTGCCTGTCGTTTCACTCGGCCTGTGGCACAACTTCGGCGATAACGCCCATTTTGAGAATGGCCGGAAACTGATCCGCCATGCTTTCGACCACGGGATCACTCATTTTGACCTCGCCAATAACTACGGCCCGCCTCCGGGATCTGCGGAACAGCATTTTGGCCGCATCCTGCAGGAAGATTTACTGCCTTATCGCGATGAGCTGATCATCTCTTCCAAAGCCGGTTACACCATGTGGGACGGCCCTTACGGTGACTGGGGTTCGAAAAAATATCTGGTCGCCAGTCTGAACCAGAGCCTGAAACGCATGGGTCTGGAGTACGTGGATATCTTCTATCATCACCGCCCGGATCCGGATACGCCGCTGGAAGAAACCATGGCAGCGCTGGATTTGATCGTGCGTCAGGGCAAAGCGCTGTATGTCGGTTTATCGAATTATCCGGCTGAGCGCGCCAAAAAAGCCTTCGACATCCTGAAAGATCTCGGCACGCCGTGCCTGATTCATCAGCCGAAATATTCCATGTTTGAGCGCTGGGTAGAAGCGGATCTGCTGGATACGCTGGCGGATAATGGTGTGGGTTCAATCGCCTTCTCGCCACTGGCGGGCGGCGTACTGACAGACCGATATCTGGCAGGCATTCCGCAAGATTCACGAGCCGCCAGCGACAGTAAATTCCTGACCACCGATCAGCTGACCGAAGAAAAGCTGGAGAAAGTGCGTAAGCTTAATGAGATTGCGCAGGCGCGCGGTCAGAAACTTTCGCAGATGGCACTGGCGTGGGTTCTGCGCGGCGACCGCGTGACCTCCGTGCTGATTGGTGCCAGTAAAACCAGCCAGATTGATGATGCGGTGGGCATGATCGCCAACCGTCAGTTCAGCGCAGAAGAGCTGGCATCAATCGAAGGCATTCTGGTGTAAACGCTTACCCGAATGAGCAAAAAAAGCGCCTTTATGGAGAGTGTGTAAGCTTTGCGTTAAGGCGCGTAAATCATTCAAAACAGGATTGTAAGCAATAGAACCCGTGCCCGCTTCACCTTATAACTATCAGCATAAATTATAAGGAATCTGGGGCCGCTCATGTTAAAGCCAGTATTATTCGCCACATTGTTCTTTGCCCTGCTCCCTGCGGCGGTACCCACCGTGCAGGCCAGCAGCTTCAGCCTGAATACGCCAGGCCTTTCTATCAATATCGGTGACCGTGATAACCGGGGTTATTACTGGGACGGCTATGACTGGCGTAATCCTGGCTGGTGGAATAGCTATCGCGGTCATCATTATGGTTACCGTGGGCCGCGTGGTCATTACTGGGATGGTTACCGCTGGCGCGATCAGGGCTGGTGGGATCAGCGCCATCCGCCGCGTCGCCCGATGCCACCGCCGCATTATTATCATGGCGACCATGGGCGTCCGCATAATGACCACGGGCGCGGTCACGGTCACGGACATGACAAAGGACGCGGCCACGACGATCACCGTGGCGGGCATGGCGATCACCGTCATTAATCAAATGAATGACAGAAAAGAAAACGGGACAGCGCAAACTGTCCCGTTTTTTATTGCCTGACGTTTTCAGGACTCTATTTCAGCATGCCAATCAGCAGATAAAGGTTGAGGCTGACGACTATCAGCACAATCAGCCGCCCCGCCCACTGCACTGTTTTGGTGTTGACCATATCGCCCATCAGGCTGCGGTTACCGGTAAAGGCCAGCAGCGGCAACAGCGCCAGCGCAATCCCGAAGCTCAGCAATACCTGACTCATCACCAGAATACGTGTGGCGTCTAATCCCATCAAAATTACAATAAATGACGGCATCATGGTGACCGTACGGCGCACCCACAGCGGAATGTAGAATTTCACAAAGCCCTGCATCACCACCTGTCCGGCCAGTGTGCCCACTACGGTCGACGATAAACCGGCAGCCACCAGGCTCAGACCAAAAGTGGTCGCAGCGGCGTGACCGAGCAAGGGTTGCAGGGTCAGATAGGCTTCATCGAGTTCACTGATCCCGCTGTGTCCGCTGAAATGGAACGCGGCAGCAGCGGTTGCCATCATCGCCAGATTCACGAAACCGGCAATGGTCATCGCAATACCGACGTCCAGCTTGGTGGCGGAATAACGCTGCGCTTTAGATGCCTCACCGCCCCGCTGGGTCAGCGAAGAGTGCAGATAAATGACGTGCGGCATGATGGTCGCACCGAGCACACCGGCAGCCAGATAGACGGAATCCGCCGTCGGCAGAGAGGGGATCAGCATCCCTTTGCCGAGCGCCATCATGCTTGGCTGCGAGAAGAACAATTCGACAATATAAGCCGCTGCGACAAACAGCAGTAAACCGGCGATCACCAGTTCCAGCGGCTTTTGCCCACGCTTTTGCAGCCCGAGGATAATAAAGGTGGCAATCCCGGTCAGCACTGCGCCTTGTAACAGCGAGACGCCGAGAAGCAATTTGAAGCCGATCGCCGCGCCAATGAATTCAGCTAGATCGGTGGCCATGGCGATGATTTCCGCCTGTACCCAGTAAGCCCAGACAGCCGGGCGCGGGAAGCGGTCGCGGATATGTTCAGCGAGGTTTTTACTGGTCGCAATACCGAGTTTGGCAGACAACAGCTGGATCAACATCGCCATGACGTTGGCCCAGACCACCACCCATAGCAACTGATAGCCATAAGAGGCACCGGCCTGAATGTTAGTCGCAAAGTTGCCCGGATCGATATAGCCGATGGCGGCAATAAAGGCTGGCCCCATCAGTGAAAGCTTCATCTTTCTGGACGCGCGGCCTGAGGATTCGGCCCGGCTGTTCAGCATAGTTAGTTAACCCTTACAATTATTACGCTTACATCAATCATATCTAATTGATAATGATTATCAAGTGCATTTAGAATGATCTGAGTAATTACTCTGATAGGCAGTAGCAGTAAGCGAGAGGGTGATAACTGAAAGGTGAATCGCTCACCCGACTTCAGAAAGCCAGACGCAGCGCACTTTCCTAAAACAGACATTTACAGGCCAGATTCAGAACGCATTACGGCACATGATAAAACTAGCACAGGAAAGCTAATTGTGCTTAGTTTTATTAACATCTTGATTTTTTGTGTGATAGGCCGCGATTTGTTGCAATTCGTGTTTGTAATTTCTATATTTGCAATCGACTTCACGTTTTAAATGTACGCGTTACATAAAATGTCCGTCGAAATATAGCCTGCCTCTAATTTGGAGCACCCATGTCCCGAATATTGCACTTTGTATTAGCGTTGGCCGTTGTCGCTGCACTCGCTTTACTGGTGAGCCGTGACCGGAAGAATATCCGTTTACGTTTCATTGTTCAGCTTTTGGTCATCGAAGTCTTATTAGCCTATTTCTTCCTGAACTCTTCAATAGGTTTAGGTTTTGTGAAAGGCTTCTCAGACTTGTTTGAGAAATTATTAGGATTCGCTGCGGAAGGGACCGGCTTCGTATTTGGAGGCATGAGCGATAAAGGATTAGCGTTCTTCTTCTTGAAAGTCTTGTGTCCGATCGTGTTTATCTCTGCACTGATCGGTATTTTACAGCACATTCGCGTACTGCCTTTCGTCATCCGTATTATCGGTACGGTTCTGTCGAAAATTAATGGCATGGGAAAACTGGAATCTTTCAACGCCATCAGCTCCCTGATTTTGGGTCAGTCAGAAAACTTTATCGCGTATAAAGATATTCTGAGCAAAATGTCTGAAAAACGTATGTACACCATGGCAGCCACAGCCATGTCGACGGTTTCTATGTCGATTGTGGGTGCGTACATGACCATGCTGGAACCGCGCTTTGTTGTTGCTGCGCTGGTGCTCAACATGTTCAGTACTTTCATCGTACTGTCGTTGATCAACCCTTATAAAGTTGATTCAGAAGAAGACCTGCAAATCGGTAACACGCACCAGGGTCAGAGTTTCTTTGAAATGCTGGGTGAATACATCCTGGCCGGTTTCAAAGTGGCTATCATCGTTGCAGCCATGTTGATTGGTTTCATCGCATTGATTTCCTGCCTGAATGCGTTGTTCGACGTCGTATTCGGCATCAGCTTCCAGGGCGTGCTGGGTTATGTCTTCTATCCATTCGCATGGATGATGGGCGTACCGAGCCACGAAGCCTTGCAGGTAGGCAGCATCATGGCAACCAAACTGGTTTCCAATGAATTCGTTGCGATGTTGGATCTGCAGAAAGTTGCGACCGAACTGTCACCACGCGGCGTGGGCATCTTGTCCGTGTTCCTGGTGTCTTTCGCAAACTTCTCTTCTATCGGTATCGTTGCCGGCGCGATCAAAGGCCTGAACGAGCACCAGGGCAACGTGGTTTCACGCTTCGGCCTGAAACTGCTGTACGGCTCAACGCTGGTCAGCGTGTTATCTGCTTCTATCGCGGGTCTGGTACTGGCGTAAGCAAGCAAACGACTGAAAGACAAAGAAACCCGCTCCGGCGGGTTTTTTTATGGCGGTAATTCAGGGATAAACGGAACGTGAGGAAATCACCGGATCGCAGAAAGCAAAAAACCCGCCGAAGCGGGTTTCTTTAATATTTGGTGGAGATAAGCGGGATCGAACCGCTGACCTCTTGCATGCCATGCAAGCGCTCTCCCAGCTGAGCTATACCCCCACACGAGGTAGTCCACATTTTACTTCTTTTGTTTCCCCTGGTAGGGAAACAGCCAACTTGCTCTGGAAAGGAAGTTGGTGGAGATAAGCGGGATCGAACCGCTGACCTCTTGCATGCCATGCAAGCGCTCTCCCAGCTGAGCTATACCCCCAATTCATGCCCGTAAAAACGGGTGAACGGGGCGCATAATATGAAACGTCGCTACCCCTGTCAACGGCTAAATCCGTTTCTGAATTCAAGCGCTGAAAAAGCCGCCAAATGCCCCATTTCGCGGGGAAAAATACGCTGACCTGACGCAAATTTTTAGCCGGATGCATTGTTTTACAATTTGGCCGCCAGCCGGCGTTTTTCCTAGCTTTCTGATCTCGCTACGCATTTTCTTAACATCTATGTCTGAATGATTAATGGAATGTTAGCAGACTATGAAAATCGTCTTGTTTTGAGATAAATCTCAGAATAGACTGCTCGCGCAATAATCATAACTCACTACATTCGAGCACTCCCATGTCCTTGTATTCACCTAAAGAAATCGCATCCATCGCTGTCACGGCGGGCGTTAATAAAAGCCATGCTTCCGTGTTGAATTTGTTAATTTTGGGCTTCCTGGCTGGCGCATTCATCGCCACCGGATTCCTGCTGGATCTGCACGTAATAGGGACGTTACCTGCATCCTGGGGTTCATTCAGTAACTTGCTGGGCGCGGCAGTCTTCCCGGTGGGCATCATACTGACGGTATTAGCAGGGGGAGAACTGCTGACCGGTAACATGATGACCTTGCCTATCGCCTGGTTCGCGCGTCAGATCAGTCTTTACGCCGTTCTGCGTAACTGGTTCTGGGTGACACTCGCTAACCTGCTGGGCAGCCTGGCAGTGGCCTATTTCTTCGGCCACGTTCTGGGTCTGACGGAAGGCGCCTTCCTGAGCAAAACCGTGGCCACTGCCACCGCGAAAGTGAATGCTGATTTCATGCACGCGTTCATTTCCGGTATCGGCTGTAACTGGCTGGTGTGTCTGGCAATCTGGCTGGCCTTCGCCAGTAAAGAAGTCGGCGGCAAAGTGATCGGTATGTGGTTCCCGGTCATGGCGTTCGTGGCGATCGGCTTCCAGCACGTGGTGGCGAATATGTTCATCGTTCCAGCCGCTATTTTTGCTGGTGCGCTGAACTGGTCTCAGTATTTCCCGAACTTCGTGGCCGTATTCCTCGGTAACGCTGTCGGTGGCGCGGGTTTCGTCGGGCTGATGTACTTCCTCGCCTACCGCCCTACCGCTCAGGCTCCTGCAACTGAACAACGTTAATTAAGACGTTTTCACGCGAGCGTTTCGCAGAAAGCAAAAAAGCCAGCCGGTTTCCCGAGCTGGCTTTTTTATCGCTTTTTAACAGCGATTACTGAGCTTGTGTTTCGCGCTCAGCAATAAAGGCTAACGCCATATCGATACGCGCCAGCACACGGCTCTGGCCAATAGCGTGGACGGTCACGTCAACACCCGGAGACTGACCTGCGCCTGTTACCGCAACACGCAGTGGCATGCCGACTTTACCCATCCCGACTTCCAGTTCATCCGCCGTGCCCTGAATAGCGTGGTGAATGTTCTCAGCAGTCCAGTCAGTGATCGCAGCCAGTTTGGCGCGAACGACTTCCAGCGGCTGACGCGCAACCGGACGTAAGTGTTTCTTCGCCGCATCGGCATCAAACTCTGCAAAGTCTTCGTAGAAGTAACGGCAGGATTCTGCCATCTCTTTCAGCGTTTTGCAGCGCTCGCCCAGCAGGGTCACGATTTCGAACAGTTGCGGGCCGTTACGGGTTTCGATACCGGCCTGCTCCACATGCCACAGCAAATGGGTCGCCACGTAATGCGGATCCATCGTATTGATGTAGTGATGGTTCAGCCATTGCAGTTTTTCAGTGTTAAACGCACTGGCAGATTTGCTGACGTTCTCCAGTGAGAACAGCGCTTTCATTTCGTCGCGGCTGAATATTTCCTGATCGCCATGAGACCAGCCCAGACGCACCAGATAGTTCAGCAGCGCTTCCGGCAGATAGCCGTCGTCGCGGTATTGCATTACACCGACCGCGCCGTGGCGTTTAGACAGTTTTTTACCGTCGTCGCCCAGAATCATGGAAACGTGCGCGTAAACCGGTACCGGTGCGCCCAGCGCTTTCAGGATGTTGATCTGACGCGGGGTATTGTTGATATGGTCTTCGCCACGGATAACGTGAGTGATTTCCATATCCCAGTCATCAACCACAACGCAGAAGTTATAGGTCGGGGAACCGTCGGTACGGCGGATGATCAGATCATCGAGCTCGTCATTGCTGAATTCGATCGGGCCGCGGATCTGGTCATCAAAGATGACAGAACCTTCCTGCGGGTTACGAAAACGCACCACGCACGGCTCATCGGCAGCGTGATGTTCGTGGCTGTCGCGGCAACGACCGTCATAACGAGGCTTCTCGTTATTGGCCATTTGTTCTTCACGCAGCGCTTCCAGACGTTCTTTAGAGCAATAGCATTTATACGCGGTGCCGTTTTCCAGCATCTCATCAATAACTGCATTGTAGCGGTCAAAACGTTTGGTCTGGAAATACGGGCCTTCATCCCAGTCCAGATTCAGCCAGTTCATGCCATCCATAATCGCGTCGATTGCTTCCTGAGTGGAACGCTCGAGATCGGTATCTTCGATACGCAGCACAAACTCGCCGCCCAGGTTGCGGGCAAAGAGCCAGGAATAAAGCGCGGTACGGGCGCCACCGACGTGCAGATAGCCGGTCGGGCTTGGGGCAAAACGGGTTTTGATTTTCATCTGGGTGCAACCTTAATAACGCAACGCCGAAAAACGTCGCTATCAATTAACAAAAAGTGGCTGACATTCTACCACTCTGCCCTGATTCCTCAACGCACAACCACGGGCAGTCGTGTGGTTTAAGGCCATGAATGCGTAAAGAATCGACTACGCGGGCGAGAAACGCGCCATGTTGTCTAAAAATAAGCCGAACGATCATTTTTGTTTTTAAAAAGCGTTGACGTAATTTCAAGTATCCCTATAATGCGACTCCATCACGACGGGGGCGATTAGCTCAGTTGGTAGAGCATCTCCTTTACACGGAGGGGGTCGGCGGTTCGAGCCCGTCATCGCCCACCACTCTTTAAGAGTGCCGCGTTGTGATAAGTAGGAAGAATTGAGAAATGGGCGATTAGCTCAGTTGGTAGAGCATCTCCTTTACACGGAGGGGGTCGGCGGTTCGAGCCCGTCATCGCCCACCATTTCTCAGCAAGTTTCTTCTTACATGGGGAAGTACCCAGAAGTGGGCGATTAGCTCAGTTGGTAGAGCATCTCCTTTACACGGAGGGGGTCGGCGGTTCGAGCCCGTCATCGCCCACCACTTCTGCGGGCCGTTAGCTCAGTTGGTAGAGCAGTTGACTTTTAATCAATTGGTCGCTGGTTCGAATCCAGCACGGCCCACCAATTCAGAGAAAAGCGCCTTTAGGCGCTTTTTTCGCATCTGTACTCCGGAGAAAATCCGTGATGGAGGCGAACCAGCTGCTGGTTCTATTTTTCCCCTCCCCCCTACTCCAGCTTAAACATCGGCACGACTTTATTGTGCAGCGCCGGGTTATCGCTTTCATCCTTCAGATTCACTCCCGACAATTTCCGCTGGAAAGATTGTTCGAGCAGCCACGCCAGCTTAAAAGCCGCCTGCGGATAGTTCAGCCCTTCCGGACGCACATTCGAAATACAATTTCGTTCTGATTCCAGCCTTTTGGTGTGCGGCCCCCAGGTCATGTAAATCCCTAAACTGTCGGGAGATGACAATCCCGGACGCTCGCCGATCAAAATCGCCACCGCTCTGGCTTTCATCGCCTGCGCAATATCATCGCCCAGCGCAACCCGCGACTGATGCGCCAGCACTACCGGCCCGATTTTCAGCTCCAGCGTGCGCAGATAAGGCAATAACGCCGCAATCAGCGGCACAGCCTGCCGGTGTACCGCTTTCGATGACAAACCGTCGGCGATGACCAGCACCACGTCAGCAGGCTCCGGCGTCAGCCGTTGTAATGCCTGACGGCTTTGTTCAGATAATTTGCGTCCGAGATCAGGACGGCACAAATAGGTCGCCCTGTCAGGCGCTGCGCTGGCCACAGTCAGGGTATCCAGCCCGAGCGCGAATAATTCAGGCTCAAGCGACTGACTGTCGAATGGCTGATGCACTGCGTCACGCGCCTGCGCATGGGCTAAACCAAAGCGCAGCAGCTCGTCCGTCGGCAGACTCGAACCGGTGCGCCCCAGCGCAATACGTGCGGCGGTAAACTGACGCAGCGTTTCCCACGGGTTGTTATGCACCAGAGGCGACAGCTCCTGCCCTTTTTCTTTATTCATCAGTACAGACCTCAGCTCAGTTGCGGCAACTGACGCAGTAACGGATGGGACGCCCGGGTGTCCTGCAATGCGCCCTGCGGATCGATTATTTTCATTTTCTCCAGCCAGACGGCAAATTCCGGCGCATGTTTCAGCCCGAGTAATTCACGGATGTACAACGCATCGTGGAAAGACGTGCTCTGATAATTGAGCATGATGTCATCCGCACCCGGTACGCCAATCAGGAACGTCAGTCCGGCGGTGCCGAGCAGCGTCAGCAAAGTGTCCATATCATCCTGATCCGCTTCAGCATGGTTGGTGTAACACACATCGCAGCCCAGCGGCACGCCGAGTAATTTGCCGCAGAAATGATCTTCCAGCCCGGCACGAATGATTTGTTTACCGTCATACAGATATTCCGGGCCGATAAAACCGACCACGGTATTGATCAGCAGCGGCGAAAAATGCCGTGCGATGGCATACGCGCGCGCCTCACAGGTTTGCTGATCGACCCCGAAATACGCATTGGCGGATAAACAACTGCCCTGCCCGGTTTCGAAATACATTACGTTATCGCCCAGCGTGCCGCGTTTCAGGCTGAGAGCCGCCTGTTGTGCTTCCGCCAGCAGCGCCAGATTGATACCAAAACCGCTGTTCGCCGCTTCGGTTCCTGCAATCGACTGAAACACCAGATCGACCGGCGCGCCACGTTCCACCAGTTTGATGGTGTTGGTGACATGCGTCAGCACGCAGGATTGCGTGGGAATTTCAAAACGCGTGATGATGTCATCCAGCATGTAATTCAGATTTTCCAGCAGCGGCAGACTGTCGCTGGCGGGATTAATGCCGATCACCGCATCGCCGGAACCGTACAGCAAACCGTCGAGCATACTGGCGGCAATGCCCTGCAAATTATCCGTCGGATGATTCGGTTGCAGGCGCACGCTCATGTGCCCCGGCAACCCGATGGTATTGCGAAATTTGGTGATCACCCGGCATTTCTTCGCCACCAGGATCAGATCCTGATTGCGCATCAGTTTGCTGACCGCAGCGGCCATTTCCGGCGTGATGCCACGGGCGACAGCCGCCAGCACATGACTGTCGGTTTTCTCACTCAACAGCCAGTCACGAAAATCCCCGACGGTCAGATGTGAAATCGCGGCAAACGCCGCGACATCGTGGGTATCAACAATCAGCCGCGTGACCTCATCGTCTTCATAGGGCACCAGCAACTGTTGCAGGAACGTTTTGAGCGGCACGTCGGCCAGCGCCATTTTCGCCGCCATGCGTTCTTCTGCACTGGAGGCAGCCACTTCAGCCAGATAGTCTCCCGAGCGCGCGGGCGAGGCCTTTGCCATCAGTTCGCGTAAATCCTTAAACTGATAACTGCGGTGACTTAATGTCGTCTGAAACATAACACTCCTTAGCTCACCGGATTATTTACCACTTTTTCCGCGCACCGGTCGCAGGCCGCGTAGTTGCAGATCTTCTGCGGCGTCCGCCCGCGCCTGATGGGTGACGCGGAACCTGACATTGGCCAGCAACATCATGGCGGCGAAGATCAGAAACAGTAAGGTATTGTAGTAAATCATAGACATCAGGCAGACTGTTGCAAAGGCTGTACCACTTGAGAAACCCATAGCCGCCGCGGCCTGGCGCCGTATTCACGGACTGTCTGCTTCATTTTGGCGCGGGCTCCGGGAGCGGCGAACCCGAAACGGTGCGCTGAAAAAACGTCACAAAATCGCGTTACAATTCGGGCATCGCCAAAAAAGGAGTACTGCACGTGATCAACCGGGAACTGCAAATTATCACCTGGCTCAGGGAAGAACCGTTGCACCTGCGGGCGCTGATGCAGGCCAGCGAACTGGGGCTGAACGATGCCTGGCTGGCGGCAGGATTTGTCCGCAATCTGGTGTGGGACCGGCTGCACGGTTATGAAAATGCCACGCCGCTTAACGATATCGACGTGGTGTATTTCAATCCTGAGGATTGTTCGGCAGAAGCAGATGAGCGCTACGAGCAACTTCTGCAGGAAAAATCTCCAGACTTGCCCTGGTCGGTAAAAAATCAGGCACGCATGCATGAACGCCACGGACACGCGCCTTATGTTTCCAGTGCAGAGGCCATAAGTCATTGGGTTGAGGTGGAAACCGCCATCGGCGCAAGGATGAATGCCGGCGGACAAATTGAGCTTAACGCTCCGCTCGGGCTGGATACCCTGTTTACCTTCACCATCACGCCCAATCCGCGCCATGCGATTGCGAGCGTTTTTGCCGGACGCGTCAGCAGTAAAGGCTGGCTTGAACGCTGGCCGAAGCTAAAAGTGCAGGGTTTGAACGAAAGAAAATCGTTAAATCTGTAAGGAATATGAAAAGCAGGTAAAGCCTCACAGTGCGATGCCGATACCAGTTAAGCACCGGTACGTGCAAAAAATTTGATTCCCACAAAGTGAGGCTTTTATGACGACTATCAGCGCCACCAGCAGTTCGGTGAGCACGGCGTCCACCAGTGACTCCGGCAGTGCCAGCCAGATTGCTCAGCTGACTAAACAGATTGCCAAACTGACTGAGCAGGTGAAAAACCTGAGCAGCTCAGGCGGCAGCTCTGAAGACGTTCAGCAGCAGCAGGAACTTCTGCAACAGCAAATCGAGATGCTGCAACAACAGATTGCTCAAATCGAACAGCAGCAGGCTCAGAAGGCACTTCAGCAGCAGCAACAACAGCAAGCCGCGGCCGAAGCGAAAAAAGAAGAAGGTGTGAATAAACCTTCGGACACCAACGCCATCGACATTTACGTCTAATAACATACGTGTCATCGCAGTTAATGCATGAAACAGCCGGCAAGACGTCAGGATCCAAACACGCCCTGCTGGCTGCGTTTTTCACTCAGCAATACCGCCTGCTCTTTGACTACCTGCCAGATAGCCTGCGCCGCGGGCGATAAAGACCGGTTTTTACGTTTCACCAGCATCAGTACGCGGTTGATTTCCGGCACCAGACTTTTAACCACCAGCTTGCTCCCTTCCGGTCCGGGCAACGCCAGCGCCGGGATAACGCTGATGCCAATCCCGGCTTCCACCATCGGGAATAACGTAGCCGGATGGCCTATTTCCTGGACAATCTCCGCCTTCACTTTCTGCGTCTTCAGTGCACCGTCGATCAGGATCCGGCTGCCTGAGGCGTAATCCTGCAGCACCAGTTTCTGACCATTCAGCGCCTGCCATTTAACCACCGGCAGCGCAGCCAGAGCATGATCTTCGCGGCACATCATCAAAAACGGTTCATGCAAAATCGGTTCGCAATCCAGATCAGTATTCTCACCGGGATCAATCACAATCCCGAAATCTACTTCCGCGTTTCTCACACTGTTAAGCACCAGTTGCTGAGCCTGGTCGCGCAGTAACACGCGGATATCGGGATATTGCAGCGCACCGCTGGCGATACATTGCGGCATCAGTTGCGCGGAAATCGTCTGGCTGGAAGCAATACGCACACGACCATTGTGCTGTGTACCGAAACTGCGGGTATCGAGCAGCATGGCGTGGAGTTCATCGAGCAGCGGTTCGACACGGTTCGCCAGCCGCAGACCGGCGTCAGTCAGCGCAACTTCACGCGTGGTTCTGTCAAGCAACCGCACGCCCATTTCGGCTTCCAGTTCTTTCATACTGTGGCTGACCGCCGACTGACTTAAACCAATGGACTCACCAGCCCGGCTGAAGCTGCCGTAGCGAGAAACCGCCACAAATACGCGAAGTTGCCTGAGCGAATAATTCATGAATTTCCTGCATTAATGGATTAAATAAATCAATTTTTTAATTGTATCGCAAAGGCACAGAATAGCCGCATTCAGAAACAACTATTCGAGACTTGTTATGCGCTTCTTACCCGATCGCTTTACCCTGACACTTATCGCCGTCGTCCTGCTGGCCACCTTCTTTCCGGCCAGCGGCATGTTTGTGGCGTTCTTCAATAACCTGACGATTTTCGCCATCGGCCTGCTGTTTTTCATGCACGGCGCCAAACTTTCGCGTGAAGCGATTTTTCAGGGCAGTAATAACTGGCGGCTGCATTTGTGGGTGATGTTCAGCACCTTCATTCTGTTCCCGATCCTTGGCCTGCTGTTCCAGTGGTGGCATCCGGTAGATGTCAGCCCACAGATTTACAGCGGCTTTGTCTATCTGTGTATTCTGCCTGCCACCGTGCAGTCGGCGATTGCATTTACCTCACTGGCGGGCGGTAATGTGGCGGCCGCGGTGTGCAGCGCGTCGGCGTCAAGCCTGCTGGGAATATTTGTGTCGCCGCTGCTGGTCAGTTTGCTGATGCATGTGCAGGGCGAAACCGGCAATGGTCTGGCGCAGGTCGGGCATATCGTGTTGCAACTGCTGGTGCCGTTTATCGCCGGACATTTGTTGCGTCCGCTGATCGGCGGCTTTGTAGAGCGTCACCGTAAGATGATCGGCAAAACTGACCAGACGTCGATTCTGCTGGTGGTCTATTCCGCTTTCAGCGAAGCGGTCACACAGGGGATCTGGCATCAGGTAGGCCTCGGTTCACTGCTGTTTATCGTGGTGTTCAGTCTGGTGCTGCTGGCCTTTATTCTGGTGATCAACACCTACATGGCGCGCTGGATGGGCTTTAGCAAACCGGACGAAATCACCATTGTGTTCTGCGGTTCGAAGAAAAGTCTGGCGAACGGTATCCCGATGGCGAACATTCTGTTCCCGGTCAGCGCGATTGGCATGATGGTGCTGCCGCTGATGATTTTCCATCAGGTGCAGCTGATGACCTGTGCGGTTCTGGCAAAGCGTTACCAGAAAAAACAGCGGGAAGCGGCGATGAAACAAAAGCCTGTGACTGAATAAGCTGGCTGGATAGCAAGCAGAAAAAAGGCGCTGAGTTCAGCGCCTTTGTTTTGGAGAAGTGACTCGTTCTGAACAGCGTTTATTCGTCGGTACCGCTCAGTCCGGGGCCATTACGGCGCAGCGGATTAATCAGGCTTTGCAGCCCTTCCGTTTTAATCGCCAGCGTCAGCTGCATCAGTTCACCCAGTTTTCCCTGCGGAAATTCGTTTTTACGGGCGAACCACAGCAAATATTCTTCCGGCAAGTCGATCAGCACCCGTCCGGCATATTTACCGAACGGCATCACCACATTGGCAATCTGGATCAGATCTTCTTTTTCCATCTTTTATTCACCCAGCAGGCGGATCATCTCCGCTTCGTCGATCACGTCGATCCCCAGTTCCTGCGCTTTCGCCAGTTTGGAACCCGCTGCTTCACCGGCGATCACCAGATCGGTTTTCTTCGACACGCTGCCGGATACTTTCGCGCCCAGCGCAGTCAGACGATCTTTGGCTTCATCGCGGGAAAGGATCGACAGTGATCCGGTTAATACCACGGTTTTACCGGCAAACGGACTGTCGATTTCTTCCGGTACAATGACCTGCACTTCAGGCCAGTGAATGTTGATTTCCGGGCTTAACAGCTCGTCAATCACCTGCTGGTTATGTTCTTCCGACAGGAAATTCACCACGTGTTTGGCGACCACTTCACCAACGTCCTGGACGGTTTTCAGTGATTCGATATCCGCCGCTCTCAGCGCTTCCACTGAACCGTAATGCGCGGCCAGATTGGCCGCCGTGGCCTCGCCCACTTCACGAATACCCAGAGCGTACAGGAATCGCGCCAGCGTGGTTTCTTTGGCTTTCTCCAGCGCATTCACCACGTTTTGCGCCGATTTCGGCCCCATGCGATCCAGACCAGTGAGTTTACCTGCCGTTAGACGGAACAGGTCAGCCGGCGTTTTGACATATTCTTTCTCGACCAGCTGGTCGATGATTTTATCGCCCATGCCGTCAACGTCCAGCGCGCGGCGGGAGACAAAATGCTTCAGCGCCTCTTTGCGCTGTGCACCGCATATCAGGCCAGCGGTGCAACGCGCCACGGCTTCGCCTTCGACACGTTCAACATCAGAATGACAGACCGGGCACTGGGTCGGGAATACCACTTCGCGGGCATTTTCCGGACGTTCATCCAGCACCACCCCGACTACCTGCGGGATAACATCACCGGCACGGCGCACTATCACGGTATCGCCGATACGCAGGCCAAGACGCTCGATTTCATCAGCGTTATGCAGCGTGGCATTGCTGACCATCACGCCCGCCACCAGAACCGGCTCCAGACGTGCCACCGGCGTGATCGCACCAGTGCGCCCTACCTGAAACTCGACGTCTTTCACCAGCGTAATTTGTTCCTGCGCCGGGAATTTGAAGGCTGTTGCCCAGCGCGGCGCACGCGCCACAAAGCCCAGCGTTTCCTGAATATCCAGCGAGTCAATTTTCACTACCACGCCGTCGATATCAAAGCCCAGTGACGGACGGTCGGCTTCGACCTGACGATAGAACGCCAGCACGTCGTCGCTGCCTGTACAAACGCGTACGCGATCGCTGACCGGCAAACCCCAGGCCTTAAATTGTTGCAGACGTTCATAGTGGCTGCGAGGCAGTTCACCGCCTTCCAGCAGTCCCACGCCGTAACAGAAGAAGGTCAGCGGACGTTTGGCGGTAATACGCGGATCCAGCTGTCGCAATGAACCGGCAGCGGCATTACGCGGGTTGGCAAACACTTTGCCCCCGGTGCGGCGGGCTTCGTCGTTCATCGCCTCAAAGCCCGGTTGCGGCATAAACACTTCGCCACGCACTTCGAGACGTGCAGGAATATTGTCGCCATGCAGACGCAGAGGAATGGCGCGAATGGTACGCACGTTAGCGGTGATGTTCTCACCGGTGGTGCCGTCGCCACGCGTGGCCGCCTGCACCAGTTCGCCATTCTCATACAGCAGGCTTACCGCCAGACCATCGAGTTTCAGCTCACAGCAGAACGTCAGCGGTTCAGTGGTTTTCAGCCTGTCCTGCACACGCTTGTAAAACGCCAGATAGCTTTCTTCATCAAATACGTTGTCCAGCGACAACATCGGCACCTGATGTTTTACCTGTTCGAAAGCAGAAAGCGGCGCTGCGCCCACGCGCTGCGTGGGAGAATCCGCAGTGATAAGCGTTGGATGCGCGGTTTCCAGTTCCCGCAATTCACGCATAAGACGGTCATATTCGGCATCAGGCACTTCCGGTGCGTCCAGAACATGATACTGATATTCATGATGGCGCAGCTGAGTGCGTAAGTGATTGATTTGTTCTTCGATAGTGGCCATGACTCACCGTGGAGATAAAAAACCCCCGGCAAGCGGGGGGTTTGGGGAAAGGGTATTTCACGAACGCCAGAATCAGGCGGTCGCTTCGAGGACCTCGCGGATCCGCGCTTTGTACGTTTCAAGCTTCTGCGGCGTAATCATACGACGCTCATCGTCAAGCACCATCGCACCGACATCATCGGCAATACGCTGGGCGGACTGCAACAGCAGTTTGAAGTTCTGATGCGCGTCGCCATAGCAAGGCACCATCATGAACAACGTCACACCTGGTGTAGAGAAGTCGGACATATTGTCAGGGTCAAAAGAACCCGGTTTGACCATATTTGCCAGACTGAACAACACCGGACCGCTGCCCGCCGGGCTAACGTGACGATGGAAAATATTCATTGCGCCAAACTGGAAGCCGGACTGAAGCACGCTGTTTAACAGGACTTCACCCCCGATAACGCCGCCCTGATGCGCTGCAACGTGCAGCACCAGCACCGTTTCTTTCAGTTTCGCTTTCTCTGCCGGGGCTTCTTCTGCCGGAGCAAAAGGCGCAGGCTGAGGTTCAGCTTTGGCAGCCGGTGCCGCGTCCGCATGAATTTCCTGCGGCGGAACCGGTGCTTGCGCTTTAGGTTCAGGCGCATATTCCTGCGGTGCAAAATCAGCAACAGGTTCGCGTCGCGGCGAAACTGCGGGTTCAGCGGCTGAATAACCACTCAGCAACGGATCATCCTGCACAGCATGATGCTGTGGCTGAGCCGGTGGCTGGGGACGAGCAACAGGTGCTGGCGCTGGCTGCACAGGTTGACCCTGCGGCTGACGTGGCGGTGCAGTCTGTTCTGGCTCATCATACTGACCAAAAGTCGGTTCATCCTGAGGATAAGCAGGACGCACGCGCACTTCCCCCACTCCATCGACGAAATCGTCAGGCGGAGATTGTTCCCGTTCTTTTTTCACACGTTTAGCTGGACGATCGCGAAACAGCGAAGAGCGTTCTTTACGGCTGGTCCACAAACCGTGTAACAACAACGCTATTATGGCGATCGCGCCAACAACGATTAATATCAGACGCAAATCCTGCATCATTGCTATCTCTGTTGTTCTAATACATTGCCACCACGGCAAACATTCACAATATTAACTCTATTTGCCCACGTAGATAAGTGCAAGTCTGGACTCTACTTTCTGCTAATAAATAGGGCAGTTGCACCTTTTTTTGCTGTTTTTTCAGCCAATCCACTGGTAGCCAGTGGAAAATCATACCGATATGATAGCCCATGTCATTCAACTCAGAGAGAAAATTTCGTTTATGACTTCATCGCAAAGCGCCAGACAAGAAAACGGCGTGCATTATTTCAAACAGGGCTGGACGCTCATTTCCTTACCAGGGATACGACGTTTTGTGATTTTACCGCTGGCGGTCAACGTATTGCTGATGGGCGGCGCGTTTTGGTGGCTGTTTACCAAACTGGGAGAATGGATCCCCGCCATGATGAGTAAGGTGCCGGCCTGGCTGAGCTGGCTGGATTATCTCATCTGGCCGGTAGCGGTACTTTCCGTGGTGCTGGTCTTCAGCTATTTCTTCAGCACTATTGCCAACTGGATCGCCGCACCGTTTAGCGGATTGCTCGCCGAACAACTCGAAGCGCGACTGACCGGTAAACCGCTGCCGGATACCGGTATCTGGGACATCATGAAAGACCTGCCGCGCATCATGAAACGCGAATGGCAGAAACTGGCCTATTACCTGCCGCGAGCCATCGTCTTATTTGCGCTTTACTTTATTCCGGTGATTGGCCAGACCGCCGCGCCGGTGCTGTGGTTCTTCTTCAGCGCCTGGATGGTGGTTATCCAGTATTGCGATTATCCGTTCGATAATCACAAAGTGAGTTTTGCGGATATGCGCCGCTCGCTCGGCAGCAACAAAATCGACAATATGCAGTTTGGCTCGCTGGTCAGCCTGTTTACGATGATCCCGGTGCTCAATCTGGTGATCCTGCCTGTCGCGGTGTGCGGTGCTACCGCTATGTGGTGCGACCGCTATCGGCATGTTTACGTTAAAAACAATGTTGACGTGAATTCCACCCGCGCATAACGTTTTTTCTTCACAGCCGCCTGCGGGCGGCTGCCTGCTATGCTTGACTTTTCGTCCTCAAACTTATTTCTTAATAACGTATCGATATACCAAATACCAAAACCTTACTTCACTGGGAAAGCGGTTCGCGTATGCTTTCTCGATTCCCACTAATTTCATAGTGTTGAAAGCTTCACACCGTGAATATTTCATACAGTTAAAGGACGGGTTATGAGCAAGATCTATGAAGACAATTCATTAACAATCGGCCATACGCCACTGGTTCGCCTGAACCGTATCGGTAATGGTCGTATTCTGGCTAAGGTCGAGTCACGTAACCCGAGCTTCAGCGTGAAATGCCGTATCGGTGCAAACATGATCTGGGACGCTGAAAAAAAAGGCATCCTGACCAAAGATATCGAACTGGTTGAACCGACCAGCGGAAACACGGGTATTGCACTGGCCTACGTCGCTGCCGCGCGCGGTTATAAACTGACGCTGACCATGCCGGAAACCATGAGCGTTGAGCGTCGTAAATTGCTGAAAGCCCTCGGCGCCAATCTGGTGCTGACCGAAGGCGCGAAAGGTATGAAAGGCGCAATTGCAAAAGCCGAAGAAATTCAGGCCAGCGATCCTTCCCGTTATCTTATCCTTCAGCAGTTCAGCAACCCGGCCAACCCGGCTATCCACGAGCAAACCACCGGTCCGGAAATCTGGGAAGACACCGATGGCGCAGTCGATGTGCTGATTGCAGGCGTGGGTACGGGCGGTACCATCACCGGTACGGGTCGTTATCTGAAAAGCAAAAAAAGCAGCGTGAAGCTGGTGGCCGTTGAGCCAACGGATTCGCCGGTGATTACTCAGACGCTGAATGGCGAAGAAGTGAAACCGGGCCCGCACAAAATTCAGGGCATCGGTGCTGGTTTCATTCCGGGCAACCTGGATCTGGAACTGCTGGATCGCGTCACGCTGATCACTAACGATGAATCCATTCAGATGGCACGTCGTCTGATGGAAGAAGAAGGCATTCTGGCGGGGATTTCTTCCGGTGCTGCGGTTGAAGCTGCGGTAAAATTATCCAAAGAACCTGAGTTTGCGGATAAAACCATCGTGGTTATCCTGCCATCTTCCGGCGAACGCTATCTGAGTACCGCATTGTTTGCAGATTTGTTTACTGAAAAAGAATTGCAACAATAATGCCACATCCCTAAAAGCGGATAAAAAAGCACCTTTCGGGGTGCTTTTTTGTGGGCTACATCAAAGTTTACACCACTCTGTCATTGATTTTACCCGCCAGGTTTAGTATTTAACCGGTCAATTATTTCGATGCGCGAAATTAATCGCCTCCATGAACCCGCCCGCTGAATCGATTTACCGATTTGTTACAAGAGGGAAAATCACGGCATAATGGAGAAATAACAGAAAAGCCTAGATCTAGGGCAAAGAGTTTTATCGCTGAGTGCGTTATTTTCTCTTTTCTGTTGCATCTGAACCTGCCCCTGAACCATAGTCAGGCGCTAATCTCTACAGGCTAAAGTGCAGCGCATAAGCTAAACTTTAGCTCCACAACATTACTTTAATAAGTTGGGGAAACAACAATGTTCCAGCAAGAAGTTACAATTACCGCTCCTAATGGTCTGCACACTCGCCCTGCTGCACAGTTCGTGAAAGAAGCTAAAGGTTTCGCTTCTGACATCACCGTGACTTCAAATGGCAAAAGCGCCAGTGCGAAAAGCCTGTTTAAACTGCAAACTCTGGGCCTGACCCAAGGTACCGTTGTGACCCTCTCAGCTGAAGGTGAAGACGAGCAGAAAGCCGTTGAACACTTGGTAAAACTGATGGCAGAGCTCGAGTAACACTCAGCCGCTCTTATATCGTTTAAACCAGTCAAGAGAAAGGTAGGGTTATGATTTCAGGCATTTTAGTATCTCCCGGTATCGCTTTCGGCAAAGCACTTCTGTTGAAAGAAGATGAAATTGTCATCAACCGGAAAAAAATCTCTCCTGATCAGGTTGATCAGGAAGTTGAACGTTTCCTCGCTGGCCGTGCGAAAGCCTCAGCTCAGCTGGAAGTGATCAAGACCAAAGCCGGTGAGACCTTCGGTGAAGAGAAAGAAGCCATCTTCGAAGGCCACATCATGTTGTTGGAAGACGAAGAGCTTGAACAGGAAATCATAGCCCTTATCAAAGACGAGCATGCTTCTGCTGACGCTGCTGCTTTCTCTGTCATTGAAGGTCAGGCGAAAGCCCTGGAAGAGCTTGATGATGAATACCTGAAAGAACGTGCGGCTGACGTGCGTGATATCGGTAAACGTCTTCTGCGCAACATTCTCGACATGACCATCGTTGATCTGAGCTCCATCCAGGACGAAGTTATCCTGGTTGCGACCGATCTGACGCCGTCAGAAACGGCTCAGCTGAACCTGAACAAGGTTCTGGGTTTCATTACTGATTTGGGTGGCCGTACTTCTCACACCTCAATCATGGCGCGTTCCCTGGAATTACCTGCAATCGTGGGTACCAGCGACGTGACCAAACAAGTCAAAAATGATGACTACCTGATCCTCGACGCTGTGAACAATAAAATCTATGTCAACCCGACAGCAGACGTAATTGACGAGCTGAAAGCCGTTCAGAACCAGTACATCTCAGAAAAAGACGAACTGACTAAACTGAAAGATTTGCCGGCTATCACGCTGGATGGTCATCAGGTTGAAGTTTGTGCCAACATCGGTACCGTGCGCGACGTCGCCGGTGCAGAGCGCAATGGCGCTGAAGGTGTCGGCCTGTATCGTACAGAATTCCTGTTCATGGACCGTGACAGCCTGCCTACCGAAGAAGAGCAATTCCAGGCATATAAAGCCGTTGCTGAAGCGATGGGCTCACAGGCAGTTATCGTCCGTACCATGGACATCGGCGGTGATAAAGACCTGCCGTACATGAACCTGCCAAAAGAAGAAAACCCGTTCCTGGGCTGGCGTGCAATCCGTATCTGTCTGGACCGTAAAGAAATTCTTCACGACCAGCTGAAAGGTATTCTGCGTGCTTCTGCGTTCGGTAAACTGCGCATCATGTTCCCGATGATCATTTCTGTTGAAGAAGTGCGTGAACTGAAAGCAGAACTGGAAATGCTGAAAGCTCAGCTGCGTGAAAAAGGCCAGGCATTCGATGAAACTATCGAAGTAGGCGTGATGGTTGAAACCCCGGCTGCTGCAGTGATTGCTCATCACCTGGCAAAAGAAGTCGATTTCTTCAGTATTGGTACAAACGATCTTACCCAGTATACTTTGGCTGTGGATCGCGGTAACGAACTGATTTCTCATCTGTACAACCCAATGTCTCCGTCAGTGCTTGGTTTAATTAAGCAAGTTATTGACGCATCTCATGCTGCCGGTAAATGGACAGGGATGTGCGGCGAGCTAGCCGGTGACGAACGTGCTACACTTCTTCTATTGGGCATGGGGTTAGATGAGTTCAGCATGAGCGCTATCTCTATCCCACGCATCAAGAAAATTATTCGCAATACAAACTTCGAAGATGTGAAAGCGCTGGCAGATCAGGCCCTGGCCCAACCTACGGCGCAAGAGTTGATGAACCTGGTAAACAAGTTCATTGAAGAAAAAACACTCTGCTAATTGCGCGATGCTGGTAAAGCTGCCCAAATTAATGCTTAGGAGAAGATCATGGGTTTGTTCGATAAACTGAAATCATTGGTTTCTGATGATAAAAAAGACGTTGGCACTATTGAAATCGTAGCGCCGATCTCTGGTGAGATTGTCAACATTGAAGACGTACCTGACGTTGTTTTCGCTGAGAAAATCGTAGGTGACGGTATTGCTATCAAACCATCTGGCAACAAAATGGTTGCTCCGGTTGATGGCACTATCGGTAAAATCTTCGAAACTAACCATGCTTTCTCAATCGAATCCGACAGTGGCATTGAGCTGTTCGTACACTTCGGTATCGACACCGTTGAACTGAAAGGCGAAGGCTTCAAACGCATCGCTGAAGAAGGCCAACGTGTTAAGAAAGGCGATTTGGTTATCGAGTTTGATCTGCCTCTGCTGGAAGAGAAAGCGAAGTCTACCCTGACTCCGGTTGTTATCTCTAACATGGACGAGATCAAAGAGCTGATTAAACTGACAGGTAGCGTGACTGTGGGCGAAACCCCAATCATCCGCATCAAGAAGTAATTCGCTCAGCGAGTTGTAAAGCAAGAAGTTAAAAACGGCGCCTAATCAGCGCCGTTTTTTATTGCCTGTAAAAACAGCTATCCACAAAATAATTCGAGTCGCAGAAAGGCAGCAAACGAAGCCATCCAGATGAGCTTACAAAAGTAAGTGATTCGGGTGGCTGAGAGTAGCCAGCGCATCTGCGGCTCGGATTATGAAGCGGATTTCCAGTGCGGAACTTGAAGGCTGATGATTAAGCCATGTGGCTGCGCGTTACGGGCATCCACTTTACCTTCATGCGCTAACATCACTTTGCGGGTGATGGCCAGACCAAGACCATAGCCTTTGCCTGACAGCGGCGATTTCACTCGCACGAACGGGTCGAAGATACTCGACAACTTATCTTCTTCCACACCCGGCCCCTGATCGGCCACTTCAATTTGCAGATACTCTTCAACCTGCGCCAGTGAAACAGTGATTGTTTGCCCGCGCGCAGAAAAACGCAGTGCATTGCGTACCACGTTATCGACAGCGCGTCGCATCAGCTCAGCATTGCCTTTCACGGTGTAATCCAGGTCATCCGCTGATTCGGGAAAGAGCGCAATCTCCACGCCCGGTAACTGCGCCTCATAGCGCGCGTCGTTCACCACCGCTTCCACCAGGCCGTACAGATCGAAGTACTCTTCATCCGGGATTTCACTGCTTTCAGTTCGCGACAGCGCCAGCAGTTCCCCGATCATCTTATCCAGACGTCCCGCTTCATGTTCAATGCGACTCAGCGAGCTTTCAACATTTGAAGGATTCTGTCGCGCCAGGCCGATGGCCAGCTGCAACCGCGCCAATGGAGAACGCAGCTCGTGAGAAACATCATGCAGAAGTTCTTCACGCGCCTTCACCAGAACCTGCAAACGTTCAGCCATGGAGTCGAAATCGCGTGCCACTTCTGACAGCTCATCGTGCCGCTTGCCCATGCTGGTAAACAGGCGTACCGATAAATCGCCCTGCGCCACCCGTCCGAAGGCTTTACGCATTTGCAGCATAGGTCGGGTCAGGTTCCACGCCAGCATCGCGCTGAACAGTAATCCGCCCAGTCCGCCCAGCCATAATAATGGCGGAGGCATATTCAGCCAGTCCCTGTGACGTCTCGGGCGATATTCATGCATCAGCCCGTCTACATCATATTTAAGCCGGTAGCCCTGCCCGTCAGGCCCCTGCACAAACTGCACGACTTCATGTGGGATTTTACCGGGTTCCAGATCCTTAATCGTATTGCCTTTGGCGGGCAGCAACGAAGGCGTTACGGAGAAAAACTGCCTGTCATCATCCGGCCAGTCGGCCATCATCGCGTTAAGTGCAGGCATACCGCCGTTGTGCAGCGTTGACACCGCTGACGTAATTTGCAGTTTTACAAAGCGTCGTGCAATGCCGCTTTCCGGCGGTTCGTGCGGATTATAAAAAGCAAAAACCACCCAAAGTCCCTGAGTGATCGCCACAAAAGTGAACCAGAATCCCAGCAGGATTTTCCAGAACAGTTTTCCGCGCATTCGTTTAGCGTATGCGATAGCCAATGCTGCGCACCGTTTCAATAGTCAGGATATCGCCACCTTCCAGTGACCCCAGTTTTTGGCGGATATTACTGATGTGAACATCAATACTGCGATCATAAGCTTCACGCGGACGCCCGAGGCCTTTTTCTGACAACTCATCTTTTGATACCACACGTTCAGGAGACCGCAGTAACAGCTCCAGCAGATTGAATTCAGACGCCGTCAGGTCAAAAGGAACCCCACGCCATTCGCTGCTGCGGGTAGCCGGATTCAGCGTCAGGTCACCGTAGTTAACGGATGAAGAATCAGAGTGCGATTCCTGCTGCTCTTCCACACGGCGCAATACTGCACGCAGACGCGCAACCAGTTCGCGCGGGTAGCAAGGTTTTGGCATGTAATCATCGGCACCCATTTCCAGGCCGATAACGCGATCGATATTGTCGCCTTTAGCGGTCAGCATGATGATCGGCAGACGACTGTTTTTACGCACCTGCCGCAGTACATCAATACCGCTCATATCCGGCAGCATAATGTCGAGGATCATCGCGGTGTATTCGCCGGACATCGCCCCTTCCACGCCCGCTTTGCCGGTCAGCACCAGAGAAGCGTCAAAACCTTCTGCAATCAGATATTCGCTGAGCATGGTTCCTAATTCGAGATCGTCATCGACTAATAAAATTTTCATTCTTTATTTCCGCCTGGCTAAAATTTTGGTCATTTTTACCACTAACCCTGCATTACGCAGCCGCTTTTACTCTTTTTTTACACAGTCTCTGACAGAATTTCATATCGCTTAAAGCGCAGTGTAAGGAACAAAGTTGTCGTGTTTAACACTATTCCTATTATAGAAGATTAAAATCAATCTGTTAGCGTCATTCAGAAAGCAAAAGGCAGGCGCAAAGGCCTGCCTTTATCATGTGACCGCGTTTATCGCTGCGAGTTCTTAATCAGAAAATACACCAGTCGAAAGGTAACGGTCACCGCGATCGCAGACAATTGCCACAATCACACTGCCGGGATGGCTTCTGGTGACACGCAATGCGCCCGCAACAGCGCCGCCGGAACTCACTCCACAGAAGATACCTTCTTCCCGCGCAAGAGCCCGCATGGTGTCTTCCGCTTCGCCCTGCCCCATATCCATCACTTCATCGACCAGTTCAGGGCTGAAAATACCCGGCAGATATTCCTGCGGCCAGCGGCGTATACCCGGAATGCTGCTGCCTGCAGAAGGTTGCAACCCGACAATTTGCACACCCGCGTGCTGACTGCGCAGAAAGCGACTGACGCCCGTGATGGTGCCGGTTGTCCCCATACTCGACACAAAATGCGTAATACGCCCTTGCGTCTGCTGCCAGATTTCCGGGCCGGTAGTCGTAAAGTGCGCGAGCGGGTTGTCCGGATTATTGAACTGATCCAGCACTTTCCCCTGCCCCTGTTGTTCCATTTCCTGCGCCAGGTCCCTCGCACCTTCCATCCCCTGCGCGCGGCTGACCAGCAATAATTCAGCGCCGTAAGCGCGCATTGATGCCTGACGCTCGAGGCTCATATTTTCCGGCATCAGCAATTTCAGCTTATAACCTTTCAGTGCCGCAATCATCGCCAGCGCAATACCGGTATTACCACTGGTGGCTTCGATCAGCGTGTCACCGGGATGAATTTCACCGCGCTTTTCCGCCTGCTCAATCATGAACAGCGCTGCACGGTCTTTTACTGAGCCCGCGGGATTATTGCCTTCCAGTTTGACCCAGATCTCGCTGTCGAGTCCCTCGGTCAGACGCTGTAATTTCACCAGAGGTGTATTACCGATGTAGTGTTCAAGCGTACTCACGGGCTTGCCTTATATTAAAAAGGTATATTGACTGATAAAAAACACATAAACAGATATCAGACGATAAAAAGGGCGGCTCGGAGACCGCCCTGAGAAACATGCTGATTAAAAAATATCAGGCGCTCTTCGCTAACGCAACGGGTTGTAGCTGCTGATCACCGGCATACAAGCGGCCATTCAGCCCGCCGACATAAAACCGATCGCCGCGCTGAGGTGCGCTATTACCGTGAGCTTCAGAAAGCACCACGGAAAGCGGTTCATCGTGCCAGCCTTCCGCCTGCACGATAAGCTGCCAGAAATGACCACGCGGGCTGACCTCCAGCACTTTTACCGGCAACGGGCAGCGCGCAGTACTGTGCGCGGTAATTTCCATTTCCCACGGACGCAGGAACAAATCGACCGCACCCTGATGTAGCGGCGGGTTCTCCAGCGGCCAGTGATGCGCGCCGACATACAACTGAGAACCGCGAATTTCACCGCCGATTTTATTCACTTCACCCATAAACTCCAGCACGAAGCGGGTCGCCGGCTCACGCCAGATTTCTTCCGGCGCGCCCACCTGTTCGATATTACCCTGGCTCATGACGACCACGCGGTCGGCGACTTCCATCGCTTCTTCCTGATCGTGGGTCACGAACACGCTGGTGAATTTCAGCTCTTCATGCAACTGACGCAGCCAGCGGCGCAGCTCTTTACGCACCTGCGCATCCAGCGCACCGAAAGGCTCATCCAGCAGCAAAATTTGCGGTTCGACCGCCAGCGCACGGGCCAATGCTACACGCTGTTTCTGACCACCAGAAAGCTGTGCCGGATAACGGTTGGCCAGATGGGCTAACTGCACCATCTCCAGCAGTTTAGTGACTTTCTGTTTAATCGCTTCGGCATTCGGACGCTCGCGGCGCGGCAGCACCGTCAGGCCAAAGGCGATGTTGTCGAACACCGTCATATGGCGGAACAGCGCGTAATGCTGAAACACGAAACCAACCTGACGGTCTCGGGCGTGGAGACGCGTCACGTCTTTACCGTGAAAACTCAGATGTCCGGCGCTCTGGTTTTCCAGTCCGGCGATAATGCGCAGCAGCGTGGTTTTACCGGAACCTGAAGGCCCGAGCAGCGCCACCATCTCTCCGGAAGCAATATCGAGCGAGATATCATTGAGCACTTTCGTGCGGCCAAAATATTTGTTGATACCGTTAATTTCAATGCTCATGACTTTCCTCCCGCTCAAGACGGTCGTTATGGCGTTTCAGACGCCATTGCAGGCCGCTTTTCAGAAACAGTGTGACAATCGCCATCAGGGTCAGCAATGCAGCGGCAGTAAACGCGCCTGCGGTGTTGTAGTCCTGATGCAGTAATTCAACTTGTAATGGCAGCGTGTAAGTTTCGCCGCGGATAGAACCAGAAACGACAGACACCGCACCAAACTCCCCGATCGCACGGGCATTGGTCAGCACCACGCCGTACAGTAATGCCCAGCGGATATTCGGCAAGGTCACGCGGCGGAACATCTGCCAGCCTGACGCGCCCAGTAAGACCGCCGCTTCATCTTCATGGCTGCCCTGACTCAACATCACCGGCACCAGCTCACGGATAACAAACGGACAAGTAACGAATACCGTTACCATCACCATGCCCGGCCAGGCGAACATAAACTGAATATTATGCGCATCCAGCCAGCCGCCAATCGGGCCGTTGGTGCCGTAAAACAGCAGATACAACAGACCGGCAACCACCGGCGAAACCGCGAACGGGATGTCGATCAGCGTCAGTAACAGCTGACGCCCCGGGAAATTAAAGCGCGCCACCAGCCAGGCCAGCAGCGTGCCGAAAATCAGGTTCACCGGCACGGTGATCAGCGCCATCAGCACGGTCAGCCAGATGGAATGCAACATGTCAGAATCAGACAGGTTCTTCCAAACAGCAGCAATCCCGTCGGAAAAGGCCAGCACGAAAATGCTGATCATCGGGATCACCAGCAGCAAAATACAAATCAGTAAACCGGTGCCGATCAGCGACCATTTTACCCAGTCGATACGCTGGCGTTTTTCGCCTGCAAAAGCCGGAATATCAGACATTACTGGCCTCCCAGACGACGGCCATAACGGCTCTGTAAAGTGTTAATCGCAAACAGCAACAGCAGCGAGGCGGCGAGAATAACCGATGCAATCGCGCTGGCTGCCGGATAATCAAATTCCTGCAAGCGGATGAAAATCATCAGCGAGGTCACTTCAGTTTTCCACGCAATGTTACCGGCAATGAAAATCACCGCACCGAATTCGCCCAGGCTGCGGGTAAAGGACAGCGCCGTGCCCGCCATCAAAGAAGGCATGACTTCCGGCAATACCACGCGACGGAAACTCTGCCAGCGCGAAGCGCCCAGCGTTTCAGCGGCTTCTTCATATTCCGGACCTAATTCTTCCAGCACCGGCTGCACGGTACGAACCACAAACGGAATGCTGGTAAAGGCCATCGCCACCGCAATACCAAGCCAGGTGTACGCCACTTTGATATCAAAGTGCGCCAGCCACTGACCGTAAAACCCGGTGGTAGAAAACAGGCCTGCCAGCGTTAAACCGGCCACGGCGGTCGGCAAGGCAAACGGCAAATCCATCAGCCCGTCCACCAGGCTTTTACCGGGGAATTCGTAACGGGTCAGGATCCACGCCATCAACATGCCGAAGAAACAGTTAAAAATACTCGCCACACCCGCCGCCAGCAGCGTCACTTTGTACGCTGCAACAACCTGACCGTTGGTGATCACATCCCAGTATTGCGCCAGCGTCATTTGTGACAACTGCATCACCAGCGCACTCAGCGGCAGCAATAACACCAGGCAGACGAACAGCAGGCTGCTGCCGAGGCTCAGGGTGAATCCGGGTAATACGCGTTTGCTCGACAACAACATTACTTGTGACCTTGCTCTAACAGTTTGTCCAGCTCACCGCCGGTACTGAAATGGGTTTCCATCACTTGTGGCCAGCCACCGAACTGATCTTCAACTTTGAACAATTTGGTATCCGGGAACTGCCCCTTAGCCGCTGCCATCGCCGTTTTGTCATACACACGGTAGTTAAAACTGGTGATAATTTTCTGCGCCTGCGGGCTCCACAAATAATTCAGGTAATCTTTTGCGGCTTTTTCTGTGCCATTTTTCTCGACGTTTTTGTCCACCCAGGCCACCGGGAACTCAGCCAGAATGTCCACTTTCGGCACAATCACTTCGTATTTATCGTCACCGTACTGCTTACGGATATTGTTCACTTCAGATTCGAAACTGATCAGCACATCACCCAGTCCGCGTTCCACAAATGTGGTTGTCGCGCCACGGCCGCCGGTATCAAACACCTGAACGTTTTTCAGGAAACTCGCCATTTTCTCGCGGGTTTTCGTCTGGTTTTTATTGTCTTCCAGATTGAACGCTCCCCAGGCACCCAGGTAGGTATATCGGCCATTGCCGGAGGTTTTGGGATTCGGAAACACCAGGCTCACGCCCGGCCGCGCTAAATCGTCCCAGCTGTGAATGTTCTTTGGATTACCCTTGCGGACCAGAAACGCCATGGTGGAATAAAACGGCGAACTGTTGTTAGGCAAACGACTTTGCCAGTCGGCAGGGATCAGATTCCCGCGGTCATGCAAAATCTGCACATCGGTCACCTGATTGTAAGTGACGACATCCGCTTTCAGACCCTGCAAAATCGCCAGTGCCTGCTTGGAAGAACCGGCATGGGATTGTTTAATATCAAGTTTGTCGCCGTCGTTTTGATCAGCCCACTGTTTCTGAAATGGCGGGTTCAGTGCAGCAAAAAGTTCACGGGACACATCATAAGAACTGTTGAGCAATTCAGTCGCCGAAGCCGCGCCGCTGGCCAGCAGCAGTGCCGCCACGGAACCTTTCAGCACGCTGCCTGTAAATCCGAGTGTTTTCATGCTTAGCCTTAGATGAGTGAACCGATATGCGACGCTGATAAATGCCGCTCAATATCACACAGTGTATTTATAACTGAGGGTCAGGCTGTAACGGTTTTATATACCATTTGGTGATTTTCAAGCATGAAAAGCTATAAGGCATTAACAAACGCAGGGGGAATAACAGAAGGGGAAGAGGCAGCGCGTCCGTGAAGGAACGCGCTGAAGGAACTTAAAGCGCTAAAAGACGTGTCAGTGATGGGGCGAAATAATAGCTGCCGGTCACCGGACGGGTGAAACGCAGCATCGCATCACGTTTACCATCGAGATCGCCAAACATGCTCAGCAGTTGTTTTTCGATGTTCCACAGACGGGCGCAATAGCTGATGAAATACAAACCGTGTTCGCCGCTGGCTGTGCCATAAGGCAGGCTCTGGCGCAGAATTTTCAGGCCTTTGCCGTCTTCTTTCAGATCAACACGACTGACGTGGGAAGTATCCGGGCGAGTTTCTGAATCCAGCTCTTCATCGGTGTCTTTGGTACGCCCGATGACGTCTTCCTGCTGCTGCACGGAGAAACGTTCCCATTGCACCAGATTATGTTTCCAGCGCTGAACCATCACGTAGCTGCCGCCAGCATCGACGCTGCCTTCAGGAATAATCGCCACCTGTGCGCGGGCCTCTGCTTTCGGATTTTCAGTGCCGTCAACAAAACCGCTCAGATCACGTTCTTCGATCGCACGGAACCCGTGGGTTTCTTCTTCAACGACAATGGAACTGCCGAACGCTTTCAGTGCCGCCCGTGCCAGCGCAAAGTTAACGTCATGACGAAGGGACTGTATATGCAACAACATATCGCGCTGCGTAGCAGGTGCCAGACCTTTGCCCAGCGGTTGGAAAGATTTCAGTTCATCCGCGCCCTGATTGCCGGATAAATCACGCCACACATCGTTGCCAAAGGCTACGACCGCACCAAGATGTTCGGTGGGAAATTTTTTCTGCATGTCTTCCAGTACAGCCACAAATGCACGGCAGCCCTGCCGGAGCGCATCCAGGTCACCCTGAGCTTTCGCTTCGATGTAAATCGCGAAACGGCAATGTTCGGGCAAAATGCCGCTCTGAACCTGAGTCATCTTCTCATCCTCGTTAATTTGACCGGCGACATCATACCGGATGTCAATAAAAATGCCTTGCGCGAAGGCAAGGCATTGAGGAGTTATTACGCTGAGAAACAGGTTTTACTGAGCAGTGGAAGCCTGAGCCGGATTAGCCCGCCAGATAATTTTGCTTACCTTCCAGTCTTTCAGCGCGTCGTCCGAAGGCATCAGTGATTCCGGGCCATGCCAGATCCCGCTGAAGACATAGGTGACGTGAGAACTTTGCGGCGCTTTACACTCGACGTTCTGCGCATCATCTCCCTCGCCTTTTACACACACATCGAAGGCTTTGCTGTAAAGGCTGCTGAATGACGTGCCGATTTTAACGCCCCATTCGCTTTCTACTTTAGGATCCACCACGTCAACACGCTGAACGTTGCCTTTCGGCTCGCCGCTGATCGACATTTTCACGTCCTTGCCGTCCATCGCCTGGAAGAAACTCAGCATTTTTCCGCCGCTCATCGACATGCCACTGCGCAAGGTATAATCGCCGTCCAGCGCATCTTTAATGGCCGTTTCTGTCAGCGCCGTGCTACCTGTTATCCCGCCTACTCCTTTATCGCTGACCGTCAGGCTGCTGCCAAACCAGTTGAGCGGATTCATGCTCGACCAGGAAACACTTGGCCACGACATGTTAGACATCGACGAACAGCCAGTCAGGATCAGTGGCAGCACCAGCAACAGGGGGCGAACCCGCAAGCGAACAGTCATTCCATACTCCTTTTCTGCCCGTTCCCGTTGGCCGGCGCGGCCTGGCGGACAAACCGACAGTGAATTAATATTTTAACAATTATTGTTAAGCGCCAGTTCGAGTGTATTTCTGGCAAAAAAGTTCAGCCCAAAAGGGAATATGCTTCAGGCCAGACGGTGTGAGGCATCAAAACAGGCGCGCAAACGGCGGCTCAATAACCAATACGCCAGTGCGGCCGCATCCAGTAATGCCAGCACGATATCCACACCAGAAATCATGTCAGTACTTTGCCATAATCCCAGAGCCTGCAATGCAAAAGTGACAAACATCCCGGCAAGAAGTAACCAGTATCCGGCCTGCCAGATGCGCGGCCAGACATGACGACGACCACTGAGCAAAAACACCAGCGCGGGCGGCAACCCCAGCAACATCCCGGACCAGAAACTTTGCTGATCGGGGTAAAACAGCGTCAGCAAATCACTTCCCTGCTGGCGGGAAGCACCCGCCATCACAAACAACAACCAGGTTCGTGCCTGCAAAATTAAAATCGTCCAGAACCACAGCGGCAATCGCAACATACCGTGGTCGTTATAATCATCCGGGTTCATAAAAAGAACAACGTTCCTGCAAATAAGGTTAAATCTAACAATCCCCAGTGACATACCTAAAATAATTTGATGTATGCCGGGTATACGCTTAAGAAACTGTTAAGAACAGTCTGCTTTAATGGTCTCCAGCACGGCAAGACATCCGAAACGATGTCATAGTTGTCGTTACTCCGGAAACGTTAAATTAAGGAAGACCTATTATGATGAAGAAGATCACTCTGGCAACCCTCATTGCACTTTGTTCAGCGACGGCGTTTGCTCAGCAAACCGGCGGCTTTAACGGTCCGTCAGCACAGGAAACGCAAACACAGTCTGCAGCACAGGGCGGTTTCACCGGTACCACGGCGCTGAGCACCGTGAAAGACGCGCAAACCATGAAAGACGATCAATGGATCATGCTGGAAGGTTTTATCGATCAGCGTATCGACCACGATAAATACATTTTCCGCGATAACACCGGCACCCTCAATGTAGAAATTGACGGCAAGCGCTGGCAGGGGCAGAACGTATCGCCGAAAGATAAAATCCGCATCGAAGGTAAAGTCGATAAAGACTGGAACTCTGTGGAAGTTGACGTCAAGAGCGTTAAAATTATCAAGTAATTCATGATGTAAAAAGCCCCGGCAGATGTGATTCTGCCGGGGCTTTTTTATTCAATGAAGAACAACGGGTAGATTAATATTCCTGATCTTCGATCAGCCGCTTACCCAGTAAAAGCGTATCCGAAATTTCATAACCCAGTTTTTCGTACATGCTGACCACGGCATCGTTTTCTGCACGCACCATTAAATTCATTTTCGGGCAGCCGCGGGCAATCAGTTTTTTCTCCAGACGATTAACCAGCGCGTTAGCGATGCCTCGTCCGCGATAATCCGGATGTACGCCGAGATAGTTAGCCGAACCGCGATGGCCGTCGTAGCCGCCCATCAGGGTGCCGACCACTTCGCCACCCACTTCTGCCACCAGGAAAAACTCCGGGCTGTGGTTAATTTTACGTTCGATATCCAGCTCAGGATCGTTCCACGGGCGCAGCAGATCGCAACGCTCCCATAAGGTCAGTACTTCTTCAAAATCTTCTTGACGGTATACGCGAATTTCCATCACTGTTCGCCGCTGTTAATAGGGGTTTACTTGATTATCGCGTGATCTGTTTGATACGCAACATCAAAATCACAGATTGTCTGCTTTATGAATGAATTTAAACCGCAAATTCAACATCTGAAGAAGATATTCCTGCCTATCACCGGACATTTATTCGGCCCTGATTTCATCCGCGACACAATATTCATAAAAAGTAATAGTTCTCAGATCGAAACTATAAAAAAGATACTCTATAACATAGAGCATTCTGCCTTTTTTCTGACGGTAACGGACTGATGTTAAACCCCCTGAACAAATTTCTGCATTTCCAGCCGCTTCCTGCTGCCGCCACACGCCGCCAGTTACTGCTTTCCGGACTCGGTTTAGCGATTGCCGCCTTTGGTTCCCGCTCTGCCAGCGCAGCGCAGCAGGAACACATCACCAAATCCGCCCCGGCACCTAAGCCGCCTGGCGCGAAGAAACTGGTGATGATCGATCCCGGCCACGGCGGTATTGATTCCGGCGCTGTCGGTCATGAGGGTTCGGAAGAAAAGCACGTAGTGCTGGAAATCGCCAACTATGTGCGGGAATTCCTGGGCGAGCAAAGCCATATTGAAGTCAAACTGACCCGCGACTCCGACCACTTTATTCCTCTTTATCAGCGTGTTGAACTGGCACATCAGCATCAGGCAGATCTGTTCGTTTCCATTCACGCCGATGGTTACACCAGCCCGACGGCCTCCGGTGCGTCGGTTTTTGCACTTTCCAACCGCGGTGCCAGCAGCGCCATGGCGCGTTATATGTCGAAAAAAGAAAATGACGCCGACCTGGTTGCCGGAGCGAAATACGCCAAAGAAGACAACAATTATCTGCAGCAGGTGTTATTCGATCTGGTGCAGACTGACACCATTAAAAACAGCCTCACGCTGGGGCATCACGTGCTCGACAGGATCCGGCCTATCCATCACCTGCACAGCCAGCAAACTGAACAGGCCGCATTTGCCGTTCTGAAATCCCCGTCGATCCCGTCAATTCTGGTGGAAACATCGTTTATCACTAACCATCAGGAGGAACAGTTGCTCAGCACAACAGCGTTCCGCCGTGAAATTGCTCAGGCGATTTCCCAGGGTATCGTGAACTTTTTCAGTTACTTCGATGCCAACGAGCGCAAGCCCCGATAACGTTTTCCCCACACCCAAAGCAGCCGCCTTTGGTGACCCGCAGGGTTTTGGGTATATAATAACGTCCACTTTTCTATCATTCAGCGCCCGCAAGGCGCTGAATGTCTTTTCAGTCAACGTCTGCGAGTTAGCCTGTGAGCCAATCCATTCCCGACATCCAGCAAGTCAAAACCTTCCTGCTCAAGCTTCAGGACCACATTTGCCAGCAACTGGCCGCTGCCGATGGCAAAGGTCATTTTGCTGAAGACCAGTGGGTTCGCGAAGAAGGCGGTGGCGGTCAGAGCCGGGTTATGACCCATGGCGCAGTGTTCGAACAGGCTGGTGTGAACTTCTCACATGTTTCCGGCGCTACCCTTCCGGCTTCCGCCACGGCACATCGCCCTGAACTTGCCGGGCGTAGTTTTCAGGCCATGGGCGTCTCACTGGTCATTCATCCGCTGAGCCCTTACATTCCCACCAGCCATGCCAATGTGCGTTTCTTCATTGCCGAAAAGCCCGGTGAAGCGCCGGTCTGGTGGTTCGGTGGGGGTTTCGATCTCACACCGTATTATGGTTTTGAAGAAGATGCCCGCCACTGGCACCTCACCGCGCAGCAACTTTGCCAGCCATTCGGCGATGACGTGTATCCGAAATACAAAAAATGGTGTGACGATTACTTCTTTATCAAACACCGCAATGAAGCGCGCGGCATCGGCGGTTTGTTCTTTGACGATCTGAACTCGCCAGATTTCGATACCTGTTTCAGCTTTATGCAGGCCGTCGGCAACGGCTTCACTGACGCCTATCTGCCCATCGTGGAACAACGCAAAGCCCTGCCGTGGGGCGAACGTGAGCGTCAGTTCCAGCTTTACCGCCGTGGCCGCTACGTCGAATTCAATCTGGTGTGGGATCGCGGAACACTGTTTGGCCTGCAAACCGGCGGGCGTACAGAATCTATTTTGATGTCGATGCCGCCGCTGGTGCGCTGGGAATATGGCTATCAGCCAGAAGCTGGCAGCCCGGAAGCCGCGCTGTACAGCGATTTCCTGCCGGTTCGCGACTGGCTGGCTGAAAAAGGATCTTCTGTAAACGGAGAGGCAAGTTAATGCAAATCTGGGTTGATGCCGACGCCTGTCCGAATGTCATCAAGGAAGTGCTGTTCCGCGCCGCTGAGCGCACCGGTATGATGGTGACACTGGTGGCTAACCAAATCATCCGCACACCGCCGTCGAAATTCCTGCGTACTTTGCGCGTGGAAGCCGGTTTTGACGTCGCGGATAACGAAATCGTTAAACGCACCGAGCCCGGCGATCTGGTGATCACCGCAGATATTCCTCTCGCGGCGGAAGTGATTGAAAAAGGCGGTGTAGCGCTCAACCCTCGCGGCGAGCGGTACACCACTGAAACCATCAAAGAGCGCCTGAATATGCGTGATTTTATGGACACCATGCGCGCCAGCGGCGTGCAGACCGGCGGACCGCCTGCGCTTAATCAGCGCGACCGCCAGCAATTTGCCAATGAACTGGATAAGTGGCTGCAACAAGCCAAAAAATAATCCGGTCTGGCTGTCGAAACCGAAGTACCACTACATTAATTAAAGGAATAAGAAATGGTCAAAAAGATCATCCTTGATTGCGATCCGGGGCACGACGACGCTATCGCGATGTTACTGGCTCACGGTAACCCCGACATCGAACTGCTGGCTGTTACCACGGTAGTCGGTAATCAGACACTGGAAAAAGTCACCCGCAACGCACTTGCCGTTGCTCGTGTGATTAACCTGACCGGTGTGCCATTTGCGGCGGGCGCAACGCGTCCGCTGGTGCGTCAGATTGAAGTGGCTGACGAAATCCACGGCGAATCAGGTCTTGACGGACCGGTGCTGCCGGAAGCCGCCATTACGCTGGAGCCGGTTCACGCCATCGACCTGATCATTGATTTGATCATGTCCCATCCACCGAAAACGATCACGCTGGTGCCCACCGGCGGGCTGACCAATATTGCGATGGCGGTACGTAAAGAGCCGCGCATTGCTGACCGTGTGAAAGAAGTGGTGCTGATGGGCGGCGGTTATCATGTGGGTAACTGGAGCGCAGTTGCCGAGTTTAATATCAAAATTGACCCGGAAGCCGCCCATATCGTGTTCAACGAAAAATGGCCGCTGACCATGGTCGGGTTGGATCTCACCCATCAGGCACTTGCCACGCCGGAAGTCGCTGCGCGTATTGCTGCGGTCAGCACACAGCCTGCCAAATTTGTCGGTGAGCTGCTCGATTTCTTCGGTCTGAGCTACAAAGATCGTCAGGGCTTTGATTCCCCGCCGGTTCACGACCCGTGCGCCGTGGCTTACGTGATTGATCCGAACGTGATGACGGTGCAAAAAGTACCGGTTGATATTGAGCTGACCGGCACGCTGACGCTGGGCATGACCGTTGCCGATTTCCGCGCCCCACCGCCGCCAGATTGCCACACGCAGGTCGCGGTAAAACTCGATCATCAGCGTTTCTGGGATCTGATCGTCGATGCGCTGGAGCGGATCGGCGAAGTGAAATACTGAGCCCGTCATTTGATTAAAAGGGCGCGCGTTGCTGCGCCCTTTCAGGTTTAAGCAGGCAGGTTCAAAGAGTCAGGGTTAAAGAGTTAGAGTTAAAGAGTTAAAGTTAAAGAGGCTCGGTTTGTGCCTCCACCACGGCTAAAGCCACCATATTCACAATCCTGCGTACCGAAGCAATCGGTGTCAGAATATGTACCGGTTTCGACACCCCCATCAGCACTGGTCCGACAGTCACGCCTTCAGAGCACGATACCCGCAGCAGGTTGTAGCTGATACGCGCCGATTCCATATTCGGCATAATCAGGATATTGGCCGAACCTTTCAGCGGGCTGTCCGGCATGATGTCCTGACGTATGCTTTCCACCAGCGCCGCATCGCCATGCATCTCTCCGTCGATTTCCAGCTCAGGATCAAGCTCGTTTACCAGCTCCAGCGTACGTCGCATTTTCAGCGCCGCCGGACTGTCTGACGTGCCAAAACTCGAATGCGAAAGCAATGCAACCTTTGGCTCAATACCAAAACGCCGCACCGTTTCTGCCGCCATAAGGGTGATTTCTGCCAGCTGTTCCGGCGTCGGATCGTCGTTAACGTAAGTGTCTGCAATAAACGTATTGCCGCTTGGCAGCAGCAACGCATTCATCGCGCCGGCAACGTGCGCACCTTCGCGAAAACCAAACACTTTCTCCACGATGTCGTAATGCTCATGATAGGTGCCGACCGTGCCGCAAATCATCGCATCAGCTTCACCACGCAACAGCATGATGGCGGAAATCAGTGTCGGATTACCAATCACCGCGCGCCGCGCCTGCTCCTGAGACACACCGCGTCGTTTCATCAGCTCATAATATTCGCGCCAGTACTCATTGAAGCGCGGATCAGATTCGTTATTCACCACTTCAAAATCGCGGCCAGCTTCCAGTTGCAGCCCCAGCTTTTTAATTCGCATGGCGATAACGCTTGGCCGCCCGACCAGAATAGGTTTGGCCAGCCCAAGGGAAATTAACTCCTGCGTAGCCTGTAATACGCGTTCTTCTTCACCTTCCGCCATCACCACGCGCCGGGCATCTTTCTTCGCCTGCGAGAAAATGGGCTTCATAAACAAATTGGTTTTATAGACGAATTCCGTCAGCTTTTCGGCGTACGCATCCAGGTCTTCAATAGGGCGCATCGCCACACCAGAATCCATTGCCGCTTTGGCAACCGCCGGTGCAATTTTTACAATCAGCCGCGGGTCAAAGGGTTTCGGAATGATGTAGTCCGGGCCGAAAGACAACTCTTCTTCTCCATAGGCAGAAGCCACCACATCACTTTGTTCTGCCATCGCCAGATCGGCAATCGCATGAACACAAGCCAGTTTCATTTCTTCATTGATAGTGGTTGCACCAACGTCCAGCGCGCCACGGAAAATGAACGGGAAGCACAGCACGTTGTTGACCTGATTGGGATAATCCGACCGACCTGTACAGATGATGGCATCAGGGCGAACCGCTTTCGCCAGCGGTGGCAGAATCTCCGGTTCAGGATTGGCAAGCGCCAGGATCAGCGGATCCTTCGCCATGGTTATCACCATCTCCTGCGTCAAAACGCCGGGACCGGAACAGCCGAGGAAGATGTCAGCTTGCGGAATGGCATCGCCCAGCGTGCGCTGCCCGTTGTCGTCAATGGCATACGCTGCTTTGGTTTCGGCCATATTTTCTTCGCGGCCTTTATAGATAACGCCACGGGAATCACAGGCCGTAATGTTGTGGCGCTTAAGTCCGAGCGCGACCAGCAGATTCAGACAGGCAATAGCAGAAGCCCCCGCGCCGGACACCACCAGCCGGACATCCGAAATATTTTTGCCCACCACGCGTAAACCGTTGAGTACCGCCGCCGTACAGATAATCGCGGTGCCGTGCTGATCGTCATGAAACACCGGGATCTTCATGCGTTCACGCAGCTTTTTCTCGATGTAAAAACATTCCGGCGCTTTGATGTCTTCAAGGTTGATGCCGCCGAATGTCGGCTCCAGCGCGGCAATCACGTCGATCAGTTTATCTGGATCGTTTTCATCGACTTCGATATCAAACACGTCGATACCCGCGAATTTTTTGAACAATACGCCCTTCCCTTCCATCACCGGTTTACCGGCCAGCGCGCCGATATTACCCAGTCCGAGAACCGCCGTTCCGTTCGAGATAACAGCCACCAGATTGCCACGAGCCGTGTATTTGTAAGCGGCCTGCGGATCTCTGGCGATCTCCAGACAGGGAGCGGCAACACCGGGTGAATAAGCCAGCGCCAGATCACGTTGTGTGGCGAGGGGTTTGGTGGGCGAGACCTGAATTTTTCCGGGCACCGGGAATTCATGAAAATCGAGCGCACTTTGCTTGAGTTGTTCGTCCATCGTAGGGTCCTTTTCTTGTTTCTTATTTTTGCAGAGACAACAGGGTACGGGTAAACATCACCATCAGGTTTTCCCGCTGACCAGTATAGATAACCCTGCCACGACGAAGGGTGAATAACGACCAAAATTTGACCGTTACATTGTTTGCTTTTCATTCATGGAAGACGTCTCGTAAAAATCAACTAAGCTTAAAGTTTGTCCTTGCGCTTTTCTCGTCAGACGCCCAGTTTAAGCAGCAACAAAGGCCACCATTGTTGAGACCCATTGCAGTAATCAGAAAAAGCGCATTCAGTTTATTAACAGAATGATGCAGGGTAGGAGCCCTGCAAACCAGAGTCAGACGACCTTATTGCTGTATCGTTTTTTCTCGCTAAGGAGCTAAGAGATGAACCAGTTAGACGCACTAAAAAAAATCACCACCGTCGTTGCCGACAGCGGTGACATTGAATCTATCCGTCATTTCGAGCCTCAGGATGCGACCACCAATCCTTCGCTGATCCTCAAAGCAGCCGACCTCCCGCAATACCAAAACCTGATTAAAGACGCGCTGGACTATGCCCGTAAACAAGGCGGCAGCAAAGAGACTCAGGTGATCAATGCCACAGATAAACTGGCCGTTAATATCGGGGTGGAAATCCTGAAGAGCGTGCCGGGCCGTATCTCGACTGAAGTCGATGCACGCCTGTCTTTCAACAGTGAATTGTGTATCGAAAAGGCCCGTAAACTGATTGGCCTGTATCAGGATCAGGGCATTGATAAATCCCGTATTCTGATCAAACTCGCTTCCACCTGGGAAGGGATCAAAGCCGCAGAGAAACTGGAAAAAGAAGGCATCAACTGTAACCTGACCCTGCTGTTCTCATTCGCACAGGCACGCGCCTGTGCAGAAGCCGGTGTCTACCTGATTTCTCCGTTCGTTGGCCGTATTTACGACTGGTACAAAGCCAAAGAGCCGAACGCAACGTATGACGTGGAAAAAGATCCGGGCGTTAAATCGGTTCGCGACATCTACGACTACTACAAATCCCACGATTACCCGACCGTCATCATGGGTGCCAGCTTCCGTAAAGTGGAACAAATCCTGGCGCTGGCAGGCTGTGATCGCCTGACCATTTCTCCTAACCTCCTGGAAGAACTGAAAGCCAGCAATGAACCGGTTGAACGTAAATTACAGCCTTCCGGCAAGGGTGGAAAAAAACCCGCTCCTCTGACGCAGGCTGAATTCCTCTGGGAACACCATCAGGACGCCATGGCCGTTGAAAAACTGGCGGAAGGTATCCGCGCATTCGCCGTCGATCAGAAGAAACTCGAAGATATGCTTTCAGCACAGCTTTAGTTTCAACCGTAGTTTAAAAATCTAACCTCAGCTGAGTCACCTGGCAGACCGGTGGCAACTCCGCACTTTTGTCATCTGGCTCAGCAAAGTGACCCATCCGGAGAAAAATATGCCTTCTCGTAGAGAACTAGCGAATGCTATCCGTGCGCTTAGCATGGATGCCGTCCAGAAAGCGAATTCCGGACACCCCGGCGCCCCGATGGGGATGGCCGATATCGCCGAAGTCTTGTGGCGCGATTACATGAATCACAACCCGACCAACCCGAAATGGGCCGATCGCGACCGCTTCCTGATGTCCAACGGCCACGGCTCGATGCTGCAATACAGTCTGCTGCACCTGACCGGTTACGACCTGCCAATGAGCGAACTGGAAAACTTCCGCCAGTTGCATTCTAAAACACCAGGACATCCTGAATACGGTTATACGCCGGGTGTGGAAACCACCACCGGCCCGCTGGGTCAGGGCGTTGCCAACGCCGTGGGTTTTGCGATTGCTGAACGTACGTTAGGCGCGCAGTTTAACCGTGAAAATCACGAAATCGTCAACCATCACACCTACGTTTTCTTAGGGGATGGCTGCATGATGGAAGGGATTTCCCATGAAGCCTGCTCGCTGGCCGGTACCCTGAAACTCGGTAAACTGACCGCATTTTATGATGACAACGGCATCTCCATTGACGGACACGTCGAAGGCTGGTTTACCGATGACACGGCCAAACGTTTCGAAGCTTACGGCTGGCATGTCATCCGTGGAATTGACGGCCAAAACTCCGACGCCATAAAAGCGGCAATCGAAGAATCTCATAAAGTCACTGACCGCCCTTCCCTGCTGATGTGCAAAACAGTGATTGGTTTCGGTTCGCCGCACAAAGCCGGGACTCATGAAGCACATGGTGCCGCACTGGGTGCCGACGAAGTCGCCGCCACCCGCAAGGCGCTGGGCTGGAACTATCCGGCCTTTGAAATCCCGCAAGATGTTTATGACGCCTGGGATGCTAAAGAAGCGGGCAAAGCCAAAGAAAAAGCCTGGAACGATAAATTCGCCGCTTATGCCAAAGCCTATCCTGAGCTGGCCGCTGAATTTGACCGCCGCGTTAATGGCAAATTACCTGCGGACTGGGAAACCAAAGCACAGGCATTCATCGAAGGTTTGCAGGCCACACCTGCGAACATCGCCAGCCGTAAAGCCTCACAAAATACTCTGGAAGAGTTTGGCAAAATTTTGCCTGAATTCCTCGGCGGTTCCGCAGACCTTGCGCCAAGTAACCTGACCATGTGGTCGGGCTCAAAATCACTGATTGAAGACCACGCCGGTAACTACATCCACTACGGCGTGCGTGAGTTCGGCATGACGGCCATCTCCAACGGTCTCGCGCTGCACGGCGGTTTCCTGCCTTATTCTGCGACCTTCCTGATGTTCGTTGAATATGCCCGTAACGCGGTACGTCTGGCGGCGCTGATGAAAATCCGCAACGTCTTCGTGTATACCCACGATTCGATCGGTCTGGGGGAAGACGGTCCGACGCACCAGCCGGTTGAGCAAATGGCCAGCCTGCGTGTGACGCCAAACATGAGCCTGTGGCGTCCGGCTGATCAGGTCGAATCTGCCGTGGCATGGAAATATGCCATCGAGCGCAACGACGGTCCGGTTGCACTTATCTTCTCGCGTCAGAACCTGACTCAGCAACCGCGTACCGCTGAGCAGCTGGCAAACGTGGCGCGCGGTGGTTATGTGCTGAAAGACTCAGACGGCACGCCGGATGTGATTCTGATTGCCACCGGGTCTGAAGTAGGTATTACGGTAGAAGCCGCGGATAAACTGGCCGCAGCGGGTACTAAAGTGCGGGTAGTCTCTCTGCCTTCGACTGATGTGTTCGACAAACAGGACGAGGCTTACCGAGAATCTGTGCTGCCGAAAGCCGTGACTGCGCGCGTAGCGGTGGAAGCCGGTATCGCCGATTACTGGTACAAATACGTCGGCCTCAACGGTGCAATTGTCGGCATGACCTCTTTCGGGGAATCTGCACCAGCAGAGCAACTGTTTAAAGAGTTTGGCTTTACCGTTGATAACGTTGTCGCAAAAGCGCAGGCGCTGTTGAAGTAAAAGATGTGAAGTAATTCTGTGTAGTTTATTCCCTCTTCATCTCAGGAGAGGGAATTCCTTCTATTTCCGCCCCGCTGACTTGATGAATCTGCCTCTCTCCGGTAAAGTCCCGTCCCTTCTTTGGCATGGGGAACAATGATGTTTATTGGATTTGACTACGGTACAGCGAATTGCTCAGTTGCAGTAATGCGCGATAATAACGCCCATCTGCTGGCGTTAGAAAATAACGATCCTTATTTACCCTCCATGCTTTGTGCTCCGACACGTGAAGCGGTCAGCGAATGGCTGAACCGTCACGGACAGGTTCCGGCAGGCAGTGATGAAAATCTGGCACTGTTGCGCCGCAGCATCAGCTTTAACCGCGAGGAAGATATTCCGGTTAATGCCAACAGCGTGCATTTCGGTTTGCAGGCGTTGTCGACCTATATGGAAGATCCGGAAGAGGTGTACTTTGTCCGCTCTCCGAAATCCTTCCTGGGCGCGAACGGCCTGAAACCTCAACAGATTGCCCTGTTTGAAGATCTGGTCTGCGCAATGATGTACCACATCAAGCGTCAGGCCGAATCCGTCTTGCAGGAAAGTATTGAACAGACCGTGATCGGCCGCCCGATCAACTTTCAGGGTATGGGTGGTGAAGAGGCCAATGCTCAGGCGCAGGGCATTTTACAACGTGCCGCTGAGCGCGCCGGTTTCCGCGATATTGCGTTCCAGTTTGAACCGGTCGCCGCAGGTCTGGATTTCGAAGCGACACTGACGGAAGAGAAAACCGTGCTGGTCGTCGATATCGGCGGCGGTACCACGGACTGCTCAGTATTGCTGATGGGCCCGCAGTGGCGCGATAAAGCTGAGCGTCAGAACAGCCTGCTTGGTCACAGTGGTTGTCGCGTTGGCGGTAATGATCTGGACATCATGACTGCGTTCAAACAACTCACACCGCAGTTTGGTATGGGCAGCGAAACGCAAAAAGGGATCGCTATTCCGGCCCTGCCTTACTGGAATGCAGTGGCGACCAACGATGTGCCTGCACAGTTAGATTTCTACAGCGTGGCGAATGGTCGTATGTTGCGGGATCTGATCCGCGATGCCGCGCAACCGGATCTGATCAAACGCCTGCTGAAAGTCCAGCAACAGCGTCTGAGTTACCGTCTGGTGCGTGCCGCAGAAGAAAGTAAAATTGCACTTTCTGAACGTGAAAGCGTTACGGCTGCGATGGACTTCATTGAATCCGGTCTGGCGGAAACCATCAGCCAGCAGCAACTGAGTGACGCGATTTCTCAGCCGCTGGAACGCATTCAGGAACAGGTCAGTCTGGCACTGGCCAGCAGCGAAATTAAACCTGATGTGATTTACCTGACCGGCGGCAGTGCGCGTTCGCCGCTGCTGCGTGCTGCATTACAGACGCAGTTACCGGGCATTCCGCTGGTCGGTGGCAATGATTTCGGCTCGGTCACCGCCGGCCTGGCCCGCTGGGCACAAACGTTGTTCCGTTAAGTTTTAAAGATGCAGATAAACAAAAACCGCCTGATTTGAATTGAAGGCGGTTTTTTTATGGCTCAGATTTAGTGTTTACCAGGCGCTGGCGTCATTTAAGGTCTTAATATCCGCATCATCCAGTTTGAGGGTTGCGGCCTGCGCCAGCTCATTCAGCTGTTGCAGTGATGTCGCGCTGACAATCGGCGAGGTAATACTCGGGCGGGCAATCTGCCAGGCCAGTGCAACTTGTCCTGGCTGTGCGCCGTGCTTCTCAGCCACCTTATCCAGCCCCGCCAGCACTTTCAGGCCGCGTTCATTCAGGCAACGTGCGATCACGCTTTCACCGCGCTTACTTTTACCGGCATCCGCTTTGGTACGGTATTTCCCGGTCAGGAACCCGGCGGCCAGACCGTAAAAGTTGATCACGCCTAAACCGTTATCCCTGACGACTTTTTCAAGTGCTTCTTCATACACTTTTCGGTCGTACAAATTGTACTGCGGTTGCAGCGCTTCATAACGCGCCAGCCCGTTTTCCTGACTGACTTTCAGCGCTTCGGCCAGACGTGGTGCGCTGTAGTTTGAAGCGCCAACGGCACGCACTTTGCCTTCTTTAATCAGCGCATCGAATGCCGCCATGGTTTCGGCCAGCGGCGTATCGGCATCATCATCATGCGACTGATATAAATCGATATAATCTGTTTGCAGACGTTTCAGGGAGGCTTCTACCGCTTCTTTAATATAACGTGGCGATAAACCCACTTTGCCTTCGCCCATCGGTTTGCCGACTTTGGTCGCCAGAATAATCTGGTCACGCTTACCGGTTTTTTTCAGCCAGTTGCCGATAATGGTTTCCGATTCGCCCCCTTTGTTGCCTTCAACCCAGCTCGAATACACATCGGCGGTGTCGATAAAATTCAGTTTATGATCCAGTAAGGCATCGAGCAGGTTAAAGGAAGCCGCCTGATCGACCGTCCAGCCGAATACGTTGCCGCCAAACGTCAGCAACGGCACCTGAATACCTGAACGACCCAGTTCTCTTTTGCTCATTATTCTCTCCCTTTCATAAGGTCAGATTTAACTTACTTTGCATGCGAACGATTTGCGATCAAAGGTCAACCATAGCATTTTGATATAAAATGTCAGGCTGAAAGCTATTCTTTATTGTCAGAAGAATTGTCAAAAAATGGGAAAGACTCTCCTTATTTCCTCCATTTTCTGCTGAAACATTCTGGCTACACTGTGGGTCTGGTTTTAAGGTGGATCTCCCTCCTGAAATGCCGCGACAATGATTGTGCTGATGCGATAACCCATGAAATCTGAAAACACTGACACCTTACCGCCTTCTGCTCCCCTGCCGCCTTCGGTGCGCTGGCAGCTGTGGATTGTCGCCTTCGGCTTTTTTATGCAGGCCCTCGACACCACGATTGTGAATACTGCACTGCCTTCGATGGCACGCAGTCTGGGTGAAAACCCGCTGCACATGCATTCGGTGGTAGTGGCTTATGTGCTGACGGTCGCCGTGATGCTGCCTGCCAGTGGCTGGCTGGCGGATAAAGTCGGTGTGAAATGGGTATTCTTTTCGGCCATTGTGCTGTTTACGCTTGGCTCGCTGTTATGCGCGCAATCGGAAAGCCTGCGTGAACTTGTGATGTCGCGCATCGTTCAGGGGATCGGCGGTGCGATGATGGTGCCGGTCGGGCGGCTGACGGTACTGAAAATCGTCCCGCGCAGCGAATACATGGCAGCGATGACAATGGTGACGTTACCCGGTCAGGTCGGTCCGCTTCTGGGCCCGGCGCTGGGCGGTTTTCTGGTGCAATACGCCAGCTGGCACTGGATCTTCCTGATTAATCTGCCAGTCGGTCTGGCCGGTTGTATCGCCACCTTAATGATTATGCCCAATTACAAAATGCAGACCCGCCGCTTTGATATCAGCGGGTTTGTGATGCTGGCCGTGTGTATGGCGACGCTGACGTTGGCGCTGGAAGGCAGCCGCAGTATGGGGCTGAGCGTGCTGGAAATTTTTCTGCTGGTGGTGGTCGGTGGCGGCGCGCTGGGGGTTTACTGGATGCATGCGCGCGGCAATCTTTCTGCGCTGTTTTCACTGCGTTTGTTCCATACCCCAACCTTCAAAATCGGCCTGATTGGTAGTTTGCTCGGTCGTATCGGCAGCGGCATGTTGCCGTTTATGACACCGGTGTTTCTGCAACTCGGTATGGGCTTTACGCCTTTCCACGCCGGACTGATGATGATCCCCATGGTGCTCGGCAGTATGGGGATGAAGCGCGTGGTCGTCCGGCTGGTCAATCAACTGGGTTACCGGAATGCGCTGGTCAGCGCGACGTTGCTGCTGGCGCTGATCACGCTGATTTTCCCTCTGGTGGCGATTTACGGCGCGGTCTGGATGATCCCGATTGTATTGTTCTTCCAGGGCATGGTGAACTCCCTGCGCTTCTCGTCGATGAACACGCTGACGCTGAAAGATCTGCCGTCGCGCCTTGCCAGCAGCGGCAACAGCTTGCTGTCGATGATCATGCAGTTGTCGATGAGTCTGGGCGTCAGTGTCGCCGGTTTGCTGATTGGAGTGTTCGCCCATCAGCAGGCGATTACACCGGACAGCGCCACCATGCACACCGCGTTCCTGTATTGTTATATGTCGATGGCGCTGGTGATCGCCCTGCCAGCCTGGGTATTTTCCAAAGTGCCACCTGATACGCAGAAAAATGCCATTATCGACCGTCGTCGCGCTGCGGCCGGCTCCCCTGATCCGATGAGAAAATCATGAAACCTGGTATTACCGCCAAGTTGTTTATGGCCATTTTTTGTACCTGCGCACTGGTGCTGATCACCATGAACTGGGGCGTTCGGATGAGCTTTGAACGGGGCTTTATCGACTATATTCGTCAGAGCAACGAACAGCGCGTCGAACTGCTGGCTGACACCCTGCAGGAGCAGTACAAACAACACGGCAGCTGGGAGTTTCTGGAAACCAATGACCGGTTGATCTATCAGATCATGCGCTCGTTTGAACAAAACAGCAGCCCGAGAATGCCGCCGCAGGGATGGCGCACGAAGTTCTGGATCCTCGACAGTCACGATCATCGGATCGGCGGTTACGATCTGCCTGTTCCACCGGATTTACAAGGTCCGCGCCGCGTGATGACCGTCAATGGTGTGGTCATCGGCTCGGTGATTTCGACGCCTGCCGAACGCCTGACCCGCGATGCTGATATTAATTTCGAACGCCAGCAAAGCCGCACCAGCTGGATGATTGTCGCCTTTACCGCGCTGCTGGCCGCCGCCGTCACCTGGATGTTGTCCCGCGGAATGCTCGCGCCGGTAAAGCGGCTGGTGAACGGTACGCATCAGCTGGCTGCGGGTAATTTCAGCACTCGGGTTGAAGTCGACAGTGAAGATGAACTCGGGAAACTGGCGCAGGATTTTAACCAGCTGGCGATGACGCTGGAGAAAAATGAGCAGATGCGCCGGGCGTTTATGGCGGATATTTCCCATGAGTTGCGCACGCCGCTGGCCGTTCTGCGTGGTGAGCTGGAAGCCATGCAGGATGGCGTGCGTAAAATGACGGTTGGGTCGCTGGAATCACTGCAATCTGAAGTGTCGATTCTGACCAAACTGGTGGACGATTTGCATCAGCTTTCGCTTTCCGATGCCGGTGCACTGGCATACCGCAAGGTGGACACCGACGTCGTACATCTGGTGCAGCTGGCGGAAGCCGGTTCGCGTGACCGTTTCCATGCCAAGCAACTCACCCTGACCAGCCACCTGCCGGAAAGCGCTGAAGTGTTTGGCGATCCCCAGCGTCTTTCGCAGCTGTTCAACAATCTGCTGGAAAACAGTCTGCGCTATACTGACCCGAATGGCGGTCTGGAGATCCGGGGCGAAATACGGGATAAATCACTTTACCTGATGTTCCAGGACAGCGCGCCGGGCATCAGCGATGAACAGCTTGGCCGTATTTTTGAACGGTTTTATCGTACCGAAGGCTCGCGCAACCGCGCCAGTGGCGGTTCGGGGTTAGGTCTGGCCATTTGCCAGAATATTGTCGAAGCGCACGGCGGGCAGATCAGCGCCAGCCACTCTCCGGCGGGTGGCGTTCGTATTACGATCGTCCTGCCGCTCTCTGTTACATCAGGCCCGAGAAACTGAATGAACAACTCTGTATTGTCCGGCCCGGCGCCGTTAAAAATTCTGATTGTAGAAGACGAGCCTAAACTTGCTCAGCTGTTAATCGACTATCTCGAAGCCGCAGGCTATGCCACCCAATGGCTGGCGGACGGACATGACGTCATCTCGCAGGTGAAGCACCAGCCGCCGGCACTGATTTTGTTAGATCTGATGCTGCCAGGCAGCAGCGGATTATCCATTTGCCGAGACATTCGCCAGTTTTCCGATGTACCGATTATGATGGTGACGGCAAAAACGGAAGAGATTGATCGCCTGCTCGGGCTGGAAATCGGTGCTGATGATTACATCTGCAAACCTTACAGCCCGCGTGAAGTTGTGGCCCGCGTGAAGGTTATTTTGCGCCGCTGCGTGCGTCAGGAAGACAATGTGCCGAGAGATAACGGTCTGCACATTGATGAAGCGCGCTTTCAGGCCACATTCCAGGGGCATGAACTTGAACTGACACCGGCAGAATTCCGCCTGCTGAAAACGCTGTCCGTCAAACCGGGTTACGTGTTTACCCGCGAAGTGCTGCTCAATAATCTTTATGACGACTACCGCGTCGTCACTGACCGTACCATCGACAGTCATATCAAGAACCTGCGCCGTAAACTCGAATCTCTGGACGGAGAAAAGGCGTTTATCCGCGCCGTCTATGGCGTGGGCTATCGCTGGGAAGCGGAACCCTGTCATTTGGCATAACGCATGACTCACAGCGAATAACGAATAGCGCATAACTGGCCGGCAATTCAGTTTTGTAAAGTTTCTGAAAGTCTGTCGGCCAGTTCACATTTCATGTCTTAAATCTTTCCTCCCGCCGCGAAACTGTTTCCATTAACTACACTTATCTCTGGAAAATAACCCCTCTGATGGAGATTACCTTTATGGCTACTGGTCACTATGATCTGAAAAAAGCGAAGAATGGACAGTTTCACTTTAACCTGAAGGCCGGGAACGGAGAGATTATTCTCACCAGTGAAATGTATGCCAGTAAAGCGTCAGCAGAAAACGGGATTTCATCGGTTCAGACCAACTCCCCTGAGGAAGCGCAGTACGAAATCAAGCCTTCGAAAGACGGCCAGTTTTACTTTGTGCTGAAAGCGAAAAACCATCAGGTGATTGGTATCAGCGAAATGTACACCACGGAAAGTGCATCGAAAAAAGGTGTTCAGTCGGTGGTGAAAAACGGCGCAAGCACTGATATCCGCGATTTGACGCAGTAGTTCTCAATGATTTCTGTTTTTAGCTATTCAGGAGCAGAGGAGGAAATTGATCTGGCTCCTGAATAGTCTAAATAGCGTTGTAATACCCACACGAAATGGCTGCTTTTGATCAACTCAGACGTTACAATTCTGACCTTTCGTCGCCCCGCATCCGGGACGGCCCTGACCTGTGATCAGACTGAGATTGACTATGTTTACCCGCGATTCTTTTGTTCCGGAACTGCTTTCCCCTGCCGGCTCCCTGAAAAATATGCGTTACGCCTTCGCTTACGGTGCAGATGCGGTTTATGCCGGTCAGCCACGTTACAGCCTGCGCGTTCGTAATAACGAATTTAACCACCAGAATCTGGAAATCGGCATCAATGAAGCCCATGCTCTGGGGAAAAAATTCTATGTGGTGGTGAATATTGCCCCGCATAACGCCAAGCTGAAAACCTTCATCCGTGATCTGCAACCGGTGATCGACATGGGGCCCGATGCCCTGATCATGTCGGATCCGGGTCTTATCATGATGGTGCGTGAAGCCTTCCCGCAGATGGACATTCATCTTTCGGTGCAGGCTAACGCCGTGAACTGGGCGACGGTGAAATTCTGGAAACAAATGGGGCTGACGCGTGTGATTTTATCGCGCGAGCTTTCGCTGGAAGAAATCGCCGAGATCCGCGCACAGGTGCCGGATATGGAAATCGAAATCTTCGTTCACGGTGCGCTGTGCATGGCGTATTCCGGCCGCTGCCTGCTTTCCGGCTACATCAACAAGCGTGACCCGAATCAGGGAACCTGCACCAACGCCTGTCGCTGGGAATATAAAGTTCAGGAAGGCAAAGAAGACGCCATCGGTAATATCGTGCATCAGTACGAGCCGATCCCGGTTCAGCAGGTGGAAGCCGCCGAGCCCACATTAGGCATCGGTCAGCCGACAGATAAAGTCTTTATGCTCGAAGAAGCCCTGCGCCCTGGCGAATACATGAGCGCGTTTGAAGACGAACACGGCACGTATATTATGAATTCTAAGGATCTGCGCGCCATTCAGCATGTGGAAACTCTGACAAAAATGGGCGTGCATTCGCTTAAAATCGAGGGACGTACAAAATCCTTCTATTATTGCGCGCGCACGGCACAGGTTTATCGCCGGGCCATTGACGATGCCGTCGCCGGTAAGCCTTTTGATCCGACGCTGCTTTCCACGCTGGAAGGTCTGGCGCATCGCGGATACACCGAAGGTTTCCTGCGTCGCCATACTCACGATGCGCAGCAGAACTACGAATATGGTTTCTCTGTCAGCGACCGCCAGCAGTTTGTCGGCGAATTCACCGGTAATCGTATGGATGGCTGGGCAGAAATCGATGTGAAGAATAAATTCTGCGTCGGTGACAGTGTGGAAATGATGACGCCGCAGGGCAACGTCCAGTTCAAACTGGAAGCCCTGCGCAATAAGAAAGGCCAGCCAACCGACGTGGCGCCGGGGAACGGGCATATGGTGTATGTCGCACTGCCGGAAGACGTCAATCTGGAGTTCGCCATTTTACTGCGTAATCTGGAAGACACGGACACCCGTAATCCGCATTCGAAATAATGTTTTGGTCGAAAACAAGAATTCGATCACATCTATTTCTGACCGGGCTGGATAATATGCATTCGCAATTTACTTCGAATGCAAAATAAAGCACCGGACTATACCAGGAACCACCTCCTTGGCCAGCTCAATCTCCCTTGAGCTGGCTTTTCTTTTTGTATTCATTAAACGAAAATCCGTCATATTTAACTAATCCTCTTCAGTTATTCACCTTAATAACGTGATGTCATGTTTTTAAATAAATACGTTTCTGAAATATAAACGTCCTTTCTAATTAATATCAGCACAATTATTTAACCTCATTGTCAACTTTTCGCTGATTTATCCGATAGCCAAATACCACTACTTTCATCTATTGTTGGTGTAAGTAGAAAAAAGGAGCGTACATGACCACAGCAATGCTGATTTTAAATGGAAAAGGCGCAGGCAACGAAGAGCTGCGGATAGCCATCGGCGCGCTACGCAAAGAGGGCGAAGATCTCAATGTGCGTGTCACCTGGGAGTACGGAGACGCCGCGCGATATGTGGACGAAGCCATTGAACTGGGCTGCGAAACCGTGATTGCCGGTGGCGGCGACGGCACCATTAATGAAGTGGCGGGTGCACTGGCACAATACGATGGACAACGACGCCCTGTGCTCGGCATCGTGCCGCTGGGCACCGCAAATGATTTCGCCACGGCCTGCAATATTCCCCTCGAGCCAGAGCAGGCGTTACAGCTGGCGGTCAAAGGCCGCGCGGTCGATATTGATCTGGCCAAAGTGAATGACCAGCATTTCTTTATCAACATGGCGACCGGGGGATTCGGCACGCGCATCACAACCGAAACGCCAGAAAAACTCAAAGCAGCGCTTGGCGGCGTGTCCTATTTCATCCACGGTCTCTTACGTCTGGATACGCTGAAAGCTGACCGCTGTGAAATCAGAGGCCCGGATTTTCGCTGGGAAGGCGATGCGCTGGTAATCGGTATTGGTAATGGCCGCCAGGCAGGTGGCGGGCAACAAATATGCCCGGATGCGCTGATTAACGATGGTCTGCTGCAATTACGTCTGCTGACTTCAGAGGAGCTGCTGCCGTCATTCCTGCGCAGCTTGCTCAATAATGAAGAGAACAAAAATATTGTGTCCGCCAGTCTGCCCTGGCTCGAAATCACCGCACCGCACGATATGACGTTCAATCTCGACGGCGAACCGCTCACTGGTAAACAGTTCAAAATTGAAGTTCTTTCCTCTGCAATCCAGTGTCGTTTGCCCCCTCACTGCGAACTTTTAGGCTAACTTTCTCTTCTTCTGTTCATTCTCTGTACTGTGATCCGTCTTGCAGTACAGAGCAAATCTGCCGTTATTTTTGTGATCTTCTCCGCTAAAAGCTTATCCGCATACTTGTATGGTAGATGTGCATTGCCTAATTTTACTCTGCCGATGTCGCTGAATAATTCATTTCTGAATTTCTGCGGGCACAAACGACGCATTTCTTTTGACGACTCTTATTAATCCGGTGACGGAAACCAGGGGTAGTATGATTAATCATCATAAAGAAAGACCGATATCGGTAAAAAATATGCTGGCCTACGGCGGGGGTGATTTCTTCGGCGGTGGCTGTTTTGCAGTACTGGGTCTGTGGATAATGTATTTCTACACCACTTATGCCGGATTAAGTCCGGCAGAGGCCGGTGCTGTTATTGCAACCGCCCGCCTGCTGGATGCTTTTTTCGATCCACTGATGGGTTATGTCACGGATAATTTTTACCGCAATCCTCTGGGCAAAAAATACGGACGGCGTGGCTTCTTCTTCTTATTCGGCGCACCATTAATTATGGTGACTTACATTATTATGTGGGTCAGCGGAATGGGGTTCTGGTACTACCTGTTTACCTATATTTTGTTCTACGCCGCTTACACGCTGGCGATTGTACCTTATGAAACGCTGGCAGCCGAAATGACCTCCAGCTTTAAAATGCGCACTAAACTGACCGGTGTCAGGATGTTTTTCTCTACCGGAGCCGCAATATTAGCAGCCTGGTTGCCGGGACGCATTATTGCTTATCTCGGTGAAGACTCCTCCTCATCTTTCCTGATTATGGGGGTAATTTTCGGCGTGTTGTTTGCCGTGGTAATCCTGATGCTTTATTTCTACACCTGGGAACGGCCTATCCCGGTTGATGTCGCCACGCCAAAACTCTCTTTCCGCCGCGATATGAAGCATCTGTTCAGATCGCTGGTGTCGACCATGAGAGTGCGCACATTCCGCCAGCATGTCGGGATGTACCTGGGAGGCTATGTGGCGCTCGACGTCCTTGGCGCTGTGCTGGCGTATTATATTATTTTTGTTCTCGGCCAGAATACCGTTACTGCTTCTAATGCGATGACATTAATGACCCTGGTGCAGTTCATCTGCGTTGCCCTGTTTATTTTCCTGTGTATGAAATTAGGCAATGGCGCGTCATATCGTATTGCACAATTATTTATGCTGGCCAGTGTGGGGTTATTTTTAGCCATCCATTTATTGCAATTACCCTTTAATATGGCGCTGCTTTATCTCTCCGTTATTTTAATGGGCGTGGGTCGTTCCGGTACCAGTTATGTTTGCTGGAATATTTACAGTTTTATTCCAGATGTAGATGAAATGCTGACAGGAAAACGGCGCGAAGGTATTTTTGCCGGGGTTATGACTTTCGTGCGTAAAGCTGTTCAGGCGGTGGCGCTATTTGGGGTTGGCCTGTTATTACAGCATTACGGATTCACACCGAAAAGTGCCACGCAACCTGTCGAAGCCGTTTACGGTATCACACTGGTATTTGGCGCGGGATCGGTCATCTTCCTGCTGGTGGGATTATATAGCTCAATGAAATTCCGCCTCACCCGTCATAACCATGCCCTGCTGGTAAATGAAATTGAACGCCTTAAAGCCGGTGGCAGTAAATATGACGTCACACCGGAAACGCGCTTAATCGCCGAGCAACTCACCGGCTGGCCCTATGAAAAATTATGGGGCGATAACAATATTCTTAGTCAGACCGAAGAGAATCTTCCCCTGACGTCCACAGAGCTTTCAACCGGAGCCGACCATGCAAAGAATTGAATTCAGCCTGATGCAACAAACCATCCAGCGTGCCCTGCAAAAAGCGGGACTTGCTGAGAGAGATGCACGGACCTGTGCGCGAATCCATACAGAATCCAGTTGTGACGGTATTGCATCACATGGCCTCAACCGGGTAGCGCGTTTTGTCGATTATGTTCATAAGGGCTGGATTGATATCCACGCCAAACCGGAACTGGAAAAATCCCTCGGCGCCATCGCCATCTACAACGGCAACCGCGGTATCGACATTACCAACGCCCTGTTCGCCGTGGAGAAAGCCACCGAAATGGCGAAAGAGTATGGCGTGGGGATCGTGGCGCTGAAAAACAGCAGTCACTGGATGCGCGGCGGCAGTTATGGCTGGCATGCGGCACAACAAGGCATGGCGGCGATGTGCTGGACCAATACGGAATCCTGCATGCCCGCCTGGGGCGGAAAAAACACCCGCGTCGGCAATAACCCGTTTGTCATGGCGGTACCAAGAACCAAAGGTCCGATTGTGCTGGACATGGCAATGTCACAGTATTCCTACGGCAAATTGCAGGTTACGCGGCTGAAAAACGAAAAACTGCCCTTCCCCGGCGGCTACGATAAAGAAGGAAATCTGACGGATGATCCGGGCCCGATCGAAGCCTCCATGCGCATTTTACCCACCGGTTACTGGAAAGGCTCGGGGCTGGCAATTGTGCTGGACGCCATGGCCGCGTTGCTTTCAGCGGGCTCGCCCACCAATGAAATAGACAAAATCGGCAAAGGGAGCTGCACCGGCGCCAGCCAGATTTTCATGGTATTCGACCCGACGCAGTTAGGTGGCGCTGAATTCACTGAACGCATGGCGGACAGCGTCGCGGACTACGTGAATCAGTCAGAACCGGCTGAAAACAGCCGCGATGTCCGTTATCCCGGCCAGACAGCCGCCGCCAACCGCGAGGAAAACCGCCGTCTGGGGATCCCGGCAGATGAAACGGTATGGGATGAAGTGATGCGGCTGGCGGAATAAGTTGCTTCAGAAGACAAAGAGCATCAAAAACGCCCGCCAAAATGCGGGCGTAAAAATGCGAGGTTGATTCATAAAAACTACTGCCTGCAATGTAAACCAAAACTATTTTGGAAGGCATATTCCTGAATTCAAAAACGATAAGTATTGAGAGTAAAAACGCATGATATAAAAGCGCCACCTTACAAAACGCGCTGATATTTCATGGATTATTATCAGGTTATCAATTTTTCACATCAGGCAGATTTAAGCTTTTACGATATTCAGTTCACCCTTCCCTGCGAAGAGATCAAAGTTTTCAGAGTTTTGTTTCTTCATTTTTCCTGCGCTTCAACGGATACTTTTCAGCGGATGGCGGAAATCACCGGTGAGTCCGGAAAAGATAGACACGGACATATCGTGACGTTTTACGACACGGCATGGGATGACATACCCGCAGATAAGCGCAATGGCAAATCAGTGTTCGATAAGTTGTTTCCGCAAAAACTGCTTAGCCGGGCAAACTATCTGAGGTTTTTTGATGGTTTAAGCGCCGTTATCGGAAATTATATCTGCGACGTAAAGCCGGAGATTATTTTTTTTAACGCCTATACGTCGTCGCACCAAAAAGCGTATGATCGGCTTGTTTTTCGCTCAAAAAGCGAACTGGTGTTATCAACGCATTCAGATGGAGGAGGCTATTATGTTATTAAAACAAAGTATTACAAAACGCCAAACACAAAAGGACTTTGAACGTAACCGAGCCGATAAATTAAAGACTCTTGAGATTTGTTTCAAACTCATCGAGAAATACCAAAAAACGGCATAAATCACACAGCCTCCTGACATGGAGGCTTTTTATTACCCGCTAAAGTTTCCTGCTCCCCTGCCCCTCTGCATACGTTCACTTTTCACCTCGTAAAGTGTGATCTTCTCCGGCAAAAAACGATTCGCATACTTGTATGGTAGTTTGCATGTGGCGTATTTATAACCATAGAAAATGCATCCTACATTTACTGCAGAAGGTCTTAACCGATGAAAATCGTGAATGCTGAAGTCTTTGTCACTTGCCCGGGGCGCAACTTTGTTACGTTGAAAATTACTACTGACAGCGGGCTGACCGGTATCGGGGATGCCACGCTGAATGGCCGCGAATTGCCGGTCGCTTCCTATCTGAAAGATCACGTTTGTCCGCAACTGATCGGCCGCGATGCGCATCAGATCGAGGACATCTGGCAATTCTTCTACAAAGGCGCTTACTGGCGGCGCGGGCCGGTTACCATGTCGGCCATTTCTGCCGTCGATATGGCGCTTTGGGACATCAAAGCTAAAGCCGCCAATATGCCGCTGTATCAGTTGCTGGGTGGCGCATCACGCACCGGCGTGATGGTTTACTGCCATACCACTGGCCATTCCATTGATGAAGTACTCGATGATTACGCCAAACATAAAGAGCTTGGGTTCAAGGCCATTCGCGCGCAATGCGGCGTGCCGGGCATGAAAACAACGTACGGTATGGCGAAAGGCAAGGGCCTGGCTTACGAACCGGCAACGAAAGGTAACTGGCCGGAAGAACAATTGTGGTCAACCGAAAAATACCTCGATTTCACACCAAAACTGTTTGAGGCCGTACGCAATAAATTCGGTTTTGATGAACATCTTCTGCATGACATGCACCACCGCCTGACGCCAATTGAAGCCGCGCGCTTTGGCAAAAGCATCGAAGAATATCGCCTGTTCTGGATGGAAGATCCGACACCGGCTGAGAATCAGGAAAGCTTCCGTTTGATCCGCCAGCACACGGTGACGCCAATTGCGGTCGGCGAAGTGTTCAACAGCATCTGGGATTGCAAACAGCTGATTGAAGAGCAACTTATCGACTATATCCGCACCACGATTACTCATGCGGGGGGGATTACCGGTATGCGTCGTATTGCTGATTTTGCCTCGCTGTATCAGGTACGTACCGGCTCACACGGGCCTTCTGACCTCTCACCCATTTGCATGGCCGCTGCCTTGCACTTCGACCTGTGGGTGCCGAACTTTGGCGTGCAGGAATACATGGGATATTCCGAGCAGATGCTGGAAGTCTTCCCGCATAACTGGACGTTCGACAACGGCTATATGCATCCGGGCGAAAAACCAGGGCTGGGTATTGAGTTCGACGAAAAACTGGCCGCGAAATATCCGTATGAACCGGCCTATCTGCCGGTAGCCCGTCTGGAAGACGGTACTTTGTGGAACTGGTGAGGGAACAAAAATGAACAGTGTCGTTATACAAGAACCCGGAAAATTAGTCATCGAGCAACGTGCTTTGCCGGTACCTGCCGCCGGTGAAGTACGAGTTCGGGTCAGTTACGCCGGTATCTGCGGATCCGATGTGCATATCTACCACGGTCATAATCCGTTCGCGAAATACCCGCGGGTGATTGGTCATGAATTTTTCGGCCACATCGACAGCGTCGGCGAAGGCGTAGAGGCTTCACGCATCGGGGAACGCGTGGTGGTCGATCCTGTCGTCAGCTGCGGACATTGCTATCCGTGCTCGATTGGCCGCCCGAATGTGTGCGCCCAATTGCAGGTGATCGGCGTCCACCGCGATGGAGGTTTTAGTGATTATGCCTGCGCACCGGCGAAAAACGCCTACGTGGTACCGGCCGCTATCCCGGACAAACTCGCCAGCATGGTTGAACCCTTTACTATCGCGGCCAATATCACCGCCTTTCTCAAACCGACACCTCAGGACACTGCGCTGATCTACGGCGCTGGCCCGATGGGACTGACGGTGATCCAGGTACTGAAAGGCGTGTACGGCGTGCAGAAAGTGATTGTCGCCGACCGTATCGACGAGCGGTTGCAGATGGCGCAGGCCAGTGGCGCGGACTGGATCATCAACAACAGCGAGCGCAGCGTGGCAGATGAACTGGCTGCCGAAGGTGTACGCCCGACGCTTATTGTCGATGCCGCCTGCCACCCGGCCATTTTGCAGGAAGCGATTTTGCTTGCCTCGCCCGCCGCACGTATCGGCATGATGGGTTTTTCCGGCGAGCCGAGTTCGGTTACACAGCAGAGTATTACCAGCAAGGAGATTTCACTGTTTTCATCGCGCCTGAACAGCCACCGGTTCCCGCAAGTGATTGAATGGATGGAGCAAGGGAAAATCGCGCCCGAAAAGCTGGTGACGCACTGGATGCCTGCCGGGGAAGTGGAAGCTGCATTAACGCTGTTTGAGAAAGATCAGCGTTCCTGCTGCAAGGTTTTACTGACATTCTGATATTTGGCATTTTTTGAAAAATGACGGGAGGATTTTAAATATCCTCCCGCCCGCAGTACCTCATATTCTACCTACAAAAAAACGCAACACTATTAAAACAACACCGACAAGTGGAGCACCTATGTTCAAGAATTTACGCTGGGTCATCGTATTCCTGCTGTTCCTGGTTTACATGATCAATTACCTCGACCGCGTGGCGCTGTCGATTACTGTCCCGATGATAGAAAAAGAGCTGACCATTAATCCCGAACAATTCGGCATGATATTTGGCAGTTTCTTCTTCGGTTACGCGATATTTAACTTTATCGGCGGTCTGGCCGTGGATAAATTCGGCCCGACGCTGGTGATGGGATTAGCCGTCGGATTATGGTCGGTATTTTGTGGTATGACCGCTATCGCGACCGGCTTTTATTCCATGTTAATTCTGCGGGTATTATTCGGTATGGCCGAAGGGCCGATTTGTGCCTCGGCAAATAAAATGATCAACGGATGGTTCCCGAAGAAACAGGCGGCTACCGCGATGGGACTGCTCAGCGCCGGTTCACCTCTCGGCGGCGCTGTTGCCGGGCCTATTGTCGGGTATCTGGCGATTTCCTTCGGCTGGCGACCGGCCTTTATGGTGATCGCAGCCATCGGGATTGTCTGGATGGCGGTCTGGTTCTTCACCGTTGCGGACAATCCGCTGAAAAGCAAACGCGTTTCACCGGAAGAATTACGTTTAGTTGATCAGATGAAGAATGAAAATATCAGTGAAGAAGAAGATCTGGCACAGGCCGCGCATGGTCTGGGCTATTATTTACGCCAGCCGATTATCCTGGTGACGGCTTTTGCCTTCTTCTGCTACAACTATATTTTATTCTTCTTTCTCAGCTGGTTCCCGGCATATCTGGTACAAGCGCATGGTCTTAACATTAAAGAAATGAGCCTGACAACGGTTATTCCATGGATTGTCGGATTCGTCGGTCTGGCACTGGGCGGATATATTTCTGATAAGATTTTTAATATCACTGGCCGTTTATTACTGTCACGTAAAATTATATTAGTCGTCAGTCTGTTAGCCGCAGCGATTTGTGTCGCACTGGCTGGCGTAGTCACCAGCGTGGTTCCGGCGGTTATTCTGATGTCGGTATCTATTTTCTTCCTGTACACCACCGGCGCTATTTACTGGGCGATTATTCAGGACGTGGTACATAAATCCCGCGTCGGCGGCACCAGCGGATTTATCCATCTGGTCGGCAGCGTATCGGGCATCATCGGTCCGGTCGTGACCGGCTTCATCGTACAAAACACCGGTCGCTTCGACAGCGCCTTTATTCTGGCCGGGGGCGTCGCCGCACTGGGCGCAATTCTGGTGTTCTTCGTGATAAAACCACCCAAACAGACTCCGGCCACGACCCTGTCTCACAACTGATGTTCTGAACATCATGTTCTGAGCATCATGAAAAAACCCGGTCATCATGCCGGGTTTTCTTCAATTTAACTCTAATCAACTCAAATCAGGCCTCATCAACCCACACACGCATCTCCCCTTCTCCCCTGTTCGCCCAGCTAAAATAAGGCACAAATGTCATGCTTTGCATCGTCGTTTCTTCTTCCGGAGGATTGAAGCTATATAACGGCTGCTGACCGGCCTGAACTGATAACCGGCGCTCACCTTGCGTCTGCAATAACGTTTTACCGGCGAGCAGTCCGCTGCCGGAGATCAGGCGAAATTGTGCATCCTGCGGCAGGCGTAAATTATGCAGTTCACTGCCGTTGTCGGCCTGTTCAAGGCAATACACCAGCGGGCCGCGCTGGATCGCCACTTTTCCTGAGACGTGCCGCAACAGGGCATTCCCCTTCACACGGGTTACCGGCATCGGTAATGTCATTTCAATGCGATCGCCTTTCTGCCAGTCCTGCGTCAGACGTAAATATCCGCTGCGCGTAAGCGCAGAAAGCGTCAGCGGTTTACCATTAAGCGTCACCTGCGGACTGGCGCACCAGTCGGGTAAACGCAGCGCCAGCGTGGCTTCAAGCGGCTGATCTGTGTCTATTTCAATCTGAACATGCTCTGTCCACGGATAACCACCGGACTGCTTCAGCCGCAACGATTTACCGCCGACCATCGCCTGCACGTCACTGCCGATATACAGGTTGATGTCCACGCCGTCCGGGCGCTGGGTATAAATGTAATGGCCGAGTGAAGCCAGCAGTCGTGCGATGTTTGGCGGGCAGCAGGCACAACCGAACCAGCGCTGACGCACTGGTTTTACGTGATCGTAGATATGATTGAACGGAATACTTTTCGGATGCACTTCCAGCGGATTCACGTAGAAGAAATGTTTGCCGTCGAGCGCCATTCCGGCCAGTACGGTATTGTAGAGCGCGCGCTCCATCACATCGGCATAGCGGCTGTCAGGATCCATCTGCAACATACGGTTGGCAAACATCATCAGCCCGATCGACGCACAGGTTTCGGTGTACGCCGTGTCATTCGGCAAATCGTAATCTGAAGAAAACGCTTCGCCGCTGCTTTGTGAGCCAATTGAACCGGTGATATACATTTGCCGCTGAGTCATGTTTTCCCACAACCGCTGGCAGACCTCGCGCTTTTCCTGATCCTGACTCAACCGCGCCAGATGAGCGACGCCGGCGTACAAATACACAAAGCGCACTGCGTGTCCGATAGCCGTCTTCTGTAACGCAACCGGCTGATGGGCCTGACTGTAAGCTTTATCTTTGACCATCCACGCCGGACCGTAAGTATTCCAGTGCGATGTTTTGCCGCGTTTTTCATATTCAATATCGTAGAAATGCGGCTCTGTACCGCGCTGCTCGACAAAATAGCGGGTCAGCTCGAGATAACGGGTTTCACCGGTAGCTCCATATAAACGCATCAGCGCCAGTTCGATTTCCGGATGACCGGGATAGCCGTGCAGCTGTTTATCTCCCGGCCCGAAAACATCCGCAATGTGATCGGCAAGTTTACAGACGATCTCCAGCAAGCGCGTTTTTCCGGTTGCCTGAGTGTAAGCCACGCCGGCTTCGATCAGATGTCCGGCACAGTAAAGCTCGTGACATTCGGCGAGATTCGTCCACCGCTGTTGCGGCTCTTTCACGGTGAAATACGTATTCAGATAGCCGTCCGATTGCTGCACCGCGCCCACCAGTTCGATCACCTGGTCTGCCGTTTCTTCCAGCGCAGGATCCGGCGTTTTTGCCAGTAAATAGCCGACAGCTTCCAGCCACTTCGCCACATCGCTGTCCTGGAAAACCATCCCGTAAAACTCGCCCTCACTTTGCCCGGCAGCGATGCGGAAGTTCTCAATGGCATGACTCGGTTCTGCATCGGCGACCTCATCATTAAGGGCCTTCCACTGATATGGCACGACGACGTCTTTGACCAGCCGCTGATATTCCAGCCAGAACGCGTCAGAAATATTGACCTTATCGAGCGGCACTTCTAAAGACTCAACCGGAGAAAACGACATACAACCTCCTGAATAGAAAAATAACGATTAAATTTTCGCGGCCAGTTCATGCGACATCCGCGTCAGCAATGTGTTATCGAGCTTGCAGAACATCAGAGTGATCGCCAGCAGAAGATGCATCGCCGCAGGCAACAGGGTTTCCAGCAGAGTGATCCCGCTCAACGACGCCGCAGTCTGGTGTTCCGCACCTGCCTGATAAGAGACAAAAATGAACACCAGGCTGATGATCCCGGCGCTTGATGCCCAGGCTAATTTGATGAAGAAAAGGTTGAACGCAAAATTCATCCCGGAAGAGCGGATACCGTTTTTCCAGTGTCCGTAATCATCGGCGAAGGCCATCAGGGAAAAGTGCAGCGGCAGCGTGAAACCGAGGATCACGCAATGAATAAAGATGATGCCCAGCCACAGCGTCTGATACTGCTCACCAACGGGCACAAACCACAGCAACAGAGAAAATACTGCCAGCACCAGATTGGTGATCATATACAACCGGACGCTGTCGATAAATTTGGTCAGCTGATTGACGATCACCGCGCCGAGAATTGACGCCAGCGTCACCATGCCGAAGAACATCGAGGCATAGCCCGCGCCGCCTTTCAGCACGTAAGTGATGAAATACATGTAGCCGCCACCGCGCAGGTTAAACACGTTGATTAGCAGGAAAGACATCAGCAATACCAGCAGCAACTGGTCGTTTTTCAACATGCCACGGATATGTTCTTTAACGCTGAACTGCCCGAGCAGCGCCAGCGGCAGGCGCTCACGCACAGTGAAAAAGCACCACAGAAACATCACCACCGCAACGGCGCACAACAGACCGACACCCTGCTGATATCCGGCTGCAGCATTCCCCTTGCCCAGCACCTGTACCAGCCAAGGCAACCCGACAGACACCATGAATCCCGCCACACCGCAGAGCACAAAACGCCATGACTGGCAGGAAATGACCTCACGATGATCGGTGGTCATGGTGTTAATCAGGGCACAGTACGGCACATTGATCGCCGTGTAAGACACGGACAGCAGAAAATACGTGAAAAAAGCGTAGGCAATTTTGGCGTCGCCACTCAGACCGGGCACGGTAAACGTCAGAAAACCCACGACGCCAATCGGCAACGCAATCCACAACTGCCACGGCCGGAAACGTCCCCAGCGGCTTTCCGTGCGGTCAGCCAGAATGCCCATCAGTGGATCAGAAATCGCGTCAATCACACGCAGGGAAATAAACAGCGTGCCGACAATCGCAGGCGTCAGGCCGAAAACATCGGTATAAAAAAATGTCAGAAAACTGGTGATCAGACAGGTTATTATCGTGCCGCCAGCATCTCCCAGCCCATAACCTATTTTCTCACTCACAGAAAGCTTAGCGTTGGCTGAAATTATTCCGCCCTCACCCGTTACCGGGGATGCGCCGGTATTAATGGAATCCGTTGACATGTTTTTTCCTCGCTTTTATATCGTTATTAATAAGCAACAGGAACAGGATAAATAAGGCTGATTATTCACATCATTCCGAAGAATAAATAAGGTACGCGGTCAATCTGGCACAGAGGCATCACGTCAACAAGAGGAGGATAAAGTAGTTAAACGGGACAATTCCGACTTGCAGTTTCAATCTGTGAAGCAGATCAAAACCTCCCGCCACGTCACTGGCAGTCGCCCATCCCTGTGCTAGTGTCAGGCTTAAACATCCCGCCGGAAGCCTGTTAAATGACTGAATGCCTTGCTTTTCCAGTAAATTACCCCGTGAAAGTTCAAAATGGCGGCCTGTTCATTTCAAGAGGAATTGGCACACATCCGACCCGGAGACTCAGTTCGCATGAGTTAATTTATGTGGTCCGTGGCACCTTGTCATTGCAGGAGGAAAATACACGTTTTGACGTGCATGAAGGCGAAAGTTTATTATTATTCCCCGGACGTGAACATAAAGGGCTAACCACATTCGATCCTGACCTAAAATTTTACTGGTTGCATTTTGATTTCGTGAAAGACGTGGCAATTATCCAATCACAGCAAAATAATGCCTCTATACAGCTGGATATTCCACAACACTGTAAAGTCAAAGACCGGGAGACTATTCTGACGCTATTCAGATTATTTTTATATGAACAGGAACGCGGCGGAAATTCCCTTGAGTTGTTCTTGCTATTACTTTTACAGGAAGTCTGCCGCGCCTGGCCGGACAACGTCGAACCTGATGGTCCTGGCGTTGCGCTGGCGTATAAAGCGCGCCAGCTGATCACAACACAATTTCATTTACCGCTGGGTGCGACGGAGCTGGCTGAACGCCTGCACTGCAACGCAGATTATCTCGGGCGGGTTTTCCGTCTGACGTTCCAGATGACGCTGACCGATGCGCTGCATAAGCAACGGGTGACGGCAGCTGAAAAGCTTTTACTGGCCAATACCGGTAATGTGGCGGACGTTGCTCGTCTGACCGGCTTTAATGATGTGGCCTATTTCCGCCGGGTATTTCGCAAACTGCTGGGCATCACACCCGCCGCCTACAAAAAACTGTATTGTCGTGAACATATCAATTCACAGTAATTCTTGCGCTAACAATCTCAAAATCCTGAGAAAACTCATGTTAGTATTATGGCTTCCCGACTATAAAGACAACATTTGCCCATGACAGACTCCTTTGAATTTCTCAGTAATGTGCCGGTTAATCAGCAGATTTACCGCACCTTGCGTCAGGACATCGTCACCTGTGCCATCGCACCGGGAGCATTTCTGTCGGAAAAAGAAATATCGACCCGTTTCAATGTGTCCCGCCAGCCGGTTCGCGAAGCCTTTATCAAACTGGCCGAAGCCGGACTGGTTCAGGTTTTGCCGCAGCGCGGTACCTATGTGATGAAAATTTCATCTAAACGTGTAGCGGACGGCCGTTTCATTCGTGAAGCCGTCGAAACTGCCGTAGTGCGCCGTGCGGCAATGGTCGCAACAGATAAAGATCTGGCGCTGCTCGAACACAATCTGGAACGCCAAACTCTGGCAGCAAAAAGTCAGCAGACGCAGGAATTTTTACTTCTCGATGATGAATTCCACCGCACAATTGCGCAGATCATAGATTGCAAACTGGCGTGGGAAACGGTCGAACACATTAAAGCGACGATGGATCGCGTGCGCTTTTTAACGCTGAGTAGGGTGTCGCCTCCGGAAAGTCTCATTGCGCAGCACTACGCCATCTTTGAAGGGCTCAAAGCCCGTGACCCGGATGCCGCTGAAAAAGCCATCCGTATCCATCTGCAGGAAATGATTTCAACCATCACACCGATTGCCGAGCAAAACAGCGACTGGTTTGATGCCGAGTAACCGATTTATCCCCGCATTATGAAATCGACACCAACGCGGGGAGACATGAAGTCACTTCAGGGTAATTTACTGAAGTTGTTAGATGGATGATAGTAAGCTTCCGGCGGACCAAAGACGTCGAGATCGTCTGCGTCTCCCTCTGGACGTATCTCATCGCAATATCTCAGAAATCCGACAATTTTCTCCACCATCTTCACCTGTCGTGGGGTCAAATGACGCATTTTTTCCATGTCCAATTCCATGTGCAACTCCTGATAAGTAAATTATATCGGTTATATATCCAGTATTATTAAAAATGATTAAATCAATTACTAACAATGTCGATTGACAAAATTAGCTTTCACATATTCATTCAACAAATAGTACGTAGACTCGCATTCCATCTTTCCAGCCACCTGAGTCATTGGCGCTTCATAGGTATAAAAGCTCATAACAGCTTCGTTAACAATATCCTTAATAATGAATTTAGCACTCTCTTTTTTCAATATTTCATTTTCATTAAAACTGTCGGCATAGATAACCATCATGCTTAAACTGTAACGTAGCATTTTTCCTAAGAGAGGATGCCCTTTTGTCTTGCGATAGAAATTCTCCAGCGAGTTTAACTCCAGAGGTCCGGTCACAGGCCGGCATGACTTTAGCAAGAACGCAGCCCGCTCCTGCTGAGAATTGTTGAGACAGAACACATATGCCGTCTGTTCTAAACCAGATTCACGTGGTTTATTTTTTCTATACTGCTTAAATAACCATTGCCAGTTAAGCAGGTTTTTCTCAGGTTGCAGTAAATTTCGTCTCGCACGACGCTGCTGCCAGATAATATCACTCCGGCGAATACGCCTTATAATAAGCGGGACATTTAACTGAACGAAAGCCGCATTCATCGTCGATAATGTTTCGCAAATTACCTTTTCATGTAACGCCATATATCCTGCTTATTCCCGCGCATCAAAATAATGCCGAAATAATAATCCGCACTCTGCAATTAACAATAGTCCATGTTATTTTTGTCGAGACGCCTCGTAAAATTTCGTCCTTGCCCTCATTAATAACCGCCTCTGTGACACAGACAGTTTACGACGAAGTGCAAATTTTGCGGGTTAGCCCTAAAATCTGTATGACAACTTAGTGTAAGCTGTAAACCACACCAACACCGTGGATACTCTTATGCCAGCTGCCGTCTCCCTGAATAAAAGCTATTACAGCGCCGATCAGTCACTTTCCCTCTCTCAACTCGATAACGAGAAAGTCACGCAAATCGTGCAAGATCTGGATGTGGCTGAAAGTGAAAAAGAACATTACGTGATGGGCTGGATGGGCCAGAACAGCGTTGTGGTCGTCAGAAATTATCAGGATAAGCGCGGCACGTCGAATGGCCTGGTGCTATCCCGTGGCAACCGTTACAAACTCACCGTCCAGGCGATTACCTTCCGCATCCCTAAATTTTTGTTGTGGGTGACCTTCCGTCGCAAGCCGCGCACAATGACCGTTATTGCCTATAACAAACTGGGCGAACAGGCGACCGGCCTGCAACAATTTATCCATGTGCAGGATCCTGAGTTACGGGAAAGGCTGGAAGGTGACTGGCGCGAGCTTAATGATTATCTCGGCATGGCCTGCTGGCAGATGGACAACAACCGCCCGCTGTGGCGTCAGTTACATCAGGAAATCTCGCCACAGGCTTTGTGGACTCTGGCAGAATCATCGTGGTTCAGCGGTAAAAAACTACAAAAAGATGGCGAATTTGAAGGCTTGTGGTCGCACGAACAATTTATTGGCCGCCGCACCGGTGAGCACGCCGCATTGCTGCTGTCATGGAAGGACGAAGAAAACGAGGATATCGCCAGCTATCTGTTTGAAAGGGTTTCAGCGAACAAAATCCGCATCATGCTGCGTCCGCGTAAAGAGGAGAAATTCTATCCGCTGAACCCATTTGACGCCGTGCATCTGCAACAGGCTCTGATTAAATTTCATCAGGCTGAACAGGCGCTGAGTGAAACCCAGCGCCGCGCTTAATCTGCTGTCACCACCAGCGGTGGAAATGATGGACCGGGCCGATGCCGTGACCAACCTCCAGGGAATCGGCCTGCATCAGCGCCTGCTGCAAATATTCTTTGGCTTCGCGTACGGTATCGGCCCAGTTGTTATGACGCGGTCGCAATGCTGCAAGTGCCGCAGATAACGTACACCCCGTGCCATGAGTGTGACGGGTGTCCACACGCGGCGCGGTAAACCGCTCGCGTGAACCGGCCATAAACAGCCAGTCAGGACTTTCCTCATCACTCAGATGACCGCCTTTCATCAGCACCGCGCCACATCCCATCGCCAGTAGTGCTTCTCCCTGCTCTCGCATTTCGGTTTCATTAGTCGCTGTCGCACACTCCAGCAACGCGGCGGCTTCCGGCAGATTTGGCGTAATAATGGATACCTGCGGGATCAGCAAACGGCGCACGGCATCCACGGCTTCCGGCAGTAGCAGCGGATCGCCACTTTTCGCCAGCATAACGGTATCCAGTACCACAAAGGGCGGCTGATAATGTCTGAGCCGCTCCGCAACCACTTCCACTATCTGACTGTTTGCCAGCATGCCGATTTTCGCACTGTCTATACGCACGTCGCTCAGTACGGAATCCAGCTGCGCTGAAACAAACTTCGGCTCGATGTTATAAACTGACTGCACGCCGCGGGTATTCTGCGCCACCAGCGCGGTGATCACGCTGGTACCGTACGCACCCAGCGCCGAGAAGGCTTTCAAATCTGCCTGGATCCCCGCTCCACCGCTCGGATCTGTGCCGGCAATCGTCAGTGCATTAATCCGTTTCATTGCATCCCCTCCCCGTTCAGCCACTGCTCATCTATCAAATAAAGATTATCGAGGAACTGAGGCGTGAAACTGCCCGGTCCGTTTACGGCCGCACAGGCACGTTCACCGGCACATGACATCACCCGGCAGGCAGCAGCAACGTTATCCAGCCGGTCGCCCGGTAAAGCCACAAAGGCCGCCACCACAGCTGACAGTGCGCATCCGGTACCGACAATGCGTGTCATCATCGGATGCCCGCCTGCTACGGCCCGGCTACGTTCGCCGTCAGTGACATAATCCGTTTCACCCGTGACAGCGACAATCGCGCCGGTGTTACGCGCCAGCTGTTGTGCGGCAGGTAAAGCTGACAGGGAGTCGTCGCCGCTGTCAACGCCGCGGCCGGAGCCGCTGAGTCCGCTGAGCGCAAGAATTTCGGACGCATTACCACGAATTGCAGCAGGTTTAAGCGTGATGAGTTCAAGGCAAAATTCGGTTCGCCAGCTCAGGCCACCGACAGCGACCGGATCCAGTACCCACGGCTTTCCGGCCAGATCTGCCGCGTGAACAGCTGCCAGCATCGCATCGGCGTGAGGACGGGTCAGCGTGCCGACATTCACCAGCAAAGCATCAGCAATGGCACTGAACTGCGCGGCTTCGGCGGGATCAACCACCATCGCCGGGGACGCCCCCAGCGCCAGCAGGATATTGGCAGTAAAAGATTGCACGACGTCGTTGGTCAGGCAGTGGACCAGCGGCGCAGAGAGGCGGAGTTGTTTCAGAGAAGTGGCGGCTGTAGAGCCGGGCAACAAGGTAGGTCGGGTATTCATAAGTCTCCCTACCGGCGCTAAAGAAGGCGGTATCAGGAGAGATACCTGACTTCCCTACGCTGGCATAATCCAGATCAGGTAATACGGGTAAAATCTCAGCCCTGCTTTACAGCGGGCACCCCGAGTCAAGGAAGCATTATTGGTGGCGAGGGTCAGAATATCAATCAGGAAATGCGATATAAAATCGTTAAGTCAACGTAATTGAACTCGCCGCACTTCACTGGCAGTATCGGAAAACAAACCTAAACCACAGACTTTGATGATAAAAAATTCTCAGGAGCTTTCTTTGCCATCACCCCTCAAAATCCGGCCTTATGAAGAAGCAGACCGCCCGTTTTTACGCACGTTGTATCTGGCCTCACGAAAGCACACCTGGACATGGCTGGAGGATGATTTTCAGCTGGAAGATTTTGATCGTGCTGTTATCGGCGAAAAGATACTGGTCGCCGAACGTGACGGACATTTGCTGGGCTTCGCCTCGATTTTCACTCAGGAGGATTTCCTGCATAACCTGTTTGTCGATCCCAAATATCAGGGAACCGGCGCAGGTTCGGCGTTGCTTGAGGCTGCGCAAGAGACGTTTACCCGTCAGGGCTCTCTGAAATGTTTAGTAAAGAGTAAAAAATCAGTCGATTTTTACCTGTCAAAAGGCTGGAACATCATGGCTACAGGGGAAAGTCCAAAGGGCGAATACTATCTATTTCATTCATCAAAAAAATAATTAAAGAAGAAATGATTACCTCACATAACCGTTTTTTCGCGATCCTGACGGATATCAATTTTTCTTTTTAGTTAAGAGGTTAAATTCCGCAGCAGTGCTATACATACTTGGTCTTCCTTAAAATATTTCGAGGGTACGAATGAAAAGAATAAAACTGATGCAGGTTGCTGCAGTCGCTGGCGTGCTGTTTTTAGCCGGTTGTACCAACCACGTCACACAAGCGGATAAATTCTCAGGCTTCCTGGGGGACTATTCCGGCCTTAAGGAAGTTAAAACCGCAGGTGGCAGTCCGGTTCTTCGCTGGATTGACCCTTCGTTCAAAAAAGCCAACTACTCCTACATAAAATACGAACCGATTAAGTTCTATCCAGAGCCTCAGCCTACTGAGCAAATCAGCAAGGAAACCCTGCAGGGCGTTCTGGATTATGCTAACAGCCGTATGAAACCTGCGCTCGCTGAGCGTTTGCCTCTGACAGATCACGCGGGGCCGCGTACCTTGATCTTCAAAGGTGCAATCACCGGTGTGAATACTTCGGCTGAAGGTCTGCAATTCTATGAAGTGATCCCGGTTGCCCTGGTCATTGCCGGTACTGAAACCGCGACCGGCCACCGCACACGTGATACCGAAGTGTATTTCGAAGGCGAGCTTATTGACTCAGCAACCGGCAAACCGGTAATTAAAGTCGTCCGTAAGGGCTTCGGAAAACAAGTTTCTAACGATACACAAAAAGTCACTGCGAACGATTTGAAAACCGTGGTTGATAGTCTGGCGAACGACACCAAGTTGTTTAACGAGTAATTTTCGTCACCGCATCACAATCAGGGCAGCCAGTTGGCTGCCTTTTTTCATACTGAATCAGCAATAAACTCACGCAGCCACTGATGAATGGAAATCCGCGCTGGATGCCGTCAGCAAAATGGCGGTGATGTGATATTCCGGTACTGACACTGCAGCCGGACATTACACCGGGGATAAATGGGTTCACGGCGCATCTGAAATAACGTTTTATGTTACCTGAACATTTATTAATGCAAGGGTATCCCCCCAGCATTCTGGCGTTATGTTTTTTGGAACAGGCCTCGTAACTATGAAAATATAACTATCACAAATTCCGTTTTAATTTGCAGGTGTTTTAAAACTTGAGTAATCTGCCTTTCGTTATCAGGGAGATTAAAAATGGAATTCGACATCACGACATTTTTCAAAGCCATACTCGGCGGCGCAGGTGCAGGATATGCATTCACTGGCGGTATTTCTCTTGCACTACCGGAACTTATCGTCACGGACAGACTATTGCTTTCAATGGCGGCCATCGGTGCAGTGTTGTTGCCACTCCTGTATCTAAAGAGCATACGGAGAAAGTGAGTTGCGAGAATTACACTGGTACCTTCCCGTCAATTCAGATCAGCTTGCGCACTTCTATTGTTATCTCTGCGTTAGTTATATTTTTGTTCATCTGACATGGGATGCATTTTCGATAAAAACACCGGCATTTTCACTGGAGAACCTCCAATATAAAGTAGGGGAAATATTTTCATCAGCCACTTTTGCCAATAGTCTTTTCTTTATTGTTATTTTACTGGATATAAATAATCCTCTGAGAAATTCTGATGCATTTATTTTTCCACTCATTTTTTCAGCAATTTCAGGGATCTTTATTTCACTATCGGCAATAGTGCCTAAAGCGAAAAGCTAACAAAGTCATTGGCTATGACAACAATTAAAACAGATATAAAAAAAAGCCCCCTGCAACAGCAGCGGGCTTTAAGAGCTAGTTATCGGCTAAGGATATATTGCCGAATCATTCCCACTCAATTGTTGCCGGTGGTTTACCAGAGATGTCATACACCACGCGGGAAATGCCGTTGACTTCGTTGATGATACGGTTGGAGCAGCGGCCGAGGAAATCATACGGCAGGTGCGCCCAGTGCGCGGTCATGAAGTCGATAGTTTCTACTGCGCGCAGGGAAACTACCCAGTCGTATTTACGGCCATCGCCCATCACGCCAACGGAGCGGACTGGCAGGAAGACGGTAAAGGCCTGGCTGACTTTGTTGTACAGATCGGCTTTATGCAGTTCTTCGATGAAGATCGCATCGGCGCGACGCAACAGATCGCAGTACTCTTTCTTCACTTCGCCCAGCACGCGAACGCCTAAACCTGGCCCCGGGAACGGGTGACGGTAAAGCATGTCGTACGGCAGACCGAGTTCCAGGCCGATTTTACGCACTTCGTCTTTGAACAGCTCTTTCAGCGGCTCAACCAGACCCAGTTTCATTTCTTTCGGCAGACCGCCCACATTATGGTGCGATTTGATCACGTGCGCTTTACCGGTGGCAGACGCCGCAGATTCGATCACGTCAGGATAGATTGTGCCCTGCGCCAGCCATTTCACTTCATCCTGCTTGCAGGCTTCTTCGTCAAACACTTCTACGAAGACGCGGCCGATGATTTTACGTTTGGCCTCTGGCTCATCAACGCCAGCCAGTGCTGACAGGAAACGCTCTTCGGCGGCAACGTGAACGATATTCAGACCGAAACGGTCGCCAAACATTTCCAGAACCTGATCTGCTTCATTCAGACGCAGCAAGCCGTTGTCCACGAATACGCAGGTCAGACGCTCGCCGATTGCACGGTGCAGCAGCATCGCGGTGACGGAGGAGTCAACGCCGCCGGACAGGCCGAGGATCACGTGGTCGTCGCCAATCTGTACACGCAGACGTTCTACGGCATCTTCGATGATTTTCGCTGGCGTCCACAGGGCTTCGCACTCGCAGATATCCATCACGAAACGCTCGAGCATACGCAGGCCCTGACGGGTGTGCGTCACTTCCGGGTGGAACTGCACCCCATAGAAGCGTTTTTCTTCGTTGGCCATAATGGCAAACGGGCAGGTCTCGGTGCTGGCAACGGTCACGAAATCAGACGGGATAGCCGTCACTTTATCGCCGTGGCTCATCCAGACGTCGAGCAGCGGTTTGTTGTTCTCGCTCAGGGCGTCCTGAATGTCGCGGATCAGCGCGCTTTCAGTCTGAACTTCAACCTGCGCATAACCAAATTCGCGCTCGTTTGAGCCTTCAACATGGCCGCCTAACTGCATCGCCATGGTTTGCATGCCGTAGCAGACGCCCAGAACCGGTACACCGGCTTCGAAAACGTAATCAGGGGCGCGCGGGCTGTCATGCTCGGTGGTACTTTCCGGGCCGCCGGACAGGATGATCCCGTTCGGATTGAATTCGCGGATTTGGGCTTCGGTTACGTCCCAGGCCCAGAGTTCGCAATAGACACCCAGTTCACGCACGCGGCGCGCAACAAGTTGGGTGTACTGGGAGCCGAAATCGAGGATCAGGATACGGTGCTTGTGAATATTTTCGCTCATGAGGGGGCGTTTTCCAGAAAGCAATAAAAGCGTTAAAACGGAATATTAATCAGCCCGGAAATAACGGGCTGGGTATTAATTTGTAGTGACTCGATCCAGGCGCTCGCGAGCTAAGGTGAGGCAAAGCGGAAGCTGGCGAAAAAGCGCAGTTTACATGACGTAAATGAGCATTTTGAGCCAGCTTCCAACGCCGGCTCGCCGACGCGCAGCAGCGACTATGGGATTAAGAACCCATGCGGTAGTTCGGTGACTCTTTGGTAATCGTCACGTCATGTACGTGGCTTTCCTGGATCCCTGCACCGCTGATGCGGACAAACTCAGCCTTGGTGCGCAGGTCGTCGATGGTAGCACAACCGGTCAGCCCCATACAGGAGCGCAGACCGCCCATTTGCTGGTGGATGATTTCTTTCAGACGGCCTTTATACGCGACGCGACCTTCGATACCTTCCGGTACCAGTTTGTCGGCGGCGTTATCAGTCTGGAAGTAACGGTCAGAAGAGCCTTTGGACATCGCGCCCAGAGAACCCATGCCGCGGTAAGATTTGTACGAACGGCCCTGATACAGCTCGATTTCGCCCGGAGATTCTTCTGTACCTGCCAGCATCCCACCAACCATCACGCAGCTTGCGCCAGCAGCGATAGCTTTTGCGATATCACCGGAGAAGCGGATACCGCCGTCAGCGATAACCGGAATACCGGTGCCTTCCAGCGCTTCAACCGCGTCAGAAACAGCGGTGATTTGTGGAACACCAACGCCGGTTACGATACGGGTGGTACAGATGGAGCCAGGACCGATACCGACTTTCACTGCGCTCACGCCTGCTTTCGCCAGTGCCAGAGCACCTGCGCCAGTCGCAACGTTACCGCCAATGATTTGCAGATCCGGGTATTTAGCGCGGGTGGCGCGGATACGTTCCAGAACGCCTTCGGAATGGCCGTGAGAGGAGTCAATCAGCAGAACGTCAACACCCGCAGCAACCAGCGCATCGATACGTTCTTCGTTGCCCGCGCCCGCACCAACCGCTGCACCGACGCGCAGGCTGCCCTGCTCATCTTTACAGGCATTTGGTTTACGCTCAGCTTTCTGGAAGTCTTTTACGGTGATCATACCGAGCAGATGGAATTGCGCGTCAACAACCAGCGCTTTCTCTACACGTTTTTCGTGCATTTTTTGCAGCACGACTTCGCGGGCTTCGCCTTCTTTGACGGTGACCAGACGCTCTTTCGGCGTCATGACCGCAGTCACAGGCTGTTCCAGATCGGTCACGAAGCGCACGTCACGACCGGTAATAATACCGACCAGTTCGTTTTCTTCAGTCACGACCGGATAACCGGCAAAACCGTTAATTTCGGTGAGTTCTTTAACCTGACGCAAAGTGGTCGATGGTGTGACTGTTTTAGGGTCAGCAACAACGCCGCTTTCATGCTTCTTCACGCGACGGACTTCTTCCGCCTGACGCTCAATAGACATGTTCTTGTGGATGAATCCGAGGCCGCCTTCCTGCGCCAGAGCAATCGCCAGATTCGCTTCAGTCACGGTATCCATGGCTGCGGACAGCATAGGGATATTCAGACGGATTTTAGCGGTCAGTTGAGTACCGAGGTCGGCAGTATTGGGCAGAACTGTGGAGTGGGCTGGAACAAGGAGAACGTCGTCGAACGTTAGTGCTTCTTTTGCGATACGTAGCATGGGCAATATCTCACCAAGGTGGATGCGGAAAAGATAAAATATTGCAGCGGGAGTATACAGGTGAGTAGGCATTTCGACCAGAACTATTTCAAAAACTTCTTGATTACCTTTTGCGGGCATGTAGTATCGTTCGATTAAGTCTCTGTTTTTGAATTTGATCTGGATCACATGTCGCTACCTTCTTCGCCTCCTATTTTTACCGTAAGCCGCCTCAATCAGACGGTCCGACAGTTGCTGGAAAACGAAATGGGTCAGGTCTGGCTCTCCGGTGAGATTTCAAACTTCTCTCAGCCTTCCTCCGGCCACTGGTATTTCACGCTCAAAGATGACCGTGCGCAGGTCAAATGCGCGATGTTCCGCAATTCCAACCGCCGCACGACGTTCCGTCCGCAAAACGGCCAGCAGGTTTTAGTTCGCGCTACGATTACGTTGTACGAACCACGTGGCGATTATCAGCTGATTGCAGAAAGCATGCAGGAAGCGGGCGACGGTCTGTTACAGCAGAAATTCGATTTACTGAAACAGCAACTGGCCGCCGAAGGTCTGTTTGATGCGCAGTTTAAACAACCGCTGCCCTCGCCCGCTAAATGCGTGGGTGTGATTACTTCCGCCAGCGGCGCTGCGCTGCATGACGTCCTGAATGTCTTAAAGCGTCGTGACCCGTCGTTGCCCGTCATTATCTATCCGACGTCCGTTCAGGGCGTGGATGCGCCGGGCCAGATTGTACGTGCCATTCAGTTAGCTAACGCCCGCGAAGAAGTGGATGTGCTGATTGTCGGACGCGGCGGTGGTTCGCTGGAAGATTTGTGGAGTTTTAACGATGAGCGTGTGGCACGGGCAATTTTTGCCAGCCGCATTCCGATTGTCAGCGCCGTCGGTCACGAAACCGATGTGACGATTGCCGATTTTGTCGCGGATTTACGAGCACCGACGCCGTCTGCTGCCGCCGAGTTGATCAGCCGTAATCAGCTGGAACTGCTGCGCCAGATCCAGTCACAGCAGCAGCGCCTCGAAATGGCGATGGATTATTATCTCGCTCAACTGACGCAGCGCTTCACGCGTCTGAATCACCGTCTGCAACAACAGCATCCACATTTACGTCTGGCGCGTCAGCAAACCGCCTTGTTTAAACTGCGGCGTCGTCTTGATGAAGCCATGCAAAACCAGCTGCGTCAGATGCTGCGCCGCACCGATCGCTTGCAGCAACGCCTGACGCAACAGCAGCCACAGCCGCGCATTCACCGTGCTCAGCAACGGGTTCAGCAGCTTCAGTACCGGCTGCAACAGGCGATGTCATCGCAGCTGACCGAAAGCCGTCAGCGTTTTGGTACCGCCTGTACACAACTGGAAGGCGTCAGTCCGCTGGCGACCCTTGCCCGTGGCTATAGCGTGACGACGACGCCACAAGGCGCATTGCTGAAGAAAACCACGCAGACCGCTCCGGGCGATACACTGAAAACACGTCTGGCCGATGGCTGGATTGAAAGTGAAGTGAAATCGATCGTTGTAGAGAAGAAAGCGCGGAAACGTGCGGTTAAATAAGCGCTGGGTTTAAAATCCTCCAGCTGCTCCCCCTTCGCAGGGGGAGCAGCTGGAATGACCTACAGATTATAACTTTCCTTCCTTTCACCATTCACCCAAACTTCGCGCGCTTCGCCTTGCGGCAGTACGATATTCAGGGTTTTCCAGGCAGGTTTGAAATCGCCGCGCTGCGTCAGCGTGATATTGATTCGCTGCTCGTCACTGCAAATATCCCAATTGAGCCACAGCGCATGATTCTGCTCCCAGCGATGGCTTTCGCCGTCGTCCTCAAACAACATGCCGGATGAGGTCGCCTGACCCGGAGCCGGATACACATGCAATTCACGCAGTGCATCTTTGCTGGCATCAACATGTGCGAGACGGCATGATTGCGGCAGTGCAGCGCCTGCGCGAACCAGCAGCGGCAACCTGTCCAGCGGTGCGTCGAGGGTGATGGTCTGGCCGCCAGCAAACCATTCGCCGGTATAGAAATCGCACCAGCCAATGCCGTTATCCGGCAGGTAAACATTCCGTTCACGCAGCCCTTCATCCACCACGCTGGCGACAAGTAAATCACGGCCCATCAGGAAATCGTCGGTTTCCGCGAAGGTGTTTTTGTCGTGCTCGTGATCGAGGAATGTCGGGCGCAGCATCGGCTCATCGTCCGCATGCGCCTGCCATAACAAGGTGTAGAAATACGGCAGCAGACGGTATCGCAGACGAATAGCGTCGCGAATAAGCGGCGTCACCTGCGGATACATCCACGGCTCATTAACGGTGTGATCGTCATTCCAGGAATGAATGGTGAAACGCGGATGCATCACGCCGTTTTGCACCCAACGGACAAACAGTTCAGCATCCGGCTTATCCCCTGAGAATCCGCCAACATCGTGCCCGACGTTATACAAACCGGATAAACTCATGCCGATGCCCATGCGCGTGTTGTAGCGCAGCGTCTGCCAGTTAGTGCGGTTATCACCGCTCCACGTTTGCACATAACGCTGCATCCCGGCACAACCGGAACGTGAAATCAGATACGGGCGGGTTTCCGGCGCAAAACGTTGCTGCGCTTCAAAAGACGCGCGCATCATCAGCAGCGGCATCACCGGACGGATATGTTTGATGGCGATAGACTTGCCGAAACCATGGCAACGCGCATCGCTGTCCCAGACTTCGTATTCGTTATTATCATTCCACGTCGAACCGATGCCTTTTTCCAGCAACTGTTGCGTCACGCCTTTTTGCCACCAGCGCACAGCGGAAGGATGGGTGAAATCGAGGTGCGACCCTTCGTCGTCCCAGAAAACAGAACGTTCCGGCACGTTGTCTTCGCTGTCGCGGATAAACAACCCCTGTTCCGCCACCTGCCCGTATTGCGGGTGATCCTGCAACAGACACGGTTTGATGTTAGCTGCGAGACGAATACCGGCGTCAAGAAATGCCTTTGACATCACTTCCGGTTCCGGCACTTTGTCGTAGTTCCAGTTGAACACGTAACGCTTGTTGCCGATCGAGGTGTAACCCGATGAAAGCTGGAATGAATCGCAGGGAATTTCATGTTGCTGACACAATGTAATGAATTTCATCAGTTGCTGCTGGGCGTCCGGCGCATCGGTGTAATACATGGTCGAACCGCTGTAACCGAGACTCCATTTCGGCCCGAAAGTGGTTTTACCGGTCAGGCGGACCAGCTTTTTGGTGACGTCCAGTGACGTCGGCCCGATGAACAGGTAGTAATCCAGATCACCCGCTTCAGCACTGAAACGACGATAGGGAAGATGGTAATTATCCAGTTCATTGCCGAGATCAAGCCAGACATTGCTGAGATTGTCGTAGAACACGCCAAAACTTACTTCATTGCGGCGCGTCATTGTAAACGGAATATGTTTGTACAGCGGATCAGTGCTGGCAGCGTTATAGCCCATGGCATCCAGATTACGCATTTCGAAACGACGACCGCTGCGATTGAGATCGCCGGCTTTCTCTCCCAGTCCGTACACGCCATCCTGCGCCTCACGCAGCTGATAGTGCGCCGACGCGTCGTTTTTCACGCCGAGCATATACGCGCCGGTTTTACGATCTTTCACCAGAGGTTGCCAGACACCCGCCCCGTTCTTGTATTCCCATTCCAGCCACAAAGGCTGATGAACAGTGACACGTAGCGCGTCAGTGGTCACTGTCAGGCGGTCATCACTTTGTTCCAGCTGATAGCCCGGCAATGAAAAGCCTTCGTTGCTCAGACGGTCACGCCCTTCCCAGGGCACATCGTTCAGGGGCGCGGTACTATTTTTGGGTGCGATACTATTTTTGGGTGCGGTACTATTTTGCGGTGCGATGCTCCAGGTACGATCCAGCGCCAGTTCGCCGTTGCGCTGAATGAATACGCGGACTAAACCTTGTTCCAGCACACGCAGAGAAAACAGATGTTTGCCATCAATGCGCAAATCCACGCCTGCGTCATCCTGCCCGGCAAGCTCCCAGTGTTTTAACGTCTTCATACACTCTCCCTTTTTGCCGGATTGCGGCGTTCAGCGATCAGGGCAATCAGGAAGACTGCGCCGATCAAATCAAAGAAACCCATCGCGATAAACAGCGGATTGAAACCCATTTTGTCGGCAACTGCGCCGATCAACAGTGAAAACAGGAAGCTGGCGATCCATGCGGAAGAACCGCGCATACCGTTGACTGTCGCTACCTGACTTTTATCGAATGTCTCCACCACCACCGCGCTTAACATGCAGGAAATCACCTGATGACCGAATCCGCCGATGGAGATCAGGGCAATGGCGGCGTACGGGCTTTGCGTGACGGCGACCAGCGCCAGCGACAGCATCATGAATGCGCCGGTAACAGAACTGGCGACGATGGAGTTGATGCGTGTGCAGCCAAAAACTTTGCGGTACAGCGTGGTGAGATAGCCGCTGGCAATACTGCCCAGATCGGCGGCCAGGAACGGCAGCCAGGCAAACATCACGATGTGTTTTAAGTCCATCCCGCGTTCGTTGGCGAGATACAGCGGCACCCAGAAACTGAATACAGCCCATGCGGGTTCCGCCAGAAATGCCGGAATGGCGATACCGTAGAATTTCTTGTTTTTACAGACGATTTTCAGTGATTTGATAAACGGCAGTCGCGTTTGTTGCGGTTCGTTATCGGAACGGATCAGCGCCAGTTCATCTTTGCTTAAGTTCGGATGCGTTTCCGGTGAATGGTAGAACTTCCACCACAACAGAACCCACAGCATTGACAGCACACCGCAGAACAGGAACGCTCCGCGCCAGCCAAATGACACATGGGCGACCAGAATAATCGGCGGTGCCAGCATGGCACCAATCGAGAAGCCTACGCCTGCCCAGCCTGCAGCAACCGGACGTTCCTTACGCGGAAACCAGTCAGAAATCGCTTTGGCGTTGGCCGGTGTGGCCGCCGCCTCGGCGCTGCCCATAAAGAAGCGCAGAACGGCAAGCTGGATCCAGCTGCCGGCACCCGCGTGCATCATGCAAACTACCGCCCAGATTGAGGCACAAATCAGAAAGCCCAGCTTCAGGCCGATCACGTCAATCAGCCAGCCGCATAAAGGCTGGAAGATGGTGTATGCCGCCTGAAATGCCGCAACGATGTAAGAATATTGTTCAGTGGTCATGTTCAGGCTGGTTTTCAGTTCAGCCGCCAGCAGACCCAGAGAATTTCGCGTGACATAGTTCACCGTCACGCCAAGGAGAAACAGCGCCAGCATCCACCAGCGTAAGGCTTTTATTTTCCTGCGTTGTGCAACCGCAGCCGTCCCGGTATTTATTTGAATTGTCATGTCCGCTCTCCCACCCGTCGGCCTGGCCGCAGATGATGTGTTATGTGAGGTACTTCTGCAGAGTAGGCAGCTGGATTTGTGAGTGAAACGTGATTTTTTGCAAAAGCTTTCACGCTATAACTGCAGGAAGAAGTCAGGGAGGATAAAAGCTCACAGGCAGCACATTTTCTGATATGAAAAATTTTGCATGGACGATTTTGAAGGAGATCACAGTTTGAAAGGAAAGTTAAATATCCAGCAAATTGCCGACCAGACAGGGCTGTCAATCAGTACCGTTTCACGTGTTTTAGCCGGAAAAAATAACACCAGCAGCAAGGCGCGCGACAGCGTGCTTGAGTGTGCCAAATCTCAGGGCGTGCTCAATGGTCTTTCCACCGGCAGGCTGATGCTCAACAACATTTTGATTTTCGCCCCCGCCCGCGCTTTTGATGTGCGCAGCGATATTTTTTACTACAAGGTGATCCAGGGCATTCTGGCTGCCACCGCCCATCATGAAGTGCGTGTCCGCTACTGCGCGCTGGAGGAGGAAAACGCCGACGCCGCGCTGTTCATCGCCAAAATGACCGATCCTCAGACCGAAGCCATATTGCTGGTCGGTATAGACGACCCGCATATTCATCAGCTGGCGGCCGAAATGGGCAAGCCGTGCGTGCTGGTCAATTGCCATGACCGGCACATGCGTCATGACAGCGTCAGCCCGGACCATCAGACGATGGGCGATTTCGCCTGCGACTACCTGTTTTCTCAGGGGCATAACCACATCGTGACCGTACAATGCCTGCGTCGTCATACGATGGAACTGCGCCTGACCGGCATCAGACAGGCGTTCGCCCGCCATCATCTGACTTTCAGTGACAGCCAGCATTTGCTGAATACCTCAGGATTCGGCGCGCAGGAAAGCGAACAGACGTTACTGGAATACCTCGATGGTTTACCACCCGGCCAGCCGATGCCAACGGCGATCCTGGCCGGGGGGGATTTTATGGCTTCCGGCGTAGTCGCCGCGCTGGCAAAGCGAGGTTTCTCTGTACCCGACGATATCAGTGTGATCAGCACCGACGGATTCAATCTTGCTGAAATTCATGACGTACCGCTGACGGCGGTGCATGTGCCCCGCGATGAACTGGGCGCTGAAGCTATTTCCCTGTTGCAACGACGTATGTTGCGCCCCGATGCGCCCCATACCACCCAGCTTTTACAGGGAAAACTGGTGGTGCGCGAGTCAGTCAGAAAAGCCAGCGGACGCGCCGTGACCTGTCATCCGCATACGTTGTATGACCCGCAGCCGGACAGATAAATCTCATCTTTAACAGACGAATCGCCCGACAGTCCTATACTGACCATTGACGACTAATCATTAGCCGTCTTTCAGTATCAGTCGGTCAGAACACCTTGCCTTCACCTTCGGGTGACTCTTGATAAGGAGATTCACGATGAATCACAGTTCAGCGAAGCGTTACAACAGCGTTATCCCACCATACATGCTCAACCGCATTATTGAGCACGGTTCAGAACCTCAGCGCCGTTGCGCGAAACAGACTCTGGTCCACGTCAATACGTTAATGGCGCAGCCTTATGCAAAACCGCAGAAGATTGTGACTGCCAAAGCGGGTCAGGTTGAGCGTGATATTTACGATGCCAAAAACACCACGCAACTGCCCGGTGAATCGGTTCGTAAAGAAGGTCAGGCCAGTAATGGCGATGTATCTGTTGATGAAGCCTATGACTATCTTGGTGTGACCTATGATTTCTTCTGGCAGGCGTACCAACGCAATTCGCTAGATGGCAAAGGGCTGGCGTTGCTCGGTACGGTTCACTACGACAAAGGCTATCAGAATGCTTTCTGGAACGGTCAGCAGATGGTGTTTGGTGACGGCGACGGTGAAATCTTCAACCGCTTCACTATCGCCATTGATGTAGTGGGACACGAACTTTCCCACGGTGTGACGGAATCTGAAGCCGGTCTGAACTATAACGGACAATCGGGGGCGCTCAATGAATCCCTGTCAGACGTGTTTGGCTCGCTGGTGAAGCAGTTCCATCTCAGGCAAACCGCCGATAAAGCGGACTGGATCATTGGTGAGGGCTTGCTGGCAAAAGGCACTCATGGAACCGGCCTGCGCTCGATGTCACACCCCGGTACGGCCTATGACGATCCGTTACTCGGCAAAGATCCGCAGCCTGCCGACATGAAAGGCTATGTAAACACCCGCGACGATAACGGCGGTGTACATATCAATTCGGGGATCCCTAACCGCGCATTTTATCTGGCGGCCACTAAACTGGGAGGTAACGCCTGGGAACGTGCGGGTTACGTCTGGTATGACACGGTCTGCGATAAATCCCTGTCGAAAGATGCTGACTTTGTCGCCTTCGCTCAGCTCACTGTCAAAAACGCAGGCAAACGCTTTGACGATTCTGTCGCGCAAGCCGTTCGTGAAGCCTGGGAGCAGGTTGGAGTGATGTAAATGAAACCTTTAGATTCGCTGGAAAGTAATACGGTAATTGAAATCTACCGTGAGGGAGGGGTCGCTTTTATCCCCAAACTCAGCGGACCGCGACGGGTTGAGCTTTCAGGCATGAGTGATGACAAACGGCGGGAAATTTGCCAGCTCATCAACAAAGCTCTGCCTTATGCTCAGGAAAAAGAAAACGCCGGTCGGGGTGACCAGCGTTATTTCCGTCTCGAGATTTATTACGCGTCGGCAGAGCATTCCGCCAGTCTGGTGGTGATTATTCCCGAAACCGAGACTCCCGAAGAACTGGTGGATTTATGGAAACAGGCTCCGCCCGACGATCACTCTTGCGAATAGGGTCAACAGGGTGAATAGGTAAACGTTACCCGTTTTTTAGAAATCATTCCGTGCCCGTTTTGGCAGAAATAATCCACCGCGCCGCAGGCTTTCAGTTCCTGCAACGGTTGCTGACAATCCGGGCATAATGCCGTTTGCTGATAATCGGTATGGCAAGCATCACAATGAAAGTGACCGCTTACCCAGCTCATCGGCTGGCCGCAAACCGGACAGAGCGCATCCATCGTACTTCCCCTCTAAATGACGCCCAGCGTCCGCAGTAAATACAGACCCAGAGCCGTCGTGAAAAATGATCCCAGCGTCGTGACGGCAATAATATTGGCCGCCAGCGTAGCATTACCGCCCATCGCACGGGTCATGACATAGCTGCCCGCCGCAGTGGGTGTACAGGAAAAGAGAAATATAACGCCGAGCGCCGCGCCGCGAAAGCCAAACAGCCATGCACCGAAAGTCATCAGCGCGGGAACAAATATCACGCGTGAGGCTGAAGACCAGGCCGCCACGTTTGAGCTGCGAAACATCGCTTTCCAGTCTAGGCTTGCTCCGGCACACAACATCGCCAGCGGCAAAGCCATACCTGAAATAAAATCACCGGTGCTGGCAATCGTCGCCGGCATCGGTAAATGGCTGTACTGAAACGCCAGCCCGAGTACCAGACCAATAATAAGCGGATTAGTGACGATGCCATGCAGAATGGGTTTAAGGCCGATACGTTTGCCCTGCCCGCCTTTCAGGCTGCGGGTCAGCGTAATCACGGACAGCACGTTGAAGAGGATCACTGTGACCGCCAGATACATCGACCCCAGCGCAATACCCTCGCTGCCAAACGCCAGCGACGCATAAGCCAGCCCGGCAATACCGGTATTCGCTCGAAACCCGCCCTGCACAAAAATGCCGCGCTCACGGGGATCTTTCACCAACTTAATCGCCACCAGTTCCAGCAGCAAAAAAGTCACGACGGTACCAAGTCCGCCATAAATGGCGAGCGGCAAGTTAGAACCCGAGGAATCATGCCCTTGTGCCACGCTGAAAAAAAGCAGGCAAGGTAAGGCGATATTAAATACCAGACGGCTGGCTTTCTCGTTAAAACTGTCATCCATCAGGCCAGTGCGGCGTAAAAACACGCCCAGCAGCAAGATCAATAAATTGGGAACCGTAACGCCAAACGCAAAACTCCAGGTCTGCCAGAACATCCAGCCAGCTCCTTGCGGGAAAATGAAGACAAAAAAATGGGGTACATTTTCATGCACCCCATTCGTTTAGGATTTGTTTTTCAGGTGCTGCATCAGACGTCGGCGCTTGCGCTGCTGGTGAGGAGAAAGCGAGTTTTTCTTGCCTTCATACGGGTTCTCACCTTCCTTGAACTGAATGCGGATTGGCGTACCCATCACTTTCAGTGAACGGCGGAAATAGTTCATCAGATAGCGTTTGTAGGAATCAGCCAGATCTTTCACCTGGTTTCCGTGGATAACCACGATTGGCGGGTTATAACCCCCGGCGTGAGCATATTTCAGCTTAACGCGACGACCGTTAACCAGCGGTGGCTGGTGATCGTCAGCGGCCATCTGCATGATACGGGTCAGTAAGGAAGTGCTTACACGCGTGGTCGCACAGGTATAGGCTTCGTTCACGGATTCAAACAGGTTGCCTACACCGCTGCCGTGCAGGGCAGAGATGAAGTGGATACGCGCGAAATCGACGAAACCAAGGCGCAGTTCCAGCTGGTCTTTCACCTGCGCACGCGCTTCTTCGTTCATGCCGTCCCACTTGTTGACGACAATCACCAGTGAGCGCCCGCTATTGAGGATGAAGCCTAACAGCGAGAGATCCTGATCGGAAATACCTTCGCGGGCATCGATGACCAGCATCACCACGTTGGCGTCTTCAATCGCCTGCAAGGTTTTAATTACCGAGAATTTCTCAACGGTTTCAGTCACTTTGCCGCGCTTACGCACACCGGCGGTGTCAATCAGAACGTATTCACGCTCGTCACGCACCATCGGGATATAAATACTGTCACGGGTCGTGCCCGGCATGTCGTAAACCACGACGCGTTCTTCGCCCAGAATACGGTTAGTCAGTGTGGACTTACCTACGTTCGGGCGCCCCACGATAGCCAGTTTGATTGGCAGAGACTGCGGGTCGAAATCGTCTTCCACGTCTTCAGGGATTTCATCGCCGGTGCCTTCCTGCTCAGCCCAGTAAGCGGCATTCGCCTCTTCTTCGGTGAGTTCGACTTCTTCCGGCTTTTCGCCCACGAACGGGATCAGAACGTGTTCGATAAGTTGCGTAACACCACGACCGTGGGAAGCGGCGATGGCATACACTTCGCCAAGGCCCAGCGAGTAGAAATCGCCGGTGGCGCTGTCCGGATCCAGACCATCAGTTTTGTTGGCGACCAGGAAAGTGGCTTTTTCACGGCTGCGCAAATGCTGGGCAATGCCCTGATCGGCAGGCATCAGGCCCGCACGTGCATCGACCATGAACAGCACGATATCCGCTTCTTCGATAGCGAGCAGAGACTGCCCGGCCATGCGGGTTTCAACGCCGTCTTCGGTACCGTCGATACCGCCGGTATCCACGATGATGAATTCATTACCCTCAATTTCGGCACGACCATACTTGCGGTCACGCGTAAGCCCCGGGAAATCCGCAACCAACGCGTCACGCGTTTTAGTTAAGCGGTTAAATAAAGTGGATTTACCCACATTCGGGCGCCCTACAAGCGCAACGACAGGTATCATTTTGAAGCCTCAGTTTTTTTAATATGGTGCAAAACGCAAATAGCGGGCCTGCAGAATTTCAATACAAACCACTATAATTCAAATTGTTACAGCGTAATCGGTTTATATCCGTTACGCAGATTTCAGAATACGAAACGGCCCCTGAGCAATTCAGGAGCCGTTTTAAAGCCCGGGATCAACCGATCTCAGAGCCTGACGCAGGTCGCGATATTAGCGGGTGAAGGAGTAAACTTCGCCACCTTTCGCCTGCACGACCAGCTTGTCACTGGCCACAATCGGTCCGCTCAGGAAGCCATCACTGTCAACTTTCTGCTGAGCCACAAAACGACCGTCTGTGGTGTTAATCCAGTGCAGATAACCTTCGGAATCACCGACCACAATGTAACCATTATACAACACCGGGGCTGTCAGGTTACGGTGCAATAATTCACTCTGACGCCACACGCTGACACCGCCCTGGGTATCAAGCGCCATCACGCGGTCATCCTGGTCAACCATATAGATACGGCCGCCATCAACGATGATGTCGTTGACTGAACCCACATCACGTTTCCACATGATCTGACCAGAACGAAGATCCATCGCCACCAGGCTGCCGTTATAGGCCAGTGCATACACAGTGCCATCAACGATAACCGGTGTGGTATCCACATCGCTCAGACGGTCAATTTCAGTTGTACCGGTAGTCTGAGAGATACGTTGTTGCCAGATCAGCTGACCTTCCTTCATCAGCACTGCGCTGACACGACCGTTGTCACCACCGACGATAGCCGCACCAAACGCCACGGCCGGAGCCGATTCGCCACGCAGGGAAAGTGTTGGCATATCGAGGTTAGCTGTCCACTGGATAGTACCATCGGACTCACTCAGCCCCTGCAACATACCGTTGCCGGTATGCACCAGCACCAGACCATCGCTGACGACAGGACGGGAAAGCGCTTCACCCGCGACTTTAGTCTGCCATGCCACAGTGCCGTCAGTGGTGTTCAATGCATACACCACGGCTTTCTCGCTGCCGACATACACATGGCTACCGGAGACCGTCAGGCCGCCAGAAAGTTGTGCTGAAATATTACGGGAGAGGAAGCCGGTCTTTTGAGACAGATTCACGCTCCATTTTTCTTTACCGCTGTCAGCGTCGAGTGCTTTAACCACACCAAAACGATCAGCAGCATAAATAGTGCTGTCCTGCCAGGCCGGACGCAGGTTGGAGTAGAAATCGCCTACACCGTCGCCTACGGATTTGCTCCAGACTTTAGTCGGAGTAAATTGATTCTCAACTTTTGGCAGCGGAGACATTTTTACCACGTCTTCTTCGCTGTTAAACAATGAACAGCCACTCAGCAGGGCAACTGAAACCCATCCTACCAAGAGTGTTTTACGCAATTGCATCGGGGTTCCCCTTAGCTGGCTAAGTTGTTCAATTTCATACGCAGCATAGTTTGCAGCGTTTGAGAGGGTTTAGAATCGAGTCCTTTGCTGTAGGCTTCACGTGCGCCTTTTGCATCGCCTTTCGCAAGCAAAACATCACCACGGATGCCTTGCTGCATAGCCGCCCAGCCTTCACCCTTCACGCCATCTAACGTTTTGAGTGCATCATCAAATTTGCCTTGCTGCATCTGGATACGAGCCAGACGTAAATTCACCAGCGAACGTAAATTATCTTCTTTAGCCTGACCTTGTGCCTGGACTAACTGCTTTTCAGCATTCGCGAAATCTTTGGTCTCAACGAAATGATCAGCCAGTTGCAGGGCAGCAAACACCCCGTAATTATTGTCATTGCTCTGAGCAAACTTCTCGAGACTGGCCACGCCCTGTGCATTATTACCCGTCATCGACTGATTCGCTTTCTGGAAAGACGCAGAAGCTTCCGTCAGGGCTGAGTCCTGGTGACTCTGCCAGAAACGCCAGCCGCCCAGGGCTGCAATACCCAGAACAACGCCGATGGCCAGCGCTTTACCATTTTCGGCAAAGAAGCGACGTACAGCATCAACCTGTTCATTCTCAGTGGTATAGACTTCCACAGTGTCCTTCTCCTTAACCCAACATCGAAGCCAGACGCGAGGCGATTTCGCTCTGCGCCAGCGTTTCTTGTGTTCCACTTTGCAGGTCTTTTACTACAACCTGCTGATTAGCAACTTCATCTTCGCCTAATACCAGGGCAACGCGCGCACCCCATTTATCTGCACGGGCGAATTGCTTTTTGAAGTTACCACCACCGTAGTTAGTCATTACTTTCAGCTCAGGCAGCGCATCCCGCAATTTTTCAGCCAGTTGCATGGCCGCGCTTTGCGTTCCGGCACCGGAAGAAATCACGTAAGCGTCAACAGTTGCCGGTGCTTTGAAGTCCGGGTTTACGGCCTGAACCAGTAATACCAGACGCTCCAGTCCCATCGCAAAACCGACGGCAGGCGTTGCACGACCGCCCAGTTGTTCGACCAGACCGTCGTAACGACCACCGGCACAAACGGTACCTTGCGAGCCTAAGCTGTGAGTTACCCATTCGAACACGGTGCGGTTGTAATAATCCAGACCGCGCACAAGTCGCTGATTAACCGTATATGGGATACCAGACTGCTCTAAAAGTTCACACAGACCTGTAAAGTGTTCTCTTGATTCTTCATCAAGATAATCACCGAGTTCCGGTGCATCGTTTAATAACGCCTGAATATCCGGATTTTTAGAGTCCAGAACGCGCAGCGGGTTGCTGTACATGCGACGTTTGCAATCTTCGTCCAGCTTGTCTTTATGCTGTTCAAGGAAAGCCACCAGCGCGTCACGATAGTTGGCGCGTGCTTCCAGTGAACCGATAGAGTTCAGTTCCAGTGCGACATGTTCAGAAATCCCCAGCGCACGCCACCAGCGGGCTGTCAGCAGAATTAATTCTGCATCAACGTCCGGGCCTTGCAGACCAAAAACTTCCACACCCAGCTGATTAAACTGACGATAGCGGCCTTTTTGCGGGCGCTCGTAGCGGAACATCGGACCGATGTACCACAGACGCTGTTCCTGATTGTACAGCAGACCATGTTCAATACCGGCGCGCACGCAGCCCGCCGTACCTTCCGGACGCAGCGTCAGGCTTTCACCGTTGCGGTCTTCAAAGGTATACATTTCTTTTTCCACGACATCGGTCACTTCGCCGATAGCGCGTTTAAACAATGGGGTCTGCTCTACAATCGGCATACGGATTTCATTGTAGCCGTAGCTGCCAAGCACCTGTTTCAACGAACCTTCAATGCGTTGCCACAGTGCAGTGTCTTCTGGCAGGTAGTCGTTCATGCCGCGAATGGCCTGGATATTCTTTGCCACGTCAGTTCTCTATCGTTTTATAAAAAATGAACCCGATTATAGGGGCTTTATGGGCTGTGGTTCAACGCACAGACGCCATTACCCCAGTCGGGTTCAATATAATGCAGATGTACGCTGACACCCGCAACCGATGTTACTTTTCAAGATGATTGATAACGATACGTTTACTCTCATCCATCAGCGCTGCTTTGGCGCGAATTTTAGCTTCTAACTGGTCGATCATGTCGTTGTTGTCAAAGCGCTCTCTCTGACGAACACCGTCTTCGTAGAAACCGCTTTTGTTATGACCGCCGGTCACGCCCATAGTGGAAACCAGCGCTTCGCCCGGACCGTTAACCACACAGCCGATAATCGAAACGTCCATTGGCGTGATGATATCTTCCAGACGTTGTTCCAGCGCATTCACGGTGCCGATGACATCAAACTCCTGACGCGAACAGGTCGGGCAGGCAATAAAGTTGATACCACGGGAACGTATACGCAGTGATTTGAGGATATCGAAGCCGACCTTAACTTCTTCAACCGGATCAGCCGCCAATGAAATACGTAGCGTGTCGCCGATGCCTTCAGACAGCAGCAGCCCTAAGCCAATCGCCGATTTAACGGAACCTGCACGCAGGCCACCCGCTTCGGTAATCCCCAGATGCAACGGCTGAACAATCTGTTTGGCCAGCAAACGGTATGACTCAACGGCCAGGAATACGTCAGACGCTTTAACGCTGACTTTAAACTGGTCAAAGTTGAGACGGTCGAGAATATCGACATGACGCATCGCCGATTCCAGCAAAGCCTGCGGCGTGGGTTCGCCGTACTTTTCCTGGATGTCTTTTTCCAGAGAGCCGCCGTTAACACCGATACGGATAGGAATATTTTTGTCGCGCGCGCAATCCACCACAGAGCGGATGCGGGATTCGTTACCAATGTTACCCGGGTTAATACGCAGGCAATCTACGCCATATTCTGCAACCTGCAGGGCGATGCGGTAATCGAAATGAATATCAGCGACCAGCGGGACATTAACCTGCTGTTTGATAAGTTTGAATGCTTCTGCTGCATCCATCGTAGGCACAGAAACGCGAACAATATCGACACCCACGCGTTCCAGTGATTTGATCTGTGCGACAGTCGCCGCGACATCTGTGGTGCGGGTGTTGGTCATCGATTGCACTGCAATCGGTGCTCCGTCACCTACAGGCACCTTGCCGACATAAATCCGGGTTGATTTGCGACGGGTAATGGGTGACTGGTTATGCATTACTTCACTCTCCATCGTTGCAATCGTCTGACAAACTGCCGATTACTCGGCAGCTAAGGTCAGGCGCGCAACACGGCTTGATTTTACAAAACGACTTAAATCAACCGGTTTGCCCTGGAACTGGATATCTACTGCACCCGGCGCACCGATTTTCAGTTTATACGGCGCAGTGCCCTTCACGCTGAAGGTTTCACCGCCTTTCTTCATGCCGCTGAACAGGGTTTTGCCTGACGCGTCATCAATCTGGAACCAGCAGTCAGCTTTAAAGGTAAAAGTGACCGCTTGTGGATCCGCACCCGCTGCCGCAGCAGTTTGTGCATCACCGGTTGGCAGACCGTTTTCAGCGGTGGCTGCTGGCTGGCTGGTAGAAACGGCAGCAGGTGCCTGTTCAGCTGGCGCAGTCGTCGTCGCTGGCGCACTGTTGGCGGTCGCCGCCGGTGCTGTGTTCAACGGAATGCTGTTCTGTGCTTGCGGTGCATTTGCAGCAGTCGCTGGCTCAGAAGCCGTATCGTCTGTGGTCGGTGCAGAATTTGCGTTATCGCCCAGAGGAATGGTCTGCCCCTGGCCGTTATCCTGATTCAGCTGTGCCGATGACTGATCGGCCATGGTTGCGATTTCCTGTTGCTGCGCCTGATGATTTTGCCACCACCACGCACCCGTCAGACCAACCACAACAAACACCACCAGCCAGGTAAAGCCCATCAGCCAGCCATCGCGTTTTTTGCGAGACTTACCGAGAGAGAACCCTTGCATTGACGCCACTTTAGGCACTTTGATCGGCGCTTGTTTACCGATCAGACCTAATAATTCTTCTTCAGGTACATGAACCAGCTTGGCATAAGAACGGAGATAACCACGCAGGAAAGTCGGCGCAAGATCGGCCGGCGTCGTTTCTTCTTCAATTTGGCGAATAGTCGAGACTTTCAGACACAGGCGTTCTGCAACGGCCTGATGACTAAGACCTAACTGTTCACGAGCCTGACGCAGACGTTCGCCTGTTGTCAGTTTTGCATTATTTTCTTGAGGGGCTTCAGTATTCATTGGCTAAGAACTGCTGGTACTGTTTAGATTGTGGATAACTACGCGCAAGTTGCTTACCGTAGCGTTGAACGCTATCCGGGTTGCCCGCTAACGCAGCGAATCGAATTTGCAACATGAGACTCTCAGCGGTGGCTGGCAGAACATGTTGATATACATCCAGTAAAAGTTTCGCCTGAGCGCGGTTCCCTTCCCCAAATTCTTTGGTTGCCTCAGTCAGCAAGGGTGCGCCTTTATCGGGATCAACTTTCAATGCCCGGCTCAGTAACACTCGCGCTTCCTCATTCTGATTGGCCTTCAGAAAACAGTAGCCTGCATTTTCCAGACTGTCAGCAACCTGACCGTAATCAGGCGCATTAGCTGCGGCGCTAAACTGCTGTTGTGCCGGTACATACTGCCCTAAACTACACAAAAACGCACCGTAATTATTTAACACCGTCCCATTTTGCGGCGCCAGCTTCAGCGCTTGCTGGTAGCGGCTTTCTGCGGCTTTCTGATTGCCGTTTTTTTGCTCGTAAAGCGCCATCCCCAGCTGCGTCCGATAATCCTGCGGCGCACCGTCAACGGCTTTCTGCAAATTCTGTTTTGCTGCGTCCATGTTCCCCTGATTCAGGTAAGCCATACCCAACTCGAGGCGCGTTTGTGCTGCGCCACTGGCCGGTTGCGACTCCTTCGGTGAACTGGAACAGCCTGCCAGCAAAGCCACCGACATGCCTGCAGCTATCAACATTTTCACACAGCCCTTCATTGTCATGCTTAATTCCCTTTACCCTGCCAGCGACAATAAAACAGCGGGCTTCGACGGAACACCGTGGCGAAGCCCATTGGGATCAGACGGCTTTTACGGAAATCTGTTGCTCGCCTGCCATTTTTTTCTTCAATGTACGTTTGGTACGGTCGATAACATCACCGGCCAGCTGACCACACGCGGCATCAATGTCATCGCCACGTGTTTTGCGCACGATAACTGTAAAGCCATAATCCATCAGCACTTTAGAGAAACGATCAATACGGCTGTTCGAGCTGCGGCCATACGGCGCGCCCGGGAACGGGTTCCATGGGATCAGGTTAATCTTGCATGGCGTGTTTTTCAGACGTTCTGCCAGTTCGTGCGCATGCTCGGTGCCATCATTGATGTGATCCAGCATAACGTACTCGATGGTGACACGCCCCTGATTGGCGTTAGATTTGCCAATATAGCGCTCAACCGCTGCCAGGAAAGTATCGATATTGTATTTGCGGTTAATCGGCACGATTTCGTCACGAATGGTGTCGTTCGGCGCGTGCAGGGAAATCGCCAGTGCGACGTCAATCATATCGCCCAGTTTATCCAGCGCAGGCACGACGCCTGATGTGGAAAGCGTTACGCGACGTTTTGACAGACCAAAACCGAAATCGTCGAGCATGATTTCCATCGCCGGAACCACGTTATTCAGGTTCAGCAGAGGTTCGCCCATACCCATCATCACCACGTTGGTGATAGGACGCGTACCGGCCACTTTCGCGGCACCGATAATTTTTGCCGCACGCCACACCTGACCGATAATTTCGGACACGCGCAGGTTACGGTTAAAGCCCTGTTGTGCCGTAGAACAAAAAGTACATTCCAGCGCACAGCCTACCTGAGAAGAAACGCAAAGCGTCGCACGGTCGCCGTCCGGGATATACACGGTTTCAACCAGTTGTCCGCCTACCTGAATGGCCCATTTGATGGTGCCGTCAGTGGAACGTTGTTCTGAAGCGACTTCCGGTGCACGAATTTCGGCAACGCGGGCCAGCTTTTCACGCAGCACTTTGTTGATATCGGTCATTTGCTCGAAATCATCGCTGCAGTAATGGTACATCCACTTCATGACCTGATCAGCACGGAACGGTTTTTCGCCCATGTTGATGAAGAACTCACGCATTTGTTTGCGGTTAAGATCAAGAAGGTTAATTTTTGCGGCAGCAGGCGCGACAACGGCGACGGCTTCTGCAGAAGCTTGGGTAGTCTCAGACAAGGTTTGCTCGGGCGTGTTGAATTCTGACATGAAAAAATGGCCTCGTTGTTACACGTTATGGCGTATTGGAAGTGCAGAGCCGAATGTATCTTTATACATATATCTTTTACATATAGTGCAAACAGTACAAACAGATGGCCTGCAAATAAATTGCGCCCCGAAGAGGCTGGCTCATTCGGGGCGCAACATTGTACAAATTTTAGGGCACGGTTGCCATGTTTGGTAGGTACCTGTTACAAAATTCTTGCGAATTTGCGGCACATCTTCCAGCAGAGCTTACCCAAAAATCTTAACGCGGGCAGATTTCGCTTTCGGTGAAGAAATAAGCGATTTCGCGTTGTGCAGATTCTACAGCGTCAGAACCGTGAACCGCGTTAGCCGTGAAGCTGTCAGCGAAGTCTGCACGCAGGGTGCCTGCCAGAGCGTTGTCCGGGTTAGTTGCGCCCATGATGTCACGGTTACGCTGAACTGCATTTTCGCCTTCCAGAACCTGAACCATGATCGGGCCAGAAGTCATGAACTCAACCAGACCGTCGAAGAAAGGACGGCCTTTGTGTTCTGCGTAGAAGCCTTCAGCTTGTTCTTTAGTCAGTTTCAGCATTTTTGACGCGATGATAGTGAAACCAGCGCGTTCGAAACGTGCGTAGATAGCACCGATGTCGTTGTTAGCTACGGAGTTTGGCTTGATGATGGAGAAAGTACGTTCGATAGTCATGAAAAAACCTCAGTCTGACTTTTATAGGTAGGGCCGGTTAATTTAATGTTATACCTGCCGTAAAATGGCGGTGATTATAGGGAGCGAAGTTAAGATTGCCTACCCGAATCACAACATTTAATTAAAAAAATGTGTGATTGATTCACTATCGAACCTAAACCGCCTATTCCCCTTAAACAAAACAAGGGCAAAACGGCGTTCTGCCCTGCTTTATCCCCTGATTTTATGCCTGACCGGACGACGGAATAATGTTACGCAACCAGCTTCCCCACTTGCGCTGGTAGAACGGCTGCGTGTGGCTGATCAGATAATGGCTGATACCGCGTTCCTTTTCAGAAACGATACAGAAATCCACCGGACGATCGTCGGGTGAGGTTTCGCTCGCCACATTCCCCGCCTCGCGGATCAGCGCATCGATTTCCTGCTCATCACCGTCAGCCTCAACACCAATTAACAGGTTTGGCTGATCGTCCACGGCTTTATCATGGATCAGCGCCATAAAGGCGCGGCGCACCGGCTTTTTCTGCGTGAACAGCGTGGTCAGCGCGTCGATCATAGCGGAAGGATATTCGTCCGGCTGACCAATCAGCAGCTGGCTTTCTTTATCCAGCACCAGCTCCGAGGGCGCATTCAGCCCGCCATTGCTCAGCAACAGCGTGACTTCATTTGGCGTGAATTCTTTGCCGTATTCTGACTTGGGATTCAGAAACAATTCTTCCCCTTGTGTCATTTCAAACAACACACGGGCAGGCAGCGCGACAAACGCCTGCTCATCCGGGCTTTCACCGGCACTGGCTTTTTCCAGGACGTCCACCGAAGAAAAGAAAGGAATGATCGAACTGCCATCCTGCTTTTCCCAGTGCAAAATATTCAGTTCACTGCCTGCGGTGATCGCCACACTGCCCTGCTTTTCAGCGTCATCCTGCCCTGCATCACCCAGCACAAAAACGGTGGATTCCAGCAAAGTTTGATAAAACGCCGGACGCCATGCCGGTGCGGTGACAGAAAGGCGAAGCAGACGCTCCAGCTCGTTTTCACCGTCAGTCGCCGCTGCGCCAGCAGGAAGATGATCGTGTGGGACACTCATGATTCTTGACTCCGGTAGTAGTATAAAACGGGGCGCCGTTAAGCGCCCCGTTGTGCATCATGCATGCATTGCTTTCTGAAACTTACTTCGCTTTAGCTAACAACAGGTTAGCCACGGTACGCACACCCAGACCGGTTGCACCGGCAGACCACTGATCCGCTGCGCTTTTGCGATACGTCGCAGAACAGTCGATGTGCAGCCAGCCTTTCTTATATTCAGTGACGAAATGAGACAAGAACGCCGCCGCCGTGCTCGCGCCAGCAGTGTGCGCAGGACCGGCAATGTTGTTCAGCTCTGCAAAGTTAGACGGCAGATGTGAACGGTGGAACTCTTCCAGTGGCAGGCGCCAGAACGGTTCGTGTTCAGCTTTCGCGCTTTCCAGCAGTTCACCTGCCAGTGCATCGTCAAAGCTGAACAGCGCGTGGTAATCGTTGCCCAGTGCCGTTTTTGCCGCGCCTGTCAGTGTTGCCGCATCAATGATCAGTTCAGGATTTTGCGCAGACGCGTCGATCAGGCCATCGGCCAGCACCAGACGGCCTTCGGCGTCAGTGTTCATCACTTCTACGGTTTTACCGTTACGGTAACGGATGATATCGCCGAGTTTCAGCGCGTTGCCGCTGACCATGTTATCCGCGCAGCACAGGTACAGTTTCACGCGCTTGTTCAGGCCGTTAGCCGCCGCCAGCGCCAGAGCGCCAGTCAGGGTGGCTGCGCCGCCCATATCAGCCTTCATGGAATCCATGGAAGCGCTTGGTTTCAGGCTGTAACCACCGGTATCGAAGGTGATACCTTTGCCGACCAGACAGGCATAAACCGGGGCATCCGCGTCGCCGCTCGGGTTGTAATCCAGTGCCAGCAGTACCGGCGGACGGTCAGAACCACGGCCAACGGTGTGGATCCCCATATAGCTTTGCTGACGCAGATCGTCGCCTTTGGTAATGCGGTAGCTGACTTTTTCGTTGCCAAATTCACACATTAGATCAACGGCACGGGTCGCCAGTTGTTCAGGAGACAAATCTTCTGCCGGGGTATTGATGGTGTTACGCACCCAGTCGATAATTTTCAGGCGTTGTTTCAGCGTGTTCGCGTCATCTTCAGACAGTTCAGCCCATTCAACATTGCGTGCGCCTTTCGGACCACGGAAGCCCTGCCAGAATGCCCAGCTGTTTTCGAGATCCCAGCCTTCACCCGCCAGTTTGACGTTTTTAACGCCCTGACCGTCGATGCGGCGGGCAGCGCGGGAAATAGCCGTCAGCGCCTCGCCGTCTTTCAGGTGAATGGTCATACCGGCGGAATCCGTGCTCAGTGTTGCCTTTTCGCCCCAGCGTGCATCAGCTGGCTCAGAGGAAAGGAAGACGGACATCGCTTCATTGGTCGTTACTTCGGAACTCATAACAGGACTCCTGATTGTTTTTATCTTCAATGAATATTCATTATCAATGACAGGCAAATCACCCGTTCAGCGGGTGGCACTTCATTTCGTATAAACAGGGGGCAATTCACGCAGGCGGCGGACTGATTTCACCACCAGCGCAATCGCATAATCAATTTCTTCTTCCGTTGTCCAGCGCCCGAGGGAAAAACGGATTGAGCCATGTGCCAGCTCTTCGCTTAATCCTATGGCTCGCAAAACGTAGGAAGGTTCAAGGCTGGCAGACGTACAAGCGGAACCGGACGACACCGCCAAATCTTTCAGCGCCATAATCAGGGATTCCCCTTCAACATCAGCAAAACTGACGTTAAGAATGTTTGGCGCGGCATGTTTCGGCGTTCCGTTGAGAAACACCTGATCAAGCTGCTGAATGCCTTTCCACAAGCGATCGCGCAATGCGCTCAGACGCGCCACTTCGGCGGTCATTTCTTCTTTGGCGATACGATACGCTTCGCCCATTCCGACAATCTGATGCACCGGCAAGGTACCTGAACGCATACCGCGCTCATGACCGCCGCCGTGGATTTGCGCGTCTATCCGCACTTTGGGTTTACGGCTGACATACAGCGCCCCAATCCCTTTCGGACCGTAGATTTTATGCGCGGAAAATGACATCAGATCCACTTTCAGCTCACTGACATCAATCGCAATCTTGCCCACGCTCTGGGTTGCATCTACATGGAAAAGAATGCCATGACTGCGGCACAGCTCACCGATTGTCGCAATATCCTGCACCACGCCGATTTCATTATTTACCTGCATGATGGATATCAAAATGGTGTCGGGGCGCAGCGCCGCTTCAATCATAGCAGGAGGGATAAAACCGTCAGCCTGAGGCGCCAAATAGGTGACATCGAAGCCTTCAGTTTCCAGCTGGGCACAGGTATCCAGCACCGCTTTGTGCTCCGTCTGGCTGGTGATGATGTGTCTGCCTTTCTCACGCTGCGCGTGGGCGGCACCTTTAATCGCCAGATTGTCAGATTCTGTCGCGCCAGAGGTGAAGACAATTTCACGCGGGTCGGCATTAATCAGCTCGGCAATCTGGTTGCGCGCCACATCCACCGCCTCTTCGGCCTGCCAGCCAAAACGGTGAGAACGGGAGGCCGGATTACCGAAAGTACCGTCGAGTGTTAAACACTGCATCATCATCTTCGCCACTCGCGGATCTACAGGCGTGGTGGCAGAATAATCGAGATAAATAGGTAATTTCATGGCAGGTAAGCTCCGGACTGCGCGTTCGGCTTCGAACGAAAGAATTAAAAAAACGACAACCAGTTTAAAACGGGTTCACAGATTCTTAAAAGGGAAATGACACTTTGCGGGCACTAATCGGTAAGAATTGACGCCTGAAAAGCAAAAGCCCGCGGAAATCTGCATTTCCGCGGGCTTTTAGTAACGTAAAAATTCACATGCATCCCCAAAATCATTCGTGTCGCATCAAGGCGGCAACGGAGCAAAACCCCGGGAGCATACAATAGTATGTGACCGGGGGTTGCGACAGCAGCCAACGCCGAGGCGGCGCGAAGGATGACGGGGATTAGGCTCGAAGATTGACGTTGATAGTTTCCATCTGGCGGCCATTTGGCTGACGACGGATTTCACCGTTCTGACGGTCGGCCACTTCCAGGATTTCCTGGTTGTTAACCAGCTCAGCCAGGGTAATGTTGTTCAGGAAGCCGCTGATGCGCTCGCTGAGATCACGCCACAAGGTGTGAGTCAGGCAACGTTCGCCATTCTGGCAGCCTTCTTTACCCTGGCAACGCGTCGCATCGACAGATTCGTCAACGGCAGTAATCACTGCGCCAACCGCGATATCGCCGGAATCTTTACCTAACAGATAACCACCGCCGGGACCGCGAACACTGGCAACCAGACCATTTTTGCGTAAGCGCGAGAAAAGCTGCTCCAGGTAAGAAAGGGAAATACCCTGACGCTCAGAAATGTCAGCCAGTGGTACTGGTCCTTCCTGTGAATGCAGTGCAACGTCGAGCATAGCGGTCACGGCATAACGGCCTTTGGATGTCAGTCTCATAGCATGGTTACCTGTTTAAAATGACTTAAAAATTCAATAGTGCGGAACATGCAAACGAGTCTGCCATTCCCGAGTAAAACAGTCAACTATTTAACCTACTGTTTTACTCAAGTATTACAAACCCGGCCATTCCGCACTAATTTTGTCATTCACGAACAACGCATAACCTTTTGATTAAAAAACTGAATACTGTTTTTATAAACAAATCCTTCCGCTTATTCTTTGTTGCTATTTGTCTTTTCAATCGACGTCAGGATGCCGCGCAGGATGTTTAATTCCTGAGATTCAGGTCGCGCACGGGTAAACAGACGGCGTAATTTGCTCATCACCTGACCCGGATGTGCCTGACGAATAAAGCCGGTTTCCAGCAAGGTTTTTTCCAGATGCTGATAGAAACGTTCGAGATCGTCGACCAGCGGATACGGCGTTTCTTCGTATTCGATTTGCGGTTTTGCCGCTTCCAGCAACGCCAGATGTGCAACGCGCACTTCATAGGCAATAATCTGCACGGCCATTGCCAGATTCAGCGAGCTGTATTCAGGGTTCGCCGGAATACACACGTGGTAGTTACATTTTTGCAGTTCTTCATTGGTCAGCCCGACGCGTTCGCGGCCAAACACCAGCGCAACCGGCGCGGTTTGTGCCGCTTTTGCACTGTGCTCACCGCATTCACGCGGTTCAAGCATCGGCCACGGCAGTGTGCGGGAACGCGCACTGGTGCCGATCACCAGACTACAACCGGCCAGCGCTTCATCAAGCGTATCAACAATCGTCGCATTACCGATGACATCACTGGCACCGGCCGACAAAGAGATAGCCTGAGAGTCAGGTTTTACCAGCGGATTCACCAGATAAAGACTTGATAAACCCATGGTTTTCATGGCACGGGCGGTAGAGCCCATATTGCCAGTGTGAGACGTTTCTACTAATACAATGCGGATATTGGGCAGCATAGGAACTCTTAGCCAGACGGAAAATCACAACAGCCTAACACAACGGTAGTTAATTTTCAGAACCCCTGCTATACTGCGCGCCGTTTCCCGTATTCCCGTTCTTTAACATCCTAGTTGGAAGATATCCATGCATCCGATGCTCACCATCGCCGTGCGCGCTGCGCGCAAGGCCGGTAACCTGATTGCCAAACATTACGAAACGCCAGACTCTGTAGAATCTACACAAAAAGGTACCAACGATTTTGTTACCAACGTAGACCGCGATGCAGAACACATGATTATCGATGTTATTCGCAAATCCTATCCAAAACACACCATCATCAGTGAAGAGTGTGGCGAGCTGGAAGGCGAAGACAAAGACGTACAATGGATTATCGACCCGCTGGATGGCACCACCAACTTCGTTAAACGCTTCCCACATTTCGCTGTTTCTATCGCCGTGCGCATCAAAGGCCGCACTGAAGTCGCGGTAGTTTACGACCCAATGCGTAACGAACTGTTCACCGCAACCCGTGGTCAGGGCGCACAGCTGAACGGTTATCGTCTGCGCGGTACCAATGCGAAAGATCTCGACGGCACCATTCTGGCGACCGGCTTCCCGTTCAAAGCAAAACAACACGCGACCAGCTACATGAATGTGGTTGGCAAACTGTTCACCGAATGTGCAGACTTCCGTCGCACCGGTTCTGCTGCGCTGGATCTGGCTTACGTGGCAGCTGGCCGCGTTGACGGTTTCTTCGAAATCGCCCTGAAACCTTGGGATTTCGCCGGTGGCGAACTGCTGGTTCGTGAATCTGGCGGCGTTGTGACTGACTTCGTTGGCGGCCATAACCACTTCTCGTCTGGCAACATCGTTGCAGGCAACCCACGCGTCGTTAAAGGTATTCTGATGACCATGCGTGATGAACTGAGCGAAGCGCTGAAGCGTTAATTTCGCCGGTTATTGATAGAAAGAAATACAAAGAAAAACGGACGTCCTTTCGGGCGTCCGTTTTTTTATATCTGCCGTTTATCCCATGAAGGTTGCGCCCCGGAACTTATCCCCGGAAAGGCCCGCCGGTGATTGGCGAAACGTCTCCGCCGCCGGTGCTGTAGAGCAATATTCCTGCCACCAGCAATACCATCCCACCGGTCAGCGCCAGCAGCGACCAGGTGATCCGCTGCCAGGCCGCAGGCGTACGGGTTGCGCTCAGTTTCACCGCCAGCGCACGGCTGTAAAACACCAGTACGCCAATCAGCGAGACGGTCAGCGAGGTGCCGATGGCCATCGTAATGGCTGAAATCACGCCCCAGCTGTACACGCCAATCACTTTGGAAAACAGCAACACCATGATCGCACCGGAGCACGGGCGTAATCCCATCGCCAGCACAATCGCTATCTGTGTGCGTAAATCGCCGCCCGCCTGAAGTTGCTGATCGCTCGGTACATGCTGATGTCCGCAGCCGCAATGTTCATCGTGGACATGTGTTTCACTGCCCATCGGCGACAGGCTGTGGATTTTCATTGCCGGTGCCGGACGCAAACTTTTTATCGTCTGCCACACCTGTTTCAGCGCTCGCCAGCACAGCAATAACCCGAGCAACATCACCAGAATGAAGCTGCCCCGCTCCATCCAGAAACTGCTCTGATGCAGCTGACGCGAGGAAAGTTGCAGCACGCCGAGCACTACGCTGACCAGCAATATCGCCACCAGTCCCTGCACTATCGCCGAGGCAAACGTCAGTTTCAGGCTGCTTTTCAGTCGCGAAGGATGGGTCGCCAGATAGGTGGTGATGACAATTTTACCGTGCCCCGGCCCGATGGCGTGGATCACGCCATAAATCAGGCTGAAACCGGCCAGCGTCATGCCCGACTGCATCGGACTTTCTTTCACCTGCCGCAACAGCCCGGCCAGTTCCTGATGCAATTCCCGCTGCCAGATAATGCTGCTCAGCAAAATCCTCGGCCAGTAGTGGATGAGAAGAAAAATGCCGCCCGCCAGCAGCAACATAAATATCGCCAGCGGCCACAGATCGCGCCATGACAGTGTTTTCGGTGGTGTGGAGATTAATGACATTCCAGCGTGACCTTCTGAGCAAATTGCTGACCAAGATCCATATCTTCCGGCGGGGCATCAGCCTTATCGAGAGACAGCGCGTAGTTTTGCAGCGAGGCATCAGGCTTGGGCGTAAACAGCGCCAGCGTGCAACGTTTTTCCAGCTCAGGCGGCAGATGCAGCGCGGTTTTATCCTTATAGGTCATATCGACGAAATATGAAGGATCGAAGGTAGAGAATTCCATCGGTTTACCGGCCAGTGCCTGAGGCTTCGCCAGCGGCAACACGAATTCCAGCACCGCCTGATCGCCTTTACGCGACAGCTGATATTCGCTGGGCAAGTCGAGATATTTAACCGGTTTACCTTCGCGATAAAAGTCAGTGAAGTAATGCTGACTGAGCACCCGCGCCATGACTTCCGCCGCCAGTTTTTTCCAGATATCTGAACCGGGTTTGGCGTTCTGCGCGTCGTACAGCAAATCTGCGGATGTAATTTCGTCCATAGTCCATACCATTTTCAGCCCGGTCAGCGAGGTGTCATTCGCCACCAGCGTCGTCTGCATATCAATGAAACTGTGCGGGTGCGCCATGACCGTGGCGGGCAGGCAGAACAGCGCAACACCCAGCCATTTGCCGTAACGGGAGAAAGGCCGGTTCCGGGCCTGGGGTAACGTCATTTCCATATCAGCGCCATATATTGTTACTAAGTAACACTATTTTGCTGTGCATTTAAGCGGTCGTCAAAAATATCTGTGATCTGAGTTGTAAGCCGGAGTAAAACCCAATACCCGCGCCATAATGCGGGCTTTCGCTTTGCTATGCTTGACTAATAATTTCAGGCGATACCTTTCCGGCAGGTGATATGAATCCAGACAAACAGCCCTCCCCAGCGCTTTCCGCTACGCAACGCCGCTGCCATGTGTTGCTGATGCTGTACGCGCCGCTGACGGCAGTTCAGCTGGAGATCATCAGTGAAATCAACGGCGTCGGATTAACCACGACCTGGGAAGATCTGGCAGAAGTGACCTGCGAAATTCAGCGCATCCATCAGCTTGATGTACTGCAATACAGCGAAAAAGAATGCCGCATTCAGGGTGATACGCTCGCCCAGCGGCTGTGTTTATTTCAGGGATTACGCCGCACATTACGCATTTCACCGGACTTCGTTTCCCGCCATTTTATCCCCTGGCTGCACATCGCCTTCGAAGGCCAGACCTGCCCGAAGGCGGCACTGCGCACCGATATTCTGGGCATGATGCTCGAAGACTGCGGCACGTTATTACCCAAACCGCTGAGCGGTCATGACCGTCAGCTGATGCTGATTTGTCTTCAATACTGTCTGTGGCAGAACAATGATCAGACCGGTTTACGCTTTACCGAACAACAGCGGCGCTGGCTGCGCGAAAAGCCCGAATATACTGCCGCCCGTGAACTGTTTATCCAGTTACAGGAACTCAGTAACGGCCTGCTCGATGACTGCGAATGTGAGTTTTTCACCCTGATGTTACGAATGCTGAAAAACCACAGTTATCAGAGTTCCGGTTCGACGGAAGATCAGCGCCTGCTGTTAGAAATTGAAAATATGGTGGCGCGTTTTCAGGACATCGCCGGGATGAAATTCAGCAGCTACGAAGGGCTGGTCGGCCAGCTTTTCGCCCATCTGGGTCCGGCGATTGAACGCTGTCATTTCGGCATTGGCATCGACAATCTGATGCAGGAAGAAGTAAACCGCATGTATCCGCGACTGGTGCGCACCACCCGTGAGGCGTTGGCGGGGTTTGAGCACGAATATCTGATTACGCTTTCAGAGGATGAAATCGGATTAGTAGCGATCACCTTCGGCGCGTGGCTGATGCAGGGTAACGCCTTGCAGGAGAAACAAATCCTGCTGCTGACGCATGATAATCCTGAACTGGAAGAAGCGGTCGAACAACAAATCCGCGAAGCGACGCTGCTGCCGCTGAACATCAAATATCAGACGCTGGCGGATTTCTATAAATTTGGTGCCCCGAGCGGCGTGGCGATGATTGTCACCCCTTACGCCACCCGCAGCACCGACGCCGATCCGCTGGTGATCCACACGCAGTTGCCGCTGGCCAAAGAGCAGCGAAAACGTATCCGCTCGCTGCTCGAAGCCCCCTAGCTGGCTGACACCTCCGGCGCTGACGGCGTGACCTGCGGACGCAGGAAAATCGCCGGCACCACCAGCAGCGCCATCACCCAGAATAATCCCGCGTGCAGATGTTCGAACAGGAAGCCGGACACCATGGTCATCACCGCCACACCGCCGCCCATTGCCAGCGCGGAATACACCGATTGCAGGCGGATAACCTGATCTCGCGGACGCGCCGCGATAAACCGCATCCCCGCCAGATGGCAAACCGTGAAGGTACCGCAGTGCAAAATCTGAATCACGATCAGCCACGGTAATGCGGTAAATGCGCCCATCATGCCCCAGCGCACCACGCCACACACGGCGGATAGCAGCAACATATCGCGCGCCGACCAGCGGCTGAACAGCTGTTTACTGAAAGTGAAGACCAGCACTTCAGCGACCACGCCAAGCGACCATAAATAGCCGATGGTGGTCGAAGAATACCCGATATCCTGCCAGTAAATCGCGCTGAAACCGTAGTATGCGGCGTGTGCGCCCTGTAATAACGTTACGCATAACAGGAACCGCCAGACCGGTTTTTCGCCGAGTAATGCTTTCCACGAAATGGCCGGCGCACCGCTGGTTCGCGGTTCTCCCACCGGTTTTACGCTTGGGCGCAGTAACATGCCAAGCAACATGGCTGCCACGCCTGCGGTCAGCGTATAGAGGATCGCGTTGTGTCCGTAGACCTCCACCAGTTTACCGGTGACCGCCGAGCCAATCACAAAGGCAATCGACCCCCAGACGCGTACTTTGCCGTAATCCATATTGATCTGGCGTTGCAGCGTACCGGCCAGCGCATCGGTCAGCGGAACCAGCGGACCAAAGAACAGGCTGAAACCGGCAATGTTGATCATCAGCCACGCCCAGCCGTTGCCAAACCAGAACCCGACGGCAAACGCCAGCGTGAGCAACGCGAGGATGCGCAAACCGGTGATGAGATGCGAAGGGTCTTTGATGGAGGGCGAAATGATTAACGTGCCAAGAAAACGGGCGACTAAACCGGCGCCGAGCAACAGGCCAATGCTTTCGGAGGAAATACCCTCGCCTTTAAGCCATAAGCCCCAGAAGGGAAGAAAAATACCGTAACTGAAAAAATAGGTGAAATAACTGAGTGCAAGCCAGCGCGTGGAACGCAATTCCATAAATCCTCCGGTGTGAGGCCAATACTTTGACAAAGCTCACAATCGCTAGCAATCCGCAGACGCTTTCATACTCCAGTAATGTCTGCCAGCTCACAAATTCTGATACATGCCCATAAAAAAACCCGCCGGAGCGGGTTTTAGCAGCTTTACGTCTTCGCAAATATTACGCGTAAACCGGGAAGCGTGCACAGATGTCGAGAACTTTCTGTTTAACGCGTTCGATAGTGCCTTCGTCGTTCACGTTGTCCAGCACGTCGCAGATCCAGCCAGCCAGTTCACGCGCTTCAGCTTCTTTAAAGCCGCGACGGGTGATAGCCGGAGTACCGATACGCACGCCGGAAGTCACGAACGGGCTTTTCGGATCGTTAGGCACGCTGTTTTTGTTCACAGTAATGTTAGCACGACCCAGTGCGGCATCGGCTTCTTTACCGGTCAGGTTTTTATCAACCAGATCCATCAGGAACAGGTGATTGTGCGTACCGCCGGAAACCACTTTGTAGCCACGTTCCAGAACCACAGCGACCATTGCCTGAGCATTTTTAGCCACTTGCTGCTGGTAGGTTTTGAACTCAGGTTCCATCGCTTCTTTCAGTGCTACCGCTTTACCGGCAATCACGTGCATCAGCGGGCCGCCCTGGCCACCAGGGAAGACAGCGGAGTTCAGTTTTTTATAGAACTCTTCGTCACCGCCTTTCGCCAGAATCAGACCGCCGCGTGGGCCAGCCAGCGTTTTGTGCGTGGTGGTGGTCACGATGTGTGCGTGCGGAACCGGGTTCGGATAAACGCCCGCAGCAATCAGACCGGCAACGTGTGCCATGTCGACGAAGAAGTAAGCGCCAACGCTGTCGGCGATTTCACGCATTTTTGCCCAGTCAACGATACCGGAGAACGCGGAGAAGCCGCCGATGATCATTTTTGGTTTGTGCGCTTCGGCCTGACGTTTTACGTCGTCATAATCGATGTCGCCGCTTTCGTCGATGCCGTAAGGTACGACGTTGTACAGTTTACCGGACAGGTTAACCGGTGAACCGTGCGTCAGGTGACCGCCATGGCCGAGGTTCATCCCCAGAATGGTGTCGCCCGGTTGCAGCAGTGCGGTGTAAACCGCGAAGTTTGCCTGCGAGCCGGAGTGTGGCTGAACGTTAGCGAAATCTGCACCGAACAATTCTTTTGCACGGTCGATGGCCAGTTGTTCAACGATGTCGACGTACTCACAACCACCGTAGTAACGTTTGCCCGGGTAGCCTTCGGCATATTTGTTGGTCAGCTGCGAACCCTGAGCCTGCATAACGCGCGGGCTGGTATAGTTTTCTGACGCAATCAGCTCGATATGTTCTTCCTGACGAACAACTTCTTTTTCCATTGCTGCCCACAGCTCAGCATCATAATCGGCAATGTTCATTTCACGCTTTAACATCCGCATCTCCTGACTCAACAAACTAAAAATAAAAGCCCCTTCCGGGTTCTGCGCAACAGTGTAAATGTTTAAGCGCCCTTCGGATAGGGTCAGTTTGAGGTTTTTAGGCAAACGATTGGCTCCAGATACAGCAAGGCTTTGATCTGCGAACATCTGCCCGTAATCAAGGGATAAATATTCATCTGAACATGTACAAATTTCAGCTTTGTGACTCAGCCCCCATCGCACTGCTCCATCACACTCTTCACCTTAAAAGCCCTTACCCCTTTAGGGGGGTTTACAGAAATTGTGGGTTTATATAAGATGCATTTAAAATACATGTTTAATGAAATCGACAAAGACACGGAGTTCACTATGCTTGATTCAGCCACTATCGCTACCGTTAAATCCACTATTCCTTTGCTCGCAGCGACCGGTCCAAAACTGACCGCGCACTTCTACGACCGCATGTTCGAGCACAATCCCGAGCTCAAAGACATCTTCAATATGAGCAATCAGCGCAACGGCGATCAGCGTCAGGCGCTGTTTGATGCCATCTGTGCTTACGCCGCCAATATCGAAAATCTGGCGGCATTATTACCTGCGGTGGAGCGCATTGCGCAAAAGCACACCAGCTTCACCATTCAGCCGGATCAATACAACATTGTCGGTGAACACCTGCTGGCAACGCTGGATGAAATGTTAAGCCCGGGTCAGGAAGTGCTGGATGCGTGGGGCAAAGCCTACGGCGTGCTGGCGAATGTGTTTATCAACCGTGAAGCAGAGATTTATCAGGACAGCGCAGAAAAAACCGGTGGCTGGCGCGGTACGCGTGAATTCCGCATCGCCGAAAAACAACCGCAAAGTGAACTGATCACCTCTTTCCTGCTGGAACCTGTCGATGGATTGCCGGTGGTGGATTTCCAGCCGGGACAATATCTGGCGGTGTATATCCGTGATGCGTCGCTGGAAAATCAGGAAATCCGTCAGTATTCCCTGACCCAGGCGCCGAACGGTAAAACCTACCGCATTGCCGTAAAACGCGAAGGCCAGGGCGCGGTATCCAACTTCCTGCATCACTTTGCGCAGCCGGGCGACATCATTCATCTTGCAGCCCCGCACGGCGATTTCTTTATGGATATCAGCGATACCACGCCGGTCGCGCTGATTTCTGCCGGTGTCGGTCAGACCCCGATGTTAGGTATGCTCAATACGCTGGCAGAACGCGGACATCATGCGCCGGTACAATGGCTGCACGCGGCGGAAAACGGCGCGGTTCATGCGTTTGCCGGTGAAGTGAAAAGCGCGCAGAAAAACCTGCCGCAGCTGGAAAGCCATGTCTGGTATAACCAGCCACAGGCAAATGATTTACCGGGAGAGGACTTTCAGTATCAGGGTCTGATGGATCTGAGCAAAGTCAGCGAACAGCTGAATGATCCAGCCATGCATTTCTACCTGTGCGGTCCCGTCGGCTTTATGCAGTTCGCGGCCAAACAGTTGCTGGCGATGAACATCAGCGAAGCGAATATTCACTACGAATGCTTCGGTCCGCATAAAGTCATTTAATTCCTGCCCTGAAAAGAAAAAGGCTGACACATAATGTCAGCCTTTTTTATTGCTGCGTCAGCAGGGATTAATGACGACGGCGACGACGAATAAACAGCAGTGCAATCAGCAGGATAACGAGCAGTCCTGCAATGCCCATTCCCCAATGCGCCAGCTCCAGCAACGGCGAAGGTTTACCGCCAGCGCGCAGTTCTTTCACCCGCTGTGGCGTCACACTCGCCTGATCGTTACCAAATTGCTGCAATAACTGATTACTCAGCGTGGCCACCTGCGTATCTGACAGCAAATGATCAAACGCCGGCATCGCCACATCTTTGCTTTCCGCGCCGCGCTGCACGCCATGCAAAATCGCCATCACCAGATTGTCGCTGTTCAGATGCCCCAGCGCAGTGTTGTTGATGAGCGACGGTAAGCCGCCGTCCTTGCTGCCACGACCGTCCGGCTGATGGCAACTGGCGCAATAGCCGTCATACACCTGCCAGCCGGTCATCTTGTCAGCATCAGCAGGACGCGGAACGCCACGCAAAGTATCGACATAATTCGCCGGTGAGCCGAACTGGTCCGCAGCCCTCGCCTGCCCTTGCTGACTGACCGGCGTGGTTTGTTTCAGCCACACGGCAATCGCCTGCAAATCACTGTCGCTCAGATGGCTGAGGCTGTGGTCGATCGCTTCTGCCATCGGCCCTGCCGCCTGCGCCTTGCCCGGCGCATGACCGGTTTTCAGGTAAGCGGCGATTTCATCCGTGCTCCAGTTACCTGTTCCGCTGACCGCGTCCGACGTAATGTTCGGAGCAAACCAGGTGCCCAGACTGCTGCCGCCCAGCGCTTTATCGCCCTGCTCCGCCATCAGCGCATTACGCGGCGTATGGCAGGTGCTGCAGTGCGCCAGCGCTTCGCCAAGATACGCGCCACGGTTAACCTGATCGCTTTTCGACGGATCGGCTTTAAACGCGCCTTTCTCGAGGAACAGCAGATTCCAGCCAGCCATCGACAAACGCACGTTGAACGGGAACGGCAGTGCGGTCGGCGTTGACGGGGTATCCACCGGTTGCACGCCCTGTATAAAATAAGCGTACAGCGCTTTCATGTCGTCATCGCTGATTTTGGCATAAGACGTGTACGGCATCGCCGGATACAGATTCGCACCGTCGCCGCGCACACCGTCACGCACCGCGTGTTCAAACTGCTCCAGCGTGTAATTGCCGATACCGTCTTTTTTAGATGGCGTGATGTTGCTCGAATAAATGGTGCCCAGCGGCGTTGCCAGCCCGAGGCCACCGGCAAACGGTTTGCCGCCTTCGGTGGAATGGCAGGCTACGCAGTCACCGGCTATCGCGACGTATTCGCCTTTTTTTATCAGCGCATCCTGTTCCGGCGATAGCGCGGCGTAAGCCGTGCCTGCCATCAGGCTCAGGCCAAAGGCCAGCAATGCGCCCGTCAGACGTTTTTGAGATAAACGATTCAGAGTCATGTCAGTCAGCCTATAGCGCAGTTTTGGCAAGATGATCAGCGGTACGTAACGCCAGTGCAACGGCGGTCAGCGTGGAGTTGACCGTGGCCGACGTCGGCATCACGCCGGTACTGGTGATGAACAGATTTTCGTGATCATGGGTGCGTCCGAACGCATCCACCACGGAGTCTTTCGGGTCATGCCCCATGCTCATCGTGCCGGTAATGTGCTGGTTGTTGCCGTAAACGCCCGGCTTACTGAAACGCAAATTGGTGCCGCCCATCAGTCTGGCGATCTCGGTATATTCCTTCACAGCTCGCGCCATACCGCGATGCACGTAATCGTCCATGTGATAAATCGCTGCCGGTTTAGGGATACCCAGTTTGTCTTTTTTGTCGCTGAGAATGATGCGGTTATCGTAGTTTGGCAGCTGTTCCATCACGTTTTTCAGGCTGGTCTGGTGCGACGCACGGCGACGGATTTCGTTATCCAGACTGATGCCGTAAACGCCTTCCGCCAGCAAATCCTGCGTCACTGACTGCACTTGTGAAGAGTTGGCGATATCGATACGGAACGAGGCGTAATCTTTGCGGAAATCACCGTCGCGCAGGCTGTTGATGGACGCCGGACTCATTGGGCCGCGCCCCGCCCACAGAGGTTCTTCAGTTTCAAACGTCAGCGAGTTACTTGGGTGATCCATCAGGTGACGCCCGACAGTGCCGGAACTGTTTGCCAGTCCGTCCGGGTATTTATCGCTGGCGGAAATCAGCAGCAGTTTCGGGCTTTCGATGCCGTTGGCAGCCAGAACGAAGTTTTTCGCCGTAACTTTATGCTCACCTTTATCGGGATCGTAATAATGTGCGGCGACAATACGCCCCTTTTCGTCATGCTCGAGGCGATACACCACCGCGCTGGTGATCAATTTTGCACCCGCCGCTTCGGCGGCCTGCGCAGCGATACCGCCGTGATATTGCGCGTCAATCGGGCAGATCGGCATGCAGTTGTTGTTGCCACAACAGGCCGGACGTCCGTCGTAGTTACGGCTGTTACGTGCGGTGGTGTTCACGATCACGTCATAACCGCCCGGCGCCAGACGCTCGCGAAAACGCTGTTGCAGCCAGGATTCAGCGACCGGTTCCATCGGGAACGGCTGGTTACGCGGTGAACCGTTATTGGGTGCGCCGGACACGCCCATTTTAACTTCGGCTTCGTAATAAAACGGTTCCAGCTCGTCATACGATAACGGCCAGTCACGCCCGACGCCGTACAGCGTTTTGATTTTCATATCGTTTGGCAATACGCGCCACGCCTGCGCCGCCCAGTGCCAGGTGGTGCCGCCCATAATGCGGATATATTCCGCCGGGAACGGATACGGCCCCTGCTGTTGCAGATAATCATTATCTTCCGGTTTATACACCGGATGCGGCGACCAGTCCGAGTACGGATACGGCGACATAAAGTCTTTTTTGCGCGGTGAATTACGGAAATTTTCGGTCAGCGTACCGCGATCAATACGCGGGCCGGATTCGAGAATAATGACGGAGATACCCTGTTTTGCCAGACGCTGTGCGACCAGCGAGCCGCAGATCCCCGAGCCGATGACGACGACGTCAGCGGAAAGTTGTTCACTCATTGCTTAACCCTTTTTGAACGTTATTTTCAGACAGGCTGTTTTGCCCAGGTACCGTAAGCGCCGTAGGCATAGCTCGGTGGATTGAGGTGGTCGCGTACCGCGACATTCATCAGCGCGTTTTCATACGCCAGACAAACCGCCTGCTTGCCATCGCCGACCACGCCGAGATACCACGCCTGAAGGATGCTGCGCGGCAATTTCGCCAGCGCGGGCTGCTGTGTATCCAGCGCTTTTTGCAGGTCAGCGGCATCAATGTGACTGGCCGTGATAAACGCCTGCAACGCCTGAACCTGCGCGGTGAAGTCCGGGTACAGCTGCAACATAGTCTGGTAATAACGTTCAGAAAGGGCCGGATCCAGCTGGTCATGACCGGTCAGATACAGCGAGAGTTGGGTGAAGTCCTGTTTTGCCTGCGACAAGCCCGCTACCGGCGCGGCATAAACCGGGCTAAGCAGAAGCTTGTTCATCAGCGGAACGGAAAGCGCCGCCAGTGCGCCCCCTAAAAATACGCGACGGGAAATGCGTATGGGTTTTTCTGGTTGTGACATTGCAAAGCCTTTTGAATGGGTGTGAAAACCACGATCAACGGAGATCAATCCACACCAGTTCCGGCAGCCAGATACTTTTCACCCTGAATTGTTTTAGTCGGTGATTACAACGTATCTGACAGGTTTATCGAACTGGTATAACAACAAACGTGATTTTACTCGCACTTTTTCAATGAAGTCACAATAAAAACCCCACAAACTTCACATAAAACTAACAAGTAGCATTTTTTGTGATTACCGGCGGAGAGGAACTTTGGGTGCTGATGAGCAGAAATAACGGCTAAAAACCGGATAAACAATGAGTTGAGAAGTGATTGGGTTAAATAATGATTGGTATAACAAGATCGGAGGGAAAGGGAGAATAACAGAGGGAATACTCAGGGCCGGTAACATGACATTACCCGCCCTGATGAAACATTAAATCGCTTCTTCGTCCTGCTCGCCGGTACGGATACGCACTACGCGCGCCACATCGAACACGAAGATTTTACCGTCGCCGATTTTACCGGTCTGCGCAGTGGTCATAATGGTTTCCACGCAGGTATCCACGATGTCATCCGCCACTACGATTTCGATTTTTACTTTTGGCAGGAAATCGACCATGTATTCCGCACCACGGTACAGTTCTGTGTGACCTTTCTGACGGCCAAAGCCTTTCACTTCGGTCACGGTCATCCCGGTAATCCCAACTTCTGCCAGTGCTTCACGGACATCGTCGAGTTTGAATGGCTTGATAATCGCATCAATCTTTTTCATGGCGGACCCTTATAATCATTCGTTTGCTCTCCGCCTTCCTGAGCGGCAGCATGGTTCACAATCTGGTTTCGGATGCCAGAGGCATGCGAAGGCGCTAAAGGTATCATAGTTCAGCCGCAGGAATGTACCTCCAGCCTCTGAAAGTAAATTCCCGTTACTCTTTAAAATCGGTCGCTTCCAGCTCATGGCGTGACAGCAATTTGTAAAACTCAGTGCGGTTACGCCCGGCGATACGTGCCGCCTGCGTGACGTTGCCTTTGGTAATTTGCAGCAATTTACGCAGATAATTCAATTCGAACTGATTACGCGCATCGGCAAATGTCGGCAGCGCGGTGTTTTCACCTTCCAGCGCCTGCTGAACCAGGGCTTCGCTGATCACCGGTGCAGACGTCAGCGCCACGCATTGCTCGATCACGTTCACTAACTGGCGCACATTGCCCGGCCAGCTGGCGGCCATCAGACGTTTAAGGGCATCGGTTGAAAAGCTGCGAACGAACGGTTTATGCCGCTGCGCCGCCACGCGCAGCAGGTGATTAGCCAGCAGCGGAATATCTTCAGAGCGTTCGCTCAGGGTCGGCAGTTTCAGGCCGACAACGTTAAGACGATAGAACAGATCTTCGCGGAACTCGCCCTTCTCCATCGCTTTCGGCAAATCACGGTGTGTCGCAGAAATAATACGCACATCAACATCCACATCCTGATTGCTGCCCAGCGGACGCACTTTGCGCTCCTGTAACACGCGCAGCAATTTCACCTGCAACGACAACGGCATATCGCCGATTTCATCGAGGAACAACGTGCCGCCGGTCGCAGCCTGAAACAACCCTTCGCGGCTGCTTACCGCGCCGGTAAACGCGCCTTTAGCATGACCAAATAATTCGGATTCCAGTAACTGTTCCGGCAACGCACCGCAGTTAATAGCAATAAAGGCTTTCTTGCCACGCGGGCTCGCCCCGTGAATGGCCTGCGCCAGCACTTCTTTACCGGTGCCGCTCTGCCCGTTAATCAGTACGCTGACGTCAGACTGCGCGACCATATTGGCCTGTTCAAGCAACCGCAGCATGATCGGGCTGCGGGTAACAATCGATTCGCGCCAGCTTTCATCGGCCGACGGGCTGGACTGTGCCAGCGCTTCATCAATGGCCTTATACAGCGCATCGCGATCGACCGGCTTGGTGAGAAAACTAAACACACCCTGTTGAGTCGCGGCCACCGCATCAGGAATGGAACCGTGCGCAGTCAGAATAATCACCGGCATTCCGGGCTGGAATTTCTGGATTTCAGCGAACAGCGCCATGCCATCCATTTCATCCATACGCAAATCACTCAGCACCAGATCGATACGTTCACGGTGCAGCACTCGCAGCGCTTCTGCTCCGCTTTCGGCGGTGGTGACACGAAAACCTTCACTGGTCAGACGCATTCCCAAAAGCTTCAGTAAGCTCGGATCGTCATCGACCAGCAATAAACTGGCTGCTTTACGTAACGTCATTTTACGTTCGAATCCTTAGCCGGTGGCGTGTAAGTCTCGGCCGGTTTTACCGGATTATCCGAAGCCGCTTTAACAGGCGCAGTCGCCTCATTATCCGGCAAATCGCCCTGGATCTGTTTGCGCGAAGAGAGCTGTCGCTCAATGTCCGTCAGGTTTTCCAGCTTACGGCGGGTATCGGCGAGATTATGTTCCAGAACCTGCTGCTGTTCAGTCATCGCCTGAAGTTTTTCTTCATTCACTGCCAGCTGGCGGGCATTACGGGCTTTTTCATCGCCCAGCACGACCTGTAAATTCTGACGTTCTCGCCATAACTGTACCAGCGGGCGAATTTGTCCCGGCATCTGGCCACGATACGCGCTGACTTTTGCCAGTAACGCACGGCGCTGCTGCTGATCGGGATCCGCACCGGAGAGCAGAATACTTTGTTTAAATACCTGATCCCAGTTCGTCGCTTGTATCTGCTGCGCCTGATAGCGCGCCTGCGCATCACTCATACGATCGGCGCAGTCCATCGCCCGTAACCAGTACAGTGAGTTCGTTACGGCGTCATTGTCATCGAGTGTCCAGAGGGTTTCACAAGGAGCGATACGAAAGTCGATCACTTTGCTGTCAGGGACGACCTGATCAGACACCTGCTGGAAATAACGGTTGTCGGCAGAATGCGGGACACAGCCCGCCAGCGCCAGTGGCGCACTGAGTAAAAACGCCCGGCTGCGCAGTAAGGTGCGCACCAGACGGGTAGTGATATGGGTGATAAAAGACAATGCGCTCATCAGACGCACCAGTCAGCAAATAGCATCATTATTATTTCTTCTCAGCCGTCAGGGGTAATTCAATACGGAAACAAACGTCCGCATCTTCAACGGCAACCAGTTGCAGCTCTCCATGCATGCGGCGAATACAGTCCTGGGCGATACTCAACCCCAGACCGCTGCCTTTCACAGCCCCTTTTCGTTGCTGGCTACCCTGGTAAAAAGGTTCAAATATCATCGCGCGCTCGGCCTGCGGGATCGGGGTTCCGGTGTTTGCCACCTCGATAATAACCCGTCCGTGTAATTCCCGGCTGCGGACCCAAATAGTACCGGATTCAGCCCCGTAGTGCACCGCATTGGAATAGAGATTATCCACCACGCGCCGCAATAACGTCGGCTCAGCCAGACAGGTCGGCGCATCAATCTTGACCTCACTGCGGATCTTCTTGGCGCGTGCCGGCAGGCTGTTAGCCGTCACGACATCATCAACCAGCGATTTCAGATCAACGGCCACACTGAGCGTCGGCACATCAGCCAGTTGGCGATTGTAATCAAGCAGTTGTTCGATAAGCGTCTGCAAATGGCGGCTGCTGTTGTTGAGGATAGCCACCACTTCTTTTTGATCTGACGTCAGCGGACCGGCGACTTCATCCGCCAGCAGTTCAGTCCCTTCACGCATGCTGGCGAGCGGGGTTTTAAGTTCGTGGGAAATATGGCGCAGGAATTCGTGACGCTGCGATTCCAGCCATGCCAGGCGCTCGCTCAGCCAGACGATGCGCTGCACCAGAGAACGGATTTCGCGTGGCCCTTTAAAACGCGTCACATCGCCCAGATTACGCCCTTCCCCCAGCCGGTTAATCATCCGTTCGACGCCTTTTACCGGCCCGATTATCATGCGGGTGAACAACAGCACCAGCGCGCCACTGAGCAGGAAAAGCACCAGCGCCTGCCAGCCAAAGAACTGACCGCGTTCGGCAATCGCGCGCTGAAGTTGTTGTCCGCGTGAGAATACGACTTCCCGCGTCGCCTGTACCATTTCGGCATTAGTGCGCGAGAAATTCTCAAGACGCGCAGAAGCATCTTTATCCGGGGAGTTATTCTGGCAGGTCGGCTGTGTAAGCTGCGTCAGCAAGGTGCGGAGTGTCTGATAATAACGTAAATCCGGCAGCACTGAGGCATGCGCATCCAGCAGCTGGGAATATTGTTTGTGCTGATTCTGATAAAGGCGGGAAAGCGTCGGATCGTCGAGAACGCAATACTGTCGATAACTGCGCTCCATTTCCAGCGCAATACTGGACATCGATTCGCTGCGGCGGGCGTCACTGAGCGTAGTCCGGTTGATTCGCGCCGCCTGACGGCTCAGTTGATCAAGGCTGTCGTACGCCTGATAGGCCAGCACCAGCAAGGGCAGCAGCACCAGCAGAAAAGCCATCAGTACCAGCTGACGTAGCGAACCGGGGAATAAACGTCCTCTTTTCAACGCATTCATCTCATTTATCACAGATAAAGTCATGCTAGCGGACAACGGTTTAAACAGCCAGTGTCTGAGAAGATACGAAAAGGGTTAAATGGGTGAACTAAGAAAAGTATGAGAAGTATGAAGGGTTGGTATTGCTGAACATCCAGACGGATGTTCAGCAAACCGGAAGAGGTGGTGCCTCACTCAACGTGTCGTTCGATGTTTGATAACGTGCTTGCGCAACGATTATCGGTCGGGTGAACGATAGGCACCGTTTCTTTGGCGTCATTCGGACATTATGAGCATATCAACGCTTTCGCGTGAGCCAATCATAATCAGGTGAATGAGCAACTGCGCTAATCTAGCACGTTCCGTGCCAATATTTAATAAAAATTATCATATACCTGTATTTAAAGGATATTTACAGTTAAATCATTTTCAGGCACTGGCAAAAGCACGGTTAAGTTGATGAATAAACAACCTTTGCGTCGCCAAAAAACAACACAATTGAGAAATAAAAAAATATCCTTTAAATATCATAAAATTAAATGTCGCCAAAAAGAGACAACAATAACCTCCATTGTCGTCATATTATGACATCTGGCTGTCAGTGGTTGATCACAACCTTTTTACTGAGCTGCTTATGGCTGTACATCGCCTGATCAGAATCTGCCAGTAAGGCCTGCACACAGAAATTGTGGTTCGCTGAATCTCTCAAATAAACATTTTTCAACCATGGATTTCTTAATGACTAATTAAGAAAATACACGAAAATCACATGTTATATTTCAGTGACCATGCTCTATTTATTCGTGAGATCATTATGTTTTCCCGTAAAAAATCAGGAATTGAATTTATTAAAAAACAGGATATTAATAAGTTATCCGGTGGGAAGGAAAAAATACTCAGCAGCTGGCGTTCTCTGCCGGAAAATTATGTGCTGGTTCATGCCTTTGAGGGTGAAGAAAGTCCTTTTTGCCAGCACCGCGCAGAGTCTATTTTAAGCAGTTGGGATATTATCAGCACCTCGTTGGTTGACTTAAAAGATATTAACCCCTTAAACAAAATTAAACGCTATACCGGGATGTATTGCACCACAGCCTTAATTCTGGATGTCCCGGTGCAAAATATTCTTGGGACGCATCCGACTGACGTCTGGTTTCCTAATCATATCGGGCGTGAAAATGACTATGCAGCGGGAAGAATTATCGATGCTTCAGCCCTGAGTCGGGCGATATTCCGGGGAGAAGGCAAAGAAGATTACCATTGTGAAGGTGGATATCAACGGCTGCTGACACCTCAGGCGCTTCTGTCAGAAGATAAAAAAACACGCTCTATAGAATCACATAATGAGGTACTCATTATTGGTCGCCCGGGAGTTAAGTTATATGCAGGCCTGCCGGCAACACAAAGGATCCGGGTGCGCAAAATAGTCGTTGCCGAACCGACAGAGAGTAACGGCATGTATGACTATTATGCAGGCTCACCAGAAACAGTCGCCGCTAAAGTGGCGGAAATCAACGAATTAGAATACGAAATAGTTTGAAGGAATTTCGATAAGTACAGGATCCCGCCTGATGTAACACCATAACGATGAAAGCAGGCTTAATAAAATATTGACTATTTCAGGATTGATAACATGCCATTTCTCAAAAAAAAAACCGCAAAATTATCCCCGGAAGGACTGCTGTTAGCTGAGCAGGAAAATAAAAAAATGCTCGAGATGCAGAGAACGGCCACACTGCAAAGCTGGGCTGTTCTTCCTGAGAACCATGTGTTAGTTCACACTTTCCAACTGCACGAAAGTCCGTTCTGCCGCCAGGATGCCGCTTCTCTGTTTAATGGCTGGGATATCTTCAGCACATCACTGGTTGATTTAAAAGATATTAAAAAACTCACGGCAGAGACCTCAAGGTACACCGGGATGTATCACAACGTCGCGCTGGTACTTGAAGTCCCCCGACAAAATATACTCGGCACATTCCCGCGTGACGTGAATTTTATCAACCATGCAGGACGGGAATACTACAACCCCGCAGGAGCGGTGGTCAGACCCTACGAACTTGTGGACTGTATTAAGAGCGGCAGAGGGAAAGGGAAATTCAGATGTGCCGGTGGATACCAGCAACTTTTAACGCCTGCAAATCTCATGACGCAAGATAATTTGACCCGTAAACAATACAGCCACAATGAAATACTCGTTATCGGACGCCCGGGCCTGAATTTATATGCAGGGCTGCCTCCCACTCAAAACATCCGGGTGACCAAAGTGTTAGGCGTCGATAAAACTCTGTTCCCTGACTACAGTAATGTCCATTTTGATCACATGAAGACCACGGAAGAGATCGGAAAACACGTTGCCCGGCTCAACAACGTGCCCTTCGAGATGATCTGACTCAACGCCCGGCATCAATGCTCGCTAAAACCCAGCGAATTAGGTGTCGGAACCGGTTGTTCGCAGTCTGCCGGATTATCCGCTTTTGCCGGATCGCACATTGTCGCCTGCGGTGGCAGGAAGATATGGTCGAGTATGGCACGCGCGGTGGGTCCGGCCACCACGCCGTCACCGCCGCCGTTTTCCATGATCAGCGCCATCACCACCGTCGGATGTTTGTAAGGCGCAAACGCCGTGTAGAAGATGTGGTCACGCAAGCGAACCGGCGTCATTTTAGCGTTATAAACCTGATTCTCACGCAGGCTGAAAACCTGCGATGTACCGGATTTCGCCGCAATCTGATAAGGCGCCGTGTGGAATAATTTATAGCCGGTACCATTCGGGAAATTTGCCATGCCAAACATGCCGTTTTTCACAATCCCCCAGATTGGCGATTTCGGATCCGCTATTTGCTGCGTCGGCGGCATTTTATATGGCGTAATCACTTTGCCGCTTTTTGCTGAATAAAGCAGATGGGGCGTTTCCAGCTTACCGTTATTCACCAGCGCACTGAGCGCCCGCACCATCTGAATTGGCGTCGCGACCCAATAGCCCTGCCCGATACCGACAGAAACCGTATCCCCCTGATACCAGCCTTTTTTATGGACTTTCATTTTCCATTCACGGCTTGGCAGCACGCCATTATATTGCTCGTCGAGATCTATCCCGCTCGACTGCCCGTAGCCAAATTTACTCAGCCAGGTATGAATACGATCGATGCCCATTTCATAGGCCACCTGATAGAAGAAGGTATCGGCAGACTCCTCAATCGCTTTGGTCACGTTAAGCATACCGTGGCCGGTTTTCAGCCAGTCGCGGTAATGGCGTTCGGTGCCCGGCAGCGTCCAGGTAGGCGCACCGAAGAACGTAGTTTGCGGTGTGATCACCCCTTCAAACAACGCCGACGTGGCCATAAAAGGTTTGACCGTGGAAGCTGGCGGATAAAGCCCCTGCGTAACACGGTTGATCAACGGCAGGTCAGGGTTTTTCAGTAACGCACTGTATTGCCTGGTGGAAATCCCGTTCACAAACGGATTCGGATCATAGCTCGGGCTGGAGACCATGGCTTTAATGCCGCCGTCCCGGGGATCCATCACCACCACCGCCGCACGCTGACCTTTCAGGACTTTCTCGATGTACTGCTGCAACCCCAGATCCAGCGTCAGATAGATATTTTGTCCGGCCTGCGGCGGAACCTCTTTGAGCAGGCGCACCACGTGGCCGTGGTTATCCACTTCCACTTCCTGATAACCGGTACGGCCATGCAGGATATTTTCATAATACTTTTCAACGCCCTGCTTGCCGATATCGTGGTCAGCGGCGTAATTCTCCGAAATCCCTTCGGCATCAAGACGTTTGGCATCTTTATCGTTAATTTTAGACACGTAGCCGACCACGTGCGCCAGCTCCGCGCCATAAGGATAACGACGCTGCTGATAGGTACTGATGGAAACGCCGGGGAAATCAAACTGGTTCACGGAAAAACGCGCGACTTCCACATCGGTCAGCGCCAGCTTCAGCGGTATCTGTGCAAAACGACGGCCGTGGATCATGGCGTCGTGGAAACTGTCCAGATCGTCTTGTGTGAGATCGACAATCGGTTTCAGTGCGTTCAGCGTGGCGTTAAGATCCGGCACTTTGCCCGGGATCACTTCAATCTGGTAAAGGGTAATATTTTGCGCCAGCACCACGCCGTTGCGATCCATAATCAGCCCGCGGCTTGGGGCGATCGGCAGCATTTTGATGTCATTCTGATTTGAGCGGGTCTGGTAAAAATCATGCATGCCCACCTGCAGGTGGTACAGATTGAACACCAGCGCAGAAGACAGCAGGATCACGACCAAAAATGCAATCACGGCACGACGAACGAAAAGGACGGACTCGGCGGTATGGTCGCGAATTTCGTCGTTAAGTAAGGCCATAAGCGGGCAAATACCTTTTTTGTCTGCTTCTTGAAGCGGGCGAAATGAATAAACGGAGACTGGAAAAGTGCGAAAGGATAGCCCGTCATGCCACGGACGACTATAAGAAGTGTGCTAATGAACTGGCAGGAGTGTTTCTATTTATTGCAGTGCGATATTGCGGGGCGCTGAGACATGGCTCATGCGCCCACAGGGATCAGAAAACGCCCGGATAAAGATTTTTACTTCGCGGTATTCACTTTGCAATCACCGTAAACATACCCTTCTGTCTGGGTTGCCACGACAAAGCTGTCTTTGACGTGAATATACATCAGGTTATCTTGCGCGCCCGCTTTCATAGGCTGATTATCTTTGCCGATGATATCCGTCAGTTCAGGACTGGTGACCATTTTGCTGCCATCAGGTGAGAAACTGAACGTGTTCCCCGCATCATAAACCTGGGCATTTTTGTTCACGACTTCAGAAACATCATTGCCATCATCAGACTGAGTATGATGAGTTAACACGCACTGATACTGCGTGACAGCCGATGCTGAAAACGACGCCAGTGCCAAAATCACCGTCACACAACTGCCTAACCTGACCATCAGATAAATCCATAAAGTGAGCAAGAGTTCCATGCTATCACTTGTCTGGCTGATAGAAAGAGCCTGCCAAAGAAATATTCACAGGCTAAATATTTTAAGCCAAATTATTCTGTTTAAAGAATTTGATTGCGGATTATTTAGACAAAATGAGCTTAATCCCTAACAGCGCCATCACCCCGCCACTCACACGATCGATCACATTTTTGTAATGCAGATAAACATTTCTCGGCCGGGCTGAAGACAGCACATACGCCACGAACGCATACCATAACGTATCAATGGTAAAGGCCAGAACCGGCAGTACGATATACAGATAAACCGGTATGTGATGTGAAAGCAAAGCAGCGAAAACACCGGCCAGAACAATCGCCGTGTTGGGGTTACAAAGCTGCGTCAGTAAACCAAAACTAAAACCTTTTCGGAAACCGATTTCTGCAGACTGCGTCGCATCCACATGCAAGCTTTTGTGAGAACCACGAAACATTTGCACCGCCAGATAGATCAGGTAAATCCCGCCACCGACTTTCAATACCTTATACAACCACGGCACATTCAACAGAATGGAATGCAGGCCAGAAAGTGCAATTACCGAGAAAATAGCACAACCCACGCCCATCCCCAGCGCGGTCGCCAGACCGTCACGACGTGAAGAAGACACCGCCGTTTTTGCGACCAACACAAAGCTTTGCCCGGGACTCATCGCTCCCAGTAACAGCGCCACACCAATACTCAACACCGACAACCATTCAGCTTGCATCGCATCGTCCTTTTCTGCTTCGGTAAAACTCAAATTTCACTTTTATAATCAGTCTGGTCAATAGGGCAAACGGCACTACGCTGTAAAAAACATTACTCCGTTTGTTTACTTATTTTTTGTACTGCCGGTAAGGAAGTTTCTGCCTATAATCCGCAGATTGTACTTAAGCCAGATAGTGCTTAAGCAAAATAGTACGTGAGCCGTCAGCAAAGGATCGAGATGAAATCGTTTAAAGTACCCGGTACGCAAATGCATTTACGCTTCCATGAATTGTCCGGGATGGGGGTTCCGCTGGTTTTTATTCACGGTCTGGGATGTGCGTCTTCCTGCGATTTTCCGCGCGTGGCGACTGATGCTTCATTACGTCCGCGCCGCTCACTGTTGCTCGATTTGGCAGGTTCAGGCTACAGCGATAAGCCCGATGATTTCAGCTACAGCCTGCAGGCACATGTTGATTGCGTGATTGTCTGGCTTGAAAGCCTCGGCGTACCGCAGGTCAACTTAATCGGTCATAGCATGGGCGGCAGTATCGCCATTATGGTGGCGGCGCAACGCCCTGATCTGATCCAGCGTCTGATTGTCGCCGAGCCGAATCTTGACGCAGGGGGCGGAATATTCAGCCGCGCTGTTGCCCAGTATTCTGAAGAAGACTATCTGCGCGAAGGCCACGGGCATCTGATTAAGGTGGCGGTTCGCGGAAATGATCACATCTGGGCAGGATGCATGGGCATTGCCTCACCGCTGGCGATCCACCGTCAGGCGGTCGGGCTGGTCAATGGCGAAACGGTGTCGTGGCGCGAACAGCTTTATCAACTGAAAATGCCCGCGACCGTATTGTTTGGTGAGTTTTCATTGCCAGAACCTGATGTCGCCGTTCTGCCGCTGCATGGTATTCAGACCGCTGTCGTGCCGCAGGCAGGTCATTCGATGATGTGGGAAAACCCGACGGGTGTGGCGGCGGCAATTAATACCGCGCTGAATGCACAGGCGTTGTAAGTCATAACGAAAAAACAGTGATATCTTCCTGATGCTCAAGCAGGTACGCAAACTGGCTGACTTGTTTGGGCTCAGGAGCAGAACGCAATTGCAGTGCCAGATTAATGTTTGCCAATATTCCGGCGTTTTCAACCAACTCATCACTGGCCGTGATACGTCCTTCGCTGACCAGCCAGCCCGCGACGTCTTTCCATCGCCAGAGAGGCGAACTCCCCTTAAGCCGCTGGACAGGATTGGGGAAATTACGCGGACCTCTTGCACCTTCCTTCAATAACGCCACTGACTGCCGGGTCAGTCCCGCCAGCCCGGCAATATCACTCAGCCCGACTAAAACAGTATCCACTGACTCAACACGTGCATTCAGGCCTGCAGATTCAATATCACGGATAGCTGTCATGATTGCTTTTGCCAGGGAATCACTTTCCCGGTCAAATTCCAGATAAACCGAGGTGCCATAAAAGGCAATCAGGGCATCGTCACAACCGCTCTCGAAGAGCGCATCTTCCAGCCTTGTAGTATCGGAGGTGACACCTGAAAGTGTCAGTGTGAAGTTATGAAGTGGCAAAGAATTTCCTTATTCAGGGGGCAGAAAAAGGCGGTTTCCCGCCTAAAATTACGGCTTATCGGGAGAGCAAGGTTCTACCCTTCTGACGATCTGAGCAGCATGATTTTCCGGATTTCGGGGAGTAGACCAGATACTCATCATATGTTCCCGATGAGCAGGTATTCCACACCGAATCCGACCAAAGCAGTGTGAGCTGCTGCCGCCACCGACAAAATGCCAGCCTTTAGAAATCGCATATTCAATGGCTGCGTGAATATGTTTATTAGGATGTGCCTTCATTGGCCTCCTGTTGCTGTAGTATAACCACCCGTTGACATTCGTCAACACCAGCATGCATACGCCCTCATGCACGCCGGAAGTGTATCCTTGCAACAGGGGCTAAAACCTTGAAAAAATGACAATTTGAAAAATAAATATTGCGGCTTTTAATCCGCTTAAAATTTCCCTGCCAGAATCTTTTGTGCCTCTTCCGGCGTCAGGGGATAATCAAAGAAACGGCGGTAAAAGTCCCGGGTGGCCTGCACCATATTCAGATCCGGGAATAGCGCCGGATGCAGCTTCTGAGCCGCCCACTGGATTTGTAACGCGGTCTCCGTGCCATAACGATCCCAGGGAAAAACGCCTGCCGGATTTCGCCACACGCGCCCCCGTTTCACCGCGTCCAGCAGCGCAAACTGACTGGCATACGCCGATGTTGAAATATCTCCGGCGCTGGCCGCCAGAATGATCACATCCGGCTGCCACGCCAGCAGTTGTTCAGCGGAGACCGACTGCATATTGCCCTTCAGCCCGTCGGCCGCATTACGCCCCCCTGCTGCGCGGATCCACTGATCGATCAGCGTATCGCTACCGTCCACTTTCAGCGGATTCAGGGACTGAATATGTAATACTCGCGGACGTTGCTGTACGGCCAGGCTTTCCGTTTTCGAGGCAATCGTCTGTAAATGATTGTCCAGATAATGAATGTAATCCTCTGCACGTTTTGCAGCCTGCGGCGTGCCCAGCACCTGCGCGGTGGTGCGCAGGGAACGCTTCATGGAATCGAAATCGGTGAATTTCATCTCAACTACCGGCAAACCAGCCTGACGCAGCGCAACCGCATCACGGTTACCGGCACTGACAAACACCACATCCACTTTCATCGCCAGCAAACTCTCGGCATTAAAGGTGGTGCCTTTTACCGACAGCGCCTGATTCAGCGACGGCTGAATGTGAAACATCCACGGCTGGCTTTCGGGATGATTTACCGTAGCAACGATTTCCCCTCCTGCGCCGAGCGTCATCAGCAGGGAATGATGCGCGTACCAGGCATCAGCGATCCGTTCTACCCTGGCAGGCAGCAAAACCTGTTTTCCTGAATCATCCGTCACTTCGCGGGTTGCACTGATGCTGCCCAGACTGAAAAGACTCAGCCCGAGCGCCAGAATCAAACCTGTCGGTAATTTCATTTCTATTCCTCAGATGACTTAAAACTCAAGCTGCATCGATACCTGCGCCATGCGTGGCGCACCGAGTTGTGCAGACGCATTACCCGCACCGCTGTAACCGTTCAGGCCACCGGGTACAATATTGGTCCAGTAATGGCGATTGGTCAGGTTAGTCAGATCGAAGCGGAACGTGGTGTTGGTATTGAACAGACGCGTGCGGTAGCTGCTTCCGGCATCAAACACTGCGTAGCTGCCGACCCAGTTATCGTTGGCGTTATCCGTCGGGCGTTTGCCGACATAATGCACGTTCGCGTCCAGATCCAATCCTTCAACCTGTGGCAGACTCCAGACTGTCAGCAGATTTGCCGTCACACGGGACAAGCCGACGATTTGTTTGTTCTCGCTGGATGCCGACGCAGTATCACGCAGTTTTGAATCAAGGAAGGTCACGCCGCCAAAAATATGCACGTCGCGGCTCACGTTGCCATCCGCCATCAGTTCCAGTCCGCGGTTACGCTGGTTGCCGTCGTTGACAAACTCGCCATCCTGCAACGTGTAAGCAAACGGACGATCAATCTGGAACAGCGCCGCCGACAGATTCGCTTTACCGACACGCAATTTGCTGCCGACTTCAATCTGCTTGCTGCGGTACGGTGCGGTGATTTGCCCTGCGTTGGTCGAGCCAGCCGGCGCGGTATCACCCTGTTGCAGGCTGTCGGCGTAGGTGGTGTAAAGCGTCAGGTTATCAACCGGTTTATACATCAGACTGGCCGAACCGCTGAAACCGCTGTCGTTTGAGTCGCTGGTGCGCTGACGGGTTTTGGCATAGTTCGCCGAGGTCAGGAAGCTTTCGCTGCCTGCCAGTAACAGGCTCCATTTTGGCGAGAAGGTCAGCGTATCGCCCACCGAGAATGCCTGCTGAGTGCTGGTCGCGGAATGATAACGGTTAGAGAAATCGGGGTAATCCGGCTCGGCGAAATGTTGCAAATCATTGATATTGCCGCTGCCCAGCGTCGCTGTACCGCCATTAATCGGGTTGTAGTTTTTCCACACGAAACCGCGCATCCCCAAAGCTACATCATGCTGCAGCCAGCCGGTATTCACCGTGCCGTTCAGGGTCGCCATATAACTGTTGATGACAAAACGCGTCGCCGTCGCGCTCGACACCGTGGTTTTGTAATCGCCTTTATTATTGACCAGTGTATTGGTCACCGCCGTTGACTGGCGATCGGCAACCTGATGCAGGAAGCCAATATCCGACTGCCAGTTACCGTCAAAATCATGTTTGAGATGCGCGCTGTAGGTGCTGGTGTGATTGTCATCACCGGCATAAGTTTGCCCCAGATTACGCTGCGTCGGGTTCATAGCTTTCGGGAATGCCACGCCGCTCGCCAGTGCAAAGGTGCCAGGCAGGCCTTTTGTCACATAGCGGTAATAGCTGAAATTGCTTTCCAGTACGGTCTGATCGGTGAGCTGAAAATCCAGCGCCAGACTGGCAAGCTGGCGTTTTTTACTGCTGCCGGAGGTATAACTTCCACCCTGATCATTGAGCAGATTCAGGCGATAACGTACGCGCTCGCCGCTGTCCAGCGGACCGCTTAAATCCAGCGCACCCAGTCCGGAAATCCCGGTTCCCATACCCAGCGTCAGGCTGTTTTTCGTGGTGTAGCCCGGACGTCTGGAGACAAAATTAAACATCCCTGCCGGGTTTGCCGGCCCGTAAAGAGAACCCGCCAGCCCGCTGAGCACTTCAATTTGCTGGAACTGTTCCGCCGGATAATCGGTGGTCGATACGACATTCAGTCCGTCGATCATTGAGTTCTGCACCACGCTGCCCTGGATCCCACGCGTCTGCGGGCGGGCGCCGTCACCCTGTACCGATGGCAGATATTTGTACACGTCTTTGACGCTTTTGACCTGCTGGCGGGTGATGACACTTTCCGGCACGGACTGTACGGAATAAGGCGTATTGAGCACATCGCGTTTGCCCAGCACGCCCATCGTGGCGCTTTGCGAACTGGAAGCGGAAGGATCCCCGGCAGCGGTGTCGGCATTTTTCGCACTGCCGTTAACCGTAATGGTGTCGGAAGTTCCGGCTGCCAGCGCAGATCCTGCAGACAAAAGAAGTCCGCAAGCGCCAGCCAGAAGCGGCGCCTTTATTTTACTTTGCATTGGTGTTCAGTCCCTTAAGGAATAAAAACACGGTGTCCGCTGTTCAGATCGATTTGTTGTACCTGTGTCTGATAAATGCGGGAAATCAACGCACTGTCCACCACTTCTGACGGCGCGCCATCGGCTATCAGCCGACTTTCGTGCAGCACTAATGCCCGGCTGGCGGCCATCAGTGCGTGTTCCGGCTGATGAGTGATCATCAGCAACGTGTAACCTTTTGCAGCCAGGGTTTTAAGCTGCATCAGCAGATGCAACTGATGGCCGTAATCGAGGCCATTCACCGGTTCATCGAGCAGAATGACCGGCGTGTCCTGCACCAGCGCGCGTGTGATCAGCACCCGCTGGCGCTCGCCGCCGGAAAGATCGGTGTAAATGCGTGCAGATAAATGCGCGATACCGTTTTCTTCAAACGCCAGCTCAACGCGCGAAATATCCTGCGGCGACGGGCTTCTGACCATGCCATTTACGGGCAATCTTCCCTGCATGACCACCTGCCAGGCAGTGAAAGGAAAATGGGGGTGATGATGTTGCGGGACATAGGCAATATGACGGGCTATTTCGCGCCGTTTCAGGGTGGAAAGCGGCATTCCAGCCAGTTCAATGTGCCCGCTGGCGGGCGCTATCAAGCGCAACAACAATTTCAGCAGCGTGCTTTTTCCCGCCCCGTTCGCGCCAAGTAACGCCACGCATTCTCCGGCCTTCAGGTCGAAAGAAATGTTATCGAGCAAGGTGCGCTGACCCAGCCGATATGAGAGATTTTTAACCGAGAGACGTTTAACAGAAGCAGTCATGCCCAGCCCCGCCGGACAGTTTTCAGCAGCGCGATAAATGCCAGCGCACCGAGCAGTTCGGTGATGATGCCCAGGGGAATTTCGCCCGGTGCCAGCGTCCGCGCCAGACCGTCGCACAGCAACAGAAAACAGCCGCCCAGACAGACCGCCACCGGCAATAACCAGACGTTACTCGCGCCCACCAGCAGACGAGTCAGATGCGGGATAAGTAACCCGACCCAGCCCACCATGCCGGCAATACTGACCGTCAGCGCAGAGATCAGCGTCGCCAGAATAATGGTGCCATAGCGGTAAAAACGCACCGGCACGCCAAGGCTGTATGCCTCATCCTCACTGAGTGTCATCACGTCCAGCACCCGCCCGATAGCGGCCAGCAGCACAATGGCGACAACCAGCACCGGCGCGGTCAGCAACAGCGCGTGATTATCGACCGCACTCAGACTTCCGAGCATCCAGTACACAATCGCTGGCAACTGATCCTGCGGATCAGCGACGTATTTCACGATCGACAACAGTCCGGTAAACAAGGCATTGCTGATGATGCCGCCCAGGATCAGCATCAGAATGGACGGTGAGGCAAACAGGCTGGCGATACCCACACCCAGCGCCACCGCCAGTAAACCCGCCACACAGGCCAGCGCGGGGATCCACAAACCGTTCAGTCCGGCCACAATACTCAGTGCCGCGCCGAATGCGCAGCCGCTCAGCACGCCAAGCAAGCCCGGCGACACCAGCGGATTACGAAACACCGCCTGATAAGCTGCACCGGAAACCGACAACCCGGCGCCAACCAGCACCGCTGCCACAATCCGTGGCAAACGTGAATCAATAATAATGTTATGCAGCAGCGCGTGATCTGGCGCTGACACATCAGAGCCGATGAAATTCATCAATCTGCCAAATGAAATCGGATATCTACCAATGGTCAGTGAATACATTATTCCTACCAGCAACAGCAGCAGGCTGAGAATAAAACACCGGCGTGGCGTCAGAAGTCGGGCGCGCTGGAGCGGTGACGCAGGCGCCGGTTCCGCAGAACGAGTCATTTGTTAGCACTGAAAGTAAAAATGAGGAGTGCCGGAAGGGTACGACCAAATGCCGGTGAGCACAACGTTATGTACCAGATGATACAACGAAACCTTTGTAACAAAATTTGTAACCGGGTCTGAAAAAACTAAATGACGGATTAGTGATCCAGATCAACTAAAACCCGCGCCCCGCAAGGGCTGCAGCGGTGTTTTAAGTCCAATTTCAGGGTGTTTTTAGCCCCAAAATGGCGACTCATACCGTCATGGATGCATTTCATTCCGCAACTCGTGCATCTCACTCCGCAAATGCGCCGCCCCACATCGCCAGACTTATCATAGCCACAGTTAATTGAATCTACTTCGCTCGGGAGAACCCACTATGAGTGACAAATCTGGCATCCAGAATTACAACCGCACACGCGTACTGACGTTAATCGGCACTATCCTGACTCAGCTTGCACTGGGTTCCGTTTATACATGGAGTCTGTTTAACGGTCAGTTGTCTGAAAAACTGGGTGAACCGGTGAGCCGCGTGGCACTGACCTTTGGGATCCTGAGCCTGTGTCTGGCGCTGGCCTCTTCGGTCGCCGGTAAACTTCAGGAACGTTTTGGTGTGCGCACCGTGACCATTGCCGCAGGTTTGCTGATGGCTGCCGGTTTTGCACTGACTGCACATTCCGACAATGTTCTGATGCTTTACATCAGCGCTGGTGTGCTGGTCGGTCTGGCGGACGGTGCAGGTTATCTGCTGACGCTGACCAACTGCGTAAAATGGTTCCCTGAACGCAAAGGTCTGATCTCCGCCTGTTCAATCGGCGCTTACGGTCTGGGCAGTCTGTTATTCAAATTCGTTTGCGGTCATCTGCTGGCGACCGAAGGCCTGCAAAATACCTTCATGATCTGGGGCGGCATCGCGATGGTGATGGTTATTGCCGGCGCAATGATGATGAAAGATGCGCCGAAACAGGAAACCGCAGACGTCACCCGCGAAGAAAACAGCCTGAATGACAGCACCAATGACACCCGCGATTTCACCCTGGCAGAAGCCATCCGCGCGCCACAATACTGGATGCTGGCACTGATGTTCCTGACTGCCTGCATGAGCGGTTTATATGTGATTGGTGTGGCGAAAGATATCGGTCAGAGCCTGGTAAAACTGGATGCAATGACCGCCGCCAACGCCGTAACCGTGATTGCAATTGCCAACCTGAGTGGTCGTCTGGTGTTGGGTGTGTTGTCCGACAAAATGCAGCGTATCCGCGTTATTTCCATCGCGCAGATTGTGTCACTGGCAGGGATGAGCCTGATGTTGTTCACTCAGATGAACGAGATGATGTTCTTCTTCTCCGTCGCCTGCGTCGCCTTCAGCTTCGGCGGTACCATTACGGTTTACCCGTCGCTGGTCAGCGATTTCTTTGGCCTGAACAACATGACCAAAAACTACGGTCTGCTGTATCTGGGCTTCGGTATCGGCAGCATCTTTGCTTCCCTGGTCGCTTCCCTGTTCGGGGGCTTCGCAGTGACGTTCAGCATCATCACCGTATTATTGATCGTATCATTGGTTCTTTCTGCCACGATTCGCTTACCGAATAAATCAGAAGCAGGTCATAATACGCTCCAGCACGTGTAAAGCAGCAGTTGAGCGCAGCATAAATGATGAACGGGAGCACAATTTGCTCCCGTTTCTTATGAATAAAGCAGTTAAAATCGGCCGCTGAATCACGCAACCCTTATGACAAAATGTGAACAGACCGGACACCTGCAAAATGAAACGCACCACCCTCGCTCTTTTTAGCCTGATAATCGTAATGACTACTTTCAACAGTTTCGCCCAGGCTTATCCCTCCAGCGCACAGGAAGTGGCTTCCGAAATTAACCGTAAAGCCAGTGAAAGCGGTACCCGCCCTTCCACAACCATCGACGCCAGCGCGCACACCAAACTGACCGCCAGCAGCGATTACCTGAAATAAATCCTTTGCGCTTGCCCGGTTGTTTTGCGGTCAAACGTCCTCCTGACCGCACTTCATGAGATTTTTCAGACTAAGTGATCAAAATTAGAGCAGATATTTATCCCTATAATTTCTATGTTTGATATAATTTCTGCGGTGAATTGATTATCTGAATGATCAAACCTACACAAGGAGTGTGAAATGAAGGCAACTGCATTTTGGTTAGTGATGGCCGGAGGCTCTGTCGGGATCGGTTACATGATGGCTTTGATGATGGAGTTTCTCTAATCCTGTAACGTTGTATGCATCAGAAAAATAAGGATATTAAATGAAATTCTACAGCCCTAAACGCATTATCCTCTATACCGCCGCTGCGATTGCGCTACTGATCATCATCGGTCTGGTCACGCATTTCACCGTCAGCCACCTGGCCGCGTAACGTTTTTTCTTCCGTTTTCCGTTTTGCCACGTGGCGATACAACCGGTATCGCCGCATAATGCTGTCATTGAGCAGTCAAAGCGGAAGGATTGAAACATGACCTACAAAGGATTAATGATTGTTGCCGTCGTCATTGTACTGGCAAGCATAGGTTCTGAATCATTGATTCAGAAAGGAATTGCGCTGGCGGACGCCAAAATCGATCAGGTTATCTCACATTACGCCGACAAATAAGCCTTACATCTGCTGGACTAACCTTACCGGGTGATGACAAAACCATACACAGCGTTTGATATCTTAAATCCATCAAATGTTGTGTGATGTCCCTGTGTAATACCCCTGTAGAACCCTGTTATTTTGCCCGCCGCGTGCGGGCTTTTTTTTGCCTGTTTTCCGGCAAAGCAGCAATTGGGATTGGATTGGATTGAATTGGATAAAAAGCTTATTACAAAGCATTTGGAGAGTTGAGCGATTGGCTCTTATTCACGAATAATTCGAGTTGCAGGAAGGCGGCAAGAGAAAGAGTCCCGATGAGCTTACTAATGTAAGTGATTCGGGTGACTGAGTGCGGCCAACGCACCTGCGGCTTGAAGTATGAAGGGAAGAAGTGCCGGTGCTTTCCCGGCCGTCATATTATGGTGCAAGCGTCCATCGTACACTCCGACATTGCACGGCCTGAGCACGGCCTTTTCACAACAGAAAAATCGACTGGGAGATAAATAATTCAACCGGCTTTTCTGTTGTGGCTCCTGGAAATAAATTCAGAAGCTTTTAGATAATAAACCCCGGCGTTGGCCAGGGCTTATTTTTGTCATTGAGTATGTCGATACTGAAATATTTATTCTGTCTGCTCCGGGTTTAACCCATCTTCGCTATTGCAGAGTATTCACTTCAATATCTGGCGACATTACAGAACGACAACGTTACCGGCTGATGGGCCTTTCTGACCTTGTTCGATGGTGAACTCAACGTTCTGACCTTCGTCCAGGGTTTTGAAATCATTGCTCTGGATTGCAGAGAAGTGAACGAACACGTCTTTGCTGCCATCTGCAGGGCTGATGAAACCGAAACCTTTACCAGCGTCAAACCATTTTACTAAACCAGTCATTTTATTAGACATAGGAAATACCTTCTTCGTTTTTATTTTATGATGCCATAGGGCAATATAGGTCTGTTTTTATTTGAAATACTTATGGATGCATCAGAGAAGGAAATTCGTCGGAGAAAGGATTTGCTATATCACTTGAACCAGGAACTGCTTTACTAAAATGTCTTACATAAATAGGTCTTAACCACAAACCGTTGACGCTATTTACACATAGTGGGATTTATTAAGCAAGCGTTAATTTCATCGGAATTATATTCATGGGATTTGTATTTCTGTATGAAATATCGCACAGCCCGCCGCTGACGGTGGCTGCAGCCTGATCAGGAGGATATTAAGCCTGCCAATATCTGACAGGCTTTAAAAATCTTTACCTTACATTAGCTGGCGTTAGCGCGTTTTACACAGTCCGCACGTCGCCCGTCTACCCGTTTTGCGAACCAGGCGGTGGTCAGTTTGCGGGTGATTTTTGGACTTTCCAGCGTAATCCCCGGCAGCATTTCACGCGGCTGACGTTTACCGGTGGTTTTATCCGCCAGTGCATAAACCTGCTTATAGAGCGTCGTGTCTTCGAATTCCAGCTGCTCACCCTTCTCCAGCGCTTTACGGATTGCGCCGTTGCTGATATCCAGACGTTTACTCAGCGTGCGGACCGCCAGCTCAGTGCTGCCCGGTTTATCGGTGCCGTAGTTTATCAGGTCGCCGTCCAGCGCCAGCGGAATGCCAGACACTTTACTGACCGCGCTCTGGAACGCAGCGTTACGGCTGGCGTACCAGCCGGCATTGAAATCAGCAAAGCGGTAAAGTGATTGCGAGTAGTTTGCCGGATAGCCCAGCAGATGCTTCACACCGAACCACACACCGCCACGACGGCTGAAGACTTCGTGGCGAATTGAGCCGTCAATTTTATACGGATATCCCTTAGCATTCTGCTCAGCGAACGCGATGCTGACCTGCATCGGACCGCCGGTATGCACCGGATTCAGGTTGCCAAACAACGTCTGTCCCATCGGCACCATATCAATGAAGTCATCGAAAATCGCGCTCAGTTGCTTCTCTGTTTTTACGTTATCCAGTCGCTCGCTGTAGGATTTTCCGTTCGGCGATTTTAACAGCAGCGCGGTATGCACCAGGAAATGAGGCACATGAACCGCATCGGCGCGACGGTCGATTTCTTTCCACGCAATTTTGCCTAAGCCCGGCACAGGCGCATCGGTATTGAAATTGGATTCCTGCTGCGCAACCGCCAGCACCGAACAGATGTTTTCGGTAGTCGCCGGAATGTTTTGCGTGGTGAATGCGGCGGTAATGTCTGTCGCCCAGCCTTTTTTGTCCGGCGCGCTGGCAGGCATCAGCCGCACAATGTCCGCTTTCACATCATGCGGATTTTGCGCCGGTGCCTCACTTTTTTTCGTTGATGTACAACCGGCAAGGATCATCATAGCCAGCACTGGCGCAATGTGTTTTATCGAAAATGACTTATGCTTCAAAGTTATACATTCCCTGAATTAATGACTCTGAGAGTGACGTTAACGAAGATAGCCATGCTGATCTAGCAAAAAATTATCTTTATGCGTTAAGGTTAAAGCTCTGATGATGGAGATAAAGGAACAAGGAAATGATGCATTCTGCGACCCGGACAACACCCCTGCACCGCGTATTTTTGCTGCCTTTTATGCTGTTACTGATGATGTTTGCCCTCAGCGGCTGTGGCGATAAAGAGCCAGCACAGCGAAAAGCATTCATCGATTTTCTTCAGACCCGTATTCTGGATAAACCCCTGCTCGCCGTGCCGCAGCTGACCGAGGCGCAGCAGAAAGAGTTTGGCGATTACAGTAAAGATTACGCCATCATCACCGGCTTTCATCATCAGATGAATATTGAACTGGATTCCTCACTGGTGCCGGTGTTTGCAGGGATGAACGGCGTCAACAGCGTCAATAACCTGCTTGAACAACGCGACGATTTAAAGAAAATGGCGGACAGCAGCGAAAGATGGAAAGAAAAAATCACGCTGCTGAAAACGCAGGCCGACACGCAACATGCGGCACTGAAACAGCCTGATGATCTGAAAAAAGTCTATGACCAGGCTTACGATAAAACCATCGTTCAGCCTTCGGCGATCACCGGACAGGTATTCGACTTACTGCCGCAGGTGCTGAACCTGATTGTCGAGAAAGCCGATTTCATCAAAAGTCAGGGTAAGAATGTCACCATCACCGGCAACCGTCTGCAATTTGCCAACCAGAAGCAACTGGATAAATACAATGCTATCCAGCAAAAGCTGGTGCCACTGAATGCGCAGCTGATGCAGCTGAGCCGCCAGATGCAACAAATGGTGCGTTAAACCCGCAGCCAGCATACAGACCGCCGTAAGGCGGTTTTTTCATGGCGGTGCTTTTGTTATGGTGTGCGGCAATTAAATAAGGAGACACCTATGAATGACGATACCCTGAACAAACGCGTTGATCAGCTCGAGCGCGTAAACCGTGAGCTTCTGGTGCAGATTTCTGCCATGCGCCTGCTGTTTGGCAGCGTCGGCAATGTGCTCAATGCCAGCCAGGAAAACGCGTTTACTATCGCCGTGAATCAGGCGCTGGAAGCCAACCGCGCTGACGTCGCGAATCAGGCAGATCTCGATGAAGCCTCGCGTAAATTCCGCGAAGATGTCTTCAAGTGCACAGAGTCTTTATTACCGGGCTCGCGCTAAAACACAAAAAAGGCCCGGGCAATCTGCCTGAGCCTTTTCATCGCTATCCGTTATTAAAACCATCCGCTATTACAGATTGATTACCCGATTACGCCCTTCATTCTTGGCCTGATACAACGCTTTATCCGCCGCTTTCAGTGCGCCGTCGATGTTATCCCTGCCGGGATAGAAATGCGTAACGCCGAGCGAAATCGTAACGTTGCCCGCTCCCTCAAAATGATGAGACTCGACCTGACGCCGTAACCGTTCCGCCAGCTGTATAGCCTGCGTGACTGACGCGCCGGGCAGCAGTAAAAGGAATTCTTCGCCGCCCATGCGGCACAGCAAATCCCCTTCCCTTGAGCTGTCCAGAATCAGGCGTGCAAGCTGTGTAATCACCACGTCACCGACGTCATGGCCGTAAGTGTCATTAATTTTTTTGAAGTGATCGATATCCAGCGTAATGACCGCAATCCGTGAAACCTCTGTCAGCTGTTTATCCACTAACTCATAAAAACCGCGCCGGTTCAGCAGACCGGTCATCGGGTCGGTATGCGCTTCGGTGCTGAGCTTTTCGATGCGCTGATGCAACAGTCGTATCCCCTGCAACATCACGGTTTTCAGCTTAGACGATTCATAGTACCAGGCGTTGATTTGCTCAATTTCCTGAGAAACGTCCTCTGAATCCATCGTATCAGCACGGGACGCGAGCTGGCGAAGCGGCATCGAAATATAGCGCGTCAGCAACCAGATGCAGATGAAAACAAGAATTACAATCGGCAGCGTGTAGAGCAATACCTGCATCATCACGTTATACAGCAGCACCACATCGGCCCTGGCGGGATGCAGCACCAGCACCGTCCAGCCCGCCACTTCCATGGCGGCGAAACCCGCCAGCGACGCCTCACCTTGCAGATTGTCCATAAGCAGAAAACCCTGCTCACGATCGCCTAACAGCGCCTTATTCACATGGCCCTGCGGCACGCTTTCGATCCATCCCGATGCGTCGCGATACAACACATCGCCCTCGCGGTCGATGACATAGATATAGGCGTCTTTGCGGTAATTGCGGGCATTAATCAGCGTATCGACGATACTGCTTTTGCTGAGATCAATTTCAGTCGCCAGGTACCCCAGATAACCGCCGCGCGCATTACGAATGGGCGAGGAAAGCACCATGATGTGATTGCCTTGCGCGGTGCGAAACGGCGAACTGAGCACCGGATTTTGGGTTGAAAGTGCTGCTGTATTGGCGCCGGATACCAGTTTTAAACCGACCATCTCCGCCGAATTTCGGGAGGCCGCGCGCACCACACCGGTTTTATCCACCACCAGCACCGAGCTGAAACGCTTACTCTGTACCTGTAAACGGTCAGCTTCTTCGGTGATGGCATCTCTATTATCAAATTCATCACCCAGCAAATCCGCGCTGTAGGCCACCTGTTTTTGTGCCGCATTGAAAAACAGATCGGCCGTCAACGACAGTCTGGCCGCATACGACTGACTCGCCCGCAATGACGATTCGATGAGAAGTTTTTTTTCTACCTGAAAAATTGCCAGATAACTGGTGAGCAAGGTAATAACCGTACTCACCAGCGCCAGAAGCAATATCAATCTCTTAAGATCAAAAGCAAACCGCCGGTGCTGCCGCATTCTCTGTCCGTTGAGCAAATGACCACGAATATTACAGAGGATAGCAGTATGTTTACTCATGGTTTTGATATGCCGCAGTCAGGACGGTTTTACTGGCGATTAAAAATTGCACATTGGCCTTTTTACTGCTCAGGGTTTGCGGATTAACTTCTGTAAACGCGCCTTCTGCCAGCGCTCTACAGTTCCCCGGAAAACAAAAATGCGTAAACCGCGCAGCAGCAGAATACCGCCCCAGATACATAGTGGCCATGCGAACCAGAAGGAATCCGGCGAGGTGTAATGGTTAAGCGCGAACAGACCCGCATTGACCACCGCCCACAACAGAACAGAGCGGTAAAAACTGCTTTCCTCCGCCACCTGTTGCCTGGCTCTTTCAATCTGATCGTCAAGCGCGTGTTCCGGCGAATTGCCATCTCGCGTATCGTTTTCCGTCAGTTCTGAAACTTTGATGTCAAACGCTGCTGCGATAGCACCAAGCGTGTCGAGGCTGGCCTGTTCGCCGTTCTCAATGCGCTGCACTGTGCGAACGCTGAGCGAAGAAAGCTCTGCCAGTTGTTCCTGAGACCATGCACGGGAAATCCGAAGTTGCCTGATTTTGCTCTGATTCATAATTAATCCTTAGAGTGAATGTTGAACACCTAATCAGCATGCAACGCCGGATCAGAAATCAACACGACAGCAACCTGACACAGACACGACAGCCCGCTGACAGCCTTAGTGATCAGAAAGTTAGCCGGTAAAACTTACTGTCTACCGCCATCAGCGGAAAAGCTTCCGGCAACGCGGATACCGGTATCTCCTGAAATCCGTTCTTTTCATAAAAACGATGGGCCGCCAGAAATTTGTCGGTCGTGCCCAGAAAAACGTCTTTCACTTTTTCAGCCTGTGCATGTTGCAGTAACGCCTTCAGCAATAATGCCGCCACGCCGTAATCGCGGCCACGATAAGGCGCGCTCACAAACATTTTGCGCAGCGCCGCCTGAGCATTGCCGATATCTTTCAGGCCCAGCGTCCCCACCACTTTTCCGTCACAGCGGGCGATCCAGAAATCCCCGGTTCCGCGCTGATAAAACTGCGGAATATCGTGCAAATCTGGCTGCTGCTGTTCGCTTATCGGAATGCCAAATTCCTGATTCTGGATCGGCAAAATCACCTCAATCACGCCGCGCTGGTCTGCGGCAGAAAAGCGTTCAATTAAAACAGAATGATTCATCGCACACTCCCTGAGTTTAATTAGGACACAGCAGTGCCAGCTCCGGGTTTTCAGGGAATACCCGCTCGCTGAAAAAGTCGATTAATACCCGAAGTTTCGGTGTCATATAACCGCCCGACGGCCACAAAATAAAAAAGTCGGCACTGCGTTTCACGTACTCATCCAGCACTGTCACCAGCTGCCCGCGGGCCAGTTCTTTGCGGATACTGAAATCCGGCAGACAGGCGATGCCCAACCCCTGCAGGGCAAAGCAATGACGCGTTTCTATATTATTGCAAACCATCGAAACCGGCAGCGCTAAATCCTGATATTCCGGCAAAGGCCAGGATTCGAGTTTTCCGCTATTCGGAAAGCGGAAATGCAGACAACGGTGATCGGCCAGATCATGCGGTTTCGCAGGCCTGCCATACTGCTCAAAGTAAGCCGGTGCGCCGACCAGCAGATGATGGAAAGTGCCGAGCTTGCGCATCGATAACCGTGAATCAGCCATCTGACCCGTTCGCACCACGGCATCGAAACCTTCTTCCACCACGTCAACAATGCGATCGGTGAAATCCAGATCCAGTTCAATGTCGGGATAACGGCGCATAAACTCACCCAGCACCGGCAACAACAGCGTGCTGACCTGCGGCAAACTCAGCCGCAGCCTGCCGCGCGGACATTCCGACAGTTGCGACAGCTCACTTTCTGCCGCCTCGAGCTCCGCCACAATGCGCCGGCAACGCTCCAGAAACAGCGAACCTTCCGCCGTCAGCGTCACGCTGCGGGTACTGCGGTGAAACAGCCGCACATTCAGTTTGGTTTCCATCCGCGAAATGCTTTTACCCACCGCCGACGCGGAAATCCCTAAGATACGCCCGGCGGCGACAAAGCTGCGGGTTTCCGCCACATGCACAAACGTATTCAGGCTGCTAAGACTTTCCACCCTCACCTCCGATTGCGGACATCAGCGTCCGCATACTCTGGAAATCTACCCTACTTTTTCCGCAACAGGGAGTTCTCTATCGTGATTTAACTTTTTCAGAAACTGAGAGACTCCATGAACACTGCTCTACAAAAATCCCCGCTGCCGCTTTCGGCTTTACTGGCGATGGCGCTGACTGGCTTTATCGCCATCATGACTGAAACCCTGCCCGCCGGATTACTGCCGCAAATCGCCGACGGTCTGAATGTTTCGCAGGCCATGGCCGGACAGTTAATTACGCTGTATGCCGCCGGTTCGCTGATGGCGGTGATCCCCCTTGCGGCGCTGACCCGGGGCTGGAACCGCCGCACGGCATTATTGACCGCCATCGTCGGCTTTCTGGTTTTCAACACCCTCACCACTTTTTCCACGCATTACATGCTGACGCTTGTTGCCCGCTGGATGGCCGGCGCTGCGGCAGGGCTGGCGTGGGGTTTGCTGGCAGGCTATGCGCGGCGGATGGTGCCGGTTGAGCAACAAGGGCGGGCATTGTCAGTAGCGATGGTCGGCACACCGCTGGCGCTTTCCGTGGGTGTCCCGCTCGGCACCTGGATGGGTTCTTTACTCGGCTGGCGGATGGCGTTCGGTGTGATGTCAGCGCTCACGCTGTTTCTGGTGGTCTGGGTTATCAAAAAAGTACCGGACTATCCCGGACAGGCCGCCAGTCAGCGCCAGTCGTTGCTTCATGTGGTGATGATGCCTGGCGTGCGCAGTATTTTACTGGTGATCCTGCTGTGGATGCTGACGCACAATCTGCTCTACACCTACATTGTGCCGTTCCTGCACTTATCCGGTCTTAGCGCACGGGCTGACCAGATATTACTGGTCTTCGGCATTGGCGCGCTGGCAGGCATTGGCATCACCGGCCTGCTGGTTGACCGGCGCTTACGCCAGACTCTGCTGTTCAGCCTTCTGCTGTTCGCACTGATTTCGCTGACGCTGGTGTTTTTCAGTCAGTCTCCGGTGATGGTGGTTTTGTGCGTGGCGCTGTGGGGACTGACATTCGGCGGCGCGGCGACCTTACTGCAAACGGCTATCGCAGATGCCACCGGTGAACACGCCGATATGGCGCAGTCGATGGTGGTCGTGGCGTGGAATCTGGCGATTGCGGGCGGCGGCTTAACCGGAGGGATTTTGCTGGAAACCGTCGGCGTTAAAACTTTTCCACAGACAATGCTGATTCTGCTGGCGGCAGGACTGATTATCGCCTGGCGAGCTAAAAAGCACGGATTCCGTCCCGGTGCCCGTCATGCAAAAACTGCACAAAATCCTAGTGAGCAGGAACAGGATCAAAGTTTAGAAACGGCTGGAAAGGTATAATTTCCTAAACCTTTCCGGAACCAGATGCCTGAATATCTGCCGGAAGCCACTTTTTCTGGCAGACTAAAAAACAGGCAAAACAGAAACAATGAGAACAATGGAAGCACGTAATAAAGCCGTTATACTTTTGTCAGTGATTCTCGCCGCAGCCCTGCTGCTGGCAGCGTTCGAATGGCTGGCAGATCAGGCGGTGCCTGAACTGAAAGAGCAGGTTATTCACTATGTGGATGAACACATGGCGCACTAAAATGCCCTGATGGCAGGAGGAGTTATGGTAACGAAAAGGATGATGACCAAACACTGGAAAATGGTTGTAGTGCTGCTGTGTATCTGTGGCGCATTGATGCTGTTGCGCTGGGCGGCGATGATCTGGGGGTAAAGTTTTGCAAATTTGCCCCATAACCACTGGTTAAATAATCAACAACCCGGCCGGCGGGCTTGAAACCTTCTGCTGCGCAAGCCAGAATATCCTTAGTGTTTTTTAAGAGCCTGCCGCCTGCTTATGAATAACCGCAAACCTCGTCGTCCCCACGGGCGATGGACCTATTACATTATGTACGAAGACATTCTGTGGCCCTGCCCGGTTCGCTGGGAGTGGGAAAATGGCTACGGCGGCTGGCTGCCTTTTTATTACTCACCGACGCTGGAATTTGTCGCAGGCGATCCGGACAAAGCCACCAAAGTGGCGGGCAACAAGGCCCGCACGCTGAGTAAACCGGTCAGAATTCACGCATACGAATACTGATTGCTTCTCTTCTGCAAAGCCTTACTCGCTTTCGATCAATCCGCTGGCACGTAACACCCGCCGCTTCACGGCCTCCGGCAATACCGCATTCACGCCTCCGGCACATCCCAGACTGAACCAGTGACGCGCACGTGTGATACCGGTGTAGATCAGCTCGCGGGTTAATATCGGGCTCAGATTTTCCGGCAGCAGCAGCGCGGTATGGGTAAATTCCGATCCCTGCGATTTATGCACTGTCATAGCAAACACTGTTTCCACCGACTGCAAACGCCCCGGCATGACCCAGCGGATATCCTGAGTACCGTCTCCGGCCAGAAACGCCACCCGCAGCACCGGCACGACTGAACCGTCTGCCAGCCGGTGCGGAATTTCCAGGGTGATGCCGATGTCGCCATTCATCAGGCGCTGGCTGTAATCATTACGGGTCACCAGTACCGGACGTCCCGGATACCAGCCGACCGAAGCTTTCAGCAATCCTTCTTTATACAAAATTTCAGCGATGCGCTGATTAAGTCCTTCCACGCCCCAGCGCCCGCCACGTAAGGCACACAGCAACTGAAACTGACTGTAGGCCAGCAGCACTTTGGTCGCCCAGCGGTTGAAGGCTTCCGGCGGTTCGTCGTCCGCAGGCCGCTCCCTGATCATCACGTTGAGATAATGCTGATAACCGACCGGAGGCTCGGTGCCTTCGCGTTTTGCCGCCGCAGGAAACTGCGCTGCGCTGCCCTTCACCACCCAGTTGCGCAGTTCGCTGTCATCGTCAGCGCTTAACGTCAGTTGTGCGAGATCGGCATATCCGTGTTTCCAGACCTGTTTCAGCGCGTTAACGTCCCCGTCGTTGACCGCTTCCGCCAGCTGGCCGATGCCGCTTTGTGCATCAAAACGGTAACTGTGGCGCAGCATGACGACCGCCTGATCCATCGCTGTGCCTTGCGGATCCACCAGCGTATCCGGGATCTGCTCACCGGTCGCACTTTGCAGCCAGTCGCGGGTTTGCGGCAGATAATGTCCGCCCGCCGCACGCTGGCATAATTCACTCAGCAATGCGCCCGCTTCTACCGACGCCAGCTGATCTTTATCACCGAGCAGGATCAGGCGCGCATGATCTGGCAACGCCGCCAGCAGCGCCGCCATCATTTCCAGATCAACCATCGATGCTTCGTCTACCACCAGCACATCCAGCATCAGCGGATTTCCCTGATGATGGCGGAAATGGCGGGTATCGGGGCGGCTGCCCAGCAAACGGTGCAGCGTGACCACTTCCGTATTAATACTCTCACGCACATCATTGCCGTTACCGAGCCCGCTGAGATCCAGCTTAGAGACCGCACCGGCAATCGACTCATTCAGACGCGCCGCCGCCTTACCGGTTGGTGCGGCAAGGCGGATACGCAGCGGCTGGCCGGAATCCTTCAGCGCCAGTGTTTGCAACAGCGCCAGCAGACGCACCACCGTCGTGGTTTTCCCGGTGCCCGGTCCGCCGGTAATGATGCTGAACGCGTTGACCGCCGCCAGCGCACAGGCCAGTTTCTGCCAGTTAACGGTGGCAGAATTCACCGCCGGGAATAGTGCCGTCAGCGGTGCCTGTAAGGTTTGCGCCGGTAATGTGTGCAGGGCACTGCGGGTCAGACGCTGTTCTATCGCCGCGCGCACATTCTGTTCGTACTGCCAGTAACGGCGCAGATACAGGCGCTGCCCGCTCAGCACCAGCGGAGAATTCCCCTCGCCATGCCCGACCAATGTCGGGTGCGCCAGCGCCGCCAGCCATTCCTGCAAACTCAGGTCGTCCAGCACTGCCGCAGGGCGGATCACCGCGCCGTCAGCGTGATCGCCTTCCGGTGGCAGCGAGAGTGAAAATGCGCTGTCGTCGAGCGTGGCCTGCAAATCCAGACACACATGTCCGCGCCCCAGCTGATAGCTGGTCAGTGCGGTCGCCAGCAGTAATAACGGGTGCGCGTCCGGTGCTTCTTTTGCCAGAAACGTCACCAGTGCACGATCCAGTTCCCGCAGCCAGCCACATTCCACCCAGCTCGCCAGCAGTTGCGCAAGCGCTTCACGGCTGTTGATTTTCATGCGTGTTCCTCCGTGCCGCTGAACAGAGCGTCGAGTTGTTCCATTAAGGCTTTATCCGGTCGCTGAACGCAGACGCCGTTACCCGGCGCGTGGCTGCCGCGCAGGAATAAATAGACTGCGCCGCCGATATGCCGGTCGTAATCGTAATCCGGTATGCGGGATTTCAGCAGGCGATGCAGCGCAAACAGATACAGTGAGAACTGCAAGTCATAGCGGTGATCGCGCATGGACTGCGTCATATTTTCCTGGTCATAGCCGCTGGCGTCATCACCGAGCCAGTTGGATTTATAATCGAGCACGTAATAACGCCCGTCATGTTCGAACACCAGATCGATAAAGCCTTTCAGCATACCGTTGAGGTCTTCCGCCAGTAACGGCGCACGCTCCGCGCCGTCTAGCGTATATTGCTGAACCAGCGTGTCGAGACGTCGTGTCGGCACCTTTGTCAGCGAGAACCAGAACTCCATTTCAACCTGATACGGCGGCAGTTTTGCCAGCGTAAACGTATTGCCTCCCGGCAGCGGTAAAGGCTGCGTCAGCATCGCGGTCAGCCAGCCAGTCAGCGGCACAATCCACTTTTCCCAGCCACGCGTATTGCAACGTCGCGCAACCTGATCGGCAATCCTTTCCGGGTCTGCCGCCAGCGCCGCAAACCCTTCGTCACCCGCCCATTCCAGCAAACCGTGCAGGAAATTACCCGGCGCAGGGCCGCGCGGGAAGGCATACAAATTCTCGCCGGTCATAGGCTGCGACAGTTCATGCAGCGGATCCTTCACTGGCTCCTTCGCACTGTTTTGCGTTTTCTGATCTTCCAGATAACTGTCCTGCGCGGCACTTTCGATTTCTCTCTGCGGCTCGCGGTTCAGGGTCTCCGGCATGATATACGTGCCTGCCGGCGCAATTTGCAGACCGGAGAAACTCGACACCCACCAGCGCGGCCCTTTATGCAGACGCAGCGGCGGACGCGGCCCGAGTTCCGGCAATGTCTGCTCGCTGCGATATACCGCGCCGTCAGATACCGGCAACGGCCACGCGCGGATATGCGCCGTTTCCAGTGCCTGCAAACTGGCAGGAAGCGCCTCAGCATCCATCGCCTCGCCGCCGTTAAGAAGGTCACTGAAAAATAAATAACCGGGTGCGCTCTTTTCAAACTCTTTCAGCGGGGCCATGCCCAGCCACAGCGCGTAACGCGAACGGGTCAGCGCCACGTAAAACTTACGCAGGTCTTCTCCCAGACGCTCGCGGTCAGCCAGCACCAGTTGCTCATCAGATGCACTCAGTGCCACTTCCAGCTCACCTTCAGGCGTATGCCATTTCAGCGGTGAATCCTGCTTTTTCACGGCGCGGAATGCACAGGCAAAGGGCAGGAATACCAGCGGATATTCCAGACCTTTGGATTTATGCACGGTAACCACTTTCACCAGATCCGCATCGCTTTCGAGACGCAGTTTGCGGGCATCGCCGCCCTGATGTTCGTCCTGACACTGCTCCGCCAGATAACGGATCAGCGCATGTTCACCATCGAGCTGCACGCTGGCCTGTTGCAGCAGTTCAGAAAGATGCAGCAAATCAGTCAGCGCGCGTTCGTCACCACGCCCGAGCAGACGGCGCGGCACGTCGAATTCCCACATCAGACGGCGCAGCATCGGCAGAATGCCCTGTTTGCGCCAGCAGGTTCGCAATGCCTGAAACTGCTGAACGTAGCGTTCCCACTCGTTTTCATCCTGATTCAGCCGGTCCAGCGCTTCCCAGCTCAGGTTCAGCGAAGGCGTCCCGAGAGCCGCGCGCAGCAGACGATCGTTTTCCGGCGCGGCACAGGCCGCCAGCCAGTACTGTAATTCGCCTGCCTGCGCACTTTCAAAAATCGATTCTTTATCAGAAAGATACACGCTGCGCACGCCACTTTTCGACAGCGCGAGGCGTATCGCCGCCGCTTCACGGCCGGTATTCACCAGCACCGCGATATCCCCCGGCATCACCGGTTTTAATATTTCACCAGGCTGACCGAAACCGGCGGAACCCTGCTGGCCAAGGCGCAGCAACTGGACGATTTTCGCCGCACAGCCTTCTGCCATCAGCTGAACGTATTGCGTTTTAGGCAGCGTTTCCGTCTGATTTTCGGGATACCACAATGTCAGCGCAGTGGCTTCGGCATCGTCAATGACCAGCGTGTCGGCTCGTCCTTTGGCTGCTACCGGCAGGAACGGCACCTGATTTTCATCACCCTGACGGAAAAGGAAAGCGCCCTCGCCGGCGCGGCGGTTTTCGGCTAATTCGAACACTTCATTAACTGCCGCTACCATGGCGCGGGTGGAACGGAAGTTGGTCGCCAGCGTGTAGTGGCGACCGCCGGTATCGCGGCGGGCGCGCAGATAGGTATAAATGTCCGCACCACGGAAGGCGTAAATCGCCTGTTTCGGATCGCCGATCAGGATCAGCCCCTGCTCCGGCACGTTTTCTGCCACACGATAGACGGTATCAAAAATGCGGTATTGCAGCGGATCGGTGTCCTGGAATTCGTCGATCATCGCCACCGGAAATTGTGTGCGAATGATCTCCGCCAGCCGCGCACCGTTGTCGCTGCGCAGGGCAGAATCCAGACGGGTCAGTAAATCGTTGAAGCCCATTTGCGCGCGTTTCTGCTGCTCGAGGTCAAAACGATTTTTTATCCAGCGGCAGGCATGTTGCAGCAAACCGCTGCGCGCATCCGGCAAACTTTCAAGGCGGGATTTCAGGGTTTCCATCGCGGTCAGCGCCGGATGCGCAGGCGGTTCGCCCTGCTTCCACGCATCTTTTAATCCCGCATGAGTCAGACGATCCCAGCCTTTGCCTAAATCAGGTTTAACGTCATCTGTGGTTGCCCAGGTGTACAGCTTTTCCAGCCACGGATTGAAAAATCGCGCCTGAATTTTTTTGCCATCGACCACTTTCGCCGCCACTGCGCCTTCCAGCAGGATGCGAAGTTCCTGCGTCCATTGCGGCCAGTCTTGTTTCAGCGCGGCCAGTTCAGCCGCTTTCTGGTTGTTCACCGTTTCGACCACGTCGGCTGGCGTCTGCTCTGAGCCAAGCTCTTCAGCGTATTCTAGCAACGGCATCACGCTGCGGTGTAAATCTTCCGGCGCACGCCACCAGCCACGCAGCGTGCGGATTTCCTGCTCACTCAGCGGGAAATAGAAACTGCGCCAGTAATCGCGCACCACGTTCATCAGCAGTTCGGTCTGATCGGTTTCCAGCGTCTGGGTAAACAGGCTGTCGCTGTCGAATGCGTGCTCGCCGAGCATACGGTTACACCAGCCGTGAATGGTGGAAACGGCGGATTCATCCATCCATTCCGCCGCCAGTTGCAGCTTACGGGCACAACCCGGCCATTGCTCCGGTGAATATTCCTCGCGCAAATTTTGCAAAAATTCGTCGCTGTCTTTTTCCGCTTCAGGATTACCTAAAAAATATCCCGCCGCTTGCGACAAGCGCGCACGGATACGGTCACGCAGCTCTTTGGTTGCTGCATCGGTGAAGGTCACCACCAGAATTTCCGGCGGCGTCAGCGGACGGCTGAAAGCATTATCCCCGCCGTGCCCGAGCACCAGCCGCACATACAGCGCGGCGATGGTAAAGGTTTTGCCGGTACCGGCGCTGGCTTCAATCAGGCGGCTGCCTGTCAGCGGAAAACTCAGCACGTTCAGGGTGGATGGCAACGTCTGCTCCGTCATTCCTTCGCTCCTTTTTTGCTGCGTGCCAGATGATTTCTCAGCGGTGCCAGCAGGGTATCGGCGAGACGGGCAAATTCACCGTCCGACCAGAGTGCGGCGAAATCCGGCCACGCGCGGGCCAGATAGGCGTTACTGTCACGCTCACCAAATTTCATGTTCGCCGGGTCATGATTTTCATAATTGTCGCGGGCGGCAAACCAGGCATCACTGTCTGGTGCGCTGTGCTCCGTGCCCTCTTTTTTCAGCCAGACAAACCCGGTTTTCACTGCCAGCGGCAACGGACGCAGCTGACCCGCTTTCCACGTTTCAATCAGCGTTTCCCACACATTGCGTGCCTGTTCAATATCCAGAGGCGGCAATTCAGCCGTGCCGTTTTTACTGACAATCACTGTGTGCATCGGCTTTCCGTCGAGATGCCCCGCGATATGCGCGACCCAGTAAGGCAGCAGCCGGTCGAAGCGGTAAGCACGATCTTTTATGATGCCGATACTTTCCAGCACCACGCGCGCGCGGTCTCCCGCCGCATTTGCCCGCAGTTCACTCAGCCAGTCGGAGAACATCACGCCGCCGGTGTCATCTTCCAGCGCCTCATTTGCCAGCGGTTGCGGCCAGTTATCGAGTACCTGCTGATAACTGGCAAACAAGGTGTCCATCGGCTCGGCCAGATCTTCACTCAGCACCGCAGCAAATTCTCCCGGTGCCAGCTCGCCGCGCCGCTCAATGCGTTCGAGTTGCTGACGTAAAACGTCCTGACGCGAAACACCCGCTTCCAGCGCCCATTTCTGCGCGCGGATCAGTTCGTCCTGCAAGCGCCAGTTTTCCAGCGCATTAATGTCGAACGGCTCCTGATCTTCACTGCCGGGATCTTCCAGCTCGAAATAGATATTCAGCCGCTGACGAAAGAAACTGCGCACCGGATCCGACAGAAAATCCGACAACTGACGCAGCGTCAGCGCACCTTCCTGTTCTACCGGTTGCAGCGGTTGTGCGGCCACGGACGCAGCTTCCGCTTCAAGTCCGGCGCGCCATTCGTGGGCATAGCTGAATAACGAACTTTCCTGACTAAAATAGTCGCGGTTGAACGGTTGCAGGCGATGTTCAACAGTCAGCGCATGCAGCAAATCTTCGCCGTTTTCGGCTTTCCAGCCTGCCGCCAGATGATCACGCAACTGCGCCACCAGCACGGACGGCGGGCGTTCGGTGTTGTCATGAATGCTGCGGCCTACCCAGCTGATGTGTAAGCGTTCACGCGCTGAAAGCAGCGCTTCGAGGAACAGATAGCGGTCATCTTCGCGCCGTGAACGGTCACCGGGGCGGTAATCACGCCCCATCAGATCGAAATCCATCGGCACGCGGTTACGCGGATAATCACCGTCGTTCATCCCCAGCAGATAGACGTGGCGGAAAGGAATGGCACGCATTGGCATCAGCGTGGCGAAGGTCACTGCGCCGCCGAAAAACGGTTGTGTCAGGCCGGACTGGTCAAACTGCGCCAGCCAGTGATCGCGCACCACCGACAGCGGCAGTTCAGCCTGCAGTTCAACGCTTTCGCAGGCTTCCAGCCAGGTTTCCAGTTCGCCGTGCAGACGCACTAAAATAAAGCCGTCTTCGCCGTCATCTTCGGCAAAGTATTGAGAAAGGATCGTGCGCAGGCGCTCGCCCCATACCTGTGGCGCGGCAGGTTCCCGCAACTGACGCCAGGTGTCATCAAGGCAGTTCAGCAGATGCGACAGCGGACCGATCAGCGCCGCATCCAGCCCGCCGATTTCATCCAGCGGCTCGATGTTTTCCCAGGCTTCGCCATTGCCTACCGCGTAACCCAGCAGCATACGTTGCAGGCCAAAGAACCAGCTGTTTTGTTCCGGCGATAACGGCAGCTCAAGGCTCTGGCGCTGTTCCGCATGCAGCCCCCAGCGCACATTGGCGGCGCGGATCCAGCGGTGCAGCAGCGGGAGTTGTTCTTCCTCAATGCCGAAACGCTGACGCACGGACGGTACGTCGAGTAAATCCAGCAAATCGCTGACCGCAAAACGCGACTGCGGCAGTTCCAGCAGGCTTTCCAGCGCACCGAGTAACGAGTTGTTCTGGCGCGGTCCCTGATCGGCAACGGTGAACGGGATGTAGCGCGGATCGCTGCGCTCCGTCAGGCCGAATACCGCCTGAATGTGCGGTGCATAGCCGTTAATATCCGGCACCATCACGATGATATCGCGGGCTTTCAGCGTCGGATCTGCCGCCAGCGCCGCCAGCAGACGGTCGTGCAGCACTTCCACTTCACGCTGGGCGCTGTGCGTAATATAAAAACGCAGGGAATCGTCATGCTGAACATCTGCCGGAGGCCATTCATCGATCGTTTCAGCCAGCGGGCGCAGCTGCAAAATATCTTCCTGCAGCTGATGCAACAGGGTATCGGTACCGTTCGACGTAAAGAGATCGATGCGCGGGATCACCGGCGCCAGCTGCGAGGCATAGGATTCGTGGTTGTCATATTCATTGAGCAGACCGATATAGTCGCGCCCCTGCTTGCCCCACGCCGCCAGCAGCGGATGGGCATGCTGATGGAGTTCATCTTCGGCAATCACCTGCGGCATGCCCGGCTTACGCAACTGGCGTTTGCGTTCCGCACGCAGCAGATCTTTATCGGCGATGATATCGCTCCAGTCGTGCTCGCACGGGTTATGCACGCACATAAAGATGTGTGTCCAGCGGCCCAGCACTGCCAGCACTTCAAGAGATTGTTGCGGTAACGAGGAGATGCCAAACACCACCAGCCGCGCGGGTAAACCAGCCGGACGCTGGTCTTCAGGAAGGGTTTGCGCGTGTTGCAGGAACCGCTGATGCAGCGCCGCACGGCTGGTGTTGCGCTCGTTTTCAGGCACATCCGCCAGCAGCGCACGCCACAGTTGCGGCTGCCACAGCAGGTTTTCCGGCAACGGATCGCTGCCTGTGCGGCTGGTGCGCAGCACGTCCAGCCCGTTGCCCCAGTCTTCCAGCCAGTCAGCGCGGTAAACCTGATACTGGTCGAATAAATCCGCCAGACGTTGTGAAAGCTGATGCAGCTTGCGCATATCGCCGTCATCTTTTAAGAAACGGGCCAGCGGCGCAAACACCGGTTCGGCAAGCAGTTCTGGCAACAGGCGGATGAGACGCCAGGTCAGCAGCGGACGGTCGAACGGCGACGATTCCGGCACCTGTTCTTTGCCGAGCACCGCACGGTATACCTGCCAGAAAAAGCGCGCCGGTAGTTTGATATCCAGCGCCGCCGCAATGCCGCAACCGCCATCTGCCACATCGCGCGCCAGCGCCAGTTTCAGCCACTGATTAATGCCGTTGCTTTGCACCAAAATCACTTCGTTTTCCAGCGGTGAAAGCGGATGCGCCGCCATCCACGAGACCAGCACGTCCCTCAGCGCTTCTGAGTGATTTCCGTGTAATACCATCAAACCTGAATTCACGCCCGCATCCCTTGTTATCGCCTGTCAGGGTTGAGATTTTGCGTTGATTTGGAAAGGATTGAAAGGACAGAAAAGAAAAGAGGCAGGGCCAGAAGACATCCTCATCCCGCCGGAGAGTTAACTTTGTTTTTCGGTTATCAGATCTTTTTATTCAATCGTTTAATTAAGAATTTTCATAAAATACTAAGAATACTAATGATTTTCTATTTATCTGAAATAAAAATCTGAGTTTTAGAAATATTAAGAAATGAGATTTTGTGTAATGAAACGTAAACTGATATAAAGACGGCGTCAGGCCTTTGACGCATAACTAAAACTAATTGATTCGTAAATAAGGACATTTACAATGAATATTAAAGCCACCTGCTGGGCTATCGTTCTGGCAACCTTTCCGGTGCATGCCGCTTTGCTCAGTCCGGCAGACAGGGACAATATTGAGCAACAACAAAGAGATCGCTTGCAACAACAGCAAATGCAGCGTGATGAGCTGGAAAGAAGCCAGACGCTCTCTTTACCCGCCCCCGCCCCGGTTAACGCTGACGAAAAACCGTGCTTTACTATTTCCACCATAAATATTATTCAAGCCAATCATTTATCTTCCAGCACTCAAGACAAGTTAACGAAACCTTTAATTGGAAAGTGTTTAGGCATTAAGAGAATTACCCAGCTCGTGCAGGAAATATCTGATGCCTATATCGAACGCGGTTATATCACCAGCCGTGCTTTTCTTCCCGAGCAGGATCTCTCACGGGGAGAGCTGAATATTATCGTGATGGAAGGCAAGCTTCAGGATATTCAATTAGATAAACACAGTGACCGTATTTTGGTGATGGCTTTCCCTGGCCTTAAAGGCAAAATCCTCAATCTGCGCGATATCGAACAGGGCATGGAACAGATCAACCGGTTGCGCCAGACACCGGTCCAGATAGAGATCCTTCCGGCTGAACAACCGGGTTACTCCATTGTGAATTTAACCGCCACGCCGGAGTTTCCACTCAGCCTGGGTGTGGGATTCGATAACAGCGGGCAAAAAAGCACCGGCACCGGCCAGATGAATGGCTCGCTGATCGCCAGTAATGTGCTCGGACTGGCAGATCAGTGGTTTGTCAGCGGCGCGAAAAGCAGCGATTTCTCCAGCAGCCACGACGCCCGCAGCGTGCAGGCTGGCATGAGCGTGCCTTATGGCTACTGGCTGATGAATTACAGTTACAGCTACAGCGATTATCTCAGCACGGTGAATTCTCAGGGCTTCGGCTGGCGGTCAACCGGCGACTCCCAAACTCATCGTCTCAATCTTTCCCGCGTCGTATTTCGAAACAGCGATATCAAAACCGGCGTATCTGTCGGGATCAGCAACAATATGGCGCGTAACTATCTTAATGATGCTCCGCTGGCCAGCAGCAGCCGCAAGCTCAGCAATGTCAGCGTGGGCATCAACCATAGCCAGAAACTGTGGGGCGGATTGTCCACGCTGAACCCGACATTCAGCCGCGGCGTGCCCTGGTTAGGCGCGGAAGACGATCAACACAAACCTGACGATGCGCCCAAAGCAGAGTTCTCCAAATGGTCACTGTCCGGCAGTTACTACAAGCCGGTCAGCCAGAAAGTCACCTTCCTGTCCAGCGTTTACGGTCAGTGGACCGGCGACCGTCTTTACGGCAACGAACGCCTGACGATTGGCGGTGAAAGCTCGGTGCGTGGCTTCAAAGAGCAATATCTTTCCGGTGACAACGGCGGTTACTGGCGAAATGAACTCAACACGGCGCTGTTCAGTATGCCCTTGCTGGGTGCCATCAATGCTGTGGCCGCGGTTGATGGCGGATATCTGCATCATGACAATCATGACGTTAACGCGGCAGGCACGCTATGGGGCGGTGCGGTAGGGCTTAGCAGCAGCGCAAGTCATTTCTCCAGCCAGTTTACCGTCGGCTGGCCCCTGCGTTACCCCGGCGATTTAGCCCCTGACCGCGTCACGGTGTATTACCACCTGAATGTCGTGCTGTAATTTCTGATAAGGATATCGAAAATGGAAAAGAATACGTTACCGCCGGTCGCTGTCTGGCGTCGTCTGATGAGTTACACCCTGATGACCTTTCTCGCCATTCAGCCGGTGATGCCTGCCGTGGCGGCAGGTGTGCAGGTGGCAAACGGCGCGACGCAGGTTGATCAGGCAGGAAACGGCGTGCCGGTGGTTAACATCGCGACACCGAATCAGGCGGGCGTATCCCATAACCAGTATCAGAATTTCAACGTCGGCACCGAAGGCTTAATCCTCAATAACGGCACAGACCGGCTGACCCAAAGCCAGCTCGGCGGCCTGATCCAGAACAACCCTAATCTGAAGGCCGGGCAGGAAGCCAAAGCCATCATTAACGAAGTCACGTCGGCAAACCGTTCACAACTCAACGGGTATATGGAAGTGGCGGGGAAAGGCGCCAGCGTAATGGTTGCCAACCCTTACGGCATCACCTGTAACGGCTGCGGATTTATCAATACGCCGAATGCCACCCTGACCACCGGTAAACCGGTACTGGGTGCTGACGGCAAACTGCAATCCCTGGAAGTCACGCAAGGCGCGATCACCGTTGAAGGCAAAGGGCTGGACGCCAGCCAGAGTGGCTATTTCTCTCTGATTTCCCGCGCAACAGAAATCAATGCGCAACTTAATGCGCAGGATCTGACCGTGATCGCAGGAGCCAACCGCGTTGACGCCAGCGGCAAGGTCACGCCGTTAGCGGGCAAAGGCGACGCACCGCGTGTCGCCATCGACACCGGCGCGCTGGGCGGCATGTACGCCAACCGCATTAAACTGGTTTCCAGCGACAAAGGCGTCGGCGTCAATCTCAGCAATATCAATGCGCGTCAGGGCGATATGCAGCTTGACGCAAATGGCAAACTGACGCTCAGCAACAGCGCGACGGCAGGCTCGCTCGCTGCCCGTGCGCAGGACATTCAGCTCAGCGGCAAGCATCAGGCGCAGTCCGTCTCGATGACCAGCCAGGGCGAAATGCAGCTGCAAAACGCCACCATCACCAGCAACGAGAATCTCACCCTGACCAGCAATGGTCAGTTGCAGGCAAGTGGCAGCCAGATAACCTCTGGTCAAACGGTGAAAATGCAAAGCGCCCGGTTAACGGCGGATAACAGTACGCATATCGATGCACAGCGTGATGTGGAGCTGACCAGCAACGGCGACCTTGCCTTGCAGGGTAACCTGACTGCCGGGCAGGATGTCCGGCTCACGGGTAATAAGCTGAGTAATCAGGGAAATATTACCGCCAGCCGCAACACCGCCCTTCGCGCTACCACGCTGGAAAATAACGGAAAAATTCAGTCTCAGGGCGATTTTACTCTGGACTTAAGTACGCTGAATAATACCGGACAGTTGCTGTCAGGCGGGTCGCTGGCGATGAACGCACAAACCGCCACCCTCGGCGGCACGGTCAGCGCAGGAAAGGATCTGACGTTTACCGGTTCGTCCCTGAGCCTGAACGCTGACGGGCAGTTGCTTGCCGGACATGATCTGGGGCTGACGTTCAGTCAGTTTTCTCTGGCCGGTATCGCCAAAGGAAACAATCTGGTCTCCCTTCAGGGCGATCGTTTTACCGGTTCACAGAACAGTTCACTGACCAGCGACGGCGGGTTGTCGCTTCATCTGTCCGATGCACAAATTGACGGCCAGCTGGCCTCACTCGGTACGCTGACACTCAACGCAGACCGGCTGGTGACCGGCACGCAGGCGCAGTTGCAGTCGCAACAGGACATGACCTTAACGCTGAAGGAATCGGCTGATTTGCAGGGAACCCAGGTCGCCGGGGGTAATCTGGCGGTTCAGGCCGCCACCCTTAATCATAAGGGACAAACGGCGGCACAACATGTCAGCCTGCGCGCGGACACCCTGAGTAACGGCGGCAACGTGTCGGCTGAGACGTTGCATGTGAGCACAGATTCACTCATCAACAGCGGGATCCTTCAGGGCAACAGCGCCATGCAACTGGATGTCGCCTCGCTGAATAACCTGAGCAGCGGCCAGATTGTCACCGGTGGCGCCCTCGATCTTACTCTGCCACAACTGAATAATGCCGGTTTGCTGCTGGCGGACAGCTTCTCCCTGACCTCAGATTCACTCAATAACACCGGCACAATTCAGGGCTCTTCCCTGCTGGATATCCATGCCGACACGCTCGGCAATGGGGCGTCGGGTCGTCTGCTGAGCGGCGCAGATCTGACGCTCAGCGCGACGCAACTGGGCAACGCCGGCATCATCCAGGGTGAAAACGCCCGTCTCTTCGCCACAGATTTTACCAACAGTGGCAGCGTGCTGGGGCAGCAATCACTTGAGGCCACGGTCAGCCATCAGCTTGATAACACCGGCAAAGTGATGAGCCATGGTGCGATGCAAATCAGCGCAGAAACGCTGGAAAACAGCGGTTCCCTGCTCAGTGAAGGCAGCCTCGCGCTGAACGGTAACCGGCTGACCAACAGCGGCACCGTGCAGGCCAGCCAGCTCAATATCCAGCAGACACAGGTGGATAACCGTGGTGCGCTGAATGGTCTTAATACGCTGGCGATGACGTTGTTGCAGGATCTCAGTAACAGTCAGCAAGGCGCATTGCTCTCTCAGGGAGATCTGTCGGTTTCTGCGCAATCCGTCGTCAATGACGGTATCTGGCAGGGGCAGAATATTTTGCTCAGCGGCCAGCAGCTCACCAACAACGGCACGATTCAAAGCGCCGATGCGCTGACACTCACGCTCACGCAGAACTTCATCAGTGGTAAAAACAGCAAGCTGACTGCCAGCGGAACGGCGGCACTACAGGCACTGGCGCTGACCAATCAGGGGCAGTGGATCGCCAAAAACCTGAGCATTTTCGGTAATACGCTGAATAATGAAGGCGAAATCTCCGGTGTGGACGGACTGACTCTCACGCTGCAAAACGCACTGACTCAGCAATCCTCCGGCAAACTGCAAAGTAACGGCAGCACAGAGATCACCGCCAGCCACCTTGATAACGCAGGACAACTGCAAACCCGCGCGCTGACACTGAATACTGCCCGTCTCGATAACAGCGGCACCCTGCAGGCGCGGGAATCAATGGATCTGACCCTGACCGGCGATGCACAAAACCATGCCGGTGGTGTGATCCTCAGCGACGGCACACTGAATCTTAACGCCGCGACGTTTAACAACGACGGCATCGCGCAGGGCACGACGCGCGCCACCTTTGATCTCTCGCAGGGCATCAGTAATCAGGGACGTTTGCTGTCCGGCGGCCAGTTAAGCCTTGATACCCCGGCCTTCCTCAACACCGGCTGGCTGCAAAGTGACAGCCTTAACCTGAATATCACAAATACGCTGACCAACAGCGGCACGCTGATTGCCCAAAATCAGGCCACGCTCGGCGGGAATGCGCTGGAAAACAGCGGAACGGTTCAGGCAGGTGCGCTGACGCTTGATCAGGCCAGCGTGAATAACACCGGCACGTTGTTTGCCGCGCAAATGCTCAACCTGACGACACAGACGCTCGCCAACGCCAGCAATGCGAAAATTTTCAGTGCAGGCGATATCACGCTGAACAGCCGCACGCTGGCGCAAAACGGCCAGATTGTGGCGCTGGGGAATGTCACGCTGACGTTGCTGGAAGCATTAACCCAAAACGGCACACTGGCGGCGGGAAAAGTATTAAACGTCGGCACGTCAGGTGATTTCATCCAAAACGGCACGATGCAGGGGCAAAGCCTCTTACTGACCAGCGGGGGCAACTTCAGCAATCAGGGAACCCTGACGGGCGGTGACGGCATCTTTAGCATCCGTGCAGGAAACATCCGGCAGAATGCCAGCGGCAGCCTGCAATCTGGCGGTGATGTCAGCCTTGAAAGCCGCGCAGATATCGCCAACAGCGGGTTTATCGGCACTGCCGGAAACCTGCTTCTGAGCGCCACCGGCACACTGACCAACAGCGCGCTGCTCTATTCCGCGCTCGACATGACCCTTTTGGCTGACCGCATCAGTAATATTCAGGGCGACATTCTGGCCGGAAACAACCTGTGGATGATGAAAGATGCCGCAGGAAATGCCAGCAGTGAAACGGTCAACAGCTCCGGGACTATCGAAACAACCCATGGCGATATCTCGATTTACACCGGCCATTTGCTCAATGAACGCAACGGACTGAGTTTCTCCCATGAAACTCATCAGTATGTCCCGGCGGGTCAGGCCTACATTGACGTTTCACTGAAAGACATTGATCCCGCTTTACTGACCTACGATAAAGAAACGATTTGCGGTGGCGGCGTCAACGACCACTGTACGACCCGCTATTTTGTACTGATCAGCCCGCAACTAGAGGATAAAAAAGTCCTCATCAGTGATGAAACCTGGACGGCAACGGCGGGAGGTAATGCGTCCAGGATTGCAGCAGGCCGTGATCTCACCGTGCAGGCCAGTACGCTGGACAATAATGCCAGCAGCCTGCTATCGGGCGGTAACATGACGCTGTCCGGCGACCGGCTGAACAACAATTCTGTCGACACCGGCACCGTCTCGGCCTACCAGATTTATCATTACAACTGTGCAAAAGCCGCCGGTTGCCGTGAGTCTGTGAGCGCGACGGAATATGCCACTCAGAAGGCATCATCAACTACCGTTCGTTTTGACCTGACCGGTGCACCGGTTTATGAAACCAGCAGCGATGCCGCCGCTTACCGCGCGGTGATCCAGGCCGGTGGCAACCTGACCGCTACCTTTGCCAGCGATATCAGCAACACTTCATCCTCTGCCCATGCCGGCAGCATCAGCCATGAACTTTCTGCCCCTGCACTGAATTCCCTCAGCGCACCGGCTGAATTCGCCGGTGCATCGTCGCAGGATCTGGCCAGCGCCTCACAGGAAGAGATCACCGCCCCGCAATGGCGTGACAGTATTGCCGATGCCCTGCAAACCCTGAACGGCGGCACGACGCTCAACAGCGGCGATTACCCGCTGCCCACCAGCAACAGCGGCTATTTCGTGGTGAGCACCGACCCGCAAAGTCCGTATCTCATTATCACCAACCCGAAACTGGACGGACTCGGACAACTGGATAACAGCCTGTTCAACGAAATCTATGCGATGCAGGGAATGAAAGCGCCGGTCGCGCCACGTGAAACCGGCCGCCAGTACACGGAAGAATCCTCGTTTATCGGCTCAGCCTATTTCCTCGACCGCCTGAATCTGCACCCTGATTACGACTACCGTTTCCTCGGGGATGCGGCATTCGATACCCGCTACGTCAGCAACGCGCTGATTAACACCACCGGCAGCCGCTACATCAACGGATTTGGCTCCGATCTGGCGCAGATGCAATATCTGATGGATAACGCTGCCCTCGCGCAACAGTCACTCGGTTTATCCTTTGGCGTGGCGCTGACCGCGGCACAAGTGGCCTCACTGGATAAAAGTATTTTGTGGTGGGAAAACAGCGTGGTGAACGGCCAGAATGTGCTGATCCCCAAACTGTACCTTTCCCCGAAAGACGTCGCACCGGCCACCGGCAGCGTGATCGCCGGTAACAACATTCAGCTGGCGGGCGGCACGGTCACCAACAGCGGTTCGACGATGCAGGCCAGCTCCGGTCTTTACGTTTCGGGCCAGACCACTATTGATAACCTCGATGCCGGGCTGATGAAAGCGGGTGGCGATCTCAGCCTGTTCGCACTCGGCGACATCAGTAACATCGGCTCGACCATCAGCGGTCAGAGCGTTTCGCTGGTCAGCTTCGACGGCAACCTGATCAACAAGACACTGACCAATCAGTGGAACGCTGCGGGTAAATCCGGCGTCGATACCCTCGCCCTCTCAGACACCCAGACCGGCGATATGGCCTCAATCACGGCGGGCGATGCCCTGTCGATGTACGCCGGTAAAAATATCGACATCACCGGTGCACACCTCAGCGCTGGCAGCGATCTTGCCATGCAGGCGCTGGGCGATATCAATATCAGCGCCAACCAGACCCGAGAGCTTGACCAGCGCAGTTCACGCGGCCAGAACACCCTGACGGAGAGTACCGACACGCAGGCCAGCAGCATTTCCGCCGGTGGCAGCCTCGCCATGCAGGCCGGTCATGACCTGAACATCAGCGCCAGTCAGATTGCCGCAAAAGGCGATGCCACGCTCAAAGCCGGCAACGACATTAACCTGCAAACGCAGGAACAGAACGCCCGCAGCAAAACCAGCAACAGCGAACAACGCCTCAGCCTGGTGGATAACACCACGCTTAACGCAGGTGGGGATTTAACGCTGGTGGCCGGTCGTGACCTTAATTCGCAGGCAGCCAGCATGAGTGCGGGCGACAACGCCACATTAGCGGCCGGACGTGACGTTAATCTGAACGCCGAAGCCATCAGCAGCTACAGCGAATCTCACGGCAAGAAAAAACAGCAGATCGATGAGCAAATCCGTCAGCAAAGCACCGGACTGACCAGCGGTGGCGACACCCGCATTCAGGCCGGACAGGATGTGACCTTCAATGGCGCACAAGTCGATGCTACGGGCGATCTGGCTGTTACCGCCGGGCGCGACATCACCCTTAACAGCGTCACGGAAAGCGATTATTCCTTCTTCGAGCAGACGAAAACCTCGGGCGGTATTTTCTCAAAAACCACCACACACACAGTGCGGGAAGATTACGCGACTCACGAGAAAGGCACCCAGCTCGGCGGCGACAATGTTTCGATGATGGCCGGTCACGACCTCAACGTTAATGGATCCAGCGTCATCGGCGACAGCAATGTCAGCCTGCTGGCAGGCAACGACATCAACGTTCTGGCATCCACCGAAGAACAATCCGCCTACCGTCTGGATGAGAAGAAAAAAAGCGGCCTGTTCAGCGGCGGCGGACTGGGCTTCACCCTCGGTACCACCGAAACCCGCCACCGCGTCAACGAAGACGGCACCACACAAAGCCAGAGCGCAAGCTCGATTGGCAGCCTCGGCGGCGACGTCAGCCTGATGGCGGGCAACAACGTCCACGTCAGCGGCTCGGACGTGATCTCCACTCAGGACATGCTGATCAGCGGCAAAAGCGTGCAGATTGACCCCGGTCAGGACGCCCTGCACCGCAAAGAGACCTTCGAACAAAAAACCACCGGCCTGAACATCGCCCTGTCGGGTACCGCCGGTGCAGCCGCTAACAGCGGCTATACCGCCGCACAAAGTGCCAGTGATGACAGCAGCGGCCGGATGGCAGCACTTGATGGCATTAAAGCCGGACTGAACGGCTATCAGGCGTATCAGGGTACCCAGCTCGACGGCAACAACAGCGGGGAAAATAGCTTTATCGGCATCTCGGCCTCCATCAGCCATCAGGAAAGCCGGTCCGAGCAGATAACCGATCAACGCGCCGCCACCGGTTCGTCGGTGATGGCCGGCGGCAACGCCACGATCGAAGCACGCGAGGGCGACCTCAATGTTATCGGCAGCAAAATCAAAGCTGACGGTGATCTGAGCTTGTCCGCTGCCGACGACATCAACCTGCTGGCGGCGGATAACACCCAAAAAACCACCGGCAAAAACAGCAGCGCCGGCGGCGATATCGGCATCAGTTTCGGGGTCAGCGGTGAAAAAGCCGGGCTGAGCATTTTCGCCGACGTCAACGCCGCCGCAGGCAAAAACCACGGCGACGGCACCACCTGGACCAATTCCGAAATCGGCGCAGGCAACAACCTGAACATCAATGCCGGTAACGATCTGAACATCAGGGGCGCACAGGTTTCCGGTGAGCAGATCAGCGCTGAGATTGGCCGCAACCTGACGGTCGAAAGCCTGCAGGACACCGAACATTACGATTCGAAACAGCAGAGCGCCGCTGCGGGCGGCAGCTTCACCTGGGGCGGTGGCGGCGGCAGCGGGTACATCAGCCTGACGCAGGACAAAATGAACGCCGACTATGCCAGCGTCACCGACCAGAGCGGCATATTCGCGGGCAACGGCGGCTTTGACATCACCGTCGGCAACCACACCCAGCTTAACGGCGGCGTGATTGCCTCCGGTGCGACGTCGGACAAAAACCGCCTCGATACCGGCACGCTGGGCTGGAACGACATCCGCAACAAAGCCGATTACAGCGTCGAGAGCAGCAGCGCCAGCATGAGCTCAAGCGGTAACACCGCCTCACAGTTCATGGGCAATATGGCTAACGGCATGCTCGCCGGGCTGAACAACGACGGCAGCGCCGCCAGCACCACCGGTTCCGCTGTTGCGGACGGCACGATCGTTATCCGCGATAAAGAGAAACAGACGCAGGATGTCGCTGAGTTAAGCCGCGCCACCGACAACGCCCACAGCACACTGGCGCCGATCTTCGATGCTGCCAAAGAACAGCAGCGCATCGACGAGAACCGCGCCATCGCGCAGATTGGCTCGCAGGTCGCGGACATCGTGCGCACCGAAGGGAAAATCGCGGCACAGGAAGCGGCGAAAAATCCCGACAATCTCGCCGCCGCGAAAGCCGCGCTGGAAGCAGAAGGAAAAACGCCAACCGGTGAAGACATCGCCAGACGCGCCTACGACACGGCGTTAAACGATTACGGCACCGGCAGCGATAAACAGAAAGCCGTACAGGCGATCACCGCCGCCATACAAGGCCTGACGGGCGGCGACTGGAGCTCCGCCGTGGCGGGCGCAGCCGCGCCTTATATGGCTGAATACATCAAAACCCACACCGCCGAGGGCGCCCAGCGCATCATCAGCCACGCGCTGGCCGGTGCCGTTGTCGCCGAAATGCAGGGCGGCAATGCCGCTGCGGGCGCGGCCGGTGCGGGGCTTTCAGCCGCAGGCGCGAAGTACATCGCCGAAGCGCTCTATCCCGGCAAAGACATCAAAAATCTGAGCGAAGAAGAGAAACAAGGCGTGGTTGCGCTGGCAACGTTAGCCTCAGGGATCGCCGGTGGCGTTGTGGGGGGAGATGTAAGCTCGGGGGTAGATGGGGCTAAGGGCGGGAAGAATGAGGTTGAGAATAATGCGCTGAGTTTACCATCAGGAATGATGGATTACGGTCAGTCAGTCGCCTCCTATGCTCAATATGCGCAGGATAATAATTTGCCGCCGGACCAAGTCAAATCTGACATGGAGCGCATGGTCAAAGGTGACTTGCCGGAAGGTGCAGACATTATTAAAGCGATCCTGGAGAACAATCCTGGAACGGATACGGTAATGGCATTGTTATCAGCGGAAGATGCAAAAGACTATGCACTAGCGCTACTGTCATCAATCCCTGCAGAAAGAGTGCTTGCGGTGGTTGGTAAGGCAGCTAAGATTATTGATAATAAAGTCATTATTAGTGCAGCTGAGAAAATATCGACGGCGAAGACAGGTAAACAATTTACACAGCCGAGAGATTTGAATGAGCAGGTTATTTGGAACCAAGTGCAGGAGAATCCTGCAAAAGGTGAAATACTGCCAGGAATGAATAATGATCCTCGTTTTCCTGTAAGTGCAGGATTCCAAAAAATGCAGGTAGTCCAGAAAAATGCTAAAGGGGAATCAATCACTATACATTATCAGTACAACTCTACTACCGGTAAAGCCTACGATATGAAAATTGATACTCCTCAGAGAGTTAACACTAACCCGGCAGATGTAATCGAAAATATTAAAGGGCAGATTAAATGAAAATACAAGAGAAAGATGGAACCATAGTAGATGTGTTTGCCATATATTGGCTTGAAAATGAAACTCTGTTTTTAGGGTTACCTAAAAACTATGGTGGTTTAATTTCTTATAAAGAAAAAAATGTTCACGTTATTGATTCAACTTTGAATGGTGAATTTAATTATTTCTCTACGCATATAAATGGAATATATCATTGGGCTTTAATAAAAGAAGCATTGTTGGATGACATAATAGAACGAGACGAAGTCGCTTATAATCGCTTCGTTGAGATCTTGAAAGCGGAAGGTCGAATAGATCCAGACTTCTATTAGTCATTAAAATCCCGGCAAAGTCGCCGGGACTTTTTTATACGTCAGCTAATTACCCTTCGGTCGCCAGCCGGATGATCAGCTATCCCGGTTGTGTGATCACCTCCAGCTTCTGCCCGGTGGTAAAACCGAGCTGCCCGAGCCAGCGGCCCTTGAGGGTGACCTGCGGATACTGATCGGGTTGCCTGCGGTTACGTATCTAGCTGGGACATGGCTTACCTCTGTTATACCAATAATCTGTTCCGGTAGATCCTGGCTCTCCTTTTTCTCCTTTTAACAGATTAGAAAGAGGAAGGGGTCGTTTCAGTGATCATTGATTTCCCATTTGGCTACCTGAATCAGACAACAGTAATTGTTCTTTAACAAATTCAAAATGTGACTATCAAGCGCCCCTCTCCAACGCCGGGCGCGACATCACCCTTAACAGCGTCACGGAAAGCGATTATTCCTTCTTCGAGCAGACGAAAACCTCGGGCGGTATTTTCTCAAAAACCACCACACATACCGTGCGCGAAGATTACGCGACTCACGACAAAGGCACCCAGCTCGGCGGCGACAATGTTTCGATGATGGCCGGTCACGACCTGAACGTTAATGGATCCAGCGTCATCGGCGACAGCAATGTCAGCCTGCTGGCGGGCAACGACATTAACGTTCTGGCATCCACCGAAGAACAATCCGCCTACCGTCTGGATGAGAAGAAAAAAAGCGGTCTGTTCAGCGGCGGCGGACTGGGCTTCACCCTCGGTACCACCGAAACCCGCCACCGCGTCAACGAAGACGGCACCACACAAAGCCAGAGCGCAAGCTCGATTGGCAGCCTCGGCGGCGACGTCAGCCTGATGGCGGGCAACAACGTCCACGTCAGCGGCTCGGACGTGATCTCCACTCAGGACATGCAGATCAGCGGCAAAAGCGTGCAGATTGCCCCCGGTCAGGACGCCCTGCACCGCAAAGAGACCTTCGAACAAAAAACCACCGGCCTGAACATCGCCCTGTCGGGGACCGCCGGTGCAGCCGTTAACAGCGGCTATACCGCCGCACAAAGTGCCAGTGATGACAGCAGCGGCCGGATGGCAGCACTTGATGGCATCAAAGCCGGACTGAACGGCTATCAGGCGTATCAGGGTACCCAGCTCGACGGCAACAACAGCGGGGAAAATAGCTTTATCGGCATCTCGGCCTCCATCAGCCATCAGGAAAGCCGGTCCGAGCAGATAACCGATCAACGCGCCGCCACTGGTTCGTCGGTGATGGCTGGCGGCAGCGCCACGATCGAAGCACGCGAGGGCGACCTCAATGTTATCGGCAGCAAAATCAAAGCTGACGGTGATCTGAGCTTGTCCGCTGCCGACGACATCAACCTGCTGGCGGCGGATAACACCCAAAAAACCACCGGCAAAAACAGCAGCGCCGGCGGCGATATCGGCATCAGTTTCGGGGTCAGCGGTGAAAAAGCCGGGCTAAGCATTTTCGCCGACGTCAACGCAGCCGCAGGCAAAAACCACGGCGACGGCACCACCTGGACCAATTCCGAAATCGGCGCAGGCAACAACCTGAACATCAATGCCGGTAACGATCTGAACATCAGGGGCGCACAGGTTTCCGGTGAGCAGATCAGCGCTGAGATTGGCCGCAACCTGACGGTCGAAAGCCTGCAGGACACCGAACATTACGATTCGAAACAGCAGAGCGCCGCTGCGGGCGGCAGCTTCACCTGGGGCGGTGGCGGCGGCAGCGGGTACATCAGCCTGACGCAGGACAAAATGAACGCCGACTATGCCAGCGTCACCGACCAGAGCGGCATATTCGCGGGCAACGGCGGCTTCGACATCACCGTCGGCAACCACACCCAGCTTAACGGCGGCGTGATTGCCTCCGGTGCGACGTCGGACAAAAACCGCCTCGATACCGGCACGCTGGGCTGGAACGACATCCGCAACAAAGCCGATTACAGCGTCGAGAGCAGCAGCGCCAGCATGAGCTCCAGCGGTAACACCGCCTCGCAGTTCATGGGCAATATGGCTAACGGCATGCTCGCCGGGCTGAACAACGACGGCAGCGCCGCCAGCACTACCGGTTCCGCTGTCGCGGACGGCACGATCGTTATCCGCGATAAAGAGAAACAGACGCAGGATGTCGCTGAGTTAAGCCGCGACACCGACAACGCCCACAGCACGCTGGCACCGATCTTCGATGCTGCCAAAGAACAGCAGCGCATCGACGAGAACCGCGCCATCGCGCAGATTGGCTCGCAGGTCGCGGACATCGTTCGCACCGAAGGGAAAATCGCGGCACAGGAAGCGGCTAAAAATCCCGACAATCTCGCCGCCGCGAAAGCCGCGCTGGAAGCCGAAGGAAAAACGCCAACCGGTGAAGACATCGCCAGACGCGCCTACGACACGGCGTTAAACGATTACGGCACCGGCAGCGATAAACAGAAAGCCGTACAGGCGATCACCGCCGCCATACAAGGCCTGACCGGCGGCGACTGGGGCTCCGCCGTGGCGGGCGCAGCCGCGCCTTACATGGCTGAATACATCAAAACCCACACCGCCGAAGGCGCCCAGCGCATCATCAGCCACGCGCTGGCCGGTGCCGTCGTCGCCGAAATGCAAGGCGGCAATGCCGCTGCCGGCGCGGCCGGTGCCGGGCTGTCAGCCGCAGGCGCGAAGTACATCGCCGAAGCGCTCTATCCCGGCAAAGACATCAAAAATCTGAGCGAAGAAGAGAAACAAGGCGTAGTTGCGCTGGCAACGTTAGCCTCGGGGATCGCCGGTGGCGTAGTCGGAGGAGAGGTAAGCTCGGGGATTGATGGGGCGAAATCGGGTCAAAACGAAATCAGCAATAATCTATTCGGTGGTACAGAATGGGGTCAGGAGCAAAAAGTAAAAGCGCATGGAGAAGATGTACTTTCATGTGCAACAGCTCCAAACTCAGCAAGTTGTCAGCGAGGACTCGCCGAGAATCAGGCCTATGCAACAGCTATGGCGACCGCAGGTCTCATCTACATACCGGGTGGAATGCAGGTCACTGCTGGCATCGGTGGTACAGCGAACGCTGGTATTCAATATGCGAATAACGGAACAGTTAATCCAACAGATGTATTAATCGCGACCTATGTTGGTGCATTTACAGCTAACACTGGCCTATGGGGAACTATGGGCTGGAATGCGGCAGGTGGCGCGACATCAAGCTATCTGAACGGAGATGACCCGTTTAAAGGTGGTGTAATAAGTGGTGCCGCTTCGGGATTGGGTTACGGGATCGGTAAGTTTGCACAGGGATCTTTGAACAACATATTTAATCCGAACTGGAAAAGCTATGAATGGGTTGATATGGGAATGGGCATATCAAAACCATTAACACCAAGTTCTATTCCCGGTATAGCAGGTAATACAGGAGCTGCTATTGCAACAGAAGGGTCTGGTGCCATTATTAACGAGCAAATAAATAGTCTTCAGGAGAAAAAATAATGAATATGAAGGCAGTATTTTCTTTTTTTATGTTCAATATCATATGGGTATTGGTTGTTCTTTCTATGGCTGTGGTTATTTTTTTAACGCTGAGAACATTTGTATGGTTCTCTTTTGGTGGAGATTTTCTTTTTTCACTTGAAGATCTTCGAAGAGCTTACCGTATTAGTCTATTTGCTGGGCCTATTTGTGGCTCAGGTAGCTGGCTTATTTACTATCGTCATTACAGATCCTACAAGTAAGTAAATCCCGGCCAAATCGCCGGGATTTCTTTTCAGTCACTCAGCAGGCCTGATCACCAGTTGCCCTCGTTCAACAGCAATCGTAACCGGCGTATCAGTCCCTAATCCGTCTTCTTCCAGCCAGTCGCTCTTCAGGAGCAGGCTGGGTGTACGGTGGCAGTTATCTCAGCCTGACGCAGGACAAAATGAACGCCGACTATGCCAGCGTCACCGACCAGAGCGGCATATTCGCGGGCAACGGCGGCTTCGACATCACCGTCGGCAACCACACCCAGCTTAACGGCGGCGTGATTGCCTCCGGTGCCACGTCGGACCAAAACCGCCTCGATACCGGCACGCTGGGCTGGAACGACATCCGCAACAAAGCCGATTACAGCGTCGAGAGCAGCAGCGCCAGCATGAGCTCAAGCGGTAACACCGCCTCGCAGTTCATGGGCAATATGGCCAACGGCATGCTCGCCGGGCTGAACAACGACGGCAGCGCCGCCAGCACCACCGGTTCCGCTGTCGCGGACGGCACGATCGTTATCCGCGATAAAGAGAAACAGACGCAGGATATCGCTGAGTTAAGCCGCGACACCGACAACGCCCACAGCACGCTGGCACCGATCTTCGATGCTGCCAAAGAACAGCAGCGCATCGACGAGAACCGCGCCATCGCGCAGATTGGCTCGCAGGTCGCGGACATCGTTCGCACCGAAGGGAAAATCGCGGCGCAGGAAGCGGCGAAAAATCCCGACAATCTCGCCGCCGCGAAAGCCGCGCTGGAAGCTGAAGGCAAAACGCCAACCGGTGAAGACATCGCCAGACGCGCCTACGACACGGCGCTAAACGACTACGGCACTGGCAGCGATAAACAGAAAGCCGTACAGGCCATCACCGCCGCCATACAAGGCCTGACGGGAGGCGACTGGAGCTCCGCCGTGGCGGGCGCAGCCGCGCCTTACATGGCTGAATACATCAAAACCCACACCGCCGAAGGCGCTGAACGCATCATCAGCCACGCGCTGGCCGGTGCCGTCGTCGCCGAAATGCAAGGCGGCAATGCCGCAGCGGGCGCGGCCGGTGCCGGACTTTCAGCCGCAGGCGCGAAGTACATCGCCGAAGCGCTCTATCCTGGCAAAGACATCAAAAATCTGAGCGAAGAAGAGAAACAAGGCGTAGTTGCGCTGGCAACCTTAGCCTCAGGGATCGCCGGTGGCGTAGTCGGAGGAGATGTAAGCTCGGGGATTGATGGGGCGAAATCGGGTCAAAACGAAATCAGCAATAATATGTTCGGTGGTACGGAATGGGGTCAGGAGCAAAAAGTAAAAGCGCATGGAGAAGATGTACTTTCATGTGCAACAGCTCCAAACTCAGCAAGTTGTCAGCGAGGACTCGCCGAGAATCAGGCCTATGCAACAGCTATGGCGACCGCAGGTCTCATCTACATACCGGGTGGAATGCAGGTCACTGCTGGCATCGGTGGTACAGCGAACGCTGGTATTCAGTACACAATAAATGGAGAAATAAATCCAATGGACGTATTGATAGCAACTTATGTCGGTGCATTTACTGCGAATACCGGGCTGTGGGGAACCGTTGGCTGGAATGCAGCCGGAGGGGCGACCTCCAATTACCTAAAAGGCGATGCCCCTCTCACAGGTGCTGGCTGGGGCGCTGCAGGATCAGCCTTTGGTTATAGTATTGGTAAGGTTGTTCAAATCCCATTGGATAAAGTACTCAATCCTTCCTGGAAAAATTGGGAGTGGGTAGATATGGGGATGGGGATCAGTAAACCCTTACCACAATCTTCGGTTCCTGGGATGGCGGGTACTGCAGCATCTTCATTTGCTACGGAAAGCATGGGACAAGGAGTACCCAAGGCGATTGATAATTTAAATAAAGGGGGCAAGTAATGAAAATAAGCTTATCACGTTGGGTTTTCGCTGCTTTGCTTTTGGTCATAGCAATGACCGTAGTTGCCTTTACCATTACTTTATTTAAGTATCTGATTTTATACTTTATAGCAGGAATATTTTATGGCTCGTTTTCTCAGATGTCATATCTCAGTATAAAAATTGGCTTATTTACTGGTGTATTAATAACTATCGGTTTATGGATAAAACATCGATTTAATATTCGCTAATATATTTAATCCCGGCCTAGTCGCCGGGAGCTAGTTATCTGTCACTCAGCCGCAGCCCATCGTTGCGTACCCCGCTGGCCTCCGGAAAAGGTGAAGTTTGAGTCACTTAGTAATTAAGCTAGGCCGTTAATCCAGACGCTCTTTAAAAACCTGGCATCAGAATCTTCGCCTACGTCAACGCCGCCGCAGGCAACAACCTGAACATCAAAGCAGTCACTGAATTTGGTCAGGACGCCGTCAAACAGTGTTTATCAGGCGGAAGCTGCCCTATGGAAGCTGCTTTTGCATTACATCTGATAGCAGGTATGCTCAATTCTGATGCTGATTCCACTCCAAATATCGGTAAAGATCTAACAGATGCAGATAAGGCTGAGTTAGGGGGTACAGGTTCAGGAACACCACCACCGCCAGAAAATGATCCAAAAAATTCAGAAGAGAAAAAAGTCGAAAAATTGAATCAGAAGCAAGAAAGTTCTGTTAGAAAAATCGACAACCTCATAAAAAATTCATTAAAAGATCATGATATTACAGGCTCTCTTAAAGACATGGATGGTAACCCTATCCCTAAACCGGATAGTCCAGGGCAAAACTGGAATCATATGAAGGAGATGCAAGATACCCTTAATGGTTTAAGGAATCATGCAAACACCCTGAAAAATGTTAATAATCCGGAAGCTCAGGCAGCATATGGAAGGGCAACAGAAGCGATTAATAAAATAGAATCAGCTATAAAAGGATACGGCATATGACAACGTTTAGAGACCGATTAATGGCGAAAGGTTGTAATTATGAGCCCAACGCCAGATCATCTCTTGATGAGTGGTTTAGCAGTATTGTAGATGTACCACTTGATAAACTGGATGTTGGAGATATTGCACGAGCTATAAGACAAGATCTGTTTTTAGGTGATGTGTTACCAAGAGCAGAGGCTATTTTGCAAGGTGACCCCTTAGCTGGGGATGATTACGATGGGCAGCTAATATCATCAATCGCATCCTTGAGCCCTAACGAAGCAAAAAGCGTATTACATTATCTTAAAAGAATAAGTTTAATTTTAAATCAATTAGATAAAAGTGATTTTGATGAGCGGTTACTGTTAGATATTAAGAAAATAGATCAATTAACTTCTGGTTAGAAATACAGATCCCGGCCACCAAGTCGGGATCTTTTTGTCTGTCAGTCAGCCGAAGCATATCGTTGCTTATCCCGCTGGTATCTCTAATGGTGGGTCATCAAGCAATGCAGGTAATACTGTTGGCACCCCGTATACGGGTTGAAATACCACCACCACGCCAATTGCAGAACAGAATCCGGATGATTTGGCTTATCTCGCTAATGGTTATGAACCCAACAAAGGTGCTGTTGGTAATATGGGAGAACTCCTTAATCAACCAGGGTTTGGTAGTGATATTAAAGTAAATACCCAGAAAAGTAGCCAGCAATATCAAGGCCAAAGTATATATAAAGCAAAGGGTGATATAGGGGATAATATTAAAAAAGGAGATCAGTTCTATCTCGATGGCCAGCATAAAGACCATCTTGAGCTTTTTGACAAAAGAGGCAATTTTAAGGCAGTCTTGAATCTTGATGGGACTATAAATCAGGCTAAAACTGAAGTAGCTAAAGGAAGGAAGTTATAAATGTCGATACGTAGGTTAGCATTCAGCAGTAAAAAATTGCGGGGAATCCCCCGGAGATTACGATCATTGCGAAAATGGTCACAGTCATATACATCTAAATACCCCACTATTTCTAGTGATAGCTACTCAGATGGTTATTGGAATATTAAGATACCTGTACATATAGGATTGGTTCAGGGACGACAAACCAACCGTGAAATTCAATCTGTTTGCGCACAATTTATGATAGATGCCGCTTATAATATTTTTCAGGCTAAACCAAAAAATGAAACGAACACAAGAGTCACATGCTGCATTATTTTGCCAGAGATGTTTTCTAGTGAATTATGCTTATTTACATCTGAAGAGTACTTTAATGTTCAAGCACAACCAGGAAGTAATTACTTAGGCAAAAAGACCTTATTGACAAATAGAAGCATAATAAAAGAATGGGATTTAAATTTACCAAATGGCTTTTCGGAATTAGGAATCCTGAGAAGCAGTGAAAATGAAGATGGAGAGATATATTTTTCTGAGCATTGGTACATTGGAGAAGTAGCTAGAAAAATTAAAATTTAGATTATTAGACCGATATGTATGTAGTAAACATTACTTTGGAGATAAGTCATGTACAATATATGCGACAAAGCGATTAAAATGATACGCACCTGGCTGATCGCTTGGATCGACAGGCAGGACCGAAGCTAACTTATTACAAGAGAAATTGGCAATAGAACAAGCCTTATTAAACCCTGAGGCTGGTCATCAACTACCTATACCAATGTCCGATAAGCGATGGCCGAAAGAAGATGGTCGGGTGAAAATGGCGCAAAATATTAATGGCGTTGAAGTACATTATGTTCGTAATACGAAAACTGGTCAGGTAGATGACTTTAAATTCAAATAGGTCGGGATAAATGTTGGTTTTATGTAAGTCAACATCAGTAAAAGATCTCCCCGGTAACGCAAGAGTTATTGGCGAAAATAATGAAACACAATTTAATCCTTTGAAAATAGGAGTCGAGTATAAGGTCTATGGTGTTATGTTTTATCCGACCCGAACTGACATGCTCCTTTGTCCCGACGGTAGCAATCCATTATGAGTGCCTTCAAATTTTTTTGAAGTATTGGACAATGCATTACCGAATAATTGGGGCTGTGTCCTCACAGAAAAAATAGATAGATATTCTAACTTACATGAAGATTTTGGAATAACTGCAATATTTAGCTATCTTCAATTAGTTCGATCATACCAGCATTATATTGGCATTCTGGAAAGAGAACCTGACGAATTGCAGAAGTTCTATGATTATAAACTTAGTTACTGAAAAATTCTGTATTCTTCGGATATTTTTAATTCTATAAGTTATGCAGTCAACCTGATACCGACCGCAACCTGACGGTCGAAAGCCTGCAGGACACCGAACATTACGATTCGAAACAGCAGAGCGCCGCAGCGGGCGGCAGCTTTACCTGGGGCGGCGGTGGCGGCAGCGGGTATATCAGCCTGACGCAGGACAAAATGAACGCCGACTATGCCAGCGTCACCGACCAGAGCGGCATATTCGCGGGCAACGGCGGCTTTGACATCACCGTCGGCAACCACACCCAGCTTAACGGCGGCGTGATTGCCTCCGGTGCGACGTCGGACAAAAACCGCCTCGATACCGGCACGCTGGGCTGGAACGACATCCGCAACAAAGCCGATTACAGCGTCGAGAGCAGCAGCGCCAGCATGAGCTCAAGCGGTAACACCGCCTCGCAGTTCATGGGCAATATGGCTAACGGCATGCTCGCCGGGCTGAACAACGACGGCAGCGCCGCCAGCACTACCGGTTCCGCTGTCGCGGACGGCACGATCGTTATCCGCGATAAAGAGAAACAGACGCAGGATGTCGCTGAGTTAAGCCGCGACACCGACAACGCCCACAGCACGCTGGCGCCGATCTTCGATGCTGCCAAAGAACAGCAGCGCATCGACGAGAACCGCGCCATCGCGGAGATTGGCTCGCAGGTCGCGGATATCGTTCGCACCGAAGGGAAAATCGCGGCACAGGAAGCGGCGAAAAATCCCGACAATCTCGCCGCCGCAAAAGCCGCGCTGGAAGCCGAAGGAAAAACGCCAACCGGTGAAGACATCGCCAGACGCGCCTACGACACGGCGTTAAACGATTACGGCACCGGCAGCGATAAACAGAAAGCCGTACAGGCGATCACCGCCGCCATACAAGGCCTGACGGGCGGCGACTGGAGCTCCGCCGTGGCGGGCGCAGCCGCGCCTTACATGGCTGAATACATCAAAACCCACACCGCCGAAGGCGCTGAACGCATCATCAGCCACGCGCTGGCCGGTGCCGTCGTCGCCGAAATGCAAGGCGGCAATGCCGCAGCGGGCGCGGCCGGTGCCGGACTTTCAGCCGCAGGCGCGAAGTACATCGCCGAAGCGCTCTATCCTGGCAAAGACATCAAAAATCTGAGCGAAGAAGAGAAACAAGGCGTGGTTGCGCTGGCAACGTTAGCCTCAGGGATCGCCGGTGGCGTTGTGGGGGGAGATGTAAGCTCGGGGATTGATGGGGCTAAGGGCGGGAAGAATGAGGTTGAGAATAATGCGCTGAGTAGTCTTGGTGACGTTTTTGGTAGCCAGGGTGGTAAGTATTTTGAAGGTGCTGCCTCTTTAGAAAAAGAGCTTTTGCAAGATCCAAATCTGACTGATCAAGAAAAACAGACAATTCGTGATCAATACATAAAAGGCGACCTACCTGAGGATGTCATCAAGGCTATCTTGGAAAATAATCCAGGATCAGACACTGTGATGGCATTATTGAATGCAAAAAATCCAGAAGACTATGCGTTAGCATTATTAAGTTCATTACCTGCTGAACGAGCACTAGCCTTAATTGGGAAAATGACAAAAGGCGCTCAGGTGACTGGAGTCTTTAATATAGCTGATCGAGTTTACACTCAATTAAATGATCCGAGGTTGGGTAATTTATCTGGAAAACTTAACGCTGCGGAGCTGCAGAAGCTTGCTAACAACCCCCGCAGCTGTACGTGTTTATGATGCAAGGAGTGGCCATATTAATGTAATACAAAGTGTTGATGGAAAACTTTTGCGTATTACAGTACCAAATAATGAAATGAAGATAATATCTGTCGGCCCTATAAGGCCAAACCAAGTGAAAAATCTTATCGAGAAAGGCTCTTTTGTTCCTTTACCTTGAGGTGTTTAACGAGAATGGCAAAAATACATATTGAAGAAATACAAAAATATCTTGCGGCACGAGGTGAAAAAGATGCATTACCTCATGTGAACAACGGCGAAGGTTATTTCCTTGAAATCCGATTTGATGATCAAACGCAGAAGGCTTCACACTGCATAGATGAAGAGCTTAAAAACAAAGTTATCACGGCTGATTGCCCTTACGGAATGGTGACAATTATTTTTGGTGATGACGGGCAACTCGTCTCTTTAGATTTAAGTTGATCGCTCAATCCCGCCCTCGTTGGCGGGATCTTACTTTATACGTCAGCTAATTACCCTTCGGTCGCCAGCCGGATGATCAGCTATCCCCGCGCCGCTTTAATCATCCCGTCCAGCCATTCCTGATGACCGTTGATCATCGGATTAGGTCGCGTTACTGCCAGTTCGCGTGCGGGTTTTCCATTTTGGGTTTCCTGCGTCAGGATACGTACGCGGCCGCCGGACAGTTCTTCGATAAGCCACGCGTGATGCACGTCGAGACGGGTGTCGGCATCGCCTTCTGCCCAGCCGTGCCACGCCATACGCGCTGGCTGGCCTTTGACCGGCGGGACATATTCATTAACCTGCGCTTCCACCGGAAAACCGAAGGTGCTGAAACGAAAACGTGCGCCATCGCTCAGGCCCGGTCCGCTGCCGTCGTGGAAGTCAATATCAGATGCATTACTGTAGTAAACCGGCCAGGCGGCAGTGTTATCAAGTTGTGCCCAGAGGTCTTCCACGGTCACGCCGGTGATGATCATTTCGTTAGACGCGAAGTTGTCGGTTTCGCCGGGAATATAGCCCTGTGGCCAGTTAATCGCATTCATGTGTGTTTCCTTTTTATCTGTGGAACAGCTCGCTGGCTGGTGTTCACAAAGAATACGCATCGCTGAGATATTAAGGAAATCACTGCTCGTGATGATAAATATTCATTATTTTTATATCTAAGCGCCGGATAAAAAAACAGGCAGAAGAAAGCTTCTGCCTGTGGGTTAATGCGCTGATGTAAAACGAATATCAGCTGATGCTGTAACGCTCAAGCCAGTGTGCATAAGGCGCAGGCAGAACCCATGAAGGGTTGTCTTCGCCCAGCTCTTTCGCCAGTGCATACGGATAATGCGGGTTGGCGAGCATAGCGCGGCCAATCATCACCAGATCCATATCTTGTTCGCTGATGCAGCGTTCGGCGATTTCAGCGGAAGCGACACCCCATGAACTTGCCACCGGTAAACCGGCTTCGGCGCGTACGCGGCGCGACACCGGTGCCAGGAAACCAGCCCCCCATGGGATCTGTGCTTCCCAGGTCGAGAAACCGACGCTGACGTTAAGCATATCCAGCCCTTTCTCACGCAGAATACGGGTCAGTTCGATAGATTCCGCCAGGGTTTCTTCATCACGGCCATCGTATTCGATCACGCCAAAACGCGCGGTGATCGGCAGGTTTTTCGGCCAGACGGCATTCACGGCATCGAAAGTTTCAATCAGGAAACGGCTGCGACCGGCGAAATCACCGCCGTATTCGTCGGTGCGGGTGTTGGAATGCACGGAGAAGAAGCTTTGCGCCAGATAGCCGTGGGCGAAATGCAGTTCCAGCCATTCAAAACCGGCATCGCGTGCGCGTTTTGCGGCAGCGACAAAATCGGCCATCACGCGCTGGATATCAGCTTTGGTCATTTCTTTCGGCACTTTTGGCAGATGTTTGCCGAATGCTACCGCGGATGGCGCGATGGTCGCCCAGCCACGCGGATCGCCTTCAGCAATATGGTCGTCCCCTTCCCACGGCAGATTGGCGCTGGCTTTGCGGCCTGCGTGTCCGATCTGGATCCCCGGTACTGCGCCTGCAGCTTTGATGGATTTGGCGATCTTCGCCAGTTCAGCGGCCTGTTCATCGTTCCAGATCCCCAGACATCCCGGGGTGATACGGCCTTCCGGTGAAACCGCCGTCGCTTCGACAATCACCAGGCTCGCGCCGCCGCGTGCCAGCGTGGCGTAATGCACCTGATGCCAGTCATTCGGCACGCCATCAGTGGCGGAATACTGGCACATAGGCGGAACCGCAATGCGGTTTTTTAAGGTGACGTCTTTCAGCGTAAACGGCGTAAATAGTGCAGACATAATATTTCCTCGGTGGATTGGCACGTTCAGCACACAGAGTGCTGCCAAAGAGCTATAAGCAGAAGTGTAGAAATATTATAGTGCGTATCAAATTTCGTTATAACTCAATCGGTGCCCTGCCCATGCGCAATCTGAAAAGTCTCGACCTCAACCTGCTAAAGACTTTCGATGCATTGCTCGACGAACGCAACGTGACCCGCGCCGCAGAGCGTCTTTCCCTGACGCAACCCGCCGTGAGCAGCATGCTGACGCGCCTGCGGGAAAGTTTTGACGACCCGTTATTTGTGCGGGCGCGCTACGGCATCGTACCGACCGAACGCGCGCTGGCGCTGGCTAAACCGGTGAAGCGGGTGATGGCGGAAATCGAGGCACTCTTGCAGCCGGAAGTCTTTGTGCCCGCTGACTGCGAGATGACGTTTACCCTCGCCGCCACCGATTACGCGCTAAGCGTGATTATCGAGCCGTTCTTTTCCCTGCTACAGAAGCTGGCGCCCGGCATTCATCTGTCAGTCCAGCGGGTTGAGGATTCGACCATCCAGGGGCGGCTGGAGCGCGGTGAAATTGACCTCGCGCTGCTGACGCCGGAGACTACCCCGCCCGATCTGCATATCCGCCATTTATACGATGAGCGCTATGTTTGTACGCTGCGCAAGGGCCATCCGGCGCTGGAACAGGGGACGATTTCACTCGATACCTTTTGTCAGTACGATCATGCGCTGGTGTCGCTCAGCGGAGAGAATTTTACCGGCGTGACGGATACCGCGCTTCAGGCGCTGGGTAAAAAGCGCAATGTGGTGCTGTCGGTAAACAGTTTTCTGGTGCTGCCGCCGGTCTTACAGACCACGGATTTGATCGCCGTGGTACCGGAACGGCTGGTGCGCGACGTCACAGGGCTGGAAGTCATGCCGCCCCCGCTGGACATTCCCGGCTTTACTAAAGTCGCCGCGTGGCACGAACGCTCGCATCTTTCTGCTGCGCATCAGTGGCTTAGACAACAACTGGCGCAGGTCTGTAGCGGACACTAATATCTGCTTTCTAAAACGTCGATAAAATCTTCCAAAAAAGGTCAGCACCATGGAAAAACTGCCTGCCATTACCATCACTTATTGTTCCCAGTGCAACTGGATGCTTCGCGCCGCATGGATGGCGCAGGAACTGCTGAATTCGTTCAGTACCGATCTGGCCTCCGTGACGCTGGTCCCCGGTACCGGTGGTATTTACGAAATCAAAGTCGATGACGAGATTATCTGGGAACGCAAACGCGACGGCGGTTTTCCGGATGCTGCGCCGCTCAAACAACGCGTGCGCGATATCTGTTTCCCGGACAGATCGCTGGGGCATGTGGATAAGAAGAAGATTGCTGAAGAGTAAGTCGTTGCATTGACGCTGCGGTTTTCGCCGCAGCCCATTCACGTGTTAACCGGCTTTCAGCATATCTAAAATGAGTCTTGCATAGCCTTTAGCGATGGCGGGACTGGAGAGATATTGCAGCATGATTTCCTGCTGGGCGGCGTTACAGTCCATGATGGCTTCATCAACCGCTTTTGGAAAGTCTCCCAGCATCACCTGCTCAGACGTATTATTGGCAAGTTGCGTCATAACCGTCTGATTTTCAGAAATCTTGCCGCAAACAGTGTGTAAGCCGCTGATCAAATCTTTTTCCGTCAGATTATCGGTAATAAACAGTTCGTTTAAACGCTCCAGCACATGCGACAGAAAATCCTCTTTCTTGTCTTTGGGTTTCGCCGAGCCGACGTCATTGCCGGGTTGCAACCGGTCGTCACGACTGCTGTCGGTAAGCCGCAGACTTTGCTCGCGTATTTTCGATAAACGGTAATGGCTCATCACCACGTTATGCAAATCCACGTCGTCTTCCTGCACGTTTTGTTCCCGCAGTAACGGGCGCAGATGCCGTGCGAACAGGCTTATTTTCTCCAGATCTTTATTATCGTAATCGACAATCTGCGAAATGAACTCATAGAAACGGACAAAGCTGCCGAGGTCTTTTTTGAAGATTTCCAGCCGGTCTTTTTCCTTTTTGCAGTCTTTAAAGGTGTTTTCCGCATTGGCGATTAATATTGGCTCACTTGTCTTTTTAGTAATTTCGAACATCTTTTTTGCCTGCTTATAGGCTTCAATCGCAGAGGCATAGCGTTTCTCCCAGCGCACCACGGCCGGTCTGCTGATATTACTGAGCGCGGCGCTGGATTTGTTTTTGCTGAAAAAGGCGGTGCAAAACTGTTCGACTTCATTCCACTGAAAAATCCCGCTGGTGCGCAGTTTTTCAAACAGCTCGAAAACGAGCGCCGGATCGGATACGTCCATCAGCTCAGCGGTCTGATAATAAGGCTGAAAGGCAGCGAGGATTTCCTCCGGCTGGTTATAGAAATCGAGGATAAAAGTGCCGGATTCGGCTTTGACGGGATAAATACGGTTCAGGCGTGAAAGGGTCTGTACGCATTCGACGCCGCCGAGCGGTTTATCGACATACATGGCGCACAGTTTCGGCTGATCAAATCCCGTCTGGAATTTGTTTGCTACCAGCATCACCTGATAATCGTCGCTGTCAAAAGCCTTGCGCATATCACGCCCTTTCAGGCCGGGATTCATGTTGGATTCCGTGAATTTCTGCCCCAGTTGCCCGTCACTGTTCGGGTCGTTTTCGGTGAACTCCACTTCACCGGAAAACGCCACCATGGCGCTGATTTTCTGGTAATTATTTTCAATAATGTATTTGTCGAATGCCAGTTTGTAGCGCACCGCTTCCTTACGCGAGCTGGTGACAACCATCGCTTTAGCCTGCCCGCCGAGTAAGTTCATGACGTGATTTTTGTAGTGTTCGACAATCACTTTTACCTTTTGCGAGATATTGTGATCATGCAGCCGCACCCACTGACTCAGCCGCCTGCCGGCCTTTTTGCTATCAACTTCTTTATCGGCATCTTGCTGTTTCTGCGCCAGTTTATAAGCCACATGATAGGTGACGTAATTTTTCAGCACGTCGAGAATAAAGCCCTCTTCGATGGCCTGCCGCATGGAATAAACATGAAACGCCTGCGGCCGGTTGGTTTTAGACGCCGGTTCGTTCGGGTTGGGAAGACGGCCAAACAGTTCCAGCGTTTTGGCTTTCGGCGTAGCGGTAAAAGCGTAATAGTTGAGATTATTGCTGCCGCGCCGGGCCGCCATCGTGGCGTCCATGATGTCTTCGGAAGACAGCTCAACGTCGTCGCCGGTATTTTCCAGCATCAGCACTTCTTTCAGCTGACGCGCCGTTGAACCGCTTTGTGAAGAATGCGCCTCGTCGGCAATGATCGCGTACTGACGCTGTTTCAGGCTCACGCTGTTTTCAATCGCTTTCAGCACAAACGGGAACGTCTGGATGGTGACGATAATAATCGGCTGCGAGTTTTCCAGCGCGGCGGCGAGCTTCTCGGCTTTTGAGCCATCGCCGGTCTTGTTATTGATGCGCCCGACCACACCGTCGGCATGTTCAAACTGATAGATAGTGTCCTGAAGCTGATCGTCAAGCACCGTGCGGTCAGTGACCACAATCACCGAATGAAACTGCTTTTGTCCGCCGGCGTTATACAGCGTCGAAAGCTGATGCGCTGTCCAGGCAATCGAATTGGATTTGCCGGAACCCGCGCTGTGCTGGATCAGGTATTTATGTCCGCAGCCCTCTTCCGTTGCGGCACGCACCAGTTTATTCACCACATCCCACTGATGATATCGCGGGAATATCAGCGCTTCTTTTTTGTATTTCAGTCCCTGCCAGTCTTCTTTCTCATCGATTTGCAGATGCACGTAACTGCCCAAAATGGTCAGCAGGTTATCGGGCAGCAACACTTCATTCCACAGATAATCCGTCGCGTAACGGGTCTGGTCGGCGGGCATCGGATTGCCCTTTCCGCCTTCCGGCGTACCTTTGTTGAACGGCAGAAAAAAGGTCTGATCGCCCGCCAGCCGGGTGGTCATGAATACGTCGTACTGGCTGACGGCGAAATGCACCAGCGCCCCGCGCTTGAATGTCAGCAGCGGCTCCGGCTTTTGGTCGCCGGATCTTTCGGCAGGCGGGTGTCTTTGTACTGAGCGATGGCGCTTTGCACCGTCTGCTTAAACTCGGATTTCAGCTCCAGGGTGGCGACCGGCAGACCGTTGACGAACAACACCAGATCGATGCGCCAGCTTTTAGCTTTCACCCCGCTTTCCGCAAAATGCTCCGGGCTGGCATACGGGCTGTACACCAGCTCCGGCACCACGCGGCAGATATTTTGCCGGTAACGCGTCAGCGTATCGGGATTCAGGTCGTGCTCGGGTTTGAACTGGCACAAGGTAAAACTGGCATTGCGGATCTTCAGGTCGTGGCGCAATACGCCGAGGGTGCCGTAAGTACGCGAAAGTTTGTCCGTGGCGTTAGTGTCGGCTTTGCTTAACTGCGCTACCAGCGCATCGAGGAAATGACGTTCGGTATCCTGCGGATACACCCGCGCCAGCTTCTGCCACTCTTTCGGCTGCGTGGTGTGCACAAAGGTCAGAACGTCCTGCAGATACAGCGCCCGCTCGCGATCGTAGCCGTCCGGTTTACCGGTGATCCAGCCGTTAGCGCACAACTGCGCGATTATCTCATCCTGAAAAATCCGTTCTTTGGTCGGATCCGACATCATGCCATCACCTCGTCGGATTCGGTTTGCGTGACAGGAACCTGCCAGTCGCGGACGTCGATTTTACCGGTTACGGCGGCGGAAATCAGGGCGGTACGGCGTTCTTTAAGGAGTTCTATTTGTTGTTGAGCAATATCATCTAACTTTTCAAAATTTAATAATTCCTTGTCAAGATAGCTAGCAATAAATTCCTGTTCATCTAATGGCGGGAAACATAATATAAATTCTTTAATATCTTCTAGGCTCAATTGAATTTTAGTTCCGCCATACCCAACGCCTAACAACTGTTCTTTCGTCGAATCAGAAATAATACAATATGCTAACCAGCGCGATGATTTTACAAGCTCATTAGGTCGACATAAAGATATATGTTGACTCACATACCCATCGTAAATGGAGTTATCGGCAACGCAAACAGATCCTAAATCAGCAGTAATTGATATCAGGATATCATTTTTTTGTATTTTAGAACGCACCCCCTCACTACCATGCGGCACCGTTACGCGTTGAATAGAAATTAATTTTGGATCAATACTTTCTCTTGTCAAATTAGCAATTCTAAAGAAAATGGGGCCATCATCTGAATAATAATCGGCCCAGCCACGAGAACCGCTTGTGACAAAATCAAAAAAATATTTGCTCTTTTTAATAGTCCAATGCTCAGGCACTTCCCCCAACCACTCGACTCCCGAATCTTTCATCGGCACATCAGGATCCAGCCCTTTTGTCACAGCATGGCTGATCACCGCCTGACGTTTTTCTTTCAACAGTTCAATCAGTTGCTGCTGCTTGTCGATCAGGGTATCGATTTTGGCAGTTTCGTGATCGAGGAAGGCGGCGATTTGGTTTTGTTCTGATAGCCGGGTTAAAGGCAAACAAATTGCGCCGAATTGTTCATAGGAAATTGACTTCCCATCTCTGAGACTATCTGTTGTCGATTGTAACGCTGATATGAAAGGTGCACATTTCAGAAGATACTTATAATAGTTATGGCTTATCTTTTTAACATTATTCAAGACAGTATAAGCTGGAGAGACACATCCGGAGTATTTGCTATATTCAATACCGCCTTCAAAACTGCGAAGACTGATGACAAAATCATTTTGATCAACATGGCGAAATGAATCAGTCCCTTTTAAAGCCAGCATTACCTTTGAATCATTTAATAACATCATTAATGATTGAGGTAAGACACCATATTTTTGGCTTACAGCCAATTGAACATCATCTTTTAAAGCGGTCTTACGAATACTGGAAAAGATTCTTTTTCCCATTAAAACAGACCATTCTCTTGGTATTTCCCCCAGCCACTCAACCCCGGAATCCTTATATTCCCCATACGCCTTATACCGCCCGCTCATGAATGCACCTCCTGCAACAGCGCCATGATTTCGGCACTGATGGCATCGAGGTCGGCGTCGATCTCTTTCAGATCGCGTGGCGGCTGATAGACATAGAAGTGGCGGTTGAACGGGATCTCGTAACCGACGACGCCGATCTCGTTGTCCTTCGTATCGCGTTTGTCGGCGTTGATCCAGGCGTCACTGACGTGCGGTTTAACCTCACGGTCGAAATAGCTTTCGATAAGCTGGCTGGTGACGACAGAAGGGTCGAGCGGGACGTTTTCGTTATCGCGTAAATCACCGTCCGGTTCGAACTCGACCACTCTGCCTTTGTAGCGGAACGCGCCATACAACGGCTGTTCGCTCTCTTTCAGGACTTTCTTCACCACCGGTTCGGCTGCCGGATTTTTGGTGGTGATTGCGTCGATAAACTGCTTTCTCTCTCTGGTATCGAGCTTCATGCAAGCAACACTGAGCGCGGTTTTCAGTGAGTGATCAAACTGATTGAAATCGTTGCTGACGCTGTGTTTACCGCCGTCAGTTGCACCAAAGGCCATCTGGATCTGACGGGCTTTCTCCATCAGCGTGCGTTGCGCCAGCCACATTCTGGGATCGAGCAGGTCTTTAATCTGTTTCTCTTTTAGCTCGGGGAAATCGGCTTTAATGATGGCGCGGGCTTCGGTTTCTACCTGCGAAAAATCGCCATAAATCTGCGCATTCCACGGCGCGGCGAAATCCTGATACAACCGCTCCATCGGCGCGTTAAACGGCTTCGGCGCGAAACGTAAAGTGGCAATGGCCTGATCGTTGATTTGTGCAGAAAGGCGCAGCGGACGTTCAATGGTCAGGCGACGGTAGCCGAAATCGGTGCTGTTAAAGATTTTGCTGGCGAAGGTTTTCGGCGCGTCTTTTTTACTGCTGGCGGACTGGCGGCCACGGCTGGATTTTTGTTCCGGCGCTTTCTCTAATCCCAGCTCATACAGCGGGGTCGGATTGATCACCGCAAAATCACCAAAGGTGCGGGTGATGAGTCTGATGTCATCTTCACCCATCAGATTACGCTTCGATCCTAACGATTTGCGCATTTTACCGCACAGGTTTGAGCCGTCGATCAGCTGAACCTTGCCCTTACGCGCGCTGTCTTTGTTATTCGACAGGATCCACACATAGGTCGAAATGCCGGTGTTGTAGAACATGTCGGTCGGCAGCGCGACGATGCCTTCGAGCAGGTCGGCTTCCAGAATATAACGGCGGATTTCGCTTTCACCGCTGCCCGCCCCGCCGGTAAACAATGGCGAACCGTTAAGAATAATGCCGATGCGGCCGCCGCCATCTTTTCCGCCGTCGCGCATTTTGCTGATCAGATGCAGCAAAAACAGCAGCGAACCGTCGGAAACACGGGGCAATCCGGCACCGAAACGACCATCAAAACCTTTCAGGGTATGTTCGTCGCTGATCTCGGTTTCGATTTTCTTCCAGTCCACACCGAACGGCGGATTGGAGAGCATGTAGTCAAATTTATCGGCAGGAAGCTGATCGTTGGAAAGTGTATTGCCGAGTTTAATCAGGCTGACGTCCTGCCCTTTGATCAGCATGTCCCCTTTGCAAATGGCGTAGGATTCCGGGTTCAGTTCCTGTCCGAATGCCCGCATCACGGCGTTCGGATTCAGCTCGTGCAGGTATTCCATCCCCGCGGATAAAAAGCCGCCCGTCCCCGCTGTCGGATCGTAAATGGTGCGGATGATCCCGTCGCGGGTCAACGCCTCATCATCTTTCATAAACACCAGCGCGGTGGTCAGTCGCACAATGTCACGCGGCGTAAAGTGCTCACCCGCCGTTTCATTGGAGCCTTCGGCAAAGCGGCGGATCAGTTCTTCAAACACCAGGCCCATATCGTGGTTGGATACCGCCGCCGGGCTGAGATCGGTCGCTGCGACTTTTTGCACCACTTTATACAACAAATTGGCTTCGTCGAGCTGACTGATAAATTCGCTGAATTTGAAGTGTTCAAAAATCTCGCGGGCATCGGTGGAGAAGCTCTGAATGTAGTTCTCCAGATTATCCCGGGTGTCTTTTTGTCCAAGCTTGCTGAGGTTCATCGGCGAGGTGTTGAAAAACGCCAGTCCGCCGGTGGCGCGCAAAATCAGCTTCTCCTGCGCTTCTTCCGGCAACGCCATGGCGTGCACTTTTTGCGCCTGTATCACGACCGCGTCTTTGCTGTTTTCCAGCACGCATTCCAGACGGCGCAGCAAGGCAAAGGGAAGAATGATGCGTCCGTACTGCGACTGTTTGAAATCACCACGTAGCAAATCAGCCACTGACCAGATAAAGGCAGCGGTTTGGGAAAAGTCCATTTTGGTCATAGTTCATCCATGGTGTGCAGGTTGATGAGAGATAAGCGCATTGTTCAACTTATTAAACTCAATAAACCTTACAAATACCATGGATATTTAACTTTTATTCTTATACAACAAAATGTTACGTGCATCACTTAAACAAGCATGTAATTTAACGCTAAGAATTTTTTTGTGATCGACTTCAAGTTTTTCCCTTTCCTGCCGATACCAAAAACTTAAGATTCCTTCCAGGGAAACGCCCATGTTAAAGACTATCCGCTCGCGCATTATCACCGCCTGTATCGCCATCGTAGCGTGCTCGCTTGTTATCAATACGTTCCTCAGTTACACCGTTGCTAACAAATACAACCGTCAGGCGACTGACAGTACGCTGAACGCGCTGACCTCCAGCCACACGCAAGGGATCAGCGACTGGGTGAGTTCTAAAACACGGATGATCGATTCACTGCAACAGGTTGCGCTGTCGGAAGATCCGATCCCGGTTCTCAAACAGATCGCCAGCGCAGGTGGGTTTACTAATGTCTACGTCGGATACGCAAATAAAACCGCGAAGTTCTCCGATCCGACCGGTGTGCCCGCAGATTACGATCCGACCGGTCGCCCGTGGTATACGCAGGCAGCCGACGCCGGACATCCGGTTGCCACGCCACCGTATATTGATGCAGGAACCGGTAAGTTAGTGGTGACTTTCGCCGTGCCTGTCATGGAATCTGGCACGCTGAAAGCGATTGTGGCGGGCGATGTGTCGATGGACAGCGTGGTGAATAACGTCAATACCGTTCATCCGACGCCGGGCAGTTTCGGCATGCTGGTGGATAAATCCGGCGTTATCATTGCACATCCTGACGCCAGTCTGGCGCTGAAACCCTTTACTGCACTGGCGCAGGGCGTGGATTTACCGGCGCTGTTAGCGGCGAATTCACCGCAGGATATTGAACTCAATGGTGTGGTGAAACGCGTGCGCGCCATGCCGGTGGCAGGCACGCAATGGTATACGCTGGTGGCGCAGGATCAGAAAGAGTCCACGGCGGGTATGCGATCCCTGCTGACGTCTTCGGTGATTACACTGATGGTGATCGTGTTGCTCTCCGCTGCGGTGATCGGGCTGATTATCAGCAAATCCTTCCGTCGCCTTTCTGTCGTGCGGGATACGCTCAACGCCATAAGTTCCGGCGAAGATGACCTCACGCAACGTCTGCCGACGGACGGCCACGACGAGGTGACGCAAATCGCGCAGGCATTCAACACCTTTGTCGATAAGCTCAGCAAGGTAATGTCGGAAATCCGCACCACCAGCGAATCGGTCAAAATTGCCGCCGATGAAATTGCCGCAGGGAATAACGATTTGTCCGGTCGTACCGAGTCCGCGGCGGCCAGCCTGCAACAAACAGCGGCGTCGCTGGAGCAAATCACTGCCACGGTTTCTCAGTCGGCAAGTTCCGCTAAACAGGCGTCCGGCACTGCGCGATCGGCCTCTGAAGCCGCCACACGCGGTGACGAAGTGGTGACCAGAGTCATCACGACAATGGAAAGCATTGAAACGGCGTCGTCGAAAATCGGCGATATTACCGGCGTTATTGACGGCATCGCTTTCCAGACCAATATTCTGGCGCTGAATGCCGCGGTAGAAGCCGCGCGCGCAGGTGAACAAGGCCGTGGTTTTGCGGTGGTCGCCAGCGAGGTGCGCAGTCTGGCACAGCGCAGCGCACAGGCGGCGAAGGAGATCAAAGTGCTGATCGAATCCACCGTCAGCAGCGTGGCATCGGGTTCAGCGCAGGTCCGGCTGGCCAGCGACAGCATGAGTGAGATCGTCAGTAATGTGGCGAATGTCAGCAGCGCGATGCTGGAAATCACTCACGCGTCTGAGGAACAGATGCAGAGCATTCACGAAATTAACCGTGCCATTACCCAGCTCGACGGCATGGTGCAGCAGAACGCGGCGATGGTTCAGCAATCCACCGGCGCCGCGTCGGCGTTGCAGGAACAGGCAACCGGACTGGCCATCGCCGTGGGGCATTTCCGGGTGTAATCAACGCTAATCAGGACGGGTCAATGTCATGAAAAAAGGCCGGACATCTGTAAAATGTCCGGCCTTTTTGTATGCGCTGTGCAGCGTTATGCTTTCAGTTCACGCTCAACCAGCGTCGTCAGCACGCCGATACCCAGCGGAATAATATCGTCATTAAAGTCATAACGCGGGCTGTGCAAAGACGCTGACGGCGTGGCGCCATCGGCACCTAACCAGAAGTACGCGCCCGGACAGGCTTCGAGTAAATAGGCAAAGTCTTCGGCGGCCATCGACGGCGCATTGTTGAAATGCACTTTCTGAATGCCCGGCGTGTTCTCTGCCGCGACACGCACAATATCCGCCTGCGCCGCATGATTTTGCGTCACCGGATAGCCATATTCCCAGCGCACTTCCCCTTTCACACCAAACGGCTGCGGCACCGCTTTGACGTATTCCTCAATCAGCTGCCAGCAGGTTTCACGGGTTTTACTGCTCAGGCAACGCAGTGTTCCCGACATTTGCAGCGTTTCCGGGATCACGTTGATGGCTTCACCGGCCTGAAGCTGGGTCAGGCTGATCACCGTTTGTTCCAGCGGCGACAGACGGCGTGAAATCAGACTTTGCAGAGATAAAATCAGTTGCGCGCCAGCCACCACCGGATCGGCACCAAGTTCAGGCATCGCCGCGTGGCAGCCCTTTCCGGTGAGGGTGATATAGAAATTGTCCTGCGACGCCATCATCGGCCCCTGACTGACCGCTACTTCGCCGACCGGCAAGCCCGGCCAGTTATGCAGCGCGTAAACCGCCTGCATCGGGAAGCGTTCAAACAGCCCTTCTTTCACCATCATTTCACCGCCACCGAAATTCTCTTCTGCTGGCTGGAAGATGAAATGCACCGTGCCGCGAAAATGGCGGTTCTCACTAAGATGTTTTGCCAGACCCAGCAAAATCGACGTATGCCCGTCGTGACCGCAGGCGTGCATCAGCCCCGGATTTTGCGACTGGTGAGCGAAGTCATTCAGTTCATGAATAGGCAAGGCATCGATATCTGCGCGCAAGCCAATGGAGGGCCCTTCGCCATTTCGCAACGTGGCGATAACGCCGGTTTCCGCAATTCCGGTGTGAACTTCAAGACCAAATGACAGCAACAGCTCACTGATTATTTTTGCGGTGCCATGTTCATTCAGCCCCAGTTCCGGGCGCATATGAAAGTCCCTGCGCCAGTGTTTTGCCTGCTCAATAATGTGTTGGGAAATGACCGCCATAAACCCTCTGTGCTGTTCTGAATCCAAAGCGATGAGTTGCTCTCACCGGCACGCTAATGGGTTCAAAGTATCACATCCCGTCGTGAACAGATAAACGTGAAATCGGGTTGTTTGCCTGTGCCTGGCACGTTAATTATTATCCGTGATCCCTGCGGTACAGTTCCCATTCATCGATACCCCGGCCATCCGCGAATACACAGTCGGCACGGACACCGTGCGGCGTTTGCACACTCACCGATCTGCCGCCTCTCTCATGGCAATAGACCGCCGCCGGATTCGCCATCCCGGTCTGATGTTTTTGCGGTTTAGGATGCTCACTGACACAACCTGCCAGTGCTGAAACCATAATGATAAGAAAGAGTTTTTTCATAACGAGCCTTCATAAAAAGAATAAGCGACGGAGGATTCTATTCCCCGCCGCGTTCAGTTTTCTACTCCCACATTCTTAAAAGGCGTGCTGTTTTGGCTTCGTTTATCAGGCGTTCAGCTTTCAGGACAATCTCGTTTTCGCCACGGTTCGCAAACACGAAGAAGGCGGCAACCGCCGCCTCTGCCGGAAGAAGCTGAGTGGCGGGTGATAGCGGAAATGGTCTGAATCAGAAGAAATGAACCCATAAGCTTGATATTGGCATGGCAAGGATCAGCGCCGGCAGCATATTGGCGACCGGGAAGATTTTGATGCCGCAAATACGGAAACCGGTGGCGAACATTAATACACCGCCGACGGCTGAGAAGTCCGCCTGCATTTCCGGCGTGGTCAGCGGCAGAATAAATACTGCGCCGTACGCCAGCAGCAACTGGATGATGAGCTGCGGCACCGCGACCACCGCCACGGCGAAACCGAGTGTGGTGGCAAAAATAGCGGCGGTGAACAAATCGAGGAACGATTTGGCGATTAGCACGCTGGTATCACCGGTCATGCCCTCATGCATGGAACCGAAAATCCCGGTACCGCTGGCGCAAAACAGCACGATAATCGCCACGTAGCTTTGCAAAAACTGTTCCTGAGACGCCTGATCACCCGGATCGGATTTCACAAAAACCTCCACCAGACTGCGCGCTTTACTGCCCAGCTTGCCGATGCCCTTCTCCAGATAACAGAGTTCGCCCATCAGTGCACCGAGGATAACTGACAGCACCATCACCGGCATGTGGATGACTTTAACTACCAGCACGACGCCCATACACATCGAGGCCGCACCGAAAATCAGCGGCATCGACGTCCGCAGACGTTCCGGCAGCCGGTGACTGAGTAACGCGCCGACAATCCCGCCAAGCAATACGGCGGAACCGTTGATATAAGGTCCGATAATCATGAGTTATTACTCCTGGTCATTAACTTCATAGTTCCGCCGTTGCCTTCTTATTTTTTAGTGAAGCCTGGAATAAAGCGGTTCACATCCACGTCGAGGAACTCGCTGCGCTGGAAATTCGCTTTCAGGTTGTAAGGCACTGTGCAGTCGAAAATGGTTTTGCAGGCAATACCGTGGTCACGTATCGACGGGCTGAAGGCCGGATCGGAAGACGGATCAAGCGGATGGCAGCGCACACCGGGAATAAAGACCGTGCTGACGTCGCCCTGATAGCGTGTGGTCATCGCCCACATCACGTCGTTGAGATCGAACACATCAACGTCTTCATCCACCAGCATCACATGTTTCAGCTCAGAGAAGGCAGCAAATGCCAGCAGAGCCGCCTGACGCTGACGACCTTCATCCGCCGCAAAGCGTTTTTTCACCTGCAATACCGCGAGGTATTTACCGGTACCCGGTGACGGGCAGTGAACGTTCTGCACAAAGCCCGGCAGCGCACGTTCTACCATTTGCAAAATACTGGCTTCGGTCGGGATACCGGCCATATTGGTGTGTTCATCGCTCGGGCCAATACAGGTTTGCAGGATCGGATGGCGGCGGTGGGTAATGGCTTTCACTTTAATCACCGGCACTTCGGCCTGTGCCGCACCGGTATAACCCGGGAATTCAGGCATCGCTTTGCCGGTATTCGTGTTCTGGTCTTCACGGACGCGGTAGTTCGGCACCAGTTCACCTTCGATGACCACTTCGGCGTTGGCAATACCGCGCGCATTGACGGTCAGAGCATCCACCAGTTCCACGGCCTGATTACGCAGGCTGCCTGCGACCGACAGCTCGTCAAAGCCCAGCGGCGTAGTTGGCGGCTCAAAACACGCACCGATTTCAATCGCCGGATCAACGCCGATGCTGATGGTGATGGGCAGCGCTTTGCCTGCGGCTTCGGCTTTTTGACGGAACACATCCAGATGGCGGCCAGGCACAAAATACATGGAGATTTCATCTTTGCTCTGCACGCACAGGCGGTGAATAGTGACGTCATGCTCGCCGGTTTCAGGATCAGCGGCGTAGCACATGCCGAGGGTGAAATACGGACCCGCATCTTCCGGCGTATTGGTCGGTGCTGGCAAAATTTTCAGAATGTCGAAATCCGGATCGGTCGCCAGATGAACCACTTCCTGACAGACCGCTTTTTCACGCGGAATAACAATCGGCGGAATGGGATTCGATACGGAATCTTTTAGCATAAACGCCAGATTTTCCGGCGTGGTGCCAAACAGACGCGCCACACGTTTGCGCGAAGACAGCAGGCCAATCAGCACCCGCATGTCGTTATACCCTTTGACCTTATTAAAGATCATCGCCGGCCCCACCTGAGTCGGACGTTTTACGGTGCCGTGTGCGCCAACGTAGCGGTATACACCGGATAACTCCGCAATCGGGTCTACAGGTTCATCGGTGTAGATCAGTTCGTCGTCGTACTGGCTCAACACCTCCAGCGCGGAACGAAGATCAGTCACTTTTGTTTTTTCTTCAGACATCTCATGCCCCTTTAATTCATGTCATTGAGGATACAGCGGCCTGCTGTTCATCGCCGCTACCCCGCCAGTTTGCAAAGAATGGGTGATAAGAGTCCAATAACAATACGCGGCTTTTTAATAAGGGATTATTATGAGGAAAATGCACCGGAGGACATATGGATTACCGACAATTACACTCGTTTGTGGTGCTGGCGGAAGTACTGCATTTTGGTAAAGCTGCGCTGCAACTCAACATCGCCCAGCCCGCATTAAGCCAGCAAATAAAGGCACTGGAACAGTCTCTGGGGATCCCCCTTTTCACCCGTGATAAGCGCCATGTAGCGCTAACCTTCGAGGGGCAGCAACTGGTAGAAGAAGCGCGCATCGCCATCACCCACTACGAGAAATTCCTTGAGAACGCCCGCAGTTTGCGGCTTGGACATAAAGGACAACTCAAACTGGGTTATGTCGGATCGTCGATTCTGGATCCGGCACTGGCGCTGTTAATTAATGGTTATCGCAAACATAAACCCGATATTGATATCGTCATTGAAGAACATAACGTTCACGAGCAGCTAACACTTTTGCTCAATTATCAGCTGGATATCGCGCTGGTGCGTTCACCTGTGCCGCAGTTCCCTGAGCTGGAATATCTCGACGTTGCTACCCGTCCGCTGATCGCCGTACTGCCCCGCGACCATCCGGCCTGTTCAGGACAAAAAATCGACCTATCTTCGCTGTCGGACTCTCCGTTTCTTATCCAGAAAGATCCGCCGGGTGTCGGCCTCGGCTGGTCAGCACTTAACGCCTGCCAGCAGGCCGGATTTGTGCCGCAGAAAATTCAGTTCACACGCGATGTGTCGGTGGCTATCGGGCTGGTATCGATGGGCATGGGCGTGACGTTAGTCCCGGAAACCCAGCGATCAGTGATGATCCCCGATGTGAATTACTGCTTCCTGACCGATCCCGGTGCGACCACCACGCTGACGCTCAGCTGGCAGCGGCATCTGAAAAACAAAGCACTGGCGGATTTCATCCGTTATGCGCGGGAACTGACGAAGCCGGTGAAGGGAAAAAAGCAGGACTGAAAGTGGAATAAACTGAAGAAGCCGGACTTCAGGATTAATCCCAACGCCATCGCCGACTATGCTTAAGGCTTCGTGATAAAAAAATGCCGCAAAGGCACCCGCGAAGTCACCCCCTTTTTAGATTCAAATTTTGTAATACCGGAGGTCTGGCATGAGCAACCATGACAATGAAACACATCAGTCCCATCTTAAAATGAAAGTGAACGGCCAGATCCGCCAGCTGGTCGTGGATACACGCACCACCCTGCTGGACGCCTTGCGCGAAAACCTGCAACTGACCGGCACTAAAAAAGGGTGCGATCACGGTCAGTGCGGTGCCTGTACCGTTATCGTCGATGGCCGCCGTATCAACTCCTGCCTGACATTGGCGGTGATGCATCAGGACGCCGACGTCACCACTATTGAAGGTCTTGGCACGCCTGACAACCTGCATCCGATGCAGGCCGCATTTATCAGACACGACGGCTACCAGTGCGGTTACTGCACGCCGGGGCAGATCTGCTCCTCAGTCGCCGTGTTGCAGGAAATCGAAAGTGGTATTCCCAGCCACGTCACGCTGGATCTGGTTTCCCCTCCACCGCGTACCGCAGAAGAAATCCGCGAACGCATGAGTGGCAATATCTGCCGCTGCGGCGCGTATTCCAACATTCTTGCCGCGATTAAAGACGTCGCCGGAGGGCAAAAACCATGAAGGCTTTTACCTATGAACGGGTTAAGACACCCGCCGGCGCCGCCAGCAGTGCCTTGCAGCATCCCGGTGCAAAATTTATTGCGGGCGGCACCAACCTGCTGGATCTGATGAAACTTGAGATCGAGCAACCTTCCCATCTGATCGACGTCAACGGTCTGGCACTGGATACCATTGTACCCGACGGCAACGGCGGCTTGCGCATTGGCGCGCTGGTACGTAATACCGATCTGGCCGCTGATTTGCGCATCCGCCGCGACTATGCCGTGCTGTCGCGGGCGCTGCTGGCGGGAGCCTCCGGCCAGTTACGCAATCAGGCGACTACCGCCGGTAACCTGCTCCAGCGTACCCGCTGCCCGTATTTTTACGATACCAACCAGCCGTGCAATAAACGCCAGCCCGGCAGTGGTTGTGCGGCCATCAGGGGCTTCAGTCGCCAGCATGCCGTCGTCGGCGCAAGCGCGGCCTGCATCGCCACACACCCGAGCGACATGGCTGTCGCGATGCAATTGCTCGATGCCGTAGTCGAAACCATCAACCCTGACGGCGCAGTACGCCGCATTCCGCTGGCCGACTTTTACCTTGCACCGGGCGATACGCCACATCTGGAAACCGTGCTGGCCACAGGTGAACTGATCACCGCCGTTATCCTGCCGCCCCCTGCGGGAGGCACGCATGTTTACCGCAAAGTCCGTGACCGCGCCTCTTACGCTTTTGCGCTGGTGTCCGTTGCTGCCATCGTACAGCCCGACGGCACCGGTCGTGTCGCACTCGGCGGCGTGGCGCATAAACCCTGGAGGCTGGCAGAAGCTGATGCACAGGTGGCGAACGGTGCGGGAGAGGTTTACGCGCGGTTGTTCGCCGCTGCGCAACCGACGCCTGAGAATGCGTTCAAGCTGATACTGGCGAAGCGAACGCTCGCCTCCGTGCTGACTGAAGCGAGGGCATAACAAATGAAATTCGACACGCCTGCAACTGACAACCCGATCGACCAGATGAAAGTGGTCGGTCGTGCGCATGACCGCATCGACGGTCCGCTAAAAACCACCGGCACCGCGCCCTACGCCTACGAATGGCAGGATGAAGTGCCGGGCGCAGCCTATGGTTATGTCCTTGGTGCCGCCATTGCCAAAGGCCGTATCATCTCGATGGATCTGCATGACGCAGAACACGCACCCGGCGTGCTGGCGATCGTCACGGCGGCCAACGCCGGTAAGCTCGGCAAAGGCGACATGAATGCCGCCACGCTGCTGGGCGGCCCGCAGATTGAGCACTACCATCAGGCGATTGCCGTGGTTGTGGCAGAGACCTTCGAGCAGGCACGCGCCGCCGCGTCACTGATCAACGTTGATTACCAGCGTGAACAAGGTGCGTACAGCCTGGCAGAGCAAAAGCCTGCCGTCACCACGCCGCCGGAAGATACGCCGGACAAAACCGCCGGTGATTTCGACAGCGCCTTCGCCGCCTCGCCGGTGCAGCATGACGCCATTTATACGACGCCGGATCAGAGCCATATGGCGATGGAACCGCACGCCTCACTGGCCGTCTGGGAAGGCGACAAGCTGATCCTGCGTACTTCGAACCAGATGATCGCCTGGTGTCGCAGTGAACTTGCCAAAACGCTGAATATTCCCGAAGAGAAGGTGCGGGTGATTTCGCCTTACATCGGCGGTGGTTTCGGCGGCAAACTGTTCCTGCGCAGCGATGCTGTGCTGGCAGCACTGGCGGCGCGTGCCGCGAACAGGCCGGTGAAAGTGATGTTGCCACGACCGCTGCTCCCTAATAACACCACGCACCGTCCGGCCACTATTCAGCACATCCGCATCGGCACGGATGAAAAAGGCCGCATCACTGCCATCGCGCATGAAAGCTGGTCGGGCAACCTGCCCGGTGGTACACCGGAGACAGCCGTGCAGCAGAGTGAACTGCTTTATGCGGGCAAAAACCGGCTGACCGGGTTACGGCTGGCACAGCTGGATCTGCCCGAAGGCAACGCCATGCGCGCTCCCGGCGAAGCGCCTGGTCTGATGGCACTGGAAATCGCTATCGACGAAGTGGCGGAGAAAGCCGGCGTTGATCCGGTGGAGTTTCGTATTCTGAACGACACGCAGGTCGATCCGCTCAATACCGAGCGTTTCTTTTCACGCCGTCAGTTGATCGAGTGCCTGCGTACCGGCTCAGATAAATTCGGCTGGCACCGGCGTCATACCACACCGGCACAGGTTCGCGACGGACGCTGGCTGATCGGTATGGGTGTCGCGGCGGGTTTTCGTAACAATCTGCTGGATAAATCCGGTGCGCGGGTGCATCTCGACGCGCAGGGCATCGTGACGGTGGAGACCGATATGACCGATATCGGCACCGGCAGTTACACCATCATCGCCCAGACCGCCGCCGAGATGATGGGCGTTCCGCTGGAAAAAGTGGTCGTGCGTTTGGGTGATTCCGACTTCCCGGTGTCTGCCGGTTCCGGCGGCCAGTGGGGTGCGAATACGTCTACCGCCGGGGTGTACGCCGCCTGCGTGAAACTGCGCGAAGCTGTCGCTGAAAAGCTCGGGTTTAATGCGGATGACGCCGTGTTTACCGATGAACTGATTTGTCAGGGCGAGCGCACCGCCCCGCTCGCCAAAGCCGCAGCCAGCGGAACCCTCACAGTGGAAGACACCATCGAGTTCGGCGGGCTGGACAAGACGTTCCAGCAATCGACCTTCGCAGCGCATTACGTGGAAGTCGGCGTGGATATCGCCACCGGCGAAACCCGTGTCCGCCGCATGCTGGCGGTCTGCGCTGCAGGCCGGATACTTAACCCGAAAACGGCACGCAGCCAGGTGATCGGCGCGATGACCATGGGCGTCGGCGCGGCCCTGACGGAAGAACTGAATATCGATAAGGAGTTGGGATACTTCGTGAATCACGATCTTGCAGCCTATGAAGTGCCGGTTCACGCCGACATCCCTGATCAGGAAGTGATTTTCCTCGACGACACAGACCCGGTTTCTTCCCCCATGAAAGCCAAAGGCGTCGGCGAACTGGGCCTGTGTGGCGTCAGCGCCGCCATCGCCAATGCCATTTATAACGCCACAGGCATCAGGGTTCGCGATTATCCGGTAACACTGGATAAGCTGATTGAGGGGCTGCCGGAGATTGAGTGAGTGGGATAAGGGAAAATCCGTGCGCTTGCGTTACTGTCTTTTATAAGAGACAGTAACGCGGGATATTGATATATCTGGCTGACTTCAGGAAGAGGCAAAAACCATGAACGCGAAAGACACCGCAGGTGATTCGATCCCTGCATCAGTAAGCCGTGATGCAGAGATGATTGAGACGCTCCGCGCCAATCCGAAATATGCTGAAATTTATCTGCAAACGGCATTAGAGGAAATCTACGAAGAGGGTGGCGTTCCGGCCTTCCTCACGGCATTACGTCGGGTCATCGAAGCACGCGGTGGAGTCGGTGAAATCTCTAAAAAATCCGGTATAACGCGCCAGCACATCTACAGAGCGTTATCAGAGAATGGTAACCCAACTATCGGTACGCTAACGGAACTCACACGTGCTGCAGGGGTTCGGCTTTCGGCTGGGCAACATGCCTGATTGAGTAACTCGAAAAATCTTACCGACTGTTTTATAAGGGAGCCTATCTACTGGCTCCCTTATTGCATCTTTTGCACTAATAACTATTTATCAGTCTTGCCCGTCTAATTCATGTCGCAAACACTATTTGTCAGTAATCCGCGCGGTTCTTTGAACCAGATTTCCCTGCCGGTCATAATAACGGCTCGGCCAGACGATATGTGGTGGCACACCGATTGCCTGAGAGATAAGGATCTCTCCTTTCGGCCAGGGTCTGGAAAGTGCATTGGAAAGCGTGGAAGAACTCAGCCCCGCAGCGCGTGATACCGCTGCCAGCGTGGTGCCTTTCTTGCGAAGTGCCGCAATGATATCGGCGGGATGCCAGTCGTTGAGAGTATTCATGGATTGCTCCTTCAGATAGTTAATCACTACCACGGGAGCTGCGAAACCCTTTGGTGGTAGCCCAGACGAGGTTCGCAGTACCGGTTCTGAAGGCTACCGGCCAGCCCGAAGGCTGCCCCGCCTGAGCCACCATTGAGATACTGCATGTGGATTACAGCCACATTTTCAATAGTTGCGTCAAAGCGACGGCACTCTCAACGTGAGGTGCCGCCTTCAGATTACACGAGCTGCGAAACTCGGCTGCGGATTGTGCCGCAGCGGTGTAGATTATATCGGAAATCAGAAGGGCTGACCAAGTAAGTCGTTGAAGTTGCGAGGTGGGTTCCATGAAGTTTTTATGGAGGAAAAGATGGCTACTTATAAAGAAATAATTGCGGATGTGAAGTCCAGAACGGGTAAAACTATTCACACTCCTTGCTGGATTGCGCATGTCAAAGCAATGCATGGCTTGACCACACGACAAGCTCATAATCGACAAGATCCTGAAAAACGTGTGAAACCCTGCCCTGAGGAGTGGATTAGCGAAATAGAAAAATCTTTGCTGAAATTGGGAATGATCGATTCCCTATAATATTAAGGAGAAGAAATGCCAAAGCTTTTACCCGATTTTATTTCACGCCAGCAAATCATCGAGGCTATTCACGCTTATAACAGCGGTATCTTGCACAAGTTTGATGCTTCTCGTATTTATGACGTTATGCATGATGGGCTAAGCTACCCTCCCAAGGCCATCGTGGGTATTGCAGCGACAAAAATGACTGGCGTTGAGTTTACTCCAGAGGATTTCACAGGAGGAATAAAATCTAAATGTGTGAAATTACTTACAAATCAAGGCTTCGAAATCAGAATTAAAAAGGGAAAAGCATACTTTTCTACGAATAATGATCATCCTGATGAATTACATAGCACCGGTCAGTTTTGGGAAGGTTCGATAAAACAAATCACTGTTAACCTTTATGAAAGGGATATTGATGCAAGGAAGTCCGCGATAGCCCACCACGGTACAAATTGCCAAGTATGCAATATTGATTTCTGTAAGATATATGGCGAAATCGGCGAAGGATTTATTCATATCCATCATTTGATACCCCTCTCAACAATCAAAGAGAATTATCGAGTTGACACGATAAAAGATCTCGTCCCGGTGTGTCCAAATTGCCATGCGATGTTGCATAAACGGATACCGCCGTTTACGCCTGAAGAACTTAAACTGATTATTTCTAAGGATGGATGAGCAGACTTTATGATGTCCATAAAACGAGAGGAAAATATGACCTTAACGTTGTTAATGCGCAGCTCTGTGCGCAGGCTGTTATGACCTTTTTAGATATGCCTTTACTAGGCGATCAAAATTAATTAGCAAAAAAGGAATCTTATGTGAATTTTGAAGAAATAAAGGAGCTGATGCTAAATAGAAATATATCGAATAGATTAAAAACTAATAAAGTACAAGATAGAAATGGTGCCGACTACCGGAATCGATAACCAGAGTAAGTAATTGTTTTTTTATAAAGAAATTAACTCACAATTAAAAACACCCCCATAAATACCCCCTATTTCTCCCCAAGAAGTTAGTTCGCGATGTTTATTGATTAACATCATGCTAAGTAAACATCAGTGAGATGTTCTGTCATAGCCCTTTCAACAAAAAACTTATGCAAACAAAATTTAAATATTTTCGCCTGCTAATTAAGTCAACTAAAGGTGTGGCTAAATAATCATTCATCACAACAAATTAAAACTAGCCACACCTTAAAAAATCAATATAAACCTAAAACAAAAAATATTTTTTAAAAAGCCTTACCCTGAACAATATTTAGGTAGGGTCTGTATAGAAATGGTATTTTAAGTAAAGCATCATTCTTGAAAATTTTCTGGTCAATAAATCCTATTTCAGAAAGCTGGACTGAAATGCCCCTAGCTATATTGACATCGGCTTTCCAAATTTGAGCAACAGTTTCGAGAGTATGCTCTGCTTTTTGATTTTCCAGCGCCATAATATGCTCTCGCAAGTCTGGATACTCAGCAAATATTGTTTGTTCAAGCTTAACTTTTGATATTTCATAAGTTGCCTTTTTAATGGCTTGTCGACTAACAATATTTGGCGCCTCCGCTTTATCACTACTAATATCCTGCTCTCTACGCTCCTCAAGAACCGTTTGATTATAAAAGTGTATTAGTTCGCGAGGCGCGACGTAACCTAATCCATCTCGCACTCGACTAATAATCCAGTCAAAAGTGTCTGACTGTTTCTCTCCAACATCAACTTGTTTAGGGAATAGCGTATAGTAATATTCTTTTTGTTTATCAAAATCTGATTTTATTTTTTCAGCATCAATGGACAATTCATTTATTATCTCAGAATTTTCTAATGAGCGAATAACTATCAGGTTCAGAAGGTTGTTTAATGTCCACTCAATGTTCGTCGCACGCGTAATGTGACTTGCCTCTCTGAAGCCCTCTTTGGTTATTCTATTCCAGATGTCGTTTCTAAGAAAAATTTTTAATGATATGAACTCAAACTCTTCTAAATCAAGGTATACTTTAAACAACGCTCGAAGTGCATTTTTCTCTAAATCGAGACTTTGTTCGAAAGCAACATCTAATCGGTCGCACAGCAACCAAAATTTAATATCTTTCCCTTCAAGATATTTATTTAAAAAATCAAACAACTCATCAACTGAAATATACCCGACTTTCCTTTCTGCTTCTGTGGGGGTTTTGAAGGTTATTTTCCCAGTAATGCCCCCTTCAATTGTAGCCCCCCCCTCAACAGACTCAATATTAACTAATTGCCTTGCAAATCTCATTGCACTGTTTACAAATCTTTTTAAAGTGTTTTGTTGCTCAATTAATCCTGCCTCAATCAATTTATCAATTACAGTTTTAGCATGCCCACTATTATGTCCATTAGTTATCAACCAATCACATATGATTTGAAGAAAGTAAACCTTCCACAAGGTTATAAATTCTTTTTCTGCCGTTGGAGGTTCATCACTAACATCAGAAAATACTGTTTGACCCGTTGGCTTTTCTGCAGAAAGCAGAATCACTTTTTTCTCTTTAAACTCATCGATTCTTTTAAGTAATAACGTATACAAAGCGCTTTTACCAGAACCTTTAGCACCAAAGACAATATCCACATCACCATTATAAAGGGACTCCCACTGTTGGGTTTTGACAAAATAATTTGATAACTTTTCTGATTCTTGCTCAGCAACACGCTCACCAAAAGATATTCTTTCAAGTTTCATCTCAACTCCTTTTATTAAGCTCGCACTAAAAAATAGAGAATTAGTTTTGTTATGAAAATTATTCTTCATATACAGATAAAAAGTCAACCACTCATTTACACTTTGAGAATATCTATTAACAAAGATAGCCATCCTTATACTTAGCAGTTGGCTATACGCACCCTTTATGCGCCAAGATATTTTACTGGTGTAGAGTGAGTTAGAGCAGACAAATTTAGAACTGACGAAAATTGCACTACTCCGCACCCGCCTGCGGTTTTTGTAAGGCATAATTTTTTCAGTTTTCATTTTCTACAAACCGATACGCCAGACCGCCGCCCAAGGGTTATTCCTCATCCAAAACTGCCCGAACCCGCGCTTTAAGTTCATCAGCATCAAACTCATCCTTGTCACGATCATCATCAGGATTGAATTGATCTGCGAGACAGAAAATGGTCGAGCATTTTTCACTGTCCTGAAAGTTATCTTTCAGCGAATCGCCGTTATCACCCTCAGCTTTCCATAACATCTGATAAGGGTCAGCAAAATCTTCGGCTGAGATCTCGCCATTAATAAATGATCTGGCGAAGGTTAAAAGTTTCTGGCTCATTTTTGAGTATCCTGCAATTGAACAGACTACGATTGTTTTTTACTTTCATGATATTCAATAATCAGCGCAGCAAGCTCGTCTTCCTCCGCATAAAAATAGGCAACAGGCACATCCAGCACTTTAGCTATTCTGCTGACAGTATCCTGATCCGGCTGATGCTTGCCTTTCTCATACTGATTCATGCGCGCACTTGATGAGGCCTCATCAACTCCCGCCAGTACACCTAACTTGTATTGAGAAAGCCCGGCACGCAGACGTGCTTCCTTGAGTCTCTTGATCAACATGATGTCGGAGCCAACCTTTTCACTAAGTTATTCTTAGTTTTTTATTGTGTTATTTTTAAGCGCTGCGCATACTAAGGATAACTTAGTAACCACTATTATCCGGAGGTCTTACATGGCAGTTTCAAAAGATTGGCATACCGCTGACATCATCGCGGCAATCAGGAAGAAAGGGACAACAATGGCGGCGGTTTCAAGGGACGCAGGATTGAGTTCATCCACGCTTTCCAATGCGCTGGTAAGACCCTGGCCGAAAGGCGAAATGATCATTGCAAAGACGATTGGGGTTGAGGCAAAAGAGATCTGGCCAAGTCGGTATTTTTTTTGGGTAAAAAAGGAAAAAAATAGACAGAAAGCTGAGGTCTTAAATGAATTAATTGTTTTATGATATAAAAATTAAAGCAGAAATGGTGCCAACTACCGGAACACATAATATATCTTAATCATTGATGTGATTAATATTTCGCGTCAAACGACAGAGGATTAGTTATGGTTAATACTAATCTAATCCATGGCAGTGGCAGTGGCAAAACCGTAAGATGTGGAGTCGGGAGGGCTGGCATGTATACAGAGGAAGCCCCTTTTTATATATCCACTGCCAAAAGGGGGGAGTATACTCACACGCTGGGAACTGGCTAATAAAAGGAATTAGCATGAGCAATTATGAGGAAATCGCCACACGAATTGCCGATATCATTATATCACCTGACTCAGTATTAGGTTTTATTAACGGTGCTATTTCCGTACCTCTCGATCTGGGTTATATGGCGTATGGTGTATTCGACACTGATTCACATTACTCTCACGAAACTGAAACAATCAGAATAATCCAGGCGATGAGGAACGGAATTCTTAATTACGACCGTATTCTAGATGCGATAGAGATTGTTTTCTCAAAGTTTGATCAATATGTATCTGTAAGCAAACAAAACAAGGTGTTGAGCCGTGGCTCATTCTCAATAATAGGGCGCGCCGTTACTAATTCTGCGATTTCATCAACGATAGCTAAGGCAATTGCTCAGCGGGCTGGCTGGACAATAGCTCTGCGGGGGGGTGCTGTAGGTAACATTTTGCTTATAGGAGGAATGAAGGAGCGCTGTATAAGAACATCGGAACAGCTCAGCGTAGACGAACCTGAATTATATCAGGTGCTGCGTGTAAAAGATTATGACTTACTCTACTTTATGTTTGAACCGGCACTTAAACCCTTTGTGGATGCTCTGATCGTAAGACGACAACAGGGAATTCCCGCCTTTGATAACATACTGGAACGTGTAGAATCTAAAGTGAGTGGTGACCATGGGCATCATTAAGGGGATATTGGGTGCGTTGGTAGGCGCGATTGCTGTCTGGTTGGGAATATATTTCTTTTTCCACTTCGAAACCTGGACAATGAGACTACTTTCTATTTTTACGCTTGCAGTCTGCATATATCTTCTGGGGAAATTATTAGATAAATTTTTTCCAATGTAGTTATTTTAAATTACTCAATTTATAAGGATGTAAAATGTCAAATCCAGCATATTTATGGTTAACTGATGAAAATGGATCACCTGTTATAGGCGGTTCTTTAGTTTCTGGTCGAGTCGGAGCCATAGAATTAAAGTCGTTGACTCATAATGTACAGGTCCCAACCGACTCGAATACGGGACGATTAACGGGAACGCGGGTACATTCACCTTTATCATTTCAAAAGGAATTTGATAAGGTTACACCGCTTTTATACAAAGGACTGAGCCAGGGTCTTACCATGAAATCCGCAACGTTTAAGATGTACCAGATCTTAGATGCAGGCATCGAATCCGAGTATTTTAATATAATTCTTGAAAATGTAAAAATAACTTCAATTACACCGAACCTATACCAAGGCGGTCAGACGGGAACGCATTTTGAAACAATCCAAATGCGCTATGAAGCTATTACGTGGAAGTGTTGCGAGGGCAATATTATATTTAAAGATTCGTGGAACAACCGCTGGGTTGCATAAGCAGGCTATCTAACTGCGCGTAATACAGGAGTGGCTGAAGGTAAAATCCAAAGATTATTGTTATTTATCAGCCAGTTTACTCACTATGGGTTAACAGAATGGAACTCTTGTGGCTTACACTGCATGAAACGGTAACGCGTAAACGCCGTTGCAGGACAATGTGGCAGCTACTGAAAAATGTCAGACAGTTTATGAAATCAGCTTCACCGTTCCACGGCAGTCAGCATGGGTTAAGCAAAGTGGAGCGGTAACAGGCGCAGTTTTTTTAGACCGAATTCGAGATGCCCCGCATTGTGACCCCAATCATGTGTTCATTTCAATAGACACGGGTTGACACCAAACGAGTGGAAAAGGTATTTTCTTGTTTGATTGTAAAGAGTTTTATTGACTTGACTTGAAAATACTTTGGAATGGTGCCGACTACCGGAATCGAACTGGTGACCTACTGATTACAAGTCAGTTGCTCTACCTACTGAGCTAAGTCGGCATTTTGGAGTGTTACCGGGGGACTACGGGGTGCTAAATTAGTGAAATATAACGCTGCCGTCAAGCCCCCTGCAGTGCGTTTGCTGCTTTTCTCATCACCCTATGCAAAATAGGGGATTAGCACCGGCTTCATGACTAAAAATCCACCGGTGCTCACTGTTACGGACGGACTAAATCGTCGCCGTAACCAATCCATTTGTAGGTCGTCAGGGCTTCTAATCCCATCGGGCCGCGGGCGTGCAGTTTTTGGGTACTGACCGCCACTTCTGCGCCTAAACCAAACTGTCCGCCGTCTGTGAAACGGGTGCTGGCGTTGACGTACACCGCCGAGGAATCCACTTCACGTACAAACCTGTCCGCGCTGCTGATAGAACGCGTGAGGATCGCATCGGAATGTTCGGTGCCGTAAGTGCGGATATGCGCCACGGCGGCGTCCAGATCGGCGATGACCGTCACGTTCAGATCCAGTGACAACCATTCATCTGAATAATCTTCTTCAGTTACCGCCAGCACTTTCGCCGGGCCGTTTTGCAGATAAGGCATTGCGGATTCGCTGGCGTGTAACGTCACGCCTGCGCGGTGCATTTTGTCGCTCAGTTCCGGCAGGAATCGGGCGGCAATGGATTCATGCACCAGCACGGTTTCCAGGCTGTTACAGGCGCTCGGACGCTGCACTTTGGCGCTTTCCAGCACGGTCAGCGCTTTGTCGAAATCTGCACTTTCATCCACAAATGTATGACACACACCGATACCGCCGGTGATCACCGGAATGGTGGATTGTTCGCGGCACAGTTTGTGCAGCGCCGCGCCACCGCGTGGGATCAGCATGTCGACGTATTTATCCAGACGCAGCAGTTCTGCAACCAGTGCGCGATCGGGGCTTTCAATCGCCTGAACCGCCGCTTTCGGCAGCCCGCACTCTTCCAGCGCCATCTGGATGACGTTAACCGTCGCCTGATTAGTGTGGTGCGTTTCTTTGCCACCGCGCAGGATCACGGCGTTGCCGGTTTTCAGGCACAGGCTGGCGACATCGATGGTGACGTTCGGGCGCGCTTCATAAATCACGCCGATCACGCCGAGCGGCACACGGCGGCGTTCGAGACGCAGACCGCTGTCCTGCTGTGAACCGTCAATCACCTGCCCGACCGGATCGCTCAGGCGGCAGACATCGCGCACGTCGCTGGCAATGGCCGATAACCGCGCGGGCGTCAGCAACAGCCGGTCTAATAAGGCTTCGCTCATGCCGCTTTCGCGGGCGGCGGACATGTCGAGTTCGTTGGCAAGAATAATGCTCTGGCTGTTGGCCTCAAGCATGTCGGCCATCAGCATCAGCGCACGGTTTTTCTGCGCGGTGCTGAGGGTGGAGAGCTGCCAGGACGCGGCTTTCGCGGCCTTGCCCATCTCGTTAAGCATGGAAAACTCCTTAACTGACAATCATGTCGTCACGATGCACGGCAACCGGGCCGTATTCGTAACCGAGAATTTCGCTGATCTGCTGAGAGTGATGACCGGCAATCATGCGCATCGCATCGCTGTTATAGCGGCTGACACCGTGCGCAAGATCGCGCCCGTTCAGATTGCGGATGCGGATCACTTCGCCACGCGAGAAATCGCCTTTCACTTCGCGGATACCTTTTGGCAGCAGTGAACTGCCGCGCTCCATCATGGCGGAAACCGCGCCGTCGTCGATGGTGATTTCACCGGCTGGCGGTGCGCCGAAGATCCAGCGTTTACGGTTCTCCAGCGGGGTTTCCATCGCGTGGAAACGTGTGCCGACGGACACGCCGTTAATCACATCACCAATCACGCCCGGCAGGTTGCCTGCGGCAATAATGGTATCGACGCCCGCACGGCACGCGACATCCGCCGCCTGCAATTTGGTCGCCATGCCACCGGTACCCAGTCCGGAAACGCTGTCACCCGCCACGCCGCGCAATTCGTCATCAATCGTCATGACTTCGCGGATAAGCTCGGCCTGCGGATTGGTGCGCGGATCGGCGGTAAACAGACCGCGCTGATCGGTCAGCAGCAGCAATTTATCGGCACCGGCAAGAATTGCGGCCAGCGCGGAAAGATTGTCGTTATCGCCGACTTTGATCTCCGCCGTCGCCACTGCATCGTTTTCGTTAATCACCGGCACGATATGGTTATCAAGCAGCGCATGCATCGTGTCGCGGGCGTTGAGGAACCGCTCGCGATCTTCCATGTCGGCACGCGTCAGCAGCATCTGACCAATGTGGATGCCATAAATAGAGAACAATTGCTCCCACAGCTGGATCAAACGGCTTTGCCCGACGGCAGCCAGCAGTTGTTTGGAAGCAATGGTGGCGGGGAGTTCGGGGTAGCCAAGATGTTCACGCCCGGCAGCAATGGCGCCCGACGTCACAATCACAATCCGATGCCCTGCCGCATGTTGCTGCGCGCACTGGCGGACAAGCTCAACAATGTGAGCACGGTTGAGGCGGCGTGAACCGCCAGTGAGCACGCTGGTGCCCAGTTTTACAACCAGTGTCTGGCTACCACTCATAATCGTTCCATTAGTGTGAATAAGAAGTGCTTCTGTGTCTTTTTTAACAGGGGAGAAGCGTTATGCCAACCGGCATAACGCTATAATAGCAGCATTCAGTATGGGAATGGGTAGTACAGAAAGTCAGGCGGAGAGCTTCACGGGTTCTTCGCTGAAATCATCAGCAGGTTCCAGTTTGAGGGACATCTCTTCAATCATCTTGTTGAGATTCTTGTGGAACCCTTTCAATGTCGTCTCAAGCTTCTCACGCACTTCAGCATCTTTAATGTTTTGCGCTTTCCAGATGCCGTCTTTATCGAACAAACCGAAGTGATAAACATAGGTAAAACGTTCGGCTTCAGCCTGCAACTCAATCCACCAGCCCCAGAACTCACGCTTTTCCGGCGCGGGCTTTACGTTCACACAGACAGCTAAGCAGTCAAAGAAAAAGCGGTCGTTCTCGCATTTTCCTTCTCTGATGTACGGTCCCAGTGTACCGAAACGTTTCATTAGCCTGCTTTTAGGATGACCGCTTGGTAACGTCATAGTACAACCTCCATAGAAAGACGATCCTTTTTAGCAAAACGTTAGGAATTAGCAACCATTAAGTTAACGCATATGCTTTTGCAACCACTCACAAATCTCATGCAAAGCCTTGTCAAAATGCTCATAAAGCGGCTCGTTCTGAATCGGTAATAGCTTGCCTTCAGATGAAGAATCCGCAATCAATCTGGCTTCCGCCTTCGGGCTGAAGATGTCGTTTTCCCAGTACGCGGCCAGCATTGGCGTCGGCGTTCTGCGCCCCAGCAGCCCCTGCATTTTCAGAGAATATCGATTAAGTTCGGTCTTGAGCGCCGAATCCGACGCGCTCGACATCCCCAGCCGGCTCGCCAGTACATCCATATACATGTCGGGAACCTGTTCCTGACATTTCGGATCGCTCAGCAATGAATGCACCAGCGCGCCCAATGTGGCAACGGCACACACACGGCGCGGTTCGAGATAGGCCAGACGCACAGCGACGTTCGCGCCAAAACGATAACCGAGCAGGCTGACACGGCTGGCATCGACCCACGCAACATCGGCAAGCTGGTGCAATACCTGCTGATGCAGGAAGCTGGTGTCCTGGGTGAGTTTCCACTTCGACGAGAACCCGATCGACGGCATGTCGATGGTCAGCATCGCAATGCCCATCGGCGCCAGATAAGAACGGAACAGACGCTGATGGTCACTTTGCAAGGTATCCAGACCGCCGCACACCATGACAGTCGGGAACGGCGCTTTGCCTTCATTCGGCAGGTGCAGGAAACCGGTGATCGGCGCGCCGCCCGGAATTTTGAATTCGATCTCTTTGAGAGAATACGGCGAATGTTCTGACGATTTCTCAAAGGCTTTATTGGCCAGTACTTCTGACTGCTCTGCCAGCGTATCGCCTTTCAGATGCGGATACCCGGCGATGCTGTAAAGGTTCGCCGCCTTCAGCCAGTATTCGCTGGCCAGGTTCGGATCTTTTTCTTCTGCGGCTTTTTGCTGCCACGCCATCGCCTGATTTGACCATTCGTAAACCCAGTTGCCGTTACGGTAGCCAATCACGGTGTCCAGCAGCAGCGGATCGCTGTGCTCGGCTTTGGAAACTGCAATCCGCGACAGCACTTCTTCGACTTCTAAAGGATCGACACCCCGCCACATCCACATCAGGCGGTTAATGGTTCTGTACCAGCAATTTACCGTGTCGCCTTCCAGCGCAGTGTGCATCGGCGGGTGCGTATTATGATGATGAACGCGACGAACCAGCGTCGAAGTTTCCGGATATTTAAAGGAAGGTTTAAACAGTTTTTCCGTAAGGTTGGCTGGAGCCATGATGCAAGATCCTCCGTTAGCAAGCAGCGGGTCGCCCGCAGGCGATCATTTCTGGACGGGATTATAACCCGACCACGTTGCGACAAGTGAGGGGTGAGGTCAAGCGGAAAGGATTTCAAGTCAACAAAAGCAAAACGCCCGGCAATAAGCCAGGCGTTTATAAACATTAAGGGAAAATTACTTACCCACTAATGGAGGCACAAAGATGACCCCCATATCCCACGGCTGTTCGATCCAGGTGTTCTGCGGAATGTCGATGACGTAATCATCGACCAGCGGTGCGCCAGCAGGTTTGGCGAAGATGGTGATGAAATGTGCTTTCGGGTACATTTCGCGGATCGCTTTCGCAGTGCCGCCGGTATCAACCAGATCGTCGATCACGATGAAGCCTTCACCGTCGCCTTCTGCGCGTTTCAGCACTTGCATTTCGCGCTGATTATCATGGTCATAGCTGGAGATACACACGGTATCGACATGGCGGATGCACAGCTCGCGAGCCAGCAACGCTGCAGGGACCAGACCGCCACGGCTGACGGCAATAATGCCTTTCCATTGTTCTGCCGGCAGCAGGCGTTTAGCCATGGTGCGGGCGTGGATTTGCAGCATGTCCCAGGTTACAACGTATTTTTCGCTCATAAAGGTGTCCCAGCCAGTGAATTAACGGCTTCTAAATAAATAATGGGGGGAAAAAAGGTTGCGCGAGATTATAGTGAGTCCGTCTCACAAAAACCAGCGATTATCTGGTCAAAGCGCCCCAAAAAACCCGGAATTTCTCCCCGTCCCCGCGCACAGGTTAAGATTAAGTGATATTCTGTCAGGCCACTCGCCACACAGTCTGGCGGGGATTACTTAACCTTAAACCTACAGCATCTCAATCAGTTCCCCCGCAAACGGAGCCTGAATGAGCTGACTGTTACAGGAGACTTATAGTGTCTGAACTGTCTCAGCTTTCGCCACAACCGTTGTGGGATATTTTTGCCAAAATCTGTTCAATTCCGCACCCTTCTTATCATGAAGAAGAACTGGCAAAACACATCGTTGAATGGGCACAGGAAAAGGGTATCCACGCTGAGCGTGATGAAGTCGGCAACATTTTGCTGCGTAAACCGGCCACGAAAGGCATGGAAAACCGCAAAGCCGTTGCCCTGCAGGCGCACCTCGATATGGTGCCGCAGAAAAACAACGATACCGTTCATGATTTCACTAAAGATCCGATCCAGCCTTTCATCGAAGACGGTTGGGTAAAAGCCCGCGGCACCACGCTGGGTTCTGACAATGGCATCGGCATGGCGTCCGCGCTGGCAGTTCTGGCTGATGACAGCGTAGAGCACGGTCCGCTGGAAGTGCTGCTGACCATGACCGAAGAAACCGGCATGGCAGGCGCATTCGGCCTGCAACCAGACTGGTTACAGTCTGAAATCCTGATCAACACCGATTCTGAAACCGAAGGCGAAATCTACATGGGTTGCGCCGGCGGCATTGATTTTACCGCCACACTGCCACTGAGCCGTGAAGCGGTTCCGGCTGGTTTCACCACGCTGAAGCTGACCCTGAAGGGACTGAAAGGCGGCCACTCCGGCGCTGATATCCATTTAGGTCTGGGTAATGCAAGCAAATTGCTGGCGCGTTTCCTGGCAGACAACGCCGAGACACTGGGCCTGCGTCTGCTGGATTTCACCGGCGGCACACTGCGTAACGCCATCCCGCGTGAAGCGATTGCAACTCTGGCAGTGGCTGCGGATAAAGCAGACGTACTGAAAGCAGCAGCACAGGAATTCCTGGCGACCATTCAGTTTGAACTGTCAGCGGTTGAGAAGAAAATTGCTCTGGTGGCAGAAGCGGCTGAAAGCAACACGAAAGCGCTGACCGCGGAAACTCAGGGTAAATTCCTTGCCCTGCTGAACGCGACGCCAAACGGCGTGATCCGCATGAGTGATGACGTGAAAGGCGTGGTAGAAACCTCGCTGAACGTCGGTGTTGTCACCATGAAAGATGACGAAGTAGCGATCAACAGTCTGATCCGTTCTCTTATCGACAGCGGCAAAGAATATGTGGTCAGCATGCTCAACTCACTGAGTGAACTGGCTGGCGCGAAAAGTCTGGCAAAAGGCAGCTACCCTGGCTGGAAACCTGAGCCAAGCTCACCGGTGATGACGCTGGTGCGTGAAACTTACCAGACGCTGTTCAATAAAACCCCGAACATCATGGTGATCCACGCCGGTCTGGAATGCGGTCTGTTCAAAAAGCCGTACCCGGACATGGACATGGTTTCCATCGGGCCAACCATCACCGGCCCACACTCGCCGGATGAGCAGGTGGAAATTGCCAGCGTCGAGCTGTACTGGAAACTGCTGACGGCCCTGCTGAAAGCGATTCCTGAACGCAGTTAATACTCGATCGATCCCCTAAATCATTCGGGCTGTATTAAGGCGGCAACTGAGTAAATCCCCAGGAGTATACACAAGTATGTGACCGGGGTTTGCGAAGGCAGCCAACGCAGAGACAGTTTGAAGGATGACGGGGATCATTCCCAGGGAAGAAGAAGCTGCCGCTCGATTTGGGGATCTTGCAACGTCACATGCAACCCCACCAGCCTGACCCCTCTTCCGCCGCGCCGCTGTTCCCAGGCATCACGCGCGACTTTCAGTAAATCTTCTTTATTCAGCACCGGCCACACGTGCTCCTGCGTGGTTTGCTGGAAATCATGAAATTTGAGTTTTACACCCTGTCTCGCAATGCGCAGATCCGGGCTGACGCGGCTTAAGCGCGTTTGCAGTTCGGGGTACAAACGTTCGATCAGCGCCACGCACTCTTCCCAGCTGTGAATATCTTCGGCCAGCGTACGTTCCACACCGACGGATTTACGCAACCGCTCGGGGGAAATCTCGCGCTCATCAATCCCCTGACAGCGTTCCCACAACACGCGTCCAAACTTGCCAAAGCGTTTGAGCAGTTTCGCCAGATCGTAACGCTGTACATCACCGCAGGTGATCAACCCCTGTTCCTGCAACCGCTGGGCGGTGACTTTGCCGACGCCGGGGATTTTGCTCAGCGGCAAATCTTGTAAAAACGCGTCCACTTTATCGGGCGTAATCACAAACTGGCCGTTGGGTTTGTTCAGGTCTGAGGCGATTTTTGCCAGAAATTTTATCGGCGCAATGCCCGCAGAAGCCGTCAGATTGATTTCATCGAAAATGGCCTGGCGAATTTCAGCGGCGATAAGTGTGGCGGAACCATTGCATTGGGTGGCGTCGGAAACATCCAGATAAGCTTCGTCGAGTGACAACGGTTCGATCAATGGCGTATAACGCGCGAAGATTTCACGAATGTGGTTTGACGCTTCTTTATAGGCGTCCATTCTGCCGGGAATGACTTTCAGATGCGGGCAAAGTTTCAGGGCCATGCCGGTAGGCATTGCACTGTGTACGCCAAATTTGCGGGCTGGATAATTGGCGGTACTGATGACGCCACGGCGGTCACGACTGCCGCCGATAGCGATTGGAATATCGCGCAGGGAAGGATCGTCGCGCATCTCGACGGCCGCGAAAAAGCAGTCCATATCCACATGAATGATTTTACGCATAGCCCTCCCCCAATGACTGTATAAGTATACAGTTGAGTGCGGAGATTTCCAACACAGAAAATGTTGGTTAATTTCGCTTAATTAATCACCATTCATGGCAAGGTAATAAATTTCCGATTGGGAAATTCATTATTCATTATTTGGTGATTGCTAAAAAATTAATCAGTATTAATATGGCATCGTTTCAGACAGGCAGTACATAAGAAGAAAATCAGTGGCGGTCTTACAGGCAGTTCCGCTGTAGACACAATAATCGACATTATTACCAAGCAGGATTTAGAATGATCAGAATCGCGCTGTTTCTTGCGATGCTCCTCAGTTTGCCTTTATTTACAGCAAATTACGCCGTGGCCAGCGATGCTGTCCCGGTCAACGCGACGCTTAAAAAGCAATTGTTAGGCGCTCCGGTTTATATCCAGATCTTCAAACAAGAACGTAAACTCGAATTGTATGCCCAACTCGACGGCGAATTTCGTCTGATCGGCAGTTACGGCATCTGCGATTTTTCCGGCGGTTTGGGAAATAAACGTCGCGAAGGTGATTTCAAAAGCCCGGAAGGTTTCTACAACGTGGATATTCACCACCTGAAACCTGACAGCCGCTTTTATCGCGCCATTAACATCGGTTTCCCCAATGCTTACGACATCTCGCAGGGCTATTCAGGTAAGTATCTGATGATCCACGGAAACTGTAAGTCTATCGGTTGCTACGCCATGACCGACGGCTACATGGACGAAATCTTTACCTATGTGCAGGCGGCATTCCAGTTCGGGCAGCGTAATCTGCAGATCAGCATTTATCCGTTCAAAATGACCGATGCCAACATGAAGGCGCACAAAAACTCAAGCTACTACAGCTTCTGGAGCCAGTTACAACCGGGATATGCGTACTTTGAGAAACACCATCAGCCACCGAATGTTGTGGTCACTGACGGTAAATATGAAGTGCTGCAACCGTTGTCTAACACCCCGCTGTCCTCACAGCTGGCGTTCGCCCCGATGAAATAACGCGAACTCACCTGGGGCAATCTTGTTCCAGGTTTCGTTTGCGGTCAGCGGTTGCGTGGCAATCACGGTGACGACATCATTCGGTGTCGTCTGCTGCTGAAAATCAATTTCCACATCCTGATCCAACAACGTTGCCTTTCCGAAAGGCGCCCGCCGCGTGATCCAGTGCAAATTCGTCGAGCAGTATGCCATCACAAAATTGCCGTCCGACAGCAACATGTTAAACACCCCTTTCTGCCGTAACTCATCAGCCAGCGACGCGATATAGCGAAACACCGGCGGCCAGCTTGCAGGGCGGCGCGGATAACGTTGGGTGAGTTTATGCAGCAACCAGCAAAAAGCGTATTCACTGTCTGTCTGACCGACAGGGCGCAACGTGCCGGTATCCAGCTGGCGGTAACCGCGAAGCTGGCCGTTGTGCGCGTAAGTCCAGTTGCGTCCCCACAGTTCGCGGGTGAACGGATGGGTATTTTCCAGCGCCACTTCGCCACGGTTTGCCTGACGAATATGAGAAATCACCGCGCAGGATTTGATCGGATATTCCTGAACAAGGCGGGCAATGGGCGAATTAAAACTTGGCGTCGGATCTTTAAAAGTACGACAGCCATTGCCTTCATAAAAGGTAATGCCCCAGCCGTCTTTATGCGGACCAGTCCCGCCACCGCGCTGCACTAATCCACTGAAACTGAAACAAATATCAGTAGGGACGTTAGCGCTCATCCCGAGCAATTCGCACATCACCTGCCTCCTTTTATTATTCTTATAATGCGCTGCACTCAGGAAAGACAAAGCGAAATCTGGCGAAGAAGCGGAGTTTACACAGAGTAAATGAGCATTCTGAGCCAGATTTCAACGCCGTATTACCCACGTGCGGCGAATTATTTTGCCATCTCTTTTTCGATCAATAAGATCAGGATATGTATCACTTTAATGTGGATTTCCTGCACGCGGTCAGCGAAACCAAAGTGAGGAACGCGGATTTCCACGTCGGCTGAGCCGTCCATTTTGCCGCCATCTTTACCGGTCAGGGTAATGACTTTCATGCCTTTAGCGCGGGCAGCTTCGATAGCTTTGATCACGTTACCAGAATTGCCAGAAGTTGAGATCCCCAGCAGAACGTCACCTTTCTGGCCAACGGCTTCCAGATAACGGGAGAAAATGTATTCGTAACCGAAATCGTTGCCGACGCAGGAGATGTGGCTGACGTCAGAAATGGCAATCGCCGGATAGCCCGGACGGTTTTCACGATAACGGCCTGTCAGCTCTTCCGCGAAATGCATGGCGTCACAATGTGAACCGCCGTTACCGCAGGAAATTACTTTCCCACCCGCTTTGAATGAATCTGCCAGCAGCACTGCTGCACGTTGAATAGACTCAATATTTGCCGGATCGCTGATGAATTTATTCAGCGTATCAGCAGCTTCGTTCAGTTCAGTACGGATAATATCCTGGTACATAGCAGCCTCTTTTATGTCCATTTGCAGCCGGTTTACGCACGGCCGATAGCAATAAAACGTTCCGCTGTGCAGTTTAACGGAAAGCCGAAACAGCGAGAAGCAATGAAGCGGTAATGATTCCGATAGTTTCTATTTTTGACGCTTCGTGCGGCCGGTTTGTGAGCTGTGTTGTAATTAGTATGTAAACACATTGATAAAGAAATGAGTATGAACTAAAACCATTGTATCCCTACAACAGGTCAGACCTCCTACTACTCAGGAGCTTTACTATGATGGTTCTTAGCATTGTTGCATTTGTCGTGATCCTTGGTGCGTTGTTCTACCACAAGGTCAATCTTGCCCTTAGCAGCCTGATTTTACTGGCGTTTACCGCTGCCATGGGTGCCATTAATTTGTGGACGTTATGGCTTCTGGTGCCTCTGGCGATCATTTTGCTGCCGTTCAATATCCCTGCCCTGCGTCGTTCATTGTTCTCAGCCCCTGCCCTGCGCACCTTCCGTAAAGTGATGCCTGCCATGTCACGCACGGAAAAAGAAGCTATTGAAGCCGGAACGACCTGGTGGGAAGGCGATCTGTTTGGCGGTAAGCCTGACTGGAAAAAATTGCAGGATTACCCTGAACAGCAACTGACCGAAGAAGAGCAACACTTTATTGACGGGCCGGTTGAAGAAGCCTGTCGCATGGCGAATGACTTCCAGATAACCCATGAACTGGCAGATTTGCCGCCGGAACTGTGGGCGTATCTGAAAGAACATCGCTTCTTCGCGATGATCATTAAGAAAGAATACGGCGGCCTGGAATTCTCCGCTTACGCTCAGGCACGTGTGTTGCAAAAACTGGCCGGTGTATCCGGTATTCTGGCGATCACCGTCGGTGTGCCGAACTCACTCGGCCCGGGCGAATTGCTGCAACATTACGGCACCGAAGAGCAGAAAGATCACTATCTGCCGCGTCTGGCCGAAGGTCTGGAAATCCCTTGTTTCGCCCTGACCAGCCCGGAAGCGGGTTCTGATGCCGGTGCTATTCCGGATTTCGGTATCGTCTGTAAAGGCCAGTGGCAGGGGAAAGAAGTCCTCGGTATGCGCCTGACCTGGAATAAGCGTTACATCACGCTGGCGCCTATCGCCACCGTGCTGGGTCTGGCGTTTAAACTGAAAGACCCCGATCATCTGCTCGGCAGCGAAACCGAACTGGGCATTACCTGTGCGCTGATCCCAACCGACACCGCCGGTGTCGAAATTGGCCATCGTCACTTCCCGCTGAACGTGCCGTTCCAGAACGGTCCGACGCGCGGCCACGATATTTTCGTGCCGATCGACTACATCATTGGCGGCCCGAAAATGGCCGGTCAGGGCTGGCGTATGCTGGTGGAATGTCTGTCTGTCGGTCGTGGTATTACCCTGCCGTCTAACTCCACGGGTAGCCTGAAATCTCTGGCGCTGGCGACCGGCGCATATGCCTATATCCGCCGTCAGTTCAAACTGCCTATCGGCAAAATGGAAGGCATCGAAGAACCGCTGGCACGCATTGCCGGTAACGCTTATGTGATGGACGCCGCTGCAACCCTGATTACCAACGGCATTATGCTCGGCGAAAAACCGGCGGTGCTGTCGGCCATCGTGAAATACCACTGTACTCACCGTGGCCAGCGCGCCGTGATGGATGCGATGGATATCACCGGCGGTAAAGGCATTATGCTCGGCACCAGCAACTTTGTGGCCCGTTCTTATCAGGGCGCGCCGATTGCGATTACCGTGGAAGGTGCCAACATTCTGACCCGCAGCATGATCATCTTCGGTCAGGGCGCGATCCGCTGCCATCCTTATGTTCTGCGTGAAATGGCGGCCGCTGAGAAAAACGATCTGGTTGATTTCGACCGTGCGCTGTTCGGACATATCGGCCATGTCGGCAGTAATAATATGCGCAGCTTCTGGCTCGGTCTGACCGGCGGTCGCACCAGTGACACTCCGGTTAACGACAAAACGGCGCGTTACTACCAGCACATCAACCGTCTGAGCGCTAACCTGGCGCTGCTGTCTGATATTTCCATGGGCGTGCTCGGCGGCAGTCTGAAACGTCGCGAACGTATTTCCGCCCGTCTTGGCGATATCCTCAGCCAGATGTATCTGGCGACGGCGACGCTCAAACGTTATGACGAAGAAGGTTGTAACGAAGCGGATTTACCGCTGGTTCACTGGGGCGTGCAGGATTGTCTGCATCAGGCTGAAGTGGCTATCGACGATTTGCTGCGTAACTTCCCGAACCGTTTCGTGGCGGGTGTGATGCGTCTGGTGATTTTCCCGCTGGGGCTTTCACATGCCGCACCGTCTGACCGTCTGGATCACGAACTGGCGCGCATTCTGCAGCTGCCATCTGAGACCCGCAGCCGCATCGGTCGTGGTCAGTATCTGACGCCAAGCGAGCACAATCCGGTCGGTCTGCTGGAAGAAGCGTTGCAGGATATTCTGGCCGCTGAGCCGGTTCACAAACGTCTGTGCGAAGCGATGGGTAAAAAGCTGCCGTTTACCCGTCTGGATATTCTGGCGCAAAAAGGTCTGGATGCTGGTCATCTGAGCGCTGATGACGCCCGAATCCTGAGCCGTGCGGAAGAAAGCCGTCTGCGTTCCATTAACGTCGATGAGTTTGAGCCGGACGCCCTGGCTGCGCAAAAACCTGAAGCGGAGAAAGACAGCGTAAAAAAGGCTGAGGCGAAACCCCGCCACACCGAAGCTGCCTGACTTAACCGTTAAATCATAAAAAAGCCTGAGTGTTTACGCACTCAGGCTTTTATTATTTATGAAGATACACACGTATTACCCTAGAGGATTCAGGTTGCAGGAAGGCGGCAAGTAAACGCATCCCCAGTCACATAGATAACTATGTGACTGGGGTAAGTGCGCGAAGCCAACGCATCTGCAGCCAGAATTATGATGGGTAATTTAGAAGTAGTATTTAAAGCGTACCCGCGCCCCATACCTCTGGTCACTGTCATCATCGCTGCTGTAAGTTTTATCCGCTTCCAGCATGGAGATGTACGCGCCCAGATAAACGTTGAAGTTTTCCATGTTCATGACGTTCGGGATCAGGTAGCTGGCGTGAACGGTATGGATATCGTAGCTGCCCGGCTCATCGAACCAGTCATCGTCGTAATCGGATGCGCGAACACCTTCGATATTAAAGTCTTCAATTTTGTTGTGCGCGTAGATGTAACCCAGTTCGAAGTTTTTCCACAACGCATTGGCACCGACGGTGAAGTCCTTCTCATCCGACGCATCCATATACGCCGTGCTCAGGTTTGCTACCACGCCATTTTCCGGGTCAGCTTTCTGGCCGTCCCAGGTCATTGTCATACCGTAACCATTACGTTTGGACTGATCGACGAATTCATTTTTATCGTTGGTGTAACCATACGCGTTGTTCACCACGTTGGTTTCCATTGCCGCCGCAACCGAGAAGGCATCCCCCTTCCAGGCAATGATCGGGCGCAGATAGGCAACGTTTTTGTCATTCTCAAGTTCGTTGCCATGATAGTTTTGCTCGGCAAACAGCGCTGAACCGTTTTCCAGCAAGGTATTCAGCTCGAAATACCAGTTGCCGATATTTTTATTCAGCATGATGTTGCCGCCGCTGTCACTACGCCCGCGCCCTTCTTTCATCATGTACACATAGCCATAACCGTCGGCGTACAGGTCGTTGGCGGTATTCCCGGAGTATTCGATGAAAGTATCCTGATTAAGCGGGAACATATCGTAGGCTTCGAAACGACCGATTTTTGCCATCCAGTCTTTTTCCTCACCGAAGAAGAAGGCAGCATCATCAAGATTCATCGAGCCATTCAGGTCGGCCGTTGGCTGTACAGAGAAACCAGAGAACTGGCCATTATCATTACGGCGATAACCATCCAGACCGATTAATAACCGTCCGTTAACATCCCAGCGTTCATTATTTCCCGGTTTCCAGTTTTTATTATCACTGGTTCGCACAGAGGTTAATTGCCCTGTACGACTTGCGCCGTCGACATTAAATTCCACATCGCCATACAGTTTTAAATTATCGAACCCATTAAGTGTTAATAATTTGTCTTTCGATATTCCATCTTTTTTAACTTCAACAGGATTAGCTTCTTTGACGATAGCAATTTCCTGTTCGCGTTTGATGTCCTGATGTTTGAGCTGCTCAATTTGCTTTTCTGCCGTTTCTGCTCGCGTCTCTGCCTGCTGCAGACGCTGTTCGAGCTGCGCCATGCGGGCTTCGAGACTGCTTTGAGACGCCGCGGCGACCGAAGAACCCGAAACGGCAAATCCAACGAACAAGGCCAGCGCTTTAATTTTTGTCATAATAAGATATCCTTTTCACTATAAAATTTAACCGCTGCCTGTCAATTAACAGCGGTGTTTTATTTTTTTTAAAATAGTGCCCAGAGGTATTACGGCGAGGGATGAAGATAGTTTCCGGATTAATACTCTGTCAAAAATAAACTGAAAAAACGTGAAGTGAGAAAGGAAATAACGAAATTCCGCAATTACAGAATCAATAAACGTAAAACGGGAGCCTTTTTAAAGGCTCCCGCTTATTATTCACTAATGAAGTATTCTCTGTGAAAATATTTATTTCATGAATACTTTATATTCAGCCCTTTTTAGGACGGACTTTCGCCGTCAGCCCTTTCAGGAAATAACGCATTACCTGATCGCCGCAAGGACGGTAGTTTTTGTGGCCTTCCTTGCGGAAGAACGCACTCAGTTCGCCTTCGGAGACTTTGAAATCTGCCGCAGTCAGCACGGAAATCATGTCTTCGGTTTTCAGCTCAAACGCCACGCGCAATTTTTTCAGCATGATGTTATTGGTCAGACGCTTTTCTACTTCCGGCGCAGGGAAGCGATCGTCTTTACCGCGTTTGAAGGTGATCAGGCCATTAAGGAAGTTTGCCATCACTTCGTCTGGCACTTCCATGTAGCCTTCTTCATCTTCTTTTTTGAGGTAGCGCGACATCACTTCAGGGCTGACAGGCGTACCGGTCGTTTTAAGGATCTCAATCAACTGACCTTCGCTCAAATCCAGCATGTAGCGCACGCTGCGCAAGACATGGTTATGCATCATAATTCTGTATTCCTGTTAAAAGTAAACCGAGGAAATGCCACCGGGTTTACCCCTACGCACCTCGAAGGCGGGCATTATACAAGAATCTTACAGGATTAGCTGAACTGACGGATCCGCGCAATAAGTGACTCCACATCGCCGATTTGTTGTGCGGTCAGAATGAGTTTTTGTCCGAGGCTCAGCGCGTGTCGCTGGCAATCGGCGCGCATCGCAGCATCTTTAATGGTATCGAGATCGGCGACGTGCGCCAGTCCGATGGTGCGGCGGATCAACTCCGCGCCGCAATACCCGACGGCATCGTGCCAGACTTCCTGCAGGAAAAATTCCGCATAGCCCGGCTCCGCCAGCGTCGGATCCTGGGATTTATCCCGCGCCAGTTGCAGGAAACGCTCCGAGAAGCTCAGCCACAGTTCACGCACATCTTTCAGGCGCTGCTCACGGCCATCTGCCGCTTCACGCACCCCGACCAGTCCCGGCAGGCCACAGTAGTTCAGCAGCAGATTTCCCATTGCCGAACCCGGATCAAATCCCAGCGGGCCGTAATAACCGAATTCCGCGTCGATGGCTTTCAGTTTACCTTCGGCGACAAAAATCGACCCGCTGTGAATATCGCCGTGCAGCAACGCTTCCGCTTTACTCAGGAAACGGTGTTTCAGCGCCGCCACCGCCAGTCGCAGCGGTTTATCCGCACGCAGCGCATCCACTTCCGGCTGCAATACGGCATCAAAATTATTGCGCTCGTGATCGACATACGGATCGGTAAAGAACAGATCTTCGGTGATCTGACACAATTCAGGATTAGTGAAACGGGAAACTTCGGCTTTTTTGGTCTGCGCGTTCTGGAAGAAATCCGAGGTATGGAACAACGTTTGCGCCAGATATTCTCCCAGCTGGGCAGAAGCCTGCGGGTAGTATTTCCCCTGCACCAGCTCGCTGCGCCAGATGTGATGATCCGACAGATCTTCCTGCACCATCACCGCCAGTTCTGCGTCGTGATGTAACACGGTGACCGTATGCTGCGGGCAATACTGACCGTGGATGATCAGGGTTTCTGCTTCAATGCGCGCACGATCTAAAGTCAGCGGCCAGGATTCACCCACACAACGCACATACGGCAGCGCCTGTTTGACGATCACCCGGCTTTTACCCGCAGTATCGCGGATCTTAAACACCAGATTCAGGTTTCCGTCACCGATTTCATCGGCAGTGACCAGGGAGTGCGGATCTGCCACGCCGCCAAACTGACGGGCATATTCAACGGCATCTTTGGCGGTAAATGTGTAGTAGCGCGACATCCTGACCTCTCGAATTCTTTTTTAGCCTTTAAAGCGTTTAGACGTCTATACATCCGTTACGCATGTTGGCAGAATAAGTGACCAGATGCAACCGGGCAACAAGGATTTAACCAATAATGCAAAGCCTCACAACCACCAGTTTACGTATTCGTGAAAACCAGCTGTGGATCCTCGACCAGCAAGCCCTGCCGCAACGGTCTGACTGGCGCGAATGTCGCGACGTCAGCGAACTGGTGGATCACATCCGCACCCTGCGCGTGCGTGGTGCGCCGCTGATTGGCTTGTCCGCCAGCCTGCTGCTGGCCCTGCTGGCTGAACGGGGAATGGCGCAGGATGAATTACATCATGCGCTGGACACGCTGCGTGCCTCGCGCCCGACCGCCGTGAATCTGATGAACAATCTCGACCGGATGAAAACCGCGCTGCAACAACCTGATTACGTGAAGGCGTTATCAGAAGAAGCGTTGCGTCTGGTGGATGAGGACCGGGCATTGTGCGACAGCATTGCCACACATGGCGCTAAGCTGGTCACACCCGGCAGTCGCCTGCTGACCCATTGCAACACCGGCGGGCTGGCAACGGCAGGCGTCGGCACGGCAATCGGGGTGATCCGCCGCGCCCATGAGCAGGGGAATGTAGAACAGGTTTGGGTGGACGAAACCCGTCCGCTGTTACAGGGCGGACGTCTCACCGCCTGGGAACTCGGTGAGCTGGGCATTACTTATCAGCTGATTTGCGATTCGATGGCCGCCAGCCTGATGGCACAAAAGCGCGTCGATGCTATCTGGGTCGGCGCTGACCGCATTGCTGCGAATGGCGATGTTGCCAACAAAATCGGCACTTACAGCCTGGCGGTTTTGGCGAAATATCACGGCATTCCGTTCTACGTCGCCGCACCGCATACCACGCACGATCCGCAATGTCCGAACGGTGCCGCTATCCCCATCGAACAGCGCGCCGCAAGCGAAGTCACCGGCGTTTCCGGCAGTTTTGGTTCCGTACAATGGGCACCGCTGGACGCACAGGTTTATAACCCGGCATTTGATGTGACGCCTGCAGAGTTGATCAGCGGATGGGTGCTGGATGTGGGCGTGGTGACGCCGGATCAGGTTCGGGAAGGGTTCTTCAGACGAGCCTTGCGTTAACCCTCTGGTAAATAATGCAGCGCCTGCAGGCGCTGTTTTTTTGAGCTAATGATAAAGAAAATCCATTAATGTAAGGAAATCGAAAAGCAATATCTGTTAGGATTATCATTCGCCAATTTTAAATTTTACTCTCTTTCAGCGCCGGTATTCCGCGACCGAAAAGGGTAAAAATGGCTATTGAGATAATTCATCGTTTTAAGTGAAATATCTCCTGCTACTTATTGGAATAACATTAAGTCAAATTATTTTAATTTGGCACGGGCAACCTTTGCCCGTTAATAAAAATTAAATTGACAAGGAATAGTAACATGATGAAATCAGTTTTCATTTTGTCGGCAATGATTGCGGCAGGCACATTAACAGGGTGTGCAACAGAATCATCCCGCACGGTTGAAGTTCAGAAAGTCGCTTCTTATAACACGCAATATAATGGCCCCCGCAGTCCGATTTCTGTCGGCAAATTCGATAACCGCTCAAGCTATATGAGTGGCATTTTCTCTGACGGCGTCGATCGTCTGGGCAATCAGTCTAAAACTATTCTGGTGACTGACCTGCAACAAACTGGCCGCTTTAATGTTTTAGACCGCACCAATATGGCTGAAATTAAAGAAGAAGCCGGAATTAAAGGCCAGGCACAAACGCTGAAAGGTGCTAATTACGTCATCACCGGTGATGTGACTGAGTTTGGTCGTAAAGAAGTCGGCGACAACCAGTTGTGGGGCATCCTCGGCCGCGGTAAGCAACAGATCGCTTACGCTAAAGTCAGCCTGAATGTTGTCAATGTTCAGACCTCTGAAGTGGTGTATTCCTCACAGGGCGCAGGCGAGTATTCCCTGTCCAACCGTGAAATTATTGGTTTCGGCGGCACTGCCAGTTATGACTCTACCTTAAACGGCAAAGTGCTGGATTTAGCAATCCGTGAAGCGGTGAATAACCTGGTGAATGGGATCGAAAGCGGCGCATGGCGTCCGGCTAATTAATAATACGGATATTATCAAATGACATTACGTAAAACCCAACGCGCCGTGTTAAAAGGTGGATTTTTTACCCTAGCGTTATTATTAGCGGGCTGTGCAAAACAGGCTGACACATCATTATATAACTGGGATAACTATCAGAAGACCGTTTACCAGTATTATCAGGGTGACAAAGTCGGCCCGGAAGAACAAATCGCGTCATTAAAAGAGTCGATTGAAAAATCCCGTGCAACCGGTAAAGCCGTTCCACCAGGCCTGCACGCCCAACTGGGATTACTTTATGCCAATACCGGGCATACCGATCTGGCATTTCAGGAATTCAATACTGAGAAAAGTTTATTTCCTGAGTCAGCAACCTACATGGATTTCCTGCTGAAAAATAAAGGGAGTGTTAAATGAAACGTTTATTCCTGCTGACCGGTATGGTGCTGACGTTGTTGCTGACAGGCTGCGCGAAAAAAGCGTCTTACGATTACACCGCGTTTAAAGAAAGCAAACCGAGATCGATTCTGGTCCTGCCGCCGGTGAACCATTCGCCGGACGTGAACGCCAGCCACAGCATGCTTTCAACTGTCACGGCACCGCTGGCAGAAGACGGCTTCTATGTCTTCCCGGTGGCTGTCGTTGAAGAAACCTTCAAGCAGAACGGCATAACCGGTGCGGAAGATATTCGTTCAGTCAGCGCCGCCAAACTGCGTGAAATTTTCGGTGCGGATGCCGCGCTTTACATTGATATCACCAGCTACGGCAGCAGCTACATGGTGGTTTCCAGCGAAACCCGTGTCACCGCTAATGCCAAACTGGTGGATTTACGCAATGGCAAAGTGCTGTGGACAGGTAACGCCACTGCCTCTGACAGCGAAAATGACAACAACAACGGCGGGATCATCGGCATGCTGGTTCAGGCTGCGGTGAAGCAAATCTCCAGCACGATTTCCGACAAAGGTCATGATATCGCCGGGCTCACCAGCTACCGTCTGCTGAGTGCATCTCAGACCGACGGCCTGCTGTACGGCCCACGCTCACCGAATTATGGTAAGCAGGTAATGCGTTAAAGGCCTGAAGAAAGCCGTCCCTTGCGGGACGGCTTTCTGGCTTACTTGCCCGGTGCGTTAATGATCACATTAAGAGAGTTGTTGGAAATGCTCCAGCTCCCCTTCCCTTGTGTCAGCGTCGCGCCGGTGACAACGAGAAAGATACAGATGTACCGTTTCATTGTGCGGTCCTTGCAAAGACCGCTTCACGTCAACACCACCGGTGATATCTCCGTGAAAACAAGCGCTAGTCTGCGCCTGCGTTGACGGTCGTTGGACATCCTTTCCTGAAACCGGTGCCCGTTTGCTAAGACGGCGTAAAGGCCCGGCGTCATCATACACGCATTGCCTGGGTCCTTGACAAATAAGTTCAAAAAGTAGACTATCCCTCCCGCTAGTCTGCGCTTGCGTTACATCAGTAACGAAGCCCGCTGGAAAGGCCGCTAACCTGACCAGCACAAAAAAACCACCTTTCGGTGGTTTTTTTGTTTCTGCGAGACGTCGCCCCCTTACTCCCCCATCCTCGGATACGCATCCGCAATCTTATCGCCGGTGAAATGCGCCACCCAGCCTTCCGGATTGTCGAACACGCGGATCGCGGTAAATGACGGGGATCCGCCCATGTCAAACCAGTGGCGGGTGTTGGCCGGTACGGAAATCAGATCGTTCTTCTCGCACAGGATCTGGAAAATCTTGCCATTCAGGTGCAGGCAAAACAGCCCCGCGCCTTCAACGAAAAAACGTACTTCATCTTCGCCATGCGTATGTTCGGAAAGGAATTTGGTGCGCAACACGTCGCGCTGTTCGTTGTCCGGACGCATGCTGATCACGTCCCAGCTCTGATAGCCTTTTTCTTCGACCAGTTTGTCGATTTCATGCTGATAAGCGGCAATCACGTCCTGCGGTTGCGGGTTCTCACCTAAATCGCGATCAGCCTGCCAGCGCTCAAAGCGCACATCAATTTTGCTCAGTTCGGCAGCAATGGCGTCGCCGTCGCGGCTTTCCCACACCGGTGCGGAAGGATCCTGGTCACTAAAAATCGTCAATGCACTCATGGTCAACCCTCTTATAAGAATGTTTCTAAGGCTATCTGATCAAAACGATTAACTTGCAGGTGATCGCTGAGTTCGTCAGCGTCATCGCGGATCAACTGACAGGTATGCCAGCCTGCCAGGCGCGCGGCATCGAGTTCCTGACGGATGTCCGATAAAAACAGTAAATCCTGCGGCGGCAGGATCAGTTGCTCGGCGATGTTCTGATACGACTCCGTTTCACGCTTTGCCCCGACGCGGGTGTCGAAATATCCGCTGAACAGCGGGGTTAAATCACCCGCATCACTGTAGCCAAACAGCAGTTTTTGCGCGTCCACCGAACCGGAGGAATACACGCAAAGTTTCAGGCCTTCGGCTTTCCAGGCTTCCAGTTGCGGCGCGACGTCGTCATAGAGATGGCCGCGGAAATCGCCATTCTCATAACCCGTGCGCCAGATGATGCCCTGCAAGACTTTCAGCGACGTCGATTTCACGTCGTTGTCCATGTAGGTAAAAAGCTGTTCGATGAGCGCTTCGACGCTGGCCTGTGGCCGGTCGATTTCAGCGCGTAAAGCGTCCAGCGCCGCTGCGACGTCCGGCTGTTCATGCTCATGACGAAGGAACTCCGCCAGACGCTGGCGGGCGTAAGGGAATAACACCTGATGCACAAAACGGATATCCGTGGTGGTGCCTTCAATATCAGTGACGATGGCGCGGATCATTTAGCCTCCAGCAGGCGACGTTGCAGTTCACACTGGAACAGGAATTCCAGCCCTTCCAGATGGCGGCGCGCTTCGGCCACATCCCGTCCCCAGCAGGTCAGCCCGTGGCCGCGCAGCAGAAAACCATACTGCAACGGCGCGTGTTCTGACGAAGCAATAATCTTCTGCGCCAGCGCAGGAATATCCTGGCTGTTGTCGAAGATCGGGATCACCACCTGATCAAGGTGCGAGGTCTGGCCACTGAGCGATTTTTGCATCTCGTAGCCTTCCAGCACCAGCGCGCCGCTGCGCTCAACCCGCGATAACACGGTCGAATTGACCGAATGGGTATGCAGCACCGCACCTGTTTCAGGATAGCGGGAATACAGCATCGTGTGCAGCCCGGTTTCCGCCGAAGGACGACGACCACCCGGCGCAAGGCCGCTTTCCAGTTCCACCAGCAGGAAGTCTTCTGCGGTCAGTGATCCTTTGTCTTTTCCTGATTCGGTGATCAGGCAATGGGCATCGCCTTCGCGTACAGACATATTACCGCCCGTCGCCGGGCTCCAGCCCTTCTGACCAATCCAGTGACAGGCCGCCAGCAGCGCGCCCAGTTGCAAATTCTCTGTCATTTTTATCCTGTAAAACCGGTGCGTTGAGGGACTGAGTTTGGCGTGAAACAGCGATATATAAAAAGTTAAGTGCCTTAGACCGAATTGGCATTTAGCCATCTAAGCGTCTCGATTGCCAAATATTAACATCGTGTTATATTGTCAGCAACATCGCTATTTGCACACCTGACGCCTGTCAGGTCAACGGTCCAGGAGTATTGACCCGCCATGAGCACAGCAGCATTGATCCCCGAAAGTAAACTTCCTGCCTTAGGCACCACGATTTTCACCCAAATGAGTGCTCTGGCGCAGAAACACAATGCGATAAACCTGTCGCAGGGTTTTCCTGATTTCGACGGCCCGCAATATCTGAGGGATCGTCTGGCGTATCACGTCAGTCAGGGTTCGAACCAGTACGCTCCGATGACCGGCACCGCGCCACTGCGTGAAGCGATTGCCGCGAAAACCGAACTGATTTACGGCTATGCGCCGGACGCCAACACCGACATCACCATCACAGCGGGCGCGACCGAATCACTGTATATCGCCATCACCGCGCTGGTGTCGAAAGGTGATGAAGTGATTGCTTTTGATCCGAGCTATGACTGTTACGCCCCGGCGGTGGAACTGGCGGGCGGCGTGATGAAACGCATTCAGTTACAGCCGCCGGAATTTAAAGTGAACTGGGCGGAATTCGCCGATCAGATCACTGACCGCACGAAGCTGGTGATCATCAACACCCCGCATAATCCGTCGGCCACGGTCTGGAGCGACAGCGACGTCGAACAACTCTGGCAGACCATTGCGGATAAGCACATTTTCGTGCTGAGCGATGAAGTGTACGAGCACATTTGCTTTGCACCGCAAGGTCACGCCAGCGTGCTGCGTCATCCCGAATTGCGTCAGCGTGCTATTGCGGTGTCATCGTTCGGCAAGACTTATCACATGACAGGCTGGCGCGTAGGTTACTGCATCGCACCGGCGATTATCAGTGCCGAACTGCGCAAGGTTCATCAGTATCTGACCTTCTCCATCACCACGCCGGTTCAGCTGGCGCTGGCGGATATGCTGCGTGAAGCGCCGGAACACTGGCAGGAATTACCGGCCTTTTATCAGGCCAGGCGCGACCGTCTGGCGCAGGGGCTGGCGAACAGCCGTCTGAAAGTGTTACCCAGTCAGGGCACCTATTTCCTGCTGGTCGACTACAGTGACGTGTCCGATTTAGACGACGTGGCATTCTGCCACTGGCTGACTGAACATGTCGGCGTAGCGGCCATTCCGATGTCGGTATTCTGCGCCGCACCTTTCCCACATAAACTGATCCGGCTGTGCTTCGCCAAACAGGAAGCCACGCTGGACGCTGCCGCGGAGCGCCTGTGTCAACTTTAAAACTGTCCGTACTGCAACAGCCGCTGGTGTGGCTGGACGGCGAGGCAAACCTCGCGCATTTCGACGGCCTGCTCGGTGCGCTCACCGGCCGTGACCTGATTGTGTTGCCTGAAATGTTTACCACCGGTTTTGCCATGCAGGCACCGGGCAGCGCGCTGCCGGAATCGCGTGTGGTGCAATGGCTGCAACAATGGGCGAAACAACTCGGTGCGATGATCGGTGGCAGTGTGGCGCTGAGCACCACGGAAGGCGCGGTGAACCGTTTCCTGCTGGTTGAGCCGCAGGGCAACGTACATTTTTACGATAAACGTCACCTGTTCCGCATGGCCGGTGAACACAATTATTATGTGCCCGGAAAACGTCGTGAAATCGTCGAATGGCGCGGCTGGCGTATTTTGCCGCAAGTCTGTTACGACCTGCGTTTCCCTGTGTATTCACGCAACCGTCAGGATTACGACCTGGCGCTTTACGTCGCCAACTGGCCCGCCCCCCGCAGCCGTCACTGGCAGACATTGCTCGCCGCCCGTGCCATCGAAAATCAGGCGTATGTTGCCGGTTGCAACCGCGTCGGCCACGACGATAACGGTCATTATTACAGCGGCGACAGCCTGATCATTAATCCGCAGGGTGAAGAACTGGCGCGGGCAGAACCGGGTTCGGCGATGATTATTGAGGCCGAATTATCACTGGAAGCGTTACAGGATTACCGCGAAACTTTCCCCGCCTGGCGCGATGCCGATACCTATTTGTTGCATGACTGAAGGGTTTAACCAGTCAGCCTGAGAACTCAGGCTGACTAATAAATTATAGTTATTCAGGTAATACAATCAGCGGCAATACTTTAGATTCGGACTCTTGTTCCTCTGTCTCGGTATTAAAGTCTACAGCTGTCACCCTCACATACCCAGGTTTACCAGGCTCAGGAACAACCAGTGGATCTTTTTGAACCTCAAGCTGATTGATATGCGTGCTCACCACATTCATTGCCTGAGTCCATTGTCCGCGTTGAATATCGTATAGATGAATACCCGTCCAGCCCCCCATTTCACGCCAGTCCAGTAATACAAGCCGGTCTCGCCCACTGCCATCCAGCCCGGAGAGGATATCCAGCGATGCACTATTACAACTTGGTATTTCTATCGGCTTAACCGTTGCATCTGAAGACCACAGGTAACAACTACACTGCTGCGCATAATCACAAGAACCCTGTGTTTCAGTATTACGGCTGTTTACCCAAGCATACTGCGGTTGTTTTCCGTTAAATTTTGCACGAATAACAGTCCGACTGTCGTCACTTGTCCCCAGATTGCTATCAGTAATATCGTCAGTTTCTGCAATAATTTGCCACAGCCCCGACTTATTTTCTTTAATGTACAAGCTGGCCGGATAATTCTGCGCCCGGTCATTCATGACGACTTGCTTAACAAACTCTGCGCGCAAACTGTCGTCGGCCCCGTCTTCATCATCAGTATTATTGCCATCACTGTTGATTGAAATTGTACTGACGATTTTTTAAGAGAGGAACTTTCTTTTCTCAGATTTAAAAAAAAGGGATTTATTCGCGATAACTTTTTCACGTCGCATCATTTGGTGATAATAATCAACCTGATTGGCATATAACGCCGTTAACTCTTCCGCATTTTTATTTTGATGGGCAAGCTGCCAGCGCTGAACAATTAGCATGGCTTGTGGCCGCTCTTTTTCCAGCTTAATTTGAGTATCATCTAATTCATCGGCAAAGGCCGACATAGAGATGTTAAACAAACACATTCCTAACAGCACACCTGCAATTCGTATTGTCATTTTGTCATCCCTGAACTAAGAAATTCATAATTCCGGCGCTCGCGACTGCAGCAACGCAGGATTAATAATATCTTTTAATTCCCGCCGATGAAGTCCGCTTTACCGATGTTCACGCCCAGGTGGCGCAGAATGTTGTAGGCGGTAGTGATGTGGAAATAGAAGTTCGGCACGGCAAAAACGGTGACGTAGCTGTGCGCGGTGAATTTCAGTTCATGGTTTCTGCCTTTCACCACGATCTCACGGGATTCATCGCCTTCCAGTTTCGCGACATCCACGCTTTCAATAAAGCGCAGCGTTTTGGCGATACGTTCCTGCAACTGGGCAAACATCACTTCATTATCTTCCATCGCCGGTGCAGCAACGCCTGACAGACGGGCAATTGCGCCTTTCGACATGTCACTGGTGATTTGCACCTGACGCGCCAGCGGATACATATCTTCGGCCAGACGGGTATTCAGGACTTCTTCTTCTGATTTTCCGTTTTCTTTTGCCCATGCAGCGCCCTTTTCCAGCAAGGCTGAAAGATTCTTTAATCCACGAACAAACTGTGCTGCCGTACTGCCATAAAGAGATGCTGACATGACGCTTCCTTAGTGAATGAATTGTTAGAACAACCGGCGCTACATTAGCGCGTTCCGTTCTAAACAGCGTGACGTTTTATAGCAATGAAGTGTGACGAAATGCGGGTTTGCGACACATCTCTCTCTTTTTGTCAGCGCATGTAAACACATCCCTGTGTGGATCAATTCTTGCATTCAATATCCCCGCAAAAACATCTGACAGAGGACCACTGATGACCATCACCTTTATTGCACACTCCACGCCCGAACCTGCGTTGTACGGCGCGATGGCAGCGATACTTGCTGAACTCCGCGCGTTGCCGCTGTGTCACTTTCCCGTCAGTCATGATGCACAACGTTACCCGAATGCCCGTCAGCACGTCACGGCGCAGGGACACGCACTGACCAGCGGGCTGGTGTGGCTTGAGCGCCTGACCGGGCGCGGTGCGGGTGAAGAAACCGGCCTTGAATCCCTGATTTATCGGGCACTTAAAGAAGATATCGTCGTGCCATTGCGTGAGCCTTTATCCGCGGGTCTGGCGGCACAAATCGCTGAACACGGCATAGAAACTGAGTCACTGACCGTGGCGCGCAATCAGGATAAATTCCAGCTGGAAGATTGCGCGACCGGCAAAATTCGCAGTAACGGCTGGGGGCGCGATGCCTTCGGGCGCTGGGCGTTAGGCTCCGTTTCGCAGCCGGTAATGCGGGCAGGAAAAACACTGCGCGTGGCGCTGGTAGGCGATTTTGCCGAGCAACGCGACAGCTATCCGGCGATGCTGGCTGCACTGGGAGACGCCGCCGATGCACTGGCAATGAACATTGACGTGGTGTATGTGACAGCGGCGTTACTTGGCAGCCAGCTCGACTGCACGCTTTTCGACGTCGACGGCATTATTTTACCGGGCGCAACGTTAACGCAGGGCGATCATCAGGCCAGCGCGCTGGCGACTGCCGCCTGGGCACTGGAAAACCGCACGCCGGTGCTGGGCATCAATCAGGGAATGCATCAGATGGTGACGGCGCTGGGCCAGAAAGTGCTCGGACAGGATCGGGTGGTGATGCACGGCCCGTCAACGCTGGGCAGTCTGCAAACCGGTTTGCCGCTCGCCGAGCACGCGCAGCCACGTCCGGGGAATCATACGGTCATCACCCGCACCGGCAGCCTGCTGGCGAATAAAATGGGCGATGCGTTTACGCTGCGCTATAACCAGCGCCGCTATCTGAATCCGCATTTACTGGCAGAACTGGAAAGTACGGGATTGCGCATTACGGGGTATGACGAAAGCGGGGAACAGGCGCAGGTGGCAGAGCTGGACAATCATCCGTTCTTTCTCGGCGTTCAGGGACAACCGGAACTGATGTCACGTCGCGAGCGCCCGCATCCGCTGCTGATGGCGTTTCTGCAACAGGTGCGTCAGGGCAATCGTGACCGGGATGTCAGCCACGCGGCGCTGACCCAAAGCGTGCGGTTAAAGCATCCGCACCTGCTGATGGGCTGAAAGACAGAAAGGTCTAACTGCCGCGATACGTTGAATAAGAATAAGGACTGATCAGCAGCGGCAGATGGTAATGATCCTGCTCACCGTCGATCACCACATCAATGATCGCCGAGTGATACAGCGTTTCGCGCCCCGTTGCCGTGAAATACGCGCCAATATCCGCACACAACCGGTAATGCCCGGAAGCCACCGGTTCCGGCGTTAATTTTGCGGCGCGGCCATCGGCATCGGTTTGGGTTTCGCTGATAAGCGTGATGTTCCGCCCTTCAAGGCTTTCCAGCCAGACGCGCACATTGGCCGCGGGCTGGCCCAAAGACGTATCGAGAATATGGGTGGTGATGCGTGTCATAACGGGAATATCTCCTTTAAACGCAGCAGGGTAATTTCTTTGAGTTGTTGAGCCGTTTCCTGATCTTCAGCGTCCGGTGAATTCTGTAACCGCCGTTGCAGATTATCCAGAATCTCCTCTGAACTGCGCCCTTTCGCGCGGATCAGAAACACCCGTCCGAAACGTTGCTCATAACGCAGGTTGCCGTCATGCAGCGCATCGATCACTGCCTGCTGGCTGATATTGAGCGTCGCCTGTTCGCCACGGGAAAGCTGCGCTTCTTTACTGGCTCCGCTGGCGCGTTCGCCGATACGCGGATGTGCCGACAGCGCCTGAGTAATATCTTCCGGTTGCCAGTTTTCGCAGGCCGCTTCGGCGCGGCGCAATACGTCTTCCACAGAAGCATAAGGGCGTCCGTCACTGACAGTTTTCGCCCACGAAGGGATATTCACCAGCGGGCGCAACAGGGCAACGGCTTCAAATTCGGATAGCGCATTGAATCTGGATAACGAGCCGGATCCTTCGAAAGTCATAAATGTCCCTCAGCAAAACTCAGCACCGTATTGATATACGCCTGCACCGCGTAAGCTACGTCGCCGGTGGTGACAGATTCATAGGGATGATGGCTGATGCCGTCTTTACAGCGCACAAACAACATGCCGACCGGCCAGCATTCAGCCATGGCAATCGCATCATGCCCTGCCCCGCTTGGCAATGACATCGCCTGTCCCTGCAGGTGTAGAACGCTCTGACTCAGACGATGCTGCAAACCGGCATTACATTCCGTCGCGCTGATGCCGTAAAACTGTTCGGCAGCGAACGTCAGGCCGCGCCGTGCGGCGATATCCCGACCTTTCGCCAGCAGCGTTTCCAGCAGCGCAGAGAGATCATCATCACGCGGACCGCGTACATCCAGCGACAGCTTCACCTGACCCGGAATGACATTCACCGCGCCCGGCAGACATTCCAGGGTGCCGACCGTCGCCACCAGATTACGGCCAGTGGCAGTAGTGATGCTTTCAATCGCCAGCGTCCATTCAGCGGCGGCGGTCAGGGCGTCCTGACGCTGCCCCATCGGCACGGTTCCGGCATGACCTGCGTGACCGGTGAATTCGCAATTAAGGCGACGCGCACCGTTAATCGCCGTGACCACGCCGAGCGGCACATCCGCCGTTTGCAGGCACGGGCCTTGTTCAATATGCAATTCAAGATACGCGCAGAAATCGCTGACCGCGCGCTGTGACGCACCGATTTTCAGCGGCTCCAGCCCGGCACTCTGCATCGCCTGTGCCACCGAAATCCCCTGCGCGTCCTGACGTTCCAGCCAGTCCGCCGGCCAGGTGCCGGTCAGCCCGCGGCTGCCCAGCAGCGTGATACCAAAACGCGTCCCTTCTTCATCGCAGAACCCGACAATTTCCACCGCCATCGGCAAACGGATGCCGTTGTGATGCAAATGCGCCACCACTTCCAGCGCGGTCAGCACGCCCAGCGGGCCGTCATAACGCCCTGCATTACGCACGCTGTCGAGATGTGAGCCAAGCAGGATGGCGGGAGCCGAAGCGTCCAGCCCTTCGTAGCGCCCGCAGATGTTGCCGACGCTGTCCTGCCAGACGCGCATACCGGCCGCTTCCATCCATCCGCCCACAACCTGATTGGCCTGCAAATGTTCGGCCGAGAGATACACGCGGGTCAGCTGACCCGGCGTTTCACTGATGGCGGCGAGTGCATCGCAGCGCGCCATCACCCGTTCAGCGGCACGTTTTGCGCTGTCGGAAACCGCAGCCAGCGTAAAGGCTTCTGCCATTACTGACCTCCTGCGTAGTGATCCCAGGCGGCCTGCGCCCCTGCGCCGTATTTCGACGCATAGCCGAGACGGTTAAGCACCGCTTCCAGCGCAACCAGCGTCTGCAACACGCAGTCTTTACGCGCGTTGTAACCCATGGTGCCGATACGCCAGATTTTCCCGGCCAGCGGGCCAAATGATGTGCCGATTTCAATGCTGAAATCGTTAAGCATCATCTGGCGCACCTGTTCGCCGTGAACGCCCTGCGGAATGACCACGCCGAGCACGTTATTCATGCGGTTGTTCAGGTCGCCGAACACTTCCAGCCCCATGCCCTGAATCCCTGCCAGCAGCGCGCCGCCGTGCAGTTTGTGGCGGGCGATACCGGTATCGAGCCCTTCTTCCAGAATGATGCGCGCACATTCGCGTGCCGCAAATAACATGCTGGTGGCTTCAGTATGGTGGTTCAGACGCTCCGGCCCCCAGTAATCCATGATCATGCCAAGATCGAAATAGTTGGAGTAGATCATCTCCTCATCACCGTCGGCGTGGTCGGCGGTACGGATACCTTCTTCCACGCATTTACGGCGGCGGATTTGTTCTTCAAAGCGCGGGCTGATGGTCACCGGCGAGCTACCGGAAGGACCGCCGAGGCATTTTTGCAAACCGGCAGACACTGCGTCTAAACCCCAGGCGTCGGTTTCCAGCGGGTTGCCGCCGAAGGATGCCGTGGCATCGGAATAGAACAACACGCCGTGACGGCGACAGATTTCACCCAGTTGCTCCAGCGGCTGCAACATGGTGGTGGACGTATCGCCCTGCACGGTCAGCAACCAGCGCGGTTTCACGGATTTAATCGCATCTTCGATTTGCTGCGGATCAAACACTTCGCCCCACGGCGCTTCGATGGTGTGAACTTCAGCGCGACAACGACGGGCAATTTCACACAGCAGATGACCGAAACGACCAAACACCGGCACCAGCACTTTGTCGCCCGGACGGATACCGGAAAGCAGCACGGCTTCGATCCCAGCGCGCGAGGTGCCGTCGATCAGCAACGTCCACGGGTTTTCGGTTTTATACAGCGCACGGTACAGCGCCATCACTTCGTTCATGTAGCCGGTCATCACCGGATCATATTGTCCGACCAGCTGGCTCGCCATCGCCCGCAGCACGCGCGGGTCAGCATTGATTGGCCCCGGCCCCATCAGCAGACGGGTTGGCGGGTTGATTTGTCCGGGAGAGATGAAATCTGACATAGTTAATCCTTTACAATGTTAGCTTGCAGCAGCCTCAGTAAGGCCGCGGACGGATGCGATAAACTGTTTTAACTCCGGCGTTTGCGGATTGGCAAACAGCGCCCGGCTTTCGCCCTGTTCCCACACGGTGCCCTGATGCATAAACACCACGCGGTCGCCCACTTCGCGGGCAAAATTCATTTCGTGCGTCACCAGCACCAGCGTCATGCCTTCTTTCGCCAGTTGCTCGAGCACTTTCAATACTTCGCCGACTAATTCCGGATCCAGCGCCGAGGTGATTTCATCACACAGCAGCACTTTCGGGTTCATCGCCAGCGCACGGGCAATCGCCACACGTTGCTGCTGGCCGCCGGAAAGATTTGACGGGTAATAATCCATGCGATCCGCCAGCCCGACTTTCGCCAGCATCTGCGCGGCCAGTTCACGGCATTCGGCGGCGGACTTTTTCAGCACGCGGCGTGGCGCCAGCATGACGTTTTCCAGCGCGGTCATGTGCGGAAAAAGATTGAAGCTCTGAAACACCATACCGACCGAACGGCTGATATCACGCGCCTGAGAATCGCGGTCAGTGATGGTCATGCCGCCCAGTTTGATGCTGCCTTCCTGATAGCCTTCCAGCCCGTTCATGCAGCGCAACAGCGTGCTTTTACCTGAACCGCTGCGGCCGATGATCGAAATCACTTCGCCGCTGTCGATATCCAGATCCACGCCTTTCAGCACGTGGTTCTGACCGTAATATTTCTGAACCTGATTGATGGTGATCAGTGGCATTACTGTTTCTCTCCACGCAATGATTTTTCTAAATGCTGACTGTAACGGGACAGCGGATAGCACATCAGGAAGTAGCCCAGTGCCACTAATCCAAACACTTTGAACGGCTCATACGTCACGTTGTTCAGCATGGTTCCGGCTTTGGTCAGTTCGACAAAACCGATAATCGACGCCAGCGCGGTGCCTTTCACCACCTGCACGGAAAACCCGACGGTCGGCGCAATGGCAATCCGCAGCGCCTGCGGAGTAATGACACGCCATAACGTCTGACCGAAATTCAGGCCGAGGCAGCGCGACGCTTCCCACTGGCCTTTCGGTAAAGCGGCAATACTGCCGCTCCAGATATCTACCAGATACGCGCTGGTATACAGCGTCAGCGCCAGCGCGGCAGCCGTCCACGGACTGACGTTGATACCAAACAGGCCAAGCCCGAAGAACGCCAGGAACAGCTGCATCAGCAGCGGCGTACCCTGAAACAGTTCGGAATACAGACGCACAAAACGCGTCGGCCAGCGACGTTTGGTCAGGCGCATAAGCAACAGCGGCAGAGTCACCAGCGTGCCGCCGATAAACGCGGTCAGCGACAACAGCAACGTCCAGCGCGCCGCCAGCAGGAGATTGCGCACAATGTCCCAGTCAGTGAAGGTCATCATCAGTTTTCACTCCCAAAGACACGGCGTCCGGCCAGCAGCAGCAACTGACGCATCGCCACCGACAACAGCAAATAGAACAACGTGGTGACCAGATACACTTCGAAACTGAGGAAGGTACGTGACTGAATTAAGTTCGCAGCAAACGTCAGTTCCTCAAAAGACACCTGCGATACCACGGAAGATCCGAGCATCACGATAATGCACTGGCTGACCAGCGACGGATAAATGCGTTTCAGCGACGGCGGCAGCACAATGCGCAGGAACGTCTGACTGCGCGTTAGTCCCAGCACACGTCCGGCTTCCCACTGGCCTTTCGGCGTCACCTGAATACCGGCGCGGATAATCTCGGTGCTGTACGCGCCGAGGTTAATCAGCATCGCCAGCAGCGCCGCTTCACCGGCGGTCATTTTCAGGCCAATGGCTGGCAGGCCAAATACAATGAAAAACAGCTGCACCACAAACGGCGTATTACGGATGGCTTCGACATAAATGCCCCAGACTGTCCGCAGAATTTTATGGTTGCCGCAGCGGATGGCCGCGCCGCAAATTCCTATCGCGACACCGCCAACCGTTGCCAGTACCGTCAGCTCAATGGTGGTCCATAATCCGGCCAGCAGTTCCGGCATATAAGGCCACAGCGCGCTAAAGTTAAGCTGATAGGTCATGAAAAATCTCCGTCAAAACCCTGCTCACGCGCCGATTGATGCCGGCAGCGGTGCCTTCATCCATTTTTCAGACAGCGTATTCAGCGTCTTGTCTTTGATGCCTTCGGCGATCAGTTCATTCACTTTGTCTTTCAGTGCCGGTTCGTCTTTACGCAGACCGACATAGCACGGCGAATCTTTCAGCATCACTTTGGAAACCGGCGCTTTGGCCGGATTCATGCGGGCTACCGCCGCTACCACCAGGTTACCGGTGGCGATGTATTCCACCTGACCGGACAGGTAGGCCGACAGCGTGGTGTTGTTGTCTTCGTAACGCTGAATTTTGGCATCTTTCGGTGCCACATCGGTCAGCGCCAGATCTTCCACCGCGCCACGGGTCACGCCGATGGTTTTACCGGACAGTTCTTTCAGATCCGACAGTTTGTCACCCTGCGCACCAAACACGCCGAGGAAGAACGGCGCGTAAGCGTTGCTGAAGTCGATGACTTTTTCGCGCTCGGCGTTTTTGCCGAGGCTGGAAATCACCAGATCGACTTTATCCGTTTGCAGATAAGGCACCCGGTTGGCGCTGGTGACCGGCACCAGTTGCAACTTAAGTTTCATCTTATCGGCCAGATAATGCGCCATGTCGATGTCATAACCTTCCGGCTGCAAATCCTTGCTCACCGAACCAAACGGCGGGAAATCCTGCGGAACAGCCACGCGCAGCACGCCACGCTTCTGAATATCCTGCAACTGATCGGCCATAACATTCGATGCCTGAAGCACCAGCATTGCCGCACCTGCCCATGCCAACAACCGTTTGTTCATGTTCATAGATTATCTCCGGTGAAAAGTTTTTGGAACGATAGATTCTTATATTTAAAACTTTGCAACGAATGTGCCAAAAATGACCCGGCAGAAAAAATGTGCGCAAAGTCACGACATGACAAGGAATTAGCGACTCAGCGAAGTAAGCAGAGGGGATTTTTTTGCCCTGAATCAGGGCAAAAAGCGAGAAAGGTTGAAAACTCTGATGCACCGTAATTGTGCGAAAGCACCAGAAAAGCGCTGAGTTTGTCCCTGAATCGGGAATCAGCGCTGTTCCAGCTCATCCAGATCGTTATACAAATCGCTTATCTGATGAATGCGCTGACGGCCTGACGCGAGCATATCGTGCAACAACGCATTGCTGAGTAAATTCGCCAGGCTCATGGCAGATGAATAACTGTCGAACGCCGACACGCTGTCGAGCGGCGCGGCCAGATGCCAGGTGGCGAGCGGGATCAGCGTCTGCGCCTGCGGCTCGCAAATCAGTAAAACCGGCACATCAAGTGACTGTAATTGCGTGAGAATCGCCTTCGCCATGCGGGGACGGCGACGAAAAGCAACGAAAATCACCACGTCCTGCGCGGTGAGATCCACCAGTTCTTCCGCCAGCGTCTGCCCCGGCTGCGGCATCATCATCACGCCAGCCCGCACCTGAATCAGTTGCTGACGCAGGTGCAGCGCCACCGGATAACTGTTACGAAAACCCAGCAGACGTACCTGCCGCGCCTGACTCAGGGCGGTGATCAGCGCGCCAAACTGTGCGCCATCAATCTGATTAATCCACTGCGTCAGGTTAGCCATTTCCTGTTTATAGTGCCGTGATAACAAGGTGTTACCTTGCACCGCGTCACGGCTGTCGGTCAGCGGCATGCCACTCTGGCGCAGGGTGCGCATTTCATCGCGCATATCGCGATAACTCGGGTAACCAAGACGTTTAAACAGGCGGCTGACCGTGGCCTTCGACACGCCGCTGAGCCGCGCCAGCTCTGCGCTGTTGTAGCTCATCAGGTCATCAATGCTGGCAAAAATAAAGTCGGCCACCCGCTGTTCCTGCGGCGTGAGTTCTGCGTAATGGTCACGCAGACGTTCATCAATCTGTTTCATCTCCGTCCCTTTTGTAACCAATGTTTCAGTAAATCAGCGGAACATACCATGCACTATGCTTGCCAATGCAAGCTAAATTATGAGTGAAAGTCTGAAGGTTTTGCCGATGTGGAACACCTCTTGCTTAACTTAATCCCTGCACGCCCTCATCCCTGCATGCGCGGGCAACATAAAAAAAGCGTTTCAAAAAGGACATCGCATGATTAACAGTAACAGCGCACCGCTGGGCATGGCGGTTACACCTCATCATCTGGCGAGCCAGAGTGCGCTTGCGGTATTGCGTGAAGGCGGCAATGCCATCGAGGCAATGGTGGCGGCGGCCGCCACCATTGCCGTGGTCTATCCGCACATGAACGGACTGGGCGGCGACGGCTTCTGGCTGATTGTGCCCCCGCAGGGCAATCCGGTGGCGATCGACGCCAGCGGTGCCGCCGGTTCGCTGGCCTCTCTCGATTTTTACGCCGGTGAAACGCACATTCCGCACCGCGGCCCGAAAGCGGCGCTGACGGTCGCAGGCACCGTCGGCGGCTGGCAGGAAGCGCTGAATGTATCGGCTGAATTCGGCGGCGAGCAAAAACCGCTTTCGCGCCTGCTGCGTGACGCCATCCGTTACGCTGCGGACGGCATTCCGGTGACCGCCTCGCAGGAAGCCGCCACCCGCGCCAAGCAACATGAACTGAAAGATTTCCGCACCTTCGCCGATGTTTTTCTGCCTAACGGCGACGTGCCGCGCGCCGGGAACCGTTTCACCCAGCCGCAACTGGCGCAGACGTTATCGATGCTGTGCGAAGACGGGCTGAACAGTTTCTATCGCGGTGAGCTGGCCGACAATATGGCCGCCGACATGGAAAAGCTCGGTATGCCGGTCACCCGCGCCGATCTTGCTGCTTACAAGCCGCAGCGCCGTGTGCCGCTGCGCCTCAAACACAGCAAAGGCGAAATCTACAACCTGACGCCACCGACGCAGGGGCTGGTTTCGCTGGCGATCCTCGGCCTGACTGACCGCCTGCCGCTGGAAACCATGGATGAAAGCGCGACGATCCACAGCATTGTCGAAGCCACCAAACTGGCGTTCGGCCTGCGCGACCGCTTTATCACTGATCCACGCATGATGACGCAGGACGCGCAGAGCCTGCTGGATCCGCAATATCTCGATGCCCTCGCCACCCGCATCAAACCGCACAGCGCCGCCGACTGGGGCAAAGGTAAAGGTCCGGGCGATACCGTCTGGATGGGCGTGATGGACAGCAGCGGGCTGGCGGTATCATTTATCCAGAGTATTTATCACGAGTTCGGCAGTGGTGTAGTGCTGCCGGGCAGCGGCGTGTTGTGGCAAAACCGCGGCGCATCTTTCAGCCTCGACGCCAGCCATTTACTGGCGCTGGCACCGGGCAAGCAACCGTTTCATACCCTCAACCCCGCCGCCGCACGTTTATACGACGGGCGCACCATGGTTTACGGTTCGATGGGCGGCGACGGTCAGCCGCAAACCCAGGCCGCCGTGTTTATCCGCCATGTGGTGCAGGGTCAGTCTTTGCAGCAGGCGATCAGCGGTCCGCGCTGGCTGCTGGGGCGGACGTGGGGAGAAAGTTCGGATTCACTGAAGCTGGAAGGCCGTTTCGCCTATCCGACGCAGGCCGGGCTGAGACAGCGCGGTCACGACGTCGAACTGTTGCCGGATTTCAGCGAAGCCGTCGGCCACGCCGGTGCGATTGTCCGCCATACCAACGGCATGTTTGAAGGTGCCTCCGACCCGCGCAGCAACGGCAGCGCCGCCGGATTTTGATCAGAGTTCGCTCATGAGAATTGATAAGGAAGCAGCATGAAAAATACCCCCGCAGCGACCGACTGGGCCGCTTATATCCGCCAGATGGAAAGCGTGCTGGCGCTGGAACTCGACGACACCCGTCGTCAGGAATTGCTGGTGCAGTTCAGCCGTATCGCCCAGATGGCACAACCGCTGATGGATTTACCGCTCGATTCGCGACTGGAAATTGCCGGGGTGTACAGAGCATGAAGAGTGTATCGCGCATGAAATCGTTTGATAGCTTTACCATCAGTCAGTTACATCAGGCGATGGCGCAGGGCGAAATCTCAGCGACAGAAATTGCGACGTCCACGCTGGACGCCATTGAACAGGCTAATCCGGTCATCAACGCGTATACGCATATCACCCGCGAACGCATGTTAAGTGAAGCAGCAAAAGTGGATAAAACCCGCGCCAGCGGTGCCGCACTTGCGCCTCTGGCAGGCATCCCTTATGCGGTGAAAAACTTGCTGGACGTGGCCGGTGAAGTAACGCTGGCAGGCGCAAGCCTCAACAGCAGCAACGCTACCGCACGCCACGATGCGTGGACGGTTTCACGCCTTGCAGCACAAGGCGCGATGCTTTCCGGCATGCTGAATATGGATGCTTACGCTTACGGCTTCACCACTGAAAACAGCCATTACGGCGCCACCCGTAATCCGCGGGATCTGGCGCGTGTCGCCGGAGGATCTTCCGGCGGTTCCGCCGCCGCCGTGGCTGCTGGTCTGGTGCATTTCACACTCGGCAGCGACACCAACGGCTCGATCCGCGTGCCCGCCTCATTGAGCGGTATTCTCGGCCTGAAGCCGACCTTCGGACGAATTTCACGTCGCGGCAGCCAGCCGTTTGTCGCCAGCCTCGATCATATCGGCCCGATGGCGCGATGCAGCGAAGATCTTTCGCAGGTCTATGACGCGATTCAGGGCACGGATCCGCAAGATCACTTCCAGGCAGATAAGCCCGTCACCGCGACGTTTTCGCAGCTCGGACGCGGCCAGCAGGGGTTGCGCACTGCGGTGCTGGGCGGATATTTTTCTACCTGGTGCGACGACCACGCCAAAGCAGCGGTGCGTCAGATTGCGCAGGCTCTGGAAGCGCAGGAAGAAGTCGTGATGCCGCAGGCCGAAATGGCGCGTTCAGCTGCGTTTATCATCAGTGCTTCTGAAGGCGGTAATCAGTATTTGCCAAAACTGCGCAGCATTCCGGAGCAGTTTGAGCCATTATCCCGCGAGCGTTTACTGGCCGGTGCGATGATCCCGGCGGCGTGGTACGTCCAGGCACAGCGTTTTCGTCAGCATTTTCAGGAACAAATCTTGCCCCTGTTTGATCACTGGGACATTCTGATCGCCCCTGCCACGCCATGCCCGGCAACACTGATTGGTCAGGACACAATCAGAATTAACGGTCAGGATCTGCCAACCCGTGCCAATATGGGCATGCTGACGCAGCCGATTTCGTTCCTCGGTTTACCGGTGGTCACGGTGCCGGTCACGACATCAACCGGTCTGCCGATTGGATTACAACTGATTGCGCCGCCGTGGCGCGAAGACCTGTGCCTGCGCGCTGCACGGGCGCTGGAATTACAGGGAATAGTGAACGTCAGCAGTTCTCCGGTGATGCCTGCGTAAAAACCTGCATCTCCGTTTTCCAGGGTGAAGTAAAAGAGTAAAGAGACGAATCATGAAAACTGAACATATCGACCGCCCGGCGATCCTTGCCGAAATGAATGCGGCGTTTTATCGCTATGAACAGGCGCTGATCACCAACGATACCGCCGTCCTCGACGAACTGTTCTGGCACGATCCGCGTACCGTGCGCTACGGTGCGGGCGAAAATCTTTACGGCATCGAAGCCATCCGCGCGTTCCGCTCAGCGCGTTCCTCACAAGGTTTAAACCGGGATCTGGTCAACACCACCATCACCACATTTGGCGATGACATGGCAGTGGCCAGCACGGAGTTTCGCCGTGAAGGCACCGACAAAATCGGGCGTCAGCAGCAGACGTGGGTGAAGATGGCGAGTGGATGGAAGATTGTGGCAGCCCATGTGAGTCTGATGGTTTGACCGAACCAATGGGCGGTTCAGCTTTGGAAAGCTGAGGAAACTGTTCTTTTCCAGGAATGGACGGTGACAATTTCGGTTCCCACCGAGGGGAAATCTGAACGGTGATAATTTCGGTTTCTCAATAACAGCGATCACTTATCGCGCTGCGCCGAAACCGCCCAAAAGGGGCCAGGACGGGCCCCTCTTGGATCTCCCACGTCTTTTAACTGCATGCTATCGCTCGCTGGCTATGTTTCAGCAACCACCGTGACAGCCTGGAAATCTTGCCGCTACGCGGTTCCCTCTCTCGGTCCTGAAGCCTCAGGTCTTCAGGACGCTCCGTTCAGCAAGATTTCTGAATCGCCCGCACCATCTTAAAATTAACGGCAGACTGTTTTTCATCTTTTAGAAAAGTGGATTGGCGTGCTCAAAATTCAGCTGAACGGAGCGGCTTCAAGACCTATGGCTTGAAGACCGAGAGAAGGTAGTGCGAAGCACCTGGATTTTCGCCACGCACTGAAGCAACAGAACATGTCCGTCGTGCCCGCGACAGCGCGCAGTGAAAAAGCGCGGGAGTCCAGAGGGCGCGCGCTTACGCGTCCTCTGGGCCAGTTTGGGCGGCGAGCCCAAGGTTTTGAATTTCGGGATTAAACACCGAAATGTTTAACCCAATGGTCGGCAATATCCTGCCGCTTACAAACCCATACGCGATCATGCGATTCGACGTAATCGAGAAACCGCTGTAAAGCGCGAAATCTCCCCGGGCGACCGAGGATCCGACAATGCATCCCGATCGACATCATTTTCGGCGATGTTTCGCCCTCTTCATACAACACGTCAAACGTGTCTTTCAGATAGGTATAAAACTGCTCGCCGGTATTGAACCCTTGCGGGGAGGCAAACCGCATGTCGTTGGTTTCCAGCGTGTATGGGATCACCAGATGCTGTTTCGTTTCGCCATTTTCCAGTTTCACCGGCGTCCAGAACGGCAGGTCATCACCGTAATAATCGCTGTCATACTGGAATCCGCCAGACTCCGCGACCAGCTGGCGGGTGTTCGGGCTGTCGCGGCCTGTGTACCAGCCGGACGGCGCTTTGCCGAACAGGTCGCGCAGCACGGTGATGGCTTTTTGCATGTGCTCCGACTCTTCGGCTTTGCTCATGTTCTGATAGTGGATCCAGCGCCAGCCGTGGCTGACAACGTCGTAATCCGCCGCTTTAATCGCGCTGACAATTTCCGGATTGCGTGCCAGCGCCATCGCTACACCGAAAACGGTCAGCGGTAAGCCACGTTTCTGAAACTCATTGTGGATGCGCCAGAAACCCGCACGGGATCCGTATTCGTACAGCGAATCCATCGACATATGGCGGTCGGGAAAACTGGCTGCGCCGATGATGTCAGACAGGAATTGCTCGGAACCGGCATCGCCATGTAAAACGTTATTTTCTGCGCCCTCTTCGTAATTGAGAACAAACTGCACCGCAATGCGGGCGTTGCCCGGCCAGTTAGCATGTGGCGGACGGCCGGCGTAACCGATCAGGTCACGCGGATAAGCATCAGTCAAACCGTACTCAAAATCAGACATAGTGTTCTCTCATATTCAGTCCGGCAAAACGACCAGACAAAGGTTTTTCCAGCGGATAATCCAGATCACCGTGTTTACTGGTCGTCAGGCGTAAAGACGCCAGTGACTCGACCATTTTGACCGCCGCGCTGACGCCATCGATCACCGGTATATTCAGCTCGAGCGTCAGTTCCTGCGCCAGATCGGCCATTCCGCCGCAACCGAGCACAATCGCCCCGCTGCCGTCGGATTTTTTCGCCGCGATACATTGCTCGCGCACCTTCTGCTGCGCCAGACCGCTGCCGTCTTCCAGTGATAACACCGGTAAATCGATGGCGTGTAAGGCGGCACAATGGCGTTCGAATCCGTACTGATGCAGCAAATGCCGGGCAATGGTCAGCGTACGCGGCAAGGTCGTGACGACAGAGAATCGCGTCGCCACCATTGTCGCCAGATGCATCGCCGCTTCGGCAATGCCGACAACCGGCGCACGCGCCAGTTCGCGGGCAGCCAGTAAACCGGGGTCACCGAAGCAGGCAATAATGTGCCCGCCGACACCCGCATCCCGCCCGGCTTTTATCTGCTGCAATACGCCGAGCGTGGCAATCGCTTCATCGAAATGCCCTTCAATAGACGGCGCGCCTTCTTCCGGGCAAACGGCCAAAATTTGTGTCTCCGGCGCCGCCACCGAGCGGGCGGTTTGCGCCATCACGTCGGTCATCGCCAGACTGGTATTGGGATTGATCAGTTGTATACAAAGTGGATTGGCCATCAGTCCGAGTCCTTTTCTGTGACCGGCATCCGGGCCGCAAAAATCTGCGCGAAATCAGGCGTCGGCCCTTTGTTTTGCTCAAAGCGCAGGCTGGCGACGATGCTGTCAAAATGCTGCGCCATGCTGCCGGACAACGCCACGGTGTCGCGTTTTTTCAGCAGTTCCAGCAGATCGTCATGATCATGACAACGGCATCCTTGCTGCCACGGCGCGCCCCAGGCAGCGATCGCCAGTGAAGATCGCAATGTGAGCTGAGAGACGGATTCGGTCAGGACTTTATTGCCGGAAATGGCCTGAAGCTGAACGTGAAAAGCGGCTGACAGACGGATTGCCGCCGCGCCGTCGCGCTCGTCATGGGCACGCTTTTCTTCCTGCACCAGCTTCTTCAGTGCGACCAGATGGGTCGACTGACAACGGGCAATCACCTGCGGCAGGTTGGCGCATTCAAGAATTTTACGGGTAGCGAAAACATCGCGCGCTTCTGCGGCATCCGGCGCGGTTACATGCGCACCACGTTTGGGCAATATCGTCACCAGTTGCACTGCGGCAAGGCGCTGTAACTCCCGACGGATACCCGTGCGGCTGACCGAGAACACTTCCGCCAGTGCTTCTTCGGGTAATTTACTGCCGGGTAAAAGCTGGTGCTCAACAATAGACCTCACCAGCGCGTTGTAAATGTGGTCGTCCTTATCCTCGGTAAAATAGGCCGTATTCAGCCCGCTCCAACTGGTCATTGCTGTTACTCCGTATACCGTTCTGTGTATTTATCGTATACCTGAAATAGATTTTTTGTATACAAGAAGTGAAGTTTGGCCTGATTCATGCAGTGTTCCCGTGACTGCTTTTTAACTTTGGGCAGCCGGTCACCGGCTTCCGACTTTCACATGTTGTTTATGACAGGAGCACGATTTATGCCAAATCAGGAAATCACCTCCGCAACGGCGTCTTCCGAACAGGGTGCCGGGATCATCAAGCCTTATTACAGCCCGCGGCTGTGCAATGATGATTTAGCACCGACCCGTGACCAGAACTGGAGCTGGTACAACATATTTTCTTTCTGGATGTCCGACGTACACAGCATGGGCGGTTATGTGGTCGCCGCCAGTTTCTTCACCCTCGGCCTGACCAGCTGGCAGGTGCTGCTGTGTTTGCTGTGCGGGATTTGTATCGTGCAGATTTGTGCCAACCTGGTGGCGAAGCCAAGCCAGCAGGCGGGTGTGCCCTACGCGGTGATTTGCCGTCAGGCATTTGGTGTATTCGGGGCGAATATTCCGGCGGTGATCCGCGGGCTGATCGCTTTCGCGTGGTACGGCATTCAGACCTATCTGGCGGCCAGCGCGTTAATGCTGGTGCTGCTAAAATTCTTCCCTTCCCTGACGCCGCTGACCGTGCCGCACTGGCTGGGCCTTTCTGCCCTCGGCTGGATTTGTTTCGGCATTATGTGGGTATTGCAGGCGATGGTGTTCTGGCACGGAATGAGCGCGATTAAGCGCTTTATCGATGTGGCGGGTCCGGCGGTGTATGTCGTTATGCTGATGCTGGCGGGCTGGATTTTGTATAAAACCGGGCTGAGTAATATCTCCTTTACGTTATCCACCAAAACCCTGACGGTCGGTCAGCAAGGCTGGGAAATGCTGACCGCCACGGCGCTGGTGGTATCTTATTTCTCCGGTCCGCTGCTGAACTTTGGTGACTTCTCCCGCTACGGTAAAAGCATGAGCGAAATCCGTCGCGGTAACCGCTGGGGTCTGCCGTTTAACTTCCTGCTGTTCTCGATTGTGACCGTAGTTATCGTCTCAGGGACACAATCGTTGTTCGGGCAGATGATCACCGATCCTATCGAAACCGTCAGCCGTGTGGGTAACAGCGTTGCCGTGGCGCTTGGTCTGCTGACCATGATCATCGCCACCATCGGTATCAATATCGTGGCGAACTTCGTGTCACCGGCGTTCGACTTCTCTAACTGTTCACCGCAGAAAATCAGTTTCCGTACCGGCGGGATGATCGCCGCGGTCGGTTCTGTGCTGCTGACGCCGTGGAACCTGTTCCAGTCACCGGAAATTATCCACTACACGCTGGACGTGCTGGGGTCATTTATCGGGCCATTGTTCGGGATTTTGCTGGCGGATTATTATCTGATCAAACGCGGTCATATGGACGTCGATGCGCTGTTTAACGCCACGCCTTCCGGCCGTTACTGGTATCGCAACGGGTTTAACCCGAAAGCGATTGCAGCCCTGGTACCCGCAGTGGTGATTGGTCTGGTGATAAGCTTTACGCCCGACCTGCATCAGGTGGCGAACTTCAGCTGGTTTATCGGTGCATTCCTGGCAGGCGGTTTCTATCGTTACATCGCCCGCCATGATCGTGCGACCAGCGGCGCAATGGGCTATATGAAAATCGAAGCGGAATAACAGACTGATACAAGGAAGGAAACAGCCAGGATGGCTGAAACGACGAAGCCCTGAGTGATTTCTCACTCAGGGCTTCTGAATAGTGGCGGAACGGACGGGGCTCGAACCCGCGACCCCCTGCGTGACAGGCAGGTATTCTAACCAACTGAACTACCGCTCCGCGTTTTGTTCTGGTTAAGAACGGAGCGGATATTAAGGAATGCCCGCCCTTACGTCAATGCTTTTCCTGATATTTTCAATCAACCGCACAGTTTTTCCGCAGGCTGGATATTTTCAATCCAAAAGTCAGGAAAAGTGGCTTACGAACGCCACAAACAACTGCCGCCCTTTTTCACCACCAGATCCAATCTTTCTTCGTGCCACGCCAGTTCCTGCTCATTTGCCGCGATCACTTTTAACCCCGAAGCAGGACGCGCCACGCGCTGGATCCCGAGCCCGTCTGCACCGGTATTTTGCTCGCCTTCGTGGGTAAATTTAATGCTGGTCTGGCCGCCGGTCATCATCAGATAAACTTCGGCAAGAATTTCGGAGTCAAGCAAGGCGCCGTGCAGCGTACGTTTGCTGTTGTCGATCAGGTAACGATCGCTGAGGGCATCGAGGTTATTACGCTTGCCGGGAAACAGCTTACGCGCCATCGCCAGGCTGTCGGTTATTTTACAGAACGTCTCGGTTTTCGGCAGATTACGGCCAAGCATGTCGAACTCGTAATCCATAAAGCCGATGTCGAACGTTGCGTTATGAATGACTAGTTCGCTGCCGCGAATGTACTCAACAAAGTCGTCAGCAACGTCGGCGAAGGTCGGCTTATCGGCGAGGAATTCGTCACTGATACCGTGAACGCCGAAGGCTTCCGGATCCACCAGACGATCGGGTTTGAGATAAACATGGAAATTGCGCCCCGTCAGACGACGGTTAACCACTTCAACAGCACCGATTTCGATAATCCGGTGCCCTTCGTAATGGACGCCGAGTTTATTCATACCGGTGGTTTCGGTATCGAGAACGACGATCCTGTTAGATGTGTTTTGTAAATCCATGGGTCATTTTCCAACGCTGACAGTCAATGGCAGAAACAGTCTGCCCGGCACGCACAGAGACACGGCCGGGCACTTTATCTTACGCGGGGATTTGCTGCGTAATGCAGTGGATGTTACCACCACCCAGAAGAATTTCACGGGCCGGAATACCGGTGATTTTATAATCCGGATACATTTGCGCAAACATTGCTTCAGCCAGCTTATCGGTTCTCGCATCGAGCAGCGGGAAAATGATGTGGTTATTGCTGATCAGGTAATTGACGTAAGACGCTGCCAGACGGTTGCCTTCCACACGTTCAATCGCCGTACCCGGCAATACCCCAATCGTCTCTTCTGCGGTGGCGTGCATCACAGGAGGCGAAGGCATTTTCCAGATTTTCAGGCTGCGCCCTTTGGCATCTTTCGTTGCTTCCAGCACTTTTAACGCTGCGGCAGAACGCGCGTACTGCGGGTCCTGCTCGTCGTCAGTCCAGTGCAAAGCGACTTCACCCGGACGCACGAAGCAGCACATATTGTCGATGTGTCCGTCGGTTTCGTCGTTAAATACGCCCTCTTCCAGCCAGATGAATTGCTTCACGCCGAGGTATTTCTGCAACTGCGCTTCAATGTCAGCTTTGGAAAGATCAGGGTTACGGTTCGGATTGAGCAGGCATTCTGCGGTGGTCAGCAAGGTGCCTTCGCCGTCCACATGAATGGAGCCCCCTTCCAGCACCAGATCCGTCGACACATAAGGAATGTGCTGATAGTTCGCTACCTGACGGGCAACCAGCTGGTCACGCTCCCAGCTCGAATACAGACCGCCGTTGAAGCCGCCCCAGGCGTTGAATGTCCAGTCGATAGCCAGACGCTCGCCTTGCGGATTGACCACAATGGTCGGGCCGGTATCACGCATCCAGGCGTCGTCGCTTTCCATTTCCACCAGCGTAATCTGCGCTGGCATCACTTCGCGTGCGTTGGCCATTTCCGCTGCCGGAACCGCCATAAATACCGGCGTTTTAGTCGCAATCGCTGCCGCCACATTGGCGAAAGCCAGCTGTGCCGGACGCCCGTTCGAGCGCCAGTTATCGGTGCGGTAAGGCCAGATCATCCAGACAGCCTGCTGCGATGCCCATTCAGCGGGCATCGCAAAACCTTCAGCCTGAGGATTGATATCAATAGAAGACATCAGTTATTTCCTTGTTGAACCGTCGGATGTCGCGATTGCGCCATACATTTCAGGACGGCGGTCGCGGAACAGCCCCCACGATGCGCGCTGTGCAGCAATAGCATCGAGATCAAAGGTATGAACCAGCACGGCTTCTTCCGTTTTGTTGGCCTGTTCAACCAGCGCACCGGTTTGATCAGCAATGAAGGAAGAACCGTAGAAGGTCATTTCATAATCAGGAATGAATTTGCTTTTTTCCGTGCCGATACGGTTAGAGGCGATCACCGGCACCAGGTTAGCCGCAGCGTGACCCTGCTGAACGCGGGTCCAGTGTGGCTGGCTGTCGATTTCCGGATACGCCGGTTCTGAACCGATCGCCGTCGGATAGAAGATGATTTCTGCGCCCTGCAATGCCAGGCAACGTGCGGTTTCCGGGAACCATTGATCCCAGCAAATGCCCACGCCGATTTTCGCATAACGGGTATTCCACACTTTGAAGCCAGTGTCGCCCGGAATGAAGAATTGTTTTTCCTGATAGGCCGGGCCGTTCGGAATGTGAGTTTTGCGGTAAACGTCCAGCACACTGCCGTCAGCATCAATCATGACCAGCGAGTTGTAATAGGCGTTATTGCACTTTTCAAAGAAGCTCAGAGGCAGTACCACTTCCAGTTCTTTCGCCAGCGCAGAGAAATGGCGGATCAGCGGGCTGTTGTCCAGCTCCTGTGCCAGGCTGTAATGCTCAGGGCTCTGATCAATACAGAAGTAAGGCGCAGCAAAAAGTTCCTGAATAAGAATAACTTGTGCGCCTTTAGAATGAGCCTGGCGAACCAGTTTCTCAGCGTTAACAATATTCTTTTCCAGATCCCAGCTGCAGCTCATTTGTGTTGCAGAAACCGTAACATTTCTCATTAGACATCCTTAAAGCATTGGAAAATTGGCAGTGAAAAAACCATGAAAGTCGGAACTCACTCAGAGTTTTGAACTGGCACTCTGCAGTTTCCTATTATATTGCAAAAGACAGCGCTCTCCAGCCAAAAGAGTCATTACTGATGGCCAAACCTGTTACAAAGCCTCCTCAGCGCCCGCTTTCAGACAGTTACACCCCAAGATATTGCTGTGCCCGGCACGGCGGTTTATGTCAGACTTGGTTTTTACTTTTGATGACAGAGCCTGCCAGATATGACCAAACAGGTAGAAATTTTCACCGACGGCTCCTGCCTGGGTAATCCCGGCCCCGGCGGTTTCGGCGCGATTTTACGCTATAAGCAACACGAAAAAGAGTTCAGCGCGGGTTTTCGTCTCACCACCAATAACCGCATGGAAATGATGGCGGCGATTGTGGCGCTTGAAGCATTGAGCACGCCCTGCGAAGTGACGCTGAGCACCGACAGCCAGTATGTGCGCCAGGGCATTACCACCTGGATCCACAACTGGAAAAAACGTGGCTGGAAAACAGCAGACAAAAAACCGGTGAAAAACGTCGATTTATGGAAACGTCTCGACGCCGCGATCCAGACGCATCAGCTGAACTGGATGTGGGTCAAAGGCCACGCCGGGCACCCTGAGAATGAGCGGTGCGACGTGCTGGCGAAAGAAGCGGCGGGGAATCCGACGCTGGAAGATGTGGGTTATCAGGCTGAGAATTAAACGGCTGCGCGTTGGTCATTCTCTTCTCAACTCAATCCCGATGTTCTTCCCGGTAACTCTTGGTCGCACCTACGGCCTGCGGTATTTTTTGTTTCTGTGCGAGGACTTTTTTCGCGGTCGGTGTCAGCGGGAAAGTCCTTTTGCGGGCAATGATCAGCGTCATACATCCCAGCGCAGGAAGATGCGTACTCAGTAATTTTCCGCCATTCTTTTTCCACGGCAGCACGTGAAAACGCCGGTGAACCATCACTTCATAATTGAGCAAAGACAGCCAGTCGAGCAGACGCATCTGGGTAAATAAACGGCTGCTGTAAGGCTGGCGTTTACGAAACACCGGCATCAGTTTGCCGATACCTAAAAGACTGAGCGGATTAAAGCTGCTGAGCACCATCCAGCCGTCATCAATCAGCACGCGATCCACTTCACGCAGTATGCGGTGCGGGTCATCCGCGTAAGCCAGCGTATGGCTGAGCAGGCAGGCATCCACCGATTTTGCCGCAAACGGTAAATAGTAAGGATCGCCCTGAACATGCAGCCCCTCGCCTTCCGGTGCGAAGTTCACCTGATGCGAGATCGGACAGGCCTGAGCATCGATTTCGGCACTTAATGCGCCGATTTTCAGCAGGTGGAACCCGTAAAGTTTGCCCCACCAGGGTTGCAGTTGTTGCTCAAGCGCGGCACGGTAGTAGTCGCCGCATGGGATATCTTCCCATGAAGCCGGTGCAACTATTTTCTTACGGGCGCGGGCTGGTCGCATAGTTTGTTATCTTCTTTCAAGCAGTTGCCAAAGAGAGGTTGCCATGAATCTTATCAGTATTCCTGCCTTGCAGGACAATTACATTTGGATGCTCGATGACCAGCAAGGGCATTGCCTGATTGTCGATCCCGGTGAAGCAGCGCCGGTTTTAGCCGCGCTGAAAAAGGATAATTTAACCCCGACGGCTATCCTCCTGACGCATCATCATCACGACCATGTTGGGGGTGTTGATGAGATTTGCAGCCATTTTCCGGGTCTGAAAGTGTACGGACCTCACGAAACTGAGAACAAATTTAGTCAGATTAGTCTTAAAAACGGCGATAAATTGGTAATTGGCGGTCTGGAATGGCAGATCTTTGCTACGCCCGGGCACACTCTTGGTCACATTTCATACTATAGCGCACCTTATCTTTTCTGCGGAGACACGATGTTTTCCGCCGGATGTGGCCGTTTGTTCGAAGGGACGCCGGAGCAAATGTACCAGTCGTTTCAACGCTTAGCAGCCCTGCCTGATGAAACATTAGTCTGCGCCGCACATGAGTACACTCTCTCAAATCTTAAGTTTGCGCGCTCCATTTTACCGCAGGATCATGATATTCATTCTCATGAGCACAAAGTGCAACAAATGCGTGAAAAGGGACAATCTTCCCTGCCTTCTACCCTCGGTCTTGAGCGTAAAATTAACCTCTTTTTACGTTGCGATGATGTTGATTTACAAAACAAATTAAACCTTAACGGTTCCTTAAAGCCTGACTGGCAGGTTTTCGCACAATTAAGGGCACTGAAAGACACCTTTTAGCCCCAAAGGTTGTGTTTTTTTTCGAAGCAAAGTATTATCGCTCGTCTTTTAAGCAACTATGACACACACATGAAGGCAAACGCGATCCTAATAATCGCCTCCATGTTGCTCACAGGTTGCCAGGCGTCCAGGCAGGGCGTGAAGGTACCGGAACAACATGCACAGAGTTTGTCTTCAGCAAGTCAAAGTGAAGCAGGACAGTACACAGATGATGGCCGTGCGGCCTCTGGGGGATGGTTGGATGGAAACGACACCGTCTCCCAACAAAATTTGTGGAACTTCATAGGCGACGAGCTGAAGATGAAGGTTCCGGATAATCCCCGGATCCGCGAACAAAGAGTTAAATATTTAAAGAATAAGAGCTATCTCCACGATGTAACATTACGGGCAGAGCCGTACATGTACTGGATCACCGAGCAGATTAAAAAACGTAATATGCCGATGGAACTGGTACTGCTACCCATAGTGGAGAGCGCTTTTGACCCTAAAGCAACCTCATCAGCTAACGCTGCAGGGTTGTGGCAGATTGTGCCTCAAACGGGTCGAAACTATGGTTTGAAACAAAACCAGTGGTATGACGGTCGCCGCGATGTTGTGGCTTCGACAACTGCTGCGCTTGATATGATGCAACGCCTGAACAAGATGTTTGGTGGCGACTGGTTACTGACCGTTGCTGCGTATAACAGTGGTGAAGGCCGCGTAATGCAAGCGGTGAAAGCGAACAAAGCTAAGGGTCGTTCGACTGACTTCTGGGCGCTGGCGCTTCCACGTGAAACATCGATTTATGTGCCGAAGATGTTAGCCCTGAGCGACATTCTCAAGCACAGTAAAAAATACGGTATTAGTCTGCCGAAACCGAGTGAAGACCGTGCCCTGGCGCGTGTTGAAGTTGGACAGCAGATGCAACTGACCCAGGCGGCGGAGATGGCGGGCATGTCCCTGACCAAGCTCAAGTCGTTTAACACTGGCTACAAGAAAAATGTAACCGCGCCGAATGGCCCGCATTACATCGTTCTGCCGAAGGCGCATGCCGACCAGTTAAAAGATTCACTGGCTGATGGCGATATTGCCGCAGTACAGGAAACCAAACTGGCCAGCAACACTCCGTCAGGTGCAAAACAGTACAAGGTTCGCTCCGGCGACAGCTTGTCTGGCATTGCAGCCCGGCTGAATGTGAAGACCCGTGATTTACAGCGTTGGAACAATTTGCGCTCAGCAGGCGCGTTAAAAGTTGGGCAAACACTGCAGGTGGCGGATAACAGCGTCAGCGATACCAGTGCCAATGGCGGCAGCATCACTTATCAGGTGCGTAAAGGCGATTCATTGTCGAGCATTGCCAAGCGTCACGGCGTCAACATCAAAGATGTGATGCGCTGGAACACTAATGCCGACAACCTGCAGCCGGGCAACAAGTTAACGTTGTTCGTCAGCAACAAGATGAGTCCTGATACCTGATTCGTAACGGTACCGGCAATAAAAAAGCACCCTGAATATTCCGGGTGCTTTTTTTATGTCTGCTTTTTTTGACTGTGTGCTTTTGAGCCGCGTTCTTTTGATCGACAAAAAAAGCACTACAACGCCAGCGGTTTACTTGCCATAAACTCAACCCGCAGCGGGTTGTGGTCTGAAGCCCGCGTTTCCATCACCGACGCACTGGTGACGCTCAGGTCACGGTAAAAGATGAAATCCAGCGGCCTGCCGAACGCCCGCTTACGGTAGTCAGAAGGAAAACGCACTTCCTCCAGATGGATATTCCCCGCAAAGCCATACAGCGCGTTAATACGCTGTTTGCTCCAGGCGTTGAAATCCCCCGCCATAATCACTGGCCCTTTATGGTTAGCAATCTGCTCACCAATCGGGTCGAGCTGTTTGCTGTAGACGTCAATACCGATGCTGAAATTGACGGCATGAATATTCACCACCATCAGCAAACGGCCATCCAGAAGCGGATAGACAGTCACTAATGCCGATTTAGACAGCCTCAGAAGCGGCTCACGCTCACGCAGCGGGCAACAATAAACCGGATGCGCCGCAGAGAGTGTCATCACGCCAGAGGGGTGCTGAGGCAGCATAAACGCCGGCACCTGATCGGCAGCCAGATAGTTGGATGTGGCAAAGCGGATCAGTTCGGGCGTCGTCTGCGCCTCCTGAAGTAACACCAGTTGCGCATCTTTGCCGTAATCGCGCAGAACTGACAACCAGTCAGCCCGCTGCTGTTTAAAGATATTCCACACCATGACGCGCAGAATATTCGAGTTGGGTAGCGCAGCACCCGGCGGCAAATCCGGCCCTAAATGTGCGAGGGCACCCGGAAAGATTTGCTCAGCGGGCTGACCTGCGACATACCTCATTGCATATGTTTTTTTCCGCACGCTAATCGCCTGTTTACCCGTTATATCGTTGCTATATGAGAGAGATTCCCACAGCGAAAGTTCAGTATACGCCCGCAGGCGCTCAGGCCAAATCTGTTTACATTGGTATACAACCTGGTCACATCTACAGGCTAGCACAAAAACGAAAACGGCCCGCCGAAGCGAGCCGTGAAGACACAGAATGCAGGATAAATCAGGCCAGCGCCGCTTTCGGCTTGCGGTCGAGATGCCCGCTCAGACGGATAAGTAACAGCGCGCCCGCGACGATCACCGCGCCAATCCACGGCGTTTGCGCCAGACCAATTGTGGAAACCACCTGCCCGCCAATCACCGAACCTAAAGCGATACCGACGTTAAATGCTGCGATGTTCAGACCAGACGCCACATCGACCGCATTCGGCGTCACCTCTTCGGCTTTCTGCACCACGTAAACCTGCAATCCGGGTACGTTGCCGAAGGCGAAAATTCCCATCACCAGCAGCGTGATTAACGCCGGAATACCGAAACCTGAAGTGAACTGGAAAATCAGCAACAGCGCGGCAAGTGCGGCAAAAATAATCGTCAGCGCTTTAACGGCTCCGTGGCGGTCAGCCAGTTTGCCGCCCCAGATATTGCCGATGGCAACCGACACGCCATACACCAGCAGGATCCAGCTGACCATACTGGCGGAGAAACCGGCCTGTTCCTGCATCATCGGCGCAAGAAACGTGAACGTGGTGAATACGCCGCCGTAACCCAGTGCGGTGATGGCGTAAATCAGTAACAGACGCGGGTTCATCAGTACTTTGACCTGATCAGAAATGCGCGCTGCCGGTTTGTTTTTGATGTTATTCGGCACCAGGATCGCGCTGGCAATAATGGCAACGACACCAATCAGCGACACCGCGAGGAAAGTTTCACGCCAGCCGAAATGCTGACCGATAAATGTCCCGAGCGGCACACCCGTCACCAGCGCCACGGTCAGACCGCCAAACATCAGCGCGATGGCAGAAGCCGCTTTTTCTTTCGACACCAGACTGGTGGCAATGGTCGAGCCAATAGAGAAGAACACACCATGCGCCAGGCCGGTCAGCAGGCGCGCCATCACCAGCGTGCTGTAATTCGGTGACTGCCACGCCAGCAGGTTACCCAGCGTGAACAGCACCATCAGGCCAATCAGCAACGTTTTTCGCGGTACACGGCCCGTCAGTGCGGTCAGAACCGGTGCGCCAATCGCCACGCCGAGTGCGTAAATGGACACCAGCAAACCGGCGGACGGGACTGAAACGCCCAGTTGCTGTGCGATGGTCGGCACCAGGCCGACGATAACAAATTCTGTTGTTCCTATAGCGAACGCACTGATGGTCAGTGCTAATAGTGCAAGCGGCATAACCTTTACTCCACATGAATATCGATTTGATGGCGGCTATTATCGGCTTGTGCTTAAATGACAGAAATAACCAAAATATCAATTTATTTATGCTGGAGTAACAACAATGCGAGCCAGTTCTGAAGAGTTGATTACCTTTGTCACGGTGGTGGAAAGCGGCAGTTTCAGCCGCGCGGCAGAACAGCTGGGACAGGATAATTCCGTGGTCAGCCGGACGTTGAAACGTCTGGAGCAAAAACTGGGCATCACCCTGCTCAACCGCACCACGCGTCAGATCAGCCTGACGCACGAAGGCGAGCGCTATTTCGTCCGCGTACAGAAGATCCTGCATGAAATGGCAGCAGCCGAAGACGATTTGCTGGAGAACCGCGACGATCCACAGGGGGTTTTACGCATCGATGCAGCGACGCCGGTTATTTTGCATATCATTTCGCCGCTGGTGGCAGAATTCACCGAACGATTCCCGAAGATGTCGCTCGCGCTTTTTTCTTCCGAGAGCAATATCAATCTGATCGACCATAAAGTGGATGTGGCGATCCGCGTCGGTGAGCTGGAAGATTCCAGCCTGCGGGCGCGCAAGCTGATGCTCAGCTATCGCAGCGTGCTGGCGTCGCCGGATTACCTGAAAAAATGGGGAACGCCGCAAAGCGCTGATGATCTGCTGAAACACCGATGTCTGGGTTTTAACGAAGTGGTGGCGCTGAACAAATGGCCACTGCTGTGCGCGGACGGCCAGCAACTGACGGTCACACCGTTTATCAGCTCAGGAAGCGGTGAGACACTGCGCAGATTGTGTTTACAGGGCAACGGCATTGCCTGTCTGTCGGATTTTATGACCGATGAGGATGTTGCACGGGGAGAGCTGGTAAAACTGCTGGTACCGGACACCCTGCGTATCGCCATGCCTTTCCACGCGGTGTATTACAGCGATCAGACGGTCAGCACAAGGATCCGGTGTTTTATTGATTTTCTGAGTGAAAAGCTGGGAACACGCGGGAGCTGAATATCCCCCTTCGCAGGGGGAAGCGTGTAAGGATCAATCCCACTTTGGCGCCAGACCTTCAGGGCTGACCAGACGGCCATTGCGTTCCAGCGCAGCGATCTGCTGCATGTCGTTATCTGTCAGCGTCAGGTTTTGCGCCAGCAGATTACTTTGCAGGTTTTCGCGTTTGGTCGATGACGGAATAACCGCGTAACCCAGCTGCAATGCCCAGGCCAGCACGACCTGCGCAGGCGTCGCATGATGGCGGCCGGCAATCTCAATAATCGTCGCGTCTTTCAGCGCGTCACCGTAGGCCAGCGTCATATAAGACGTTACGGCAATACTGTTCTGACGAGCGAAATCGACCACGGTCTGGTTTTGCAGGAACGGAGACAGTTCGATCTGGTTAGTCGCAATCTGATCCGCGCCCACGGCGTCGATCGCTTCCTGCATCAGCGCGACAGTAAAGTTGGAAATACCGATTTCGCGGGTCAGGCCCATTTTCTTCGCTTCCACCAGTGCGTGCATCGTTTCTGCCACGCTGACGGCCTGGTCCGGAGACGGCCAGTGGATCAGCGTCAGATCGACATAATCTGTTTTCAGTTTACGCAGGCTCTCTTTCAGGCTGTCGATGACCTTGTCAGCCGCCAGGTTTTCAATCCAGATTTTGGTGGTGATGTAGAGTTCTTCGCGCGCGACGCCGCTCTCAGCCAGCGCATCGCCGACGGCGGCTTCGTTGTCATAAATCTGTGCGGTATCAATGGCGCGATAACCCAGTTCCACGGCGGTGGCAACAGACGCTTTGACGACGTCATCTTTCAGGCGGAATGTGCCCAAACCGAAGACAGGAATGCTCATAGTGTTCTCTCTTTTAATTTTTCAGGGTGATAAATCTTGGAGAGAGTATGAACTGCACGTTCATGGATAAAAACGACCGCTTTGCCAGAAGACTTTTGATTTGAACGCAATAATCAGCAGGAGGAAAATTGCGACCATGGCCGGGAGGTCAGTGGGATAAAATCGCCGGAAACCGCGTTAAAAGCATATTCTTCAAGTTCTGAAACACCCGCAGGCAGCGCCAGCGCACGCATCTCAGAACCATCGGCTAAATACCATAACTGAGTGTCCGTGGCGGGTTCAGATGTAAAAGACCTGAAGGCCGGATCGAGGCGGATCCGGTCCATCTGCCACACGCTGCCGCCCTGCTGTTTCAGCCACGCTTCACGCAGACACCACAGTTGCCAGAACGCCATTTGCGGTTCCGCTTGTTCCATCAGCCACAGAAATTCAGTGTCACTGAATGCTTCGCGGGCGACGTCATGATAACGACGCCGCGGACGCATTTGCTCCACATCGCCTCCGGCTTCACCCGCCTGACATAGCAGCAGTTGCAGATGATTTTTGCTGTGGCTGAGAGAAAAATGCGGCAGGGATACATCGGCAAAAAAGGGTTTTCCCTGCGCAGAAAACTGCAGTTCCGGCAACGTCTCACCACCGCAGAAAACGGACAGTGCTTCGGCCAGCAGCGCCCTGCCCGCACGCCATTGCTGGCGGCGGGCGGGGTTCATTGCGGCACTTTTGGCCATCATGTCTGCGGACAAGCGGGACAACGAAAAAGGGTCATCCAGCGATGCGGTGATGAGACGCGCAGAGTTCATTGTTTACGGCCAGCGACGGAAAACTAAAGAGGTATTGATCCCGCCGAATGCAAAGTTATTCGACTGAATAAATTCAGTCTGAATATGGCGCGATTCCCCCATGATGTAGTCCAGTTCGCCGCAAAGCGGATCCGGCTGCGTCAGGTTGATGGTCGGCACAAACCGGTCTTCACGCATCATTTCCAGCGACATCCACGCTTCCAGCGCACCACAGGCTCCGAGCGTATGGCCGAAGTAACTTTTCAGCGATGAAATAGGCGTCTGATCACCAAATATGGCGGCAGTTGCGTGACTTTCCGCGATATCGCCGCGATCCGTTGCCGTGCCATGCGCACTGATATAGCCAATTTCAGAAGCAGGAATACCGGCATTTTTCAGCGCTTTTTCGATACAAATCTGCATGGTGGATTGCTGCGGCTGGGTAATATGCGCCGCGTCGCAGTTGGTGGCGAATCCGACGATTTCAGCGTAAATTTTCGCGCCCCGCGCCTGTGCATGTTCGAGCGACTCAAGAATAAGCGCCCCGGCGCCTTCGCCAATGACCAGACCGTCACGCTGTGTGTCAAACGGACGTGGCGAAAGTTCAGGGTGATCATTCTGCTGGCTGGTGGCGAACAGCGTGTCAAAAACAGCCGCTTCAGACGGACAGAGTTCTTCCGCACCGCCCGCCACCATCACAGTCTGGTAACCGTGTTTGATCGCTTCATAGGCATAACCGATGGCCTGACTGCCGGAGGTACAGGCGCTGGACGTCGGAATAACGCGCCCTTTCAGCCCGAAGAACAACCCTGCATTCACGGCCGTGGTGTGCGGCATCATCTGCACATACGTCGTGCCGGTGATGTTGTTGGTGTGCTTCTCCGTCAGCATGGTGGCGAATTCACTCACCGGACCGGTGCTGCCGGTCGATGATCCGAACGCAATGCCGGTCTCGCCATCGGTCAGAACCGGGTCCTCCAGCAAACCGGCCTGTTCCAGCGCCAGTTCCACTGCACGCGTTGAAAGTAACGAGACGCGCCCCATCGACCGGATACGTTTGCGGGTGTAATGCGCAGGCAACACAAAATCATCCACCGGTGCGCCCAGATGAGTGTTCAGCCCCTGGTAGATCAACCATTCATCCATATGACGAACGGCATTTTTACCCTGCTGCAGACGGGCAGAAACCTCGTCCCAGTGGTTGCCGAATGCCGTAACCCCTTTCATGCCGGTGATCACTACACGATGACTCATACCATGCCTCCGTTGATGGAGATTACCTGGCGTGTCACATAGCCCGCGATATCCGACATCAGATAGCTCGCCAGCCCGGCGACTTCTTCGGCACGTCCCATACGTTTAAGTGGGATCATGCTCATGGCAGCATCCAGCGCCGGCTGTTCCATGTCGAGCATACCGGTGTCGATCAGCCCCGGCGCAATACAGTTGACGGTGATTTTGCGTTTCGCCAGCTCCAGCGACAGCGCTTTGCAGGCTCCGATAATCCCGGCTTTGGCGGCACTGTAATTGACCTGACCGCGGTTGCCCGTGATACCGGAAACCGAGGAAAGTGCGATAATGCGCCCGCCCTGACGCAGGCCGATCATCGGCATTACGCAAGGGTGTAAAACATTGTAGAAGCTGTCGAGATTGGTGTGGACTACGCCGTCCCAGTCTTCGTCAGTCAGCGCCGGAAACGCCGCGTCGCGGGTGATGCCGGCGTTATTAATTACACCGTAATACGCACCATGCGCTTCTATGTCCGCTTCTATCACGTCGCGGCACTGCTGGCGGTTGCTGATGTCGAACTGCACAATGCGACCGCTACCGCCATTTTCAGTTATCTGTTGCAGGGTGTTTTCTGCACCTGCTTTATCGCTGTGGTAGTGAATGACTATCAAAAAGCCATCGCCTGCCAGCCGGCAGGCAACGGCTTTGCCGATCCCCTTGCTGGCACCGGTCACTAATACCGAACGCGTCATTCCAGTTTCCCCTGTGTCAATTTAATCAATTCATCCTTGTCTGGCTGGTACGTATTCAGCCTTCCCTGTGCAACCTGAAGGTTGTCTTGTTCTCGTTTAATGCAGATAACGCCTTCAAAGCTGGCGAGTTTTTCGTCGCGCAATACCATCGCCACGCTTATCCGTAATTCACTGCCTGCTGCAAATTCCGGCACGCTGCATTTTATCGCCCTGCCGCCCAGCAGCATGCCCACCTGCGGCGATAACCCGCTCTGCGCGCCGTGCCAGCCACTCCATACGCCAATAGTTTGCGCGATGAGCTCAATGGCGTACCACGCGGGCAACGCACCACGGGCATTAAGAAACGGTGCCAGCACGCCGTTTTCTGAAACCACGACGCTGCACAACGCCGTTTCTTCTGTCACGTCGATGATGTTTTCCAGCAACACCATCGGCGATTCATGCGGTAAATAATCTGCTGCGTTTAAGGCATTCATGACAGTCTTCCGATCACCAGGCTGGCGTTATTGCCGCCAAAAGCAAAGGAGTTGGATAAAATGACCGGTTTCTCCGCCATTTCTGTCGTCTCCACCAGACGGATATCCGGCAAGCTGATATCCCGCGGCGTTATGCTGAAATCCTGTCGCGGCAACGCAAGATTTTGCGTGAGGATAAGCCAGCTCAGCGCCGCTTCCGTTGCGCCCGCCGCACCCAGCGTATGGCCGGTAAGATGCTTGGTAGAACTGCACGGCGTCCGGTTGCCAAACAGCCGGTGGATCACCGCGGCTTCCACCTGATCGTTAAGCGGCGTGGCAGTGCCATGTGCATTGATGTATCCCACATCCCCGGGACGCAGACAGGCCTGTTCTAACGCCATAATAATGGCGCGTTCGGCGCCCAGCCCTTCAGGATGCGGCGCAGACATATGCCAGGCATCTGATGATTCACCGGCACCAAGCAGCGCAATATCTGCCGGTTCACGTGTCAGCAAAATCAGGGCTGATGCCTCACCGATATTGATCCCATCGCGGTTTTGCCCAAATGGCGTGCAATGACCGAGGGAATAAGATTCCAGACTGTTAAAGCCGTTTACCGGCATCCGGCACAAACTGTCAGCTCCGCCGACCAGCGCGGCATCAGCCAGACCGGATTCAATCAGGCGTTTTCCGCTGATAATCGCTTTCGCACTGGAAGAACAGGCCGTCGATAAGGTATAGGCAGGACCACTCAGATCCAAAAGCTGCGCCATAAACTGTGAAGGATCACCCAGCTCCTGCTGCTGATAGTCATAATCCGCCGGGAATTCACCATGCTGCTGAAGATGGCGCACTGCATCCTCACCTTCGGCAATACCTGACGTACTGGTGCCCATTACGATTGCCACGCGATCTTTGCCATAACGGGCGATCGCGTCGTTTACCGGCGCTTCAATTTGCGCCAGCGCGGCCAGTAACAACTGATTATTGCGGCTGCGGTGCGCAGAGAGATCTGCCGGGATGGCAGGCAAGTCACCCGTCACACTGCCCAGCCAGACCGGCCGGTCTTCCGTCAGCCAGCCTTCCTGCACGGTCATACCCGGCGCTACGCCCGCCATCAGGCTGGCAGCGATTTGCGCATTGTTATTTCCCAGCGCGTTAACCATGCCCACGGCCGAAAAGTAGATCATGTTATTCACCGACATTCTGGATAGTTATCTGGTAGTGAAACGCCATCTGAGTAATCGAAACAGGCTGACGCGTGCCGCCCTGCGCTACGTAATCAATACGGGTGACGGCATGGCCTTCGTTATCCAGTAATGTCCGGCGCAGCGGCTGCTCATCGAACGTCCAGCCCGCTGGCAGCAACGGTTGCCAGCTCTGTACCGGCCAGTAGCTCAACATAATATCGGCCAGAACCTGATTAGCGGGAGGTAAACCCTCAATTTTTATCGCCTGCCCGGTGTGGATGCCTGTTTGATCGTAGACCACTTTGAACAGGCGGATCCCAAGCGGAGACAATCCGGCCAGTTGCAGCGATTTGCCATCCGCATTAAGCAGCACCAGCAATGACTGCTGTTTGCCGTTGACGGTAGCCGTCAGCAACTGTTGCTGACTGACCGGCTTATCCAATAAAGGGGCGGGAAGTTTCACCTGAACGCCGCGTTTCAGCCACGCCTGAGGCTCAGTACCGGAAGGTGAATTTGTCGCACAACCGCCCAGCATTAAGATCAGAAGCGCCAGCACCGGCCACATCAATCGGGTCATTTTTTACGTCCTCGTTTTTTTGCTGGCAAGGTCAGTGGCGACAGCAGGAAAGCCGTTAATATACCGGCGCTCAGTACGATTCCGAAACTACTGATCGCCTGTGTCGAGCTGAACACCAGCATGCCAAACGTCAGTAATGTCGTCACCACGGCCATGAAAATGGCAAACATTGATGTGGTGGGCGTGCCGCGCGGATTGGTGAAAAACAGGGTGTAATTGATGCCAATCCCCAGCACCAGGATCAGCGCCAGCAGGGAGAAAAGATTAAGGTTGTGACCGCTGAAACCCAGCGCCGCGACGCCCATTCCGAGCGAGAGCAGCGTCGGCACCAGGCAAACCAGCCCGTGCGGCAGACGAAAACGCCAGAGATAAATAGCCGCAATGACCGCCACAGCCAGCGCCAGCAGATACGTCAGATAAACGCGGTATTGTGAGAAAAGGCTGCTGAATTCTGTTTTGCGATCGATCCAGCCCGCTCCAGGTGTGGAAGCCGCCAGCGCCGCCATCGCTGCGCTGTCATGCACGCCGCTCACCGGAATCAACGTGGCGCTGCGCCCGTCCGGCAGCGTCAGCCACAGCAAACGCCAGCCCTCGCTTACCACACTGTTAAGCCATTGCGGCACATCAACCGTTTGCGCACTGAGATCAGGGTTCGCCACCGTCACGCCCGCCTGCTGCAACTGCGCAATAATTTGCGGGGTGCGCTGGCGGAGCAGGGATAAATCGCGCTGCTGTTGTGCTTGTGAAGGCAGGCTGAGCGCACGGAATCCGTCGATCACACCTTTCTCTTTAGCCTGCGCCAGCTTTGGCCGCAAAGCTTCCAGACGTTGCAGTGTCTGTTCTGTGCTGTCGCCATACACCAGCAGCCATTTCTGATCGTTGGTCTGTCCGGTCAGCGCGGCGATCTGCTGTTCCTGCTGCTGTAAATCCGCAGGAAGAGATTGCAGATCGGCGATGTCATCGTTGATTTTCAGCCGCGATATTCCGGCCACCACCAGCACTAAAATCAGCAAGGGTAATCCGAACCTAACGGCTTTGCGGCTGCGCCACGCCAGCAACCAGCGCATGATGATCGCCAGTCCCGGGGCTGGCCCGACCGGCAAACGCTTCGATAAATACGGATACCAGCACATTACGGTGATGCAGGCGGCACTCAGCCCGGCGGCGGCAAAAACAGCCAGCTGTTGCAGGCCGGGGAACGGCGCAATCAGCAACATCAGATAGGCGGCCACAGTGGTCAGCAGCGCCACAGATAAGGCGGGGAAGAGCTTTTTCAGACTTTCCTGCGGGGAATTCATCTCACCGTGTACACGCCGTTCCGTCAGGAAGTACAACGTGTAGTCGGCGGAAATGCCGACAATGCTGGTACTCAGCACCAGCGTCATCACGTGAATTTCGCCAAATATCCATAAGGTAAAAACGGTGCCAGACAGCGCGCCGATAGCGACAGATAGCAAGCTGAGCAACAACGGCAGGACAGAACGGAAAATCAGTAAGATCAGCGCAAACACGCCCAGCACTGATGCCGCGCCAATCGTGGAGAGATCGTGCTCAGCCTGCTGACTGGCATAATTACTGTAGAAAATCGTGCCGCGCCCGAGGACTTTCGCGCCCGGCCAGCGTGCTTCAAACGCATCTTTCGCCGCACTGAGCACCGCCACAGTGTGTTTTGCCGAGGTGATGTCATACGAAGAGGCTTTCAGCTCGCCGTGCAGCAGATACCAGCTGCGCCCCTGTTTATCGCGGGCCATCAGCCAGCCCTGATCCAGCGTCATACCAGCGCTGTTTTGCTGTTGCGCCATTTGCGAAGCGCGCACCAGCAGCAGCGGATCGTTTGCCAGTTCTTTGCCACTGACGCCTGAAAATGCCGAATAGACCTGACCGAGGATCCACTGACTTTGTGCCTCAGCGCCCGATTTCAGGCGCTGGCGCGTCGCGTCATCAAGCAACGCATTGCGATGTTTGAAGAAGAAAGCGCCCCACTCCTGCTGACGCTGCGCATCCATCGGCCCTGCGATGCGATTCAGCTCCGGCAACGTTTGCAGTTGCGTAAGCCAGTCATTGGCGGGCTGAACTCCGGCACCCGGCGGCGGACTGACCAGCCACATCAGTTGCCTGTCCAGCCGCTGCGTGAATCCGTCAGAAAATGCCTGCGGAACATCCGCCGTCTGCTGCTGAGGCAAAAGCGCCAGCACGCTGCTGTTAATCTGACTGCGTGGCAGTAACCAGAACAGTGCCGCCACCATCAACGCGATAATCAGCAGCCAGCTTTGCGCCAGTTTTCTGTGAAGATCAGGATGCAAAATGGCGTTTCTCGGCGTCGGTCAGTGTGGCAGGCGTCGTTTTCTGATTGAAGAAACGAATGTGTGTGGCATCGCCCTGCATATCATTGATATCAATATTGTTCAGGAAGGTTTCGCCATTAAGCGTGATGCTGCGGAACAGTCGGTTCAGCGGTGACACTTTCGGCGTCAGGACGAGTTTCCAGGCGCCTTTGCCCAAATCTTTAAAATCGAGAGCAAAGTTTTCTTCCAGCACCTTGCGGTCTGCGTGGAACAGCGCGCTGAGCAGGGAGTTGAACTGGAACATCTGCGGGTTATTATCCGCCGTCACTACCTGCGGTTCCTGACCCGCCATGATTTGTACCATGCGTTTTTCTGTCAGCAATAACGTCAGGCTAAACGGTTTTTCCTGCTGCCACCACAACCCCTGCTGCTGGGCAATCAGCAGATTGCCGCTGGAATTGAGCGGTTGTGCCATCCCGCTGATGGTTCTTTGCTGCGCAAAATCAGCACGTAATACCGACACCTGACTGAAGCGTTGCTGTAATTCTTCCAGCGTGACGGCGTGCGCGGTTACGCTTAAGAAGGTCAGTACGAGGAACAGAAAAGCTTTCACAGACTGACTCCTGTTTTATCGAAAAGCACCTGCGGCGAGACGAAGCACATTTCTTTCGTGGTGGCATCTACCGCGACCTGCAATGTGTAACCTGTCGTGGTGCGTTTACCGGTTTCGATGTCATAAATCTGATAGCCGATACGCAGACGATTTTCGATTTCCTCAAGCTGAGCATGAACCGCAATACGCTGCTCAAAGAGCACCGGTGCGATATATTTCAGGCGGGTATCCACGATCGGCCAGACATAACCGGAAGCCTCCATCTGACGGTAACCGTAATCAAACTGTTTGAGTAACTGCTCGCGCGCGACTTCCAGATAACGGAAATAGTTGCCGTGCCAGACCACGCCCATCGCATCGGCATCATGAAAAGGCACAGTGATTTCGACACGGGTGGAAAATCGCGGATCGTTAAAACGCGGATCAAGTTTGGAAGTCATATCAGTCAGGTTTCCTGTCAGGGGCGACATCCGCGGGATGCTGCCAGAAATCGTAAAAATTGAACCAGTCGTGCGGCGCAAGCAGGCTGTAATGTTCCAGCCGTGCGGCATAGTGATCGACAGCGGCCTGCAGCGCAGGCAGACGCTTGCCGCGCGGAAGGATCAGGGGATCCGCAAAAGATTCGCAGTAAATATGCAGCCGCTGTTGCTGCATGATGCCAAACATCAGCATGACCGGCGCACGCAGCGCCGCAGCCAGAATAAAAGGCCCTTGCGGGAAGGCCGCGGGCTGGCCCAGAAACTCGCTGTAAATGATGCGGGAATGCTCCCCGCGCTGATGCTGGCTGGCAGACGTGCGGTCACCGACAATCGCTACCCATTCACCGGCATCCAGTTTTTCCTGCAATAAAATAGCCGTTTCCGGCCCCATCTGGCTGACCTGAATGAGATTAACCACCGCCTGCGGATTGATCTCTTTCATCACCTGATTGAACCGCTCGGCGTGTTCGGTAAACACCAGCGCATTGACGGTGATCCGGTAATTGAGCGCACCAATCGCCCGGCAGGATTCGATGTCGCCCAGATGTGAAGCGAGGATCAGCGTGCCACGGCCGGAGGCAATATGTGATTCACAAATTTCGGGATTGACCAGCACCGCGTCGGTCAGGGTTTTATCACCCTGCCAGCTCGCCAGTTTACTCAGCATAGATTCACCAAAACGCATGAAATGGCGGAACGTACTCAGCGGATAAGGCAGGGAAATGTTGCGCTGTGCGGCGGTGGTACGCACACGTGCAAGCCAGTCCGCAGAGGCATTGCGCTGTTTGCGGCCAGTGAGCCAAAAATAAGTGATGACCGGATAAAGTAGCAGACGAAAAGCTTTGTAGCCCAGCGTCCGGTAAACCGCCAGCATCAGGCGAATGCCCCATAATCCTTTGCGTTCCTGGGTCACTGACCAGTGTTCCGGCCGGTCTTTACGCTGGCTCAACAAATAAGGAATGCGCGGCAACATGCCAAAAAACAGCCGGGTGTGCATCCACGAAATTTGCAGGTTGTCCTTCACGGCATCGAAATGCGAGAGGCCATCTTCGGGGTAAGTCACCCGCGTGGGCAGAAAACGACTGGGCGTGCCCTGCCAGTAAAGACGCACCATGATTTCTGTATCGAAATCCATCCGCAAACCCAGCGTCTTTTTCTCCATCAGTTGCAGGCAAGGCCTGAGAGGATAAACGCGGAAGCCGCACATGCTGTCTTTTACTGAGAATGACAGGGTTTCGACCCATACCCAGAAATGCGTGATATAGCGGCCATAAAGACGCGATTTCGGCACGCTGTCATCGTAAACCGGCTGACCGGAGATCAGACAATCCGGGTAGTTTCTGGCTTCCGCCAGCATTGCGGGGACGTCAGAAAGCTGATGCTGACCGTCGGCGTCAACCTGTAGTGCATGAGTGAAGCCTTTTTCAGCAGCCAGCCGCAGCGCCGCCATCACGGCACCTCCCTTTCCCTGATTTGCCGGTAAGCGCGTCAGACTCATCCATGGTGTGATGCAAGCCAGACGTTGTAGCTCGTCTGCGGTTTGCGCGTCGCTGCCATCGTCCACCACGATACAGGGCAGATCGAACGGCCGGAGGCTTTCCAAAACACCGGCCATCATCGGCCCGTGGTTGTAGCAAGGAATAATCAGGCAGGGAGAAAATGGGGCTGGCGGGATCATGGACATAATGTGATTTTTCCACTGCTGGCGACGGCATCACCTACGCTGTATCGGAATACCAGCTGGTTTTTTTCTTTAAGCCAGTCGATGTGCAAATCTACGGTTTCTTCAGGTAAAAGTGGCCGATGGAACTTCACCACTTCCATACCAGCAAACGCTTTATTCATTCCCAAAATCGTTTCTGCGTAGTTAATGACCCAGTTCACCTGTGTCACGCCAGGAAGGATTGGCGACGACGGGAAATGGCCCCTGAACCAGAGTAATTGTGCAGGCAACCTGAACGTAAGAAGCATGCTGGTTTCGCTGATGAGTTGCTGGTTCAGCACGTCAGGCATAATCATAAAAACATTTCCTGTAGTTCAGCAGCCGAGCGCTTGCCTTGCTGGTTAAGGGGGATCGCCGGAACAATGCGCCAGTATCGCGGCAACGCAACGGGGGATACCCAGCTGCGCAGGCTCTGACGAAGATTATTCAGCAGCGCTGCCTGACCTTGCGCATCCAATAACTGTTCTCCGCTGCGGCTTAATACCAGCACGGCAGCCACATAAACCCGCCCGCGCTTTTCAACAGTCAGCACGCTGGCCTCTGAAAGAAGATCCAGCTGGCACAAACGTTGTTCTATTTCAGTCAGGGACACCCGTTGCTCGGCTATTTTAACGATCCGGTCTTTGCGACCCAGCAACTCAAAATGACGCGGGTCGGCAGGCAACATTCGAATATTATCGCTGAGCGTGAAGCAGCCCGAAGGCGAGACCAGTGGCGAAATCAGGGAAGTATTGCCATCAGGGCTGAGCGAAAAGACGATATCGCCAAATAGTGTCCAGGCCTGTTCTGGCTGATACTGCTGCCGAAAAGCGATAACACCGGTTTCTGTCGTGCCATAGATTTCCGTCGGCACGTCGCCACAGGTCTGTTCGACTAACCTTACAGCCGCATGTTTCAGTGGTCCGCCAGCTGAAAAAACGTGCCTGAGTTTTGGCATATTCAGCGCCGGATCCAGTCTTTCCAGAAATGCAGGGCTACTGATGAAAACCAGAGAATGTACGGAAGCCAGAGAGTGTAATTGCTCATGATATTTAATGCTGGTGGTCGCAAACGGCAGTCCCAGAGACAGCGGCAACATGAAAGCGAAACTCAGGCCATACATATGATGAGGGGCAACGGTGGCGGCAAAACGCACACCAGCAAATTCTGTTCCCCAGCGCGTGCCGAGCCACTGACTTTCAAGTTCCAGACAGGAAACCGGCTTGACGATTTTTTGTGGTTTCCCCGTCGAACCGGAAGTAAACAGGATGACTGAGGCATCTTGCGGCCATGGTGGCAGAACCGTCAAAGTCTCTTGCAGCGCAAGCGGGAAACGCAGTACCGGACAATCCGGTGACAAAGGGAGATCGGTAATCAGCGCATCAAATTCACATCGCTGTTCAGCTAATACCGCAGGACGAAAATGACCGGGCAGAACCGGCGTTTTTCCGCTGTAAATCACCGCCAGCAGCGCGACCGCGAAAGAATAGTTATCTTCCAGACATAGCGCCCAACGGCTATGAGAAGTTCTGCGGAGCCCGGCAAGAAGAGATAGCACATCGCGACGAAACTCGTGTTGCCGCCATTCACGGCTTTCATTCCATGCGACGAGATGATCCTCAGATCTTTCCGCGCTCAGCCATTTACACATCGGCAGGGTTATCACTGACGCAGACGCTTTCTGACTATCCATTCAATACCCATCAATAAGCCAATCTGCAGATAACTGATCCCGCCGTTATAAAGAGCCCATAAATCCGTATCGCCTTTCAGGCAGGTATATAAGGCCATTGATCCATTACATAAAAAGAAAACACACCAGACTTGCGTAACCCGACGCGTATACATCACGCCCCGTGGCGGTAATTCAGGTTCACTCAAACGGGCAAGTCGCTCAACCAGAGATTGCCGGGCATAGAGCGAGCTGAAAAATACTCCCAGCAATAACGCATTCACCGCGACCGGGTAATACAGCAACATTGATGTTTCACGGAGCAAAACGCTGGTTGCCACCAGCACAATCCCCACGATGGCAATCGCTTTTCCAAAAAAAGTAAGCTGGGATAATTTTCCGCGAAAAGTCAGTAACCGCAGAATAAATATGGCGATCAGCAAAGGTGCCAGAATGCCGGTTCCCCAATTTTTTAATCCGCACCAGACGGCTATCGGATAAGCAATCACCGCCACCGGCATGGCCCAACGGGCAATTTTTGCCAGCAATGGGAATGATAAATGCCGCGGCTTATTCACAAATATCAGGACTCAGGCGTGTTAAGCAATTCATCAATCGCATCAACAACATCCTGAACTGTTCTTACAGACTTGAACATTTCAGGTTTAATCTTTCTGCCCGTTATCTTTTGCAAATGAACAACCAGATCCACCGCATCAATACTGTCTAATTCCAGATCCTCATAAAGCTTCGCTTGCGGACTGATATCACTTTCATCAATTTCAAATAGCTTGATTAATAGGACGCTAATTTGCTGGTAAATTTCTTGCTTCTGCATAGGAATCTCTTTAACCACGCTGTACTGATATAAATCTGGCCAGACTTTCAACGGAATAGAAATGTTCGCGCATTTCCTGATTTTCAGCCGAAAGGATCACACCGTATTGTTTTTTCAACGCCAGGCCCAGTTCAAGAGCGTCAATGGAGTCCAGCCCCAAACCGTCACCAAAAAGCGGCGCCTGAGTTTCTATCTCATCTGGTGTCATACCTTCCAGATTAAGCGTCGTGATGATCAGGACTTTAATGTCGTTACTTAATGAATCCATGACTTATTTCTCATTATCTTGAGTATTTCCACGCATCAGCTCAGTGCGCAAATGTTGTGTCAGACGTCTTGCAGCCAGAGCCGGCGAAAGATCGCTTTCATAGAGAAAGTCTTCAGCTTTTACCTTATCGGCAACAGTAATAACAAACTGAGGTTTTACCGGGGGAATTTGATACCACTTTCCCCGTTTAGTCAGCATAGGCGGCTGACAGGTAATATGAACAATTCTTACATCACAATTTGCTCTCAGCGCAATGTTTGCCGCACCACGCTGTAAAGTTAACGGCTCGCCAGACACGGTACGTGTACCTTCGGGGAAGATCAGCAGCGTTCCTCCCGCTTGCAGACGTGTTTCACAAGCCTGCAGCAGCGCATCAGATCCCGAGTTAACCAGATATCCGGCGGCTTTAATCACGCCACTCAGAAACGGGTTCTTCAGCAAAGCTTGTTTGACAATGCAATCACAGCGCGGCATTTGTGAGGCCAGAATGACATAGTCAAGCAAGCTGGGATGATTTGCGACGATCAGACAGCCAGTATCCTGTTGAAACTTTTCATCACCTGCAAACCGGTAATCCATCACCCCCACCAGACGCAATCCACCGAGGAAAAACCGAAAACTGCTGCGGATACTGTTCAGCGTCATGCGGTGCAATCTGTCTGGCTGGCGTATGATTAGCCGCAACAGATTAAACCAGATAAGCGAAAGCAACAGTCCGCCAATTCCGAAAAGTGCGAAAAAGAATCCGGTCGCCAACCATCTCCAGATACGGTTCGCCAGAGAAGACACCCCTTGCTTCAATTCAGATTCTCTCATTGCATGTCACGCGACCATTGCCAGCCATGACGATTACCCGCACTCACCTCAAATGAAGGGGAAGAAGAAAGATAACCGCGCAGGAATTGAAGACTCTGCGCAAGAGGCACTATCTGATGTTCACCAGGCAGAGAAATACGCTCACACCGCAAAGTATTGCCAGCCGTTAATATTATTGCTACCGCATAAGGAAGAAACTCAGAATTTACCGATTCATTATATATCGCAGGAATTTGTCCGTCGAAATCGACCAGCATAACGCGGGAAGCCCCCGCGGATAACATTGATTGTGCTTCTAGTATTCCCTGTTGAAAACTATCATGTCCCGCTGCTAATGAAGTGACTGGCAAAGGGTTTTTACCGGTAATGGTTAACCAACCCGCCGCGGTATTGTGTACTGACATCGAAAACTCTGTTGGCGAAACAGGCTCTTCATTCGCTAAATTATGCAAAATTCGCCCTGTTTTTTCGAGCTCACCGTGACGACTGGTAAAAATGGCAGCGTCGACTTTATAATTTTCGAGCAATAAAAGACCTGTATCCACTGCGAAACGACTTCCAATACTCATACGCCGCGCAGTCATCATGGGAATTTGCGTGCTTTTAGGAATTTCGCCCGAGAATCTCTCTGCATCAGGCCGGTGGGCCCACTGGATCCAGTGTTCGCAACTGTTAACTCCCGGAGCAAGAGCCCGCCAGTCAAGCATATCCAGTGTGAATTTCATGATGAGTGATCTTTGTGAATTATTCGAAATATAACTTTATGATATTTTATTGAAAGTTGCATCTGTAATTTGTGGACATATAACTCTGAACTATAGATTTTACTTAAGATTCCACAACAAGTTATTTTTTATCTCCACTTATTTATCCTAATATAAACAAACTTAAAACGAACTACTTATTGAGACAAGAGATTAACGTTAAAATCCTGAGCTTCCTGAATAGGAAATAATATAACTGATAACAATTGCCATTGTGTAAAAATAGTTATTTCGGGTTAATTAAGGCTATTTAACCGAAGTAATAACCAGTTTTATAAATATCGGCCGAGATTCTCTGAGAATAAGAAAATTATACGAAGGTTAAATTCGTTTTAGCTCTGGAATTCTAAAAAATATATGCAAAAAACCCCTGAATCTTTCGATTCAGGGGTTATGCAATAATTGGCGGAACGGACGGGGCTCGAACCCGCGACCCCCTGCGTGACAGGCAGGTATTCTAACCAACTGAACTACCGCTCCACCGGTTCTTTCACACGCATCAGCAATCGGCTGATACTTGCTTGTTCCTGTTATTTTCCTTGTCAGGGGAAAAGGAACACGTTCTTTACTAATTTGATGCCTGGCAGTTCCCTACTCTCGCATGGGGAGACCCCACACTACCATCGGCGCTACGGCGTTTCACTTCTGAGTTCGGCATGGGGTCAGGTGGGACCACCGCGCTACTGCCGCCAGGCAAATTCTGTTTCATTCATACCGCGTCGTGCCATGATTTCTCATCCACTCCGCCATACGAACCAATCTCGGAACAATCAGCTGAAAATCTACTTCAAGTCTCTAAAAACACCTTTGGTGTTGTAAGGTTAAGCCTCTCGGGTCATTAGTACTGGTTAGCTCAATGCATCGCTGCACTTACACACCCAGCCTATCAACGTCTTAGTCTTAAACGTCCCTTCAGGTGGCTTAAAGCCACAGGGAAGACTCATCTCGAGGCAAGTTTCGCGCTTAGATGCTTTCAGCGCTTATCTTTTCCGCATTTAGCTACCGGGCAATGCCATTGGCATGACAACCCGAACACCAGTGATGCGTCCACTCCGGTCCTCTCGTACTAGGAGCAGCCCCTCTCAATCTTCCAACGCCCACGGCAGATAGGGACCGAACTGTCTCACGACGTTCTAAACCCAGCTCGCGTACCACTTTAAATGGCGAACAGCCATACCCTTGGGACCTACTTCAGCCCCAGGATGTGATGAGCCGACATCGAGGTGCCAAACACCGCCGTCGATATGAACTCTTGGGCGGTATCAGCCTGTTATCCCCGGAGTACCTTTTATCCGTTGAGCGATGGCCCTTCCATTCAGAACCACCGGATCACTATGACCTACTTTCGTACCTGCTCGAGCCGTCACTCTCGCAGTCAAGCTAGCTTATGCCATTGCACTAACCTCACGATGTCCGACCGTGATTAGCTAACCTTCGTGCTCCTCCGTTACTCTTTAGGAGGAGACCGCCCCAGTCAAACTACCCACCAGACACTGTCCTCACCCCGGATCACGGGGCCGAGTTAGAACATCAAACATTAAAGGGTGGTATTTCAAGGTTGGCTCCACGCAGACTGGCGTCCACGCTTCAAAGCCTCCCACCTATCCTACACATCAAGGCTCAATGTTCAGTGTCAAGCTATAGTAAAGGTTCACGGGGTCTTTCCGTCTTGCCGCGGGTACACTGCATCTTCACAGCGAGTTCAATTTCACTGAGTCTCGGGTGGAGACAGCCTGGCCATCATTACGCCATTCGTGCAGGTCGGAACTTACCCGACAAGGAATTTCGCTACCTTAGGACCGTTATAGTTACGGCCGCCGTTTACCGGGGCTTCGATCAAGAGCTTCTCCTTGCGGATAACCCCATCAATTAACCTTCCGGCACCGGGCAGGCGTCACACCGTATACGTCCACTTTCGTGTTTGCACAGTGCTGTGTTTTTATTAAACAGTTGCAGCCAGCTGGTATCTTCGACTGGCTTCAGCTCCGGGAGCAAGTCCCTTCACCTACGCGCCAGCGTGCCTTCTCCCGAAGTTACGGCACCATTTTGCCTAGTTCCTTCACCCGAGTTCTCTCAAGCGCCTGAGTATTCTCTACCTGACCACCTGTGTCGGTTTGGGGTACGATTTCGTGTTACCTGGAGCTTAGAGGCTTTTCCTGGAAGCTTGGCATCAACTACTTCACCACCGTAGTGGCTCGTTATCACGCCTCAGGGTTAATATGCGACCGGATTTACCAAATCACACCCCCTACACGCTTGAACCGGGACAACCGTCGCCCGGCTAGCCTAGCCTTCTCCGTCCCCCCTTCGCAGTAACACCAAGTGCTGGAATATTAACCAGCTTCCCATCGACTACGCTTTTCAGCCTCGCCTTAGGGGTCGACTCACCCTGCCCCGATTAACGTTGGACAGGAACCCTTGGTCTTCCGGCGTGCGGGTTTTTCACCCGCATTATCGTTACTTATGTCAGCATTCGCACTTCTGATACCTCCAGCAAACCTCACAGTTCACCTTCGACGGCTTACAGAACGCTCCCCTACCCAACAACGCATAAGCGTCGCTGCCGCAGCTTCGGTGCATGGTTTAGCCCCGTTACATCTTCCGCGCAGGCCGACTCGACCAGTGAGCTATTACGCTTTCTTTAAATGATGGCTGCTTCTAAGCCAACATCCTGGCTGTCTATGCCTTCCCACATCGTTTCCCACTTAACCATGACTTTGGGACCTTAGCTGGCGGTCTGGGTTGTTTCCCTCTTCACGACGGACGTTAGCACCCGCCGTGTGTCTCCCGTGATAACATTCTTCGGTATTCGTAGTTTGCATCGAGTTGGTAAGCCGGGATGGCCCCCTAGTCGAAACAGTGCTCTACCCCCGAAGATGAGTTCACGAGGCGCTACCTAAATAGCTTTCGGGGAGAACCAGCTATCTCCCGGTTTGATTGGCCTTTCACCCCCAGCCACAAGTCATCCGCTAATTTTTCAACATTAGTCGGTTCGGTCCTCCAGTTAGTGTTACCCAACCTTCAACCTGCCCATGGCTAGATCACCGGGTTTCGGGTCTATACCTTGCAACTTGACGCCCAGTTAAGACTCGGTTTCCCTACGGCTCCCCTATACGGTTAACCTTGCTACAAAATATAAGTCGCTGACCCATTATACAAAAGGTACGCAGTCACCCAACAAAGTAGGCTCCCACTGCTTGTACGTACACGGTTTCAGGTTCTATTTCACTCCCCTCGCCGGGGTTCTTTTCGCCTTTCCCTCACGGTACTGGTTCACTATCGGTCAGTCAGGAGTATTTAGCCTTGGAGGATGGTCCCCCCATATTCAGACAGGATGTCACGTGTCCCGCCCTACTCATCGAACTCACAACATATGCATTTTTGTGTACGGGACTATCACCCTATACTGTGCGACTTTCCAGACGCTTCCACTAACACATACGCTGATTCTGGTTCTGGGCTCTTCCCCGTTCGCTCGCCGCTACTGGGGGAATCTCGGTTGATTTCTTTTCCTCGGGGTACTTAGATGTTTCAGTTCCCCCGGTTCGCCTCATTACACTATGTATTCATGTAATGATAATGTGTCGAAACACACTGGGTTTCCCCATTCGGGTATCGTCGGGTATAACGGTTCATATCACCTTACCGACGCTTTTCGCAGATTAGCACGCCCTTCATCGCCTCTGACTGCCTAGGCATCCACCGTGTACGCTTAGTCGCTTAACCTCACAACCCGAAGGTGTTTCCACCGTCGCGCTGCGATTATTTGAGAGACTCTGTTACAGACTAATCCACCACTCAGTACTTCTACGGAGAGTGATGTTCAGCTGTAAACTTTCAATTTTCAGCTTGTTCCAGATTGTTAAAGAGCAAAATACTTCGCAGCATACTGTTTCCAATACACTCTGAAGTATTATTTAGGGGCTGTACGGTAATGGTGGAGCTAAGCGGGATCGAACCGCTGACCTCCTGCGTGCAAGGCAGGCGCTCTCCCAGCTGAGCTATAGCCCCATACAGTCACTTACAGATACCTTAATCACTAACACACCAGCAAGATGAGTTAGCCAATTTGTTCTCAGGCAAGGCGGAGTTCATACGACGTTTGCAAGTGCAAACGGGTGTGACGACAACGCAGCATGAGGACGAATTGGTAGGCCTGAGTGGACTTGAACCACCGACCTCACCCTTATCAGGGGTGCGCTCTAACCACCTGAGCTACAAGCCTATTAAGGTATTTCTGCTCGTTACTTTCTATCAGACAATCTGTGTGGACACTGCACAATGCGTATCTTGAGGTAAGGAGGTGATCCAACCGCAGGTTCCCCTACGGTTACCTTGTTACGACTTCACCCCAGTCATGAATCACAAAGTGGTAAGCGCCCTCCCGAAGGTTAAGCTACCTACTTCTTTTGCAACCCACTCCCATGGTGTGACGGGCGGTGTGTACAAGGCCCGGGAACGTATTCACCGTAGCATTCTGATCTACGATTACTAGCGATTCCGACTTCATGGAGTCGAGTTGCAGACTCCAATCCGGACTACGACATACTTTATGAGGTCCGCTTGCTCTCGCGAGTTCGCTTCTCTTTGTATATGCCATTGTAGCACGTGTGTAGCCCTACTCGTAAGGGCCATGATGACTTGACGTCATCCCCACCTTCCTCCGGTTTATCACCGGCAGTCTCCTTTGAGTTCCCACCATTACGTGCTGGCAACAAAGGATAAGGGTTGCGCTCGTTGCGGGACTTAACCCAACATTTCACAACACGAGCTGACGACAGCCATGCAGCACCTGTCTCAGAGTTCCCGAAGGCACTAAGCTATCTCTAGCGAATTCTCTGGATGTCAAGAGTAGGTAAGGTTCTTCGCGTTGCATCGAATTAAACCACATGCTCCACCGCTTGTGCGGGCCCCCGTCAATTCATTTGAGTTTTAACCTTGCGGCCGTACTCCCCAGGCGGTCGACTTAACGCGTTAGCTCCGGAAGCCACGCCTCAAGGGCACAACCTCCAAGTCGACATCGTTTACAGCGTGGACTACCAGGGTATCTAATCCTGTTTGCTCCCCACGCTTTCGCACCTGAGCGTCAGTCTTTGTCCAGGGGGCCGCCTTCGCCACCGGTATTCCTCCAGATCTCTACGCATTTCACCGCTACACCTGGAATTCTACCCCCCTCTACAAGACTCTAGCTTGCCAGTTTCAAATGCAGTTCCCAAGTTAAGCTCGGGGATTTCACATCTGACTTAACAAACCGCCTGCGTGCGCTTTACGCCCAGTAATTCCGATTAACGCTTGCACCCTCCGTATTACCGCGGCTGCTGGCACGGAGTTAGCCGGTGCTTCTTCTGCGAGTAACGTCAATGTACAGTGCTATTAACACTGAACCCTTCCTCCTCGCTGAAAGTGCTTTACAACCCTAAGGCCTTCTTCACACACGCGGCATGGCTGCATCAGGCTTGCGCCCATTGTGCAATATTCCCCACTGCTGCCTCCCGTAGGAGTCTGGACCGTGTCTCAGTTCCAGTGTGGCTGGTCATCCTCTCAGACCAGCTAGGGATCGTCGCCTAGGTGAGCCATTACCTCACCTACTAGCTAATCCCATCTGGGCACATCCGATGGCGTGAGGCCCGAAGGTCCCCCACTTTGCTCTTACGAGGTCATGCGGTATTAGCTACCGTTTCCAGTAGTTATCCCCCTCCATCAGGCAGTTTCCCAGACATTACTCACCCGTCCGCCGCTCGCCGGCAAAGTAGCAAGCTACTTCCCGCTGCCGCTCGACTTGCATGTGTTAGGCCTGCCGCCAGCGTTCAATCTGAGCCATGATCAAACTCTTCAATTAAAAGTTCGATTTGCTTAAACAAGTTAAGCGGTGCTCAGAGATTACTTCGTAATAATTCAACTAAATGAATTACTGCTTGGTCACTCTAAGACTTGACATTGCTGTCAATAAATATTTTGCCACCGAAGTGGCTGATATCGTCTTGTGAGTGCCCACACAGATTGTCTGATAAATTGTTAAAGAGCAGTGAGTTACGCGCTTTCGCTTGCTAACTCGAGGTGGCGTATATTACGCTTTCCTCATTCAGTGTCAACCGTTTATTTCATCCGGTTGCCGCTGTTTTTAATCTTTCCGACCCGGTTACTTCGTGATGTTGTTCACGTTGTTCCCTGTCGATGGAGCGGCATTATAGGGAGTTCGATTTTAATGGCAAGCGAATAAATACAGTTTTATTTCGTTTGCCGTTTTTTTATCCAAAGACGGTTATTTTTGCGCTTTTGCTATAAAGGAAGGCAAAGCAGCAAGGCTTTCCAGCACAGCGTCAGCTGCACTTTCACTTTGTTCTGTCACCGGCTTGCCTGTCCGCACTAAAATCTTATGCCCGACGCCCGCAGAGGCAGCTGCCTGCATGTCTTCCAGTTTATCGCCCACCATATATGAAGAAGACATATCAATGTTCAGCTCTTCTTTAGCCGTTAAAAACATACCCGGCTGCGGCTTACGACAATCACAAACCTGGGTAAACTCTTTAACTGTGCCTTCGGGATGATGAGGACAGAAATAGATGCCGTCGAGATCGACACCGCGATCAGCCAGTGACCAGTCCATCCATTCGGTCAGCGTCATAAACTGATCTTCAGTAAATTTACCGCGGGCAATGCCGGACTGATTGGTCACCAGCACCAGCAGAAAGCCCATTTCCTTTAATTTAAGACAGGCGTCAATGACGCCATCAATGAACTGGAATTCATCGATTTCATGTACATAGCCGTGATCGACATTCAAAGTACCATCACGGTCGAGAAAGATTGCTGAAACAGGTTGTGCCACGAATTTGCTCCTGATGCCTGATTAATGGCGTGAGTATCGCATGTTTTCACTGCCTGTGAGAATGCTAACCTGGTTGACTTAGACGTCTAGACGCCTTAGCATCCACGACATGCTACGGGGGCGATCCCCGAAGAGTTAATTTCACCACGTCACGGCAAAAAGACAGAATAAAAAATAATATGATTAAACTTTCAAACATCACCAAGGTTTTCCAGCAGGGTGCGCGCCAGATAGTCGCGCTCTCTGACGTGAGTCTTCACGTCCCTGCCGGACAAATTTACGGCGTCATCGGCTCATCCGGCGCAGGTAAAAGTACTCTGATACGCTGCGTCAATTTGCTGGAACGCCCGACCGAAGGCCAGGTATTGGTTGATGGTCAGGATCTGATGTCCTTTTCTGAAAAAGCGCTGACCCGCGCACGTCGCCAGATTGGGATGATCTTCCAGCACTTTAATCTGCTTTCGTCGCGAACCGTATTCGGCAATGTTGCGTTGCCACTGGAGCTGGACAATCTGTCTTCAGCTGACATCAAAAAACGCGTTTCTGAACTGCTGAGTCTGGTCGGTCTGGAGGATAAGCATGATGTTTACCCGGCGAATCTTTCCGGCGGACAAAAACAACGTGTGGCGATCGCTCGTGCGCTGGCCAGTAATCCGAAGGTATTGCTTTGTGATGAAGCGACCAGCGCCCTGGACCCGGCCACTACACGCGCCATCCTGGAATTGCTGAAAGACATCAACCGTCGTCTGGGATTAACCATCCTGCTCATCACCCATGAGATGGACGTCGTAAAACGCATTTGCGATCAGGTTGCGGTCATCAGCGACGGCAAACTGATTGAGCAGGATAAAGTGAGCGAGATGTTTTCTCATCCGAAAACGCCGCTGGCTCAGCAGTTCATTCAGTCCACATTGCATCTGGATATCCCGGAAGATTACGCCGTACGCATGGTGCCGGAACCAGAAACAGGCCGCGTGCCTTTACTGCGTCTGGAATTTACCGGACAGTCGGTGGATGCTCCGCTGCTTTCAGAAGCTGTACGTCGCTTTGACATTAATAACAATATTATCAGTGCACAGATGGATTATGCCGGCGGCGTGAAGTTCGGGATTATGCTGACAGAAATGCACGGTTCAGAAGAAAACACTCAGGCAGCAATTCAGTTCCTGCATGAGAATCAGGTGAAAGTAGAGGTACTCGGTTATGTCTGAGGCAATGATGTGGTTAATGGGCCGGGGTATCTGGGAAACTGTCATTATGACACTGACCTCTGGCTTCTTTGGTTTTGTACTTGGCTTGCCTTTTGGCGTTCTGTTGTATGTAACGCGTCCGGGTCAGATTGCAGAGAATAAAAACGTCTACCGCGTGATGTCAGCGCTGGTGAATATTTTCCGTTCTATTCCTTTTATTATCCTGCTGGTGTGGATGATTCCGTTTACCCGCATGATTGTCGGTACTTCCATCGGTTTGCAGGCCGCGATTGTTCCGCTCACCGTCGGTGCGGCACCGTTTATTGCCCGTATGGTTGAGAATGCGCTGCTGGAAATCCCAAGCGGTCTGGTGGAAGCCTCCCGCGCGATGGGCGCAACACCGATGCAAATCATCCGTAAAATTTTATTACCGGAAGCTTTGCCGGGTCTGGTCAATGCAGCCACCATCACGCTGATCACTCTCGTAGGCTATTCTGCTATGGGTGGCGCGGTCGGCGCTGGTGGTTTGGGACAAATCGGTTATCAGTACGGTTATATCGGTTACGACGCAACTGTGATGAATACGGTATTAGTCCTGTTAGTAGTTTTGGTGTATTTAATTCAATTTTGTGGCGACCGCATCGTAAAAGCAGTCACGCATAAATAAGAAATAGCCGTTGTAATAGCTACCCTGTGAATGATTTATATCCGTTTATTGAGGAAAGGACATGTCTAACAAATTCAAATCCATTGCCGTTGTTGGCGCACTTCTGGGATCGCTGGCATTAGTCGGTTGCGGACCAAAAGAACAAGATCCAAACCACATCAAAGTGGGCGTGATTGTGGGTTCAGAACAACAAGTTGCTGAAGTTGCTCAGAAAGTAGCGAAAGAGAAATATGGCCTTGATGTTGAGCTGGTGACGTTCAACGATTACGTATTGCCTAACGAAGCGCTGAGCAAAGGCGATATCGACGTTAACGCCTTCCAGCACAAGCCTTACCTGGATCAGCAGATTAAAGATCGTGGTTACAAACTGGTTCCGGTCGGTAACACCTTCGTATACCCAATCGCAGGTTACTCTAAGAAAATCAAATCTGTTGATGAACTGAAAGAGGGCGATCAGGTTGCTCTGCCAAACGACCCGACTAACCTCGGCCGTTCATTGCTGCTGCTGCAAAAAGTGGGTCTGATTAAACTGAAAGATGGCGTTGGTCTGCTGCCAACCGTTCTGGATGTGACTGAGAATCCTAAAAATCTGAAACTGGTTGAGCTGGAAGCACCACAACTGCCACGTTCACTGGATGATGCGAAAATCGCTCTGGCTGTGATCAACACCACTTACGCGAGCCAGATCAACCTGACTCCAGAGAAAGATGGCATCTTCGTAGAAGATAAAGAATCTCCGTACGTTAACCTGATCGTTGCGCGTGAAGATAACAAAGACGCTGAAAACGTGAAGAAATTCGTTCAGGCTTACCAGTCTGATGAAGTTAACGCTGCAGCGAACAAAATCTTCAACGGCGGCGCAGTTAAAGGCTGGTAATCCGTTGCTGTCAGGGAAGCAGGTTTTGCTCTGCCCCTTACGCTGTAAATATTGCTTTCATAAATAAATTCAAGGCGGGCATATGCCCGCCTTGTTATTTCCTCAATACCTTGGTTCAATAACGCCACATTCTTTCCTGTAAACATATTAAAAAGCAGAGGATATACCATGCGTGCTTTACCTCTCTGTTTGTCGGCGCTTTTGCTGGCGGGTTGTTCTTTGACTCAACATCCACAGCCAACCCCTCCTGCACCCGTTGTAAAAGAAGAGCCAAAACCAGTCAAACCTAAACCGGCTCCGGTCCGCCCTGCCCCGGTAAAACTCTATAAAGATGCTGAAGCCCTGGTTGGTAGCCCTTTCCGTGATTTAGGCGAAGTCTCCGGTGAATCCTGCCAGGGTGATCAAAATGACGCGCCGCCGAGCCTTGCTACTGCGCGTAAAAGAATGCTAACCCGTGCCTCTTATATGAAGGCCAATGCGGTATTACTGCACCAGTGCCAGATCATCAGTGGTGTGCCGGGTTGCTTCCAGCAAGCGATTTGTCAGGGTTCAGCCCTGAACGTCACGTTTAAATGACCTCATTTTCATTTGAACAAATAGGGACGATTCACTCGCCCTATAAAGAGAAGTTTGCTGTTCCGCGCCAGCCGGGTTTGATTGAGGATGGTGGCGGCGAATTACATCTGCACTCGCCATATAACCAGCCCGAAGCCGTTCGCGGGCTGGAAGATTTCAGCCATTTATGGGTGATGTTTATTTTTCATCAGACGATGGAAGGTGGCTGGCGTCCGACCGTTCGCCCGCCGCGTTTAGGCGGGAATACGCGCACCGGCTTGTTTGCCACCCGTTCGACCTTCCGCCCCAACCCGCTCGGAATGTCTCTGGTCGAGCTGAAAGGGATCCGCTGTCAGGGGCAGAATGTTATTTTGCAACTGGGCAGTCTGGATTTGGTGGATGGTACGCCTGTTGTGGATATTAAGCCTTATCTTCCCTTTGCAGAAAGCCATCCTGACGCGCGCGCCGGATTTGCCCAGCACGCACCGGATGCCGATATGCCGGTCGAATTTTTACCACAGGCTGAACGGCAGCTGGCTGAACATGCGAGGCAATATCCGCATCTGCGCCGTTTTATCACGCAGGTTCTGGGACAAGACCCCCGCCCGGCTTACCGCAAAGGCGAAGCCACCGACCGGGATTACGCTGTTCGTCTGCTGGACTTTAATGTCCGCTGGCGGGTAACGGGCTCCCTGAATCAGGTATTGTCCCTGGACAAAAACTAATTTCCTCTGCGTCTCTTTTGACAACAGCAACTCGCTGGTAAACTAAGCCACTTTTCACGTTTTGGCTGCCACTGGCAGCCTGATTGCAATTTGCAGTGCTAACGGAACCAACAACATCATGCGTACTACTCAATATCTGCTCTCTACACTAAAAGAGACGCCAGCCGACGCGGAAGTGATCAGCCATCAGCTGATGCTGCGTGCGGGGATGATCCGTAAACTGGCCTCAGGCCTGTATACCTGGCTGCCAACCGGCTTACGTGTTCTCAAGAAAGTCGAAAACATCGTACGCGAAGAAATGAACAACGCGAACGCCATTGAAGTGTCGATGCCGGTGGTTCAGCCCGCTGATTTATGGCAAGAGAGCGGACGTTGGGAACAATATGGTCCCGAGTTGCTGCGTTTCGTTGACCGTGGCGATCGTCCATTCGTTTTGGGTCCGACCCACGAAGAAGTCATTACCGATTTGATCCGTAATGAAGTCAGCTCGTACAAACAATTGCCGCTGAATTTCTTCCAGATCCAGACCAAGTTCCGTGACGAAGTTCGTCCGCGCTTTGGCGTGATGCGTTCCCGTGAATTCCTGATGAAAGACGCCTACTCGTTCCACACGACGCAGGAATCTTTGCAGGAAACGTATGATGCAATGTATGCAGCCTATAGCCAGATCTTCAACCGCATGGGGCTGGATTTCCGTGCTGTTCTTGCAGATACCGGTTCTATTGGCGGCAGCGCATCGCATGAGTTCCAGGTTCTGGCACAAAGCGGCGAAGATGACGTGGTGTTCTCTGACTCCTCTGATTTCGCGGCTAACATTGAGTTTGCTGAAGCGTTAGCACCAACGACACCACGCGCTGCACCTGCTGAAGAGATGCGTGTTGTTGAAACCCCTGATGCCAAAACCATCGCTGAACTGACAGAACAGTTCCAGGTTCCGGTTGAGAAAACCGTTAAAACCCTGATGGTTCACGCTACCGCAGAAAGCGGCCATAAGCTGGTTGCGCTGCTGGTTCGTGGTGATCACGAACTGAATGAAATCAAAGCCGAGAAATTGCCACAAGTTGCAGCACCACTGACTTTCGCAACGGAAGCTGAGATTCGTGAAATCGTGGCTGCTGGTCCGGGTTCACTTGGTCCGGTCAATCTGCCAATGCCAGTTGTGGCTGACCGCACGGTTGCCGCCATGAGCGATTTCAGCGCAGGCGCCAACATCGACGGTAAACACTACTTCGGTATTAACTGGGATCGCGATGCTGCGCTGCCAGAAGTGGCGGATATCCGTAACGTCGTTGCCGGTGATCCAAGCCCGGATGGTCAGGGCACTCTGGTTATCAAACGCGGTATCGAAGTCGGTCATATCTTCCAGCTGGGTACCAAATACTCAGAAGCAATGAATGCAACTGTTCAGGGCGAAGATGGCAAAAACCAGGTGATGACTATGGGTTGTTACGGTATCGGCGTGACCCGTGTGGTTGCTGCAGCGATTGAACAGAATCACGATGATCGCGGCATTATCTGGCCGGATGCTATCGCACCATTCCAGGTCGCTATTCTGCCAATGAACATGCACAAATCTTTCCGCGTGAAAGATGCGGCGGAAGCGTTGTACAAAGAACTGCGCTCACACGGTATTGATGTGATCCTCGACGATCGTAAAGAACGTCCGGGCGTCATGTTTGCAGATATGGAACTGATCGGCGTTCCACATCACGTGGTGATTGGCGATCGTAATCTGGATGCTGAAGAGCTGGAATACAAAAACCGTCGTACCGGCGAAAAACAGATGATTAAACAAGGCGATATCGTTGAATACCTGCTGAGTCAGATCCCGCGTTAAGATCGGACAACGATTTGTTGACGTAAAAAATGCCCGCTTTTTGCGGGCATTTCTCTTTTTGTGCAATTCAGTTTGTGCTGCGCAGGCAGCTTTTTTTTAAGGGCAGGATTTCGTTGCGTCAAACTTAACGTTTTTATCCGCTACGACAGCTTTCTGCATCTGTCCTTCTTCCATTGATGGTTCGGTCATGAAATGCCCCTCCATCGAAAGGAAAACCAGCTGGTTCGGTGTTTTGCGCGTCGAAAGATAACCTTCTTCCAGTGATTTATTGGCCGACATCGGGAACACTTTACCGGTCGCACAATCTTTAAACGACGCAGCATCCGCGCTGTATTGCATCATTCCGCTCAGTGCCATCGGCGTCTTAGGCAAACTTTGCTGCACCGGCTTCAGGGTATAGTTGAACTGAGAAGTGATAGGCTCGCCGCTCATATCCAGCATTTCCAGATTTTCATCTTTCGGATGGAAGTAGCGTTTCTCACCATCGTTTCCAGTCAGTACCAGTTTGTCGGCCGTCCGCGCCCAGCTTCCGTAACTGGCGAACGCCTGATCGCCGTCTTTACTTCCCTGATAGATTTCCTGCAGGATATAGGTTCCGTCCTGTTGCAGGAAAAGTGACGTCTTCAGGCCACTGCAATCGGCACAAGGCAACACACCGCTGTAACTTTGCTGCATCGCCTGCAAAGGTTTCTCATGGTTAAATGCGGCGGTATGACAGCCGAACAATGATAACGCCCCGAGCGCCAGCACTGCTCCTATAATGATTTTTTTCACAGTTTCTCCCCTACTGCTATTCCACAGTGCTGCGATAAAAATTGTCCTGCAGCACGAATTTAGGGCTAACGTATCTTGCCCCGCAATGCTTTCGTCGCACCCTTGCGAACTTTACTTTCTACCCGACGAATTTTAGACCCCCGGGTGGGTTTTGTTGCACGGCGCGGTTTCTCTACTACCATCGCTTGTGAAATCAATGCCCCAAGCCGTGCCAGAGCAGCTTCACGGTTCATCTCCTGACTCCGGTATTCCTGGGCCTTGATAATCACCCAGCCGTCGGCGGTAACAGAGTGATGATTGAACGCCAGTAACCGCTCTTTGTAATATTCTGGCAAACTCGACGCTTTAATATCAAAGCGTAAATGAATAGCCGTTGATGTTTTATTGACGTTCTGACCGCCGTTACCCTGAGCGCGTATCGCGGTCAATTCAACTTCGCTGTCGGGTATTTCCACTTTTCCGGAAAGTATTAGCACGCTGATTACCTGGTTTCTTTTACAACAGACTCTTTCCATTCAGAAAAATGAATTTCTAAATTACTCTGAGCATCAGAAAGCCAGATAGTTCCATCCTGCAACGTCGCCTGTAAATTCATGGTACGGCTGCCAAAAGCGGTCAGCTGAGTCAGTAACTCATCTTCTATATAACGGATTCGCAGGTTCTCAAAACCTCTGACTTTCCCTTCGATTTGCGACCACCAGACTTTCGCCGCACGCTCACCATACGCGTAAAGTACGACTTCGCGCGATTGGTTACAGGCCTTTTTCAGACGCTTCTCATCAGGCAATCCTAGTTCAACCCACAATTCGATACCGTTGTGGTCATTCTTACGCCAGATTTCCGGTTCATCTTCCGCGCTTAATCCGCGGGTAAACGTCAGTCTTTCGTCGGCATGATAAATCCATGCCAGCAAACGCAGCATCATGCGTTGTTCTGTTTCGGAAGGATGCTGCGCCAGTGTCAGGCTGGCATCATGAAAGAAATTGCGATCCATATCGGCGATATTGACTGCTGCTTTATAAATGGTTGCTTTTAACGCCATGGTAAACCCCTTGATAATAGACGCACAGTGTACTTGAAAGCGTCCTGCGGCGACCAGTTTTCCCCCGATGGTCATCCTCAATAATGGCTTTACGCAAACGATTTACCTTTACAGGCCGGCTAATAACTCACACTCTCCTGTGCTATAGTCGTTAAATACTGAGAGTTTATCTTTCTGCGCTTTCCTCAGAGGGATACGCTTTTTAGGGAGAACTTATGCAACAATACTGTGAGTTGGTACGCCGTAAATATTCTGAAATCGCCAGTGGCGATCTCGGGTATGTGCCCGATGCGTTGGGCTGTGTATTGAAAGCATTGGACGAAGTGGCAGCAAATGCTGAACTTCCGTCTTCCGTTAGGGACCAGGCGGCCTATGCCGCCGCTAACTTATTGGTGAGCGATTATGTCGATGAATGATGAGTACCAACCCATCAATTGCGATGACTACGATAATCTCGAGCTCGCCTGCCAGCATCACCTGGTTTTGACGCTGAAGATGCGTAGCGGAGAAATTGTTGAGGCAAAAGCCAACGATTTGTTAATGCGTAAAAAGGTGGAATATCTGGTGGTTGATGCGAACGGCGAGCAACGGGATCTTCGTTTAGATCACATTGAAAGCTTTAGCCATCCGGAAATTGGCACCGTTGTGGTCAGCGCTGAATAGCCTCAACTGTCGTCAGTTTACCTAACGGGCAATCTCAGGATTGCCCGTTTGCATTTCTGAAGGCAGACTTATTTCTGCGGCATCAGACTGGCGTAATACGCCGACAAATCACTGATATCCTGATCGGATAATGACGAACTAAAAGCCTGCATCACGCCCGCCTGCCCGCCACTTCTCTCACCTTTCTTATAAGCATGCAGTGAAAGCGCCAGATAATCGGCATTTTGGCCCGCCAGATTAGGGTAAATTGAATTAACGGCTTTACCCGTTGCGCCATGGCACGCCGCGCAACTAACGGATTTTGACTGCCCGTCAGCAATGTTACCGCCTGCCAATGCCGGTAAAGAGATCAGCATTAACGCCACGCTCCCTATTACTGCCCTTATCACTGTTTTTTCAACGACTGTCACCTGCATCACCACTCCCCGGGCGAATATGATTCACCCAAATAAACTGTTCTATTCTTTTATGGCAGAGCCGACCAGACGATCTGCCACTGCGCTTCATTATTTTCGGGCTGAGACTGGCGGGTGGTGAACCATCCCGGTGCAGCCATCAGTTGTTCATTGTAATAAATCAATGGAATACGATCCCGCTGCCACGGCGGAACGCCCAGCTCAGACCAAAGTTTTTTGGCCTGACGCGCCCGTTCCCGTCCGACTTTTTCGATAACACCGTGCGCCTTAAAACGCACAGTGACCTTTTCATCAGTGCGGGGCTGGCGGATCACATATTTAGCCGCCTGCAAGGCAGGATCTGGATCGGCCTTCAGATACCCCAGCCAGTCGGGTAACGTTAATTTCTCAGCTGGATCCCATTGGATCACCACATCTTTCAGTGACTGGAATTCTGGCAATAAATACAAACGCTGGCGAAAACGCCTGATGACCAAAGAGCCGAGCACTAACTGTGCCTGCGCATCTTCGCGGCTGAGTGCCACCTCGTCCCATATTCTTTGCAGTTGTTCCCGCGAAGGCATCTTTGCACCACACGATGCCAGCCAGCGACGCAATAACGCAGAGCGCCTTACTGCCGAAAACGCCTTCAAACCCTCGACTGACAAACTGCCCTCATCGTCAGTTAACGCTGTGAGCAACTCACTGAGCAATTCATCCAGTAACGTCTCCTGCTCTGCGCAGAGCAAAGCGCTACGGGCTGTAGCCGAGGCAAAATGCGGCCAGCGCTGATAAAGAGCAGGCAAAATATCGAGTCGCAGAAAATTGCGATCAAAGCGGGCATCCCGGTTACTGTCGTCTTCAATCCAGCTGATCTGAAGCCGTGCCGCACACTCTTCAAGCTGCTCACGGCTGAGATCCAGCAAAGGCCGTAACAAACGATAACCGTGAACCGAGCTGTCCGCGCTCATCGCGGAAAGACCGGCAGGGCCGCTGCCACGCTTAAGCGCCAGCATAAAAGTTTCACATTGATCGTTGAGATGCTGCGCGGTCAGTAAGATTTCATTCTCAGCCAGATTGCCGGCAAAAACCTGATACCGCGCCGTTCTCGCGGCGGCTTCGATGCCGCCTTTATGCGCATCGACCTGAACTTTAACGGCGGAAAAAGGAATATTACGTTGATGGCAAAACGCCTGGCAGTGCGCCATCCAGTCATCGGCAAACTGACTTAATCCGTGGTGAATATGCAGCGCACGCAGTTCGACCTGCGGTAGCGTAGTATCACGTAACTCTGCCAGCCCGGCCAGCAGGACAGAAGAATCCAGCCCGCCACTGAACGCCACGCAAAGTTTTCGTGCGTCACCGATTTTATGGCGCAGATGCTCAGTCAGAAATGTCGGGGCAATTCTTGAGTTCATAGAATATTCAAAGTTCGTACAGTTCCAGCGGTAAACCATCAGGATCGTTAAAGAAGGTGAATTTTTTACCGGTATACGGATCGATTCTTACCGGTTCACTGACAACACCCGCCGCAGTGAGCGCAGAAATGGACTGTTCGATATCTTCCACGCTGAAAGCAAGATGGCGCAATCCACAGGCTTCCGGACGAGTTGGTCGTTCCGGTGGTCGCGGGAAGCTAAATAGCTCAATGGTGTACTGACCGTTTAGCGCCAGATCGGCCTTCCAGGAATCACGCTCTTCACGGTAAAACTCGCCCTGCAACGTGAACCCGAGAATGTCGCAGTAGAAGTGTTTACTGGCCTCATAATCGGAACCAATAATAGCAATGTGATGGATCTGGCGAAGATTAAGCATAGTCATGTCCTGTTGATTTCTGAGGTGAACGTTACTCAGGCTGTCCGGAGTCGTCAATAAAAAGCCCTCATGATGGACTGACCCCATAAAGTTGGACAGTTCATGTTAAGCGGCTTTCAGGGCCTGGGTTCGGTATTCTACCGGACTCAGGCCTTTTAATTTCAGGCTTATTCTTTCGTTGTTGTAGTAATGGATATACCCCTCTATCGCCTCCCTCAGTTCCCTGAGACTCCCGAACTGGCTCAGGTAAAAACACTCCGATTTCAGCGTACCGAAGAAGTTCTCCATTACAGCATTATCCAGGCAGTTTCCTTTACGCGACATACTTTGCGTTATGCCCTCTGCCTTTAATTTTGCCTGATAGGCTGCCATTCGATACTGCCAACCCTGATCCGAGTGCAACAACGGGGCATCTTCTGGACTGAGCTTTGCGAACGCATCACGCAGCATGGTATTCACCATTTCCATCACCGGTCTTTCCGACAGGCTGTATGAGATGATTTCCCGGTTAAAAAGATCGAGAACCGGTGACAGGTACAACTTTTTACCCTGTATCGAGAACTCTGTAACATCCGTAACCCACTTTTCGTTGGCTTTTGATGCACTGAAGTCCCGACTCAGGAGGTTGGAGGCTGCCTTGCCCGCTTCCCCTTTCCAGGCGCGATATTTCTTCACCCTGATAAGCGACCGGAGCGACACCTCTGCCATCAGCCGCTGTACTGTTTTATGGTTCACCAGCAGCCCCTGCTTTCTCAGTGAGAGCGTGATCCTGCGGTAACCATAACGCCCTTTATGATGGTGGTATATCTCTCTGATTTTGTCTTTCAGTCCGGCATGCCTGTCCACTCGCTTCAGCGCGTTCATATTGTGATACCACGTACTGCGGGACATCCCCGCTGCACGCAGAAGGTCACTAAGCGCATAATTACGCCTTAGCTCACTGATTATTGCGGCTTTTTGCCGTTTTTCTCGCTTTGAACTAAGGCCTTTAGCTTTTTTAGGTAGGCATTCTCTGCACGCAGGTAACGGAGCTCAGCCCGCAGCTCTTCGGGAGATAACTTTTCCAGCGCCTCATCGGTAAGTGGGGATGCTTTTTTGGGTTTTGTCATGCCTTTGCTCCGGCCGGGTTTTATGCTCAGAAGTCCATTCTCACCAGCGTCTTTGTAGACATTAACCCAGTGCCGGACGACGGTCTCGTTTGAGATATTAAACCGTGCGGCAGCTTCGCGCATTGAAAGTTCTTCACCGAGAACAGTCCGGACAACAGCAATCCGGAATGCCGGAGAATGGCGGTCATTTTTCCAGGTAATGCCATCAATACCGTGTAATTGCCAGGCTCTGACCCAGCGACGAACGGATGTTCTTTCGACACCAAAACGTTCTGCGGTCCGTTGTGTCCCGTCATTGCCGTAGAGGTAATGGCTGACCACAGCCATTCTGGTTTCGAGGGTATATTTTGGCTTCGCCATAAAAAACTGCACCTTACTCAGTTGGGTGTCCAACTTTTGGGGTGCAGTCCACGAAGAGGGCTGTTTGTTACTCCGCTTCCGGAAGTTTTAAGACTTTCACCAGATAGCGTCCGTCTTCTGTGAGACGCGTTCCATGAATATCGGTTTCAAAGCCGGGATAACGCTCGCCTATTGAGCACAACATAATCAGGAAATCGAGCACCGCGCGGCTTTCCTCGGTGATCATCTCTCCCGGCATCACCACCGGCACGCCCGGCGGGTAAGGCAGGATCATGTTAGCGGATACTTTGCCGATCAGCTCATCGATATCACATTCATCAATATGGCCGCGAACCTGATGCTGGAACATTTCGTACGGCGTCATTTTCATTTCCGGCAGCACATCAAAGGCTTCCAGCATTAACCGCGGCAAGTCGTGGCGGACGATCAGCTTGTGGATCCCCTGCGCCAGATCCTGAATTCGCATATTGCGGTAGAAATCAGGATCTTCCGCATAGAGATCTGGCAGCATATTCTTGACCCGCAAATTGAGATCATAACTGCGTTTAAAATCGGTCAGTCCGCGCATCAGGCTCATAGATTTGGTTTTATCAATGCCGATACTGAACAGGAAAAGCAGATTGTAGGGGCCGGTTTTTTCCACCACCACGCCGCGCTCATCCAGGAATTTCGCCACTAACGCAGCCGGGATCCCTTCCTCTTCAAGCTTACCCATTTCATTCATGCCGGGTGTCAGGATGGTCACTTTGATCGGATCCAGATACATATGATCGGTATCGGCGTTGGCAAAACCGTGCCAGTTTTGATCCGGATCCAGCGGCCAGCATTCAGCTTCATCAATATGTTCGGGCTGCCAGATATCGAAGAACCAGCCGTCAGTCTCTTCGCGAAGCCTTTGGATCTCTTTACGAAAATGCAGCGCACGTTCAACTGATCGGTTGATCAGACGTCGGCCGGGGTTCCCGCGCAACATCGCCGCTGCGGTTTCCGCCGAAGCAACAATACCGTAGTTTGGCGAGGTGGTGGTGTGCATCATGTAGGCTTCATTAAACGTGCTTTCGTTATAATCGCCCTTAATATGAATCATCGAAGCCTGCGAGAAAGCGGCCAGCAATTTGTGCGTCGACTGCGTTTCATAGATGACTTTTCCCGGGATCCGTTCCCCGCTCATTCCGCTTTTGCCATCATAAATCGGATGGAAGTTGGTATACGGCACCCATGCGGAATCAAAATGAATCGACGGAACATCCAGCGTGTTCTTAATGTAATCGGTGTTGTACAACAAGCCATCGTAGGTGGAATTGGTGATGACGGCATGAACCGGCCAGGTAGCATTCGCGGTCTGGGCAATTTTCTCTTCGATGCTTTCGCGGGTGAATTCACGCTGCGGGATACCACCAAGAATGCCGTAAGCATTGCGGTTCGGCCGCAAATAGACCGGCACGATATTAGTCATCATCATCAGGTGCGCGAGTGATTTATGACAGTTACGGTCAATCAGCACCGTGCTCCCTGCCGGTGCCGCATACATGCCGACAATTTTGTTCGCCGTCGAGGTACCATTGGTAACGATATAACTCTGTTCAGAGCCAAACGTCCGCGCGATATATTCTTCGGCCTCAAGATGCGGGCCGGTATGATCGAGCAAAGAACCCAGCTCAGTTACCGAAATCGACACATCCGCTTTCAGCGTTTTAGCGCCGAAAAAATCATAGAATAGCGTTCCCACCGGACTTTTCAAAAAAGCCGTACCGGCCATATGCCCGGGTGTACAGAAGGTGTATTTCCCTTCTTCCACATAGGTGAATAACGCTTTTGTCAGCGGCGGCGTGATCGTATCGATATATTCATCGGTGTACTGACGGACGCGTTTGGCAATGTCATCGGCGGCACTCAGCGCATATTCAAAGAAATACAGCACCATGCGCATTTCATTGACGTCAACGTCCAGCGTCGAATGCGTATTGATGAAAGCATAAAGCGGCAGGTATTCATTTAGTTCGTTTATTTCGGTACACAACTCTTCGCTATGCTGATCCCAGTCGAAAATTGCGCCGCAGATCCGCGCATTATTTTCGATGAGTTTAAGTAAGTCAGCCCGGTCACGCGGATAAATTATCTGAAACCCAAGAAGCGTCAGTGCGCTATCCAGTTCGCGGATTGGCTCCTCTTTGTAGTAAGCCCCTTCCGGGCGCATGATAGCGATAATATTCATCTGACAAATCCTTCTGTTGTTTTTCTCTCAGGTATTAATAGAAACACGGTTGCTCGCTGCTGTGTACCCTTTGTGGGTGAGTTTAGGGTAAAACGGGAAGACTTTAAGATTACATGTAAGATTGCAGGAAAAATCGGGCGTGAAATAAGCGGGAAAACAGGCAATAAAAAAGGCCATGCATAAGCATGGCCTTTTCAAAATCACTCGCAAATCAGCAGTAACCGTAAGTCATCAGACGCTGATAACGGCGGTTGCGCAGTTCTTCAGTGCTGAGAACATCCAGATCGCTGAGATCAGCTTCCAGTTGCGCACGCAGAGAAGCGGCCATGGCTTCCACGTTGCGGTGAGCGCCACCCAAAGGTTCCGGGATCACAGAGTCGATCAGTTTCAGCTCTTTCAGACGCGGCGCAACAATACCCATTGCTTCCGCAGCCAGAGGCGCTTTATCCGCGCTCTTCCACAAGATAGATGCACATCCTTCCGGTGAAATGACCGAATAGGTGCTGTATTGCAGCATGTTAACTTTGTCGCCAACGCCGATCGCCAGTGCGCCACCGGAACCACCTTCACCGATAACGGTGCAGATAACCGGAACATTCAGGCGGGACATTTCGCGCAGGTTACGGGCGATAGCTTCAGACTGACCACGTTCTTCAGCGCCAACACCAGGATAAGCACCCGGAGTGTCGATAAAGGTGATGATTGGCAGTTTGAAACGTTCTGCCATTTCCATCAGGCGTAACGCTTTGCGATACCCTTCAGGTGCAGGCATACCGAAGTTACGACGAATCTTCTCTTTGGTTTCACGGCCTTTTTGATGACCAATGATCATCACGGCACGTTCACCTAAACGGGCGATACCGCCAACGATAGCTTTATCGTCTGCAAAGGCACGGTCACCTGCGAGTTCATCAAAATCGGTAAAGATATGTTTGATGTAATCCAGGGTGTAAGGGCGACGAGGATGGCGCGCCAGTTGGGCAATTTGCCAGGCACCCAGATCAGAGAAAATCTTACGGGTCAGTTCAACGCTCTTTTCGCGCAAGCGTGCAACTTCTTCGTCCAGATTAATATCTAATTTTTCGTCTTGACGGCTGACTGCAGTCAGCGAGTCAATTTTCGCTTCCAGTTCCGCAATCGGCTGTTCAAAATCAAGAAAATTCAGACTCATAGCATTCCTATTTTAGTCAAATTCCAGTTCCACCTGCTCACTACCGACCAGGCCTCGCAAATCCAGCAACAGTTTGTCCGTTGGCGTAACACGCCATGACGCCCCGAATCGTAGCCGGGCTCTTGCGTTTTCTCGTTGGTAATACAGATGCACTGGTATCGTCCCCGATCGATGTGGTTCCAACGATTGGCGGAGACGGTTCAAAAGCTGGTCATCAATTTGCCTGTCAGTCAGCGATATAGCAAGACCGCGAGCATATTTTTCCCGTGCTTCACTGATGTCCATTACATCGCGGGCCATCATTTTAAGCCCGCCACTGAAGTCATCAAAGCTGACCTGTCCTGTGGCGATAAGGATACGGTCTTTTTCCAATAAATGCTGAAATTTTTCCAATGCTTCGGTGAACAACATGACTTCCAGACGACCTGAGCGGTCATCCAATGTACAGATCCCAATGCGGTTGCCGCGCTTGGTGACCATAACGCGTGCAGCGAGCACCAGTCCCACTGCGACGGTCATTTTGCCCCGTTCTGTCGGGTGCATATCTTTCAAGCGCTGGCCGCCGCCATAACGCTCGATTTCTTTCAGATACTGAGTGATCGGATGGCCGGTCAGATAGAGTCCGAGCGTCTCGCGCTCGCCATCCAGCACCGTTTGTTCCGGCCACGGCATTACGTTAGCGTAGGATTTTTCGACTTGTTCCGGCGCTTCGGCCAGAACGCCAAACATATCCACCTGACCAATTGCTTCAGCTTTAGCATGCTGATCAGCCGCTTTCAGTGCGTCCGGCAAAGAACTCATCAGTGCGGCACGATGCGGCCCGAGGCGGTCAAAGGCACCGGACATGATCAGTTTTTCGAGAATGCGTTTATTCAGTTTTTTAACGTCAGCGCGCGCGCAGAGATCAAAAAGCTCTTTGAAATAACCGCCTTCGTTACGCGCTTCGATAATGGCTTCAATCGGGCCTTCGCCCACGCCTTTGATGGCGCCAATACCGTAGACAATTTCACCTTCGTCGTTCACGTGGAAATGGTACAAACCGCTGTTGATGTCCGGCGGCAGAATCTTCAATCCCATACGCCAGCATTCATCGACCAGCCCGACCACTTTTTCGGTGTTATCCATATCCGCGGTCATTACCGCCGCCATGAATTCTGCCGGATAGTGCGCTTTAAGCCACAGCGTCTGATACGACACTAATGCATAAGCGGCTGAGTGTGATTTGTTAAAACCATAACCGGCGAATTTCTCTACCAGGTCGAAGATTTTAATCGCCAGTTCGCCGTCAATTCCGCGAGATTTGGCACCATCTTCAAAGCCGCCGCGCTGCTTGGCCATTTCGACCGGGTTTTTCTTACCCATCGCACGACGAAGCATGTCTGCACCACCCAGCGAATAACCCGCCAGAACCTGCGCAATCTGCATGACCTGTTCCTGGTAGAGGATAATGCCGTAAGTCGGCTCCAGTACAGGTTTCAGGGATTCATGCTGCCACTGAATATCCGGATAGGAAATCTCTTCGCGCCCGTGTTTACGGTCGATAAAGTTATCTACCATGCCTGACTGCAAAGGCCCCGGACGGAACAGCGCCACCAGTGCGATCATATCTTCGAAACTGTCGGGCTTCAGACGTTTGATCAAATCTTTCATTCCGCGCGATTCAAGCTGGAATACCGCTGTGGTTTCCGAGCGTTGCAGCATGTCGAAGCTTTTTTTGTCATCGAGCGGGATGGCCGCAATGTCCAGCGGTGGCTCACCGGCTTTCTCACGGCGGGCGTTAATCATTGCCAGCGCCCAGTCGATGATGGTCAGCGTACGCAGACCGAGGAAGTCAAACTTCACCAGCCCGGCATATTCCACGTCGTTTTTATCGAACTGGGTAACCGGGTGGTTACCTTCAGCATCGCAATATAGCGGCGCGAAGTCGGTAATTTTGGTTGGCGCGATGACCACCCCACCGGCGTGTTTACCGGCGTTACGGGTGACACCTTCAAGCTGACGAGCCATGTCGATCAGCGACTTAACTTCTTCGTCAGCCTCATAAATTTCTGGTAGCTGGGGTTCTGCTGCAAACGCTTTTTCAAGCGTCATACCTGGGTCAGGTGGCACCAGTTTTGAAATACGGTCAACGAAACCGTAAGGGTGACCGAGGACGCGCCCTACATCGCGGATAACCGCTTTGGCAGCCATCGTACCGAAAGTGATGATCTGCGAAACCGCTTCACGACCGTACATTTCGGAGACGTGATCGATAACCCGGTCGCGTTTCTCCATGCAGAAGTCGACGTCGAAGTCGGGCATGGAAACACGTTCAGGGTTGAGGAAACGTTCGAACAGGAGGTCAAACTCGAGCGGATCCAGATCGGTAATTTTCAGCGCATATGCGACCAGAGAACCGGCACCGGAACCACGCCCGGGACCTACCGGCACGCTGTTATCTTTCGACCACTGGATGAATTCCATTACGATCAGGAAGTATCCCGGGAATCCCATCTGGTTGATAACTTTGAGTTCGATATCCAGACGCTCGTCATACTCAGGACGTCGCTGCGCGCGCACTTGCGGATCAGGGAATAAAAACTCGAGGCGCTCTTCCAGCCCAATTTTTGATTTTTCGACCAGGAAGTCTTCTGTGGTCATATCACCGGTCGGGAATTGCGGCAGAAAATATTCGCCCAGACGGATGGTCACGTTACAGCGTTTGGCGATTTCCACGCTGTTTTGCAGCGCTTCTGGGACATCTTCAAACAGCTCACACATTTCGTCTTCACTGCGCATATATTGCTGCGAAGTGTAATTGCGCGGGCGTTTAGGATCGTCGAGAGTGAAACCGTCGTGGATAGCAACGCGGATTTCATGGGCATCGAAGTCGGTCGGCACCATAAAACGTACGTCGTTGGTGGCCACGACCGGCAAGCCACGCTCTGTCGCCAGCGCAACGGCAGCATGAAGATAGTTTTCTTCTTCTGCACGTCCGGTACGAATTAATTCGAGGTAATAGCGGTCAGGGAAATATTGCTGGTAGAAATCCAGACACTGATTGACCTGCAAATCATTGCCGCGGGTCAGGAACTTACCTACATCCCCCATTCTTGCACCGGAAAGCAGGATCAGCCCTTCGTTCAGTTCAGCAAGCCATTCGAGGTCGACAATCGGACCGGCAGCGCCATAACCACGCTGGTAAGCTCTGGAGATGAGCAGGGTCAGATTTTGATAGCCCTGATTATTCATCGCCAGCACGGTCAGTTGAGCAAGCTCATCACCGAGGATTTCACTCTGAACATTCAGGTCTGCACCGATAATCGGTTTAATACCGGCGCCATGGGCCGCACCGTAAAATTTCACCAGTCCGCAAAGGTTGGTGAAATCAGTTATGGCCAGAGCGGGCATGCCGAGTGACGCTGCGCATTTCACCAGCGGGCCCACTTTCGCGAGCCCATCCACCATGGAGTAGTCGCTATGTACACGCAGATGAATAAAACGAGGTTCGGCCATATCCAGAGTCCAGAAATGAGTGAATTAAGGGTTGTATACCCCGCAAAACGGGGCAGGAACAAGTGATGCGTTATGCCAGCCCGAGCGCGCGTTTCACCGGAGAGAAACTGCGTCGGTGATGTGCTGTTGCTCCAAGGCGGGCAAGGCTTTCGAGATGCACCGGCGTCGGGTAACCTTTGTGCTTCGCAAAACCATATTCAGGGAACTGAAGATCCAGTTCAACCATTTCGCGATCGCGGGTGACTTTAGCCAGAATTGAAGCCGCGCTGATTTCAGCGACTTTGCTGTCCCCTTTCACGACCGCCTGTGACGCCATCGGAAGTTTAGGGCAGCGGTTGCCATCAATCAGCACCATATCAGGCGTGATACCTAAACCAGCAACCGCTCTTTGCATGGCCAGCATGGTGGCATGCAGAATATTCAGTTCATCGATTTCATGGGGTTCAGCGCGGCCGAGGCTCCAGGCCAGCGCTTTCTCTTTTATTTCGATGTACAACGCCTCACGACGCTTTTCAGACAGTTTTTTAGAATCCGCCAGGCCTTTAATCGGATTGGCCGGATCGAGGATCACAGCAGCTGTCACTACAGCGCCCACTAACGGGCCGCGTCCCACTTCATCCACACCCGCGATACAGACGGCCTGTGGATAGATAAATACATCGCTCATCGGTTTGCCAGCTCCATGACGGCCTGAGCAGCCTGTTCGTCTGCATCACGGCGAATACTTTCATGCAGTTCAAGGAACGTTTCACGCAGCGCGTGGCTTTTCTCTCCGCCAGCCAGTAAAGGCAGCAAGGCAGCAGAAAGCTTTTCAGGCACACATTCGGTTTGCAGTAATTCAGTGACGATTTCGCGTCTTGCCAGCAGGTTGGGCAACGAAACATACGGCGTTTTCACCAGACGCTCAGCCAGCCAGAACGTGGAAGGTTTCATGCGATAACCCACCACCATTGGGCATTTCGCCAGCATACATTCGAGTGCAGCCGTCCCTGAAGCCAGCAATGCCGCATCACTGGCAATCATCGCTTCCCGGCCTTTGCCATCGAGCAAGTGAGCAGGCAAATCAGGTGCAATTTCAGCCTTGATACGCTCGAACTGCTCGCGTCGTTTCGCATTCACCAGCGGGACAACGATATGCAAATCAGGATAGGTTTGTCGCAGTTGCAACGCGGTTTTCAGGAAATCTGCGCTGAGCATTTCCACTTCCGCATGACGACTCCCCGGCAATAACGCCAGGCAATGAACATCTTCAGGGATCCCCAACGCCAGACGTGCCGCCTGTTTGTCAGGATGCAACGGCATCGCATCAGCCATGGTATGGCCAATGAAACGGCAGGGAACATTGAATTTGTCATAGAACGCTTTTTCGAAGGGCAGGAATGCCAGGACTAAATCTGTCGCTTTGCCGATTTTGAAAACGCGCTTTTGTCGCCAGGCCCAGACAGACGGGCTGACATAATGAATCGTGCGGATACCACGCTGTTTTAAGCGGCCTTCCAGAGTGATGTTAAAGTCCGGGGCATCGATGCCCACAAACACATCAGGCCGGAGTTCGCTAAAACGTTGGGTCAGATCTTTGCGGATTTTCAACAGGCGTGGCAGCCGTTCAAGCACTTCCACCACGCCCATCACCGCCAGTTCTTCCATTTCGTACCAGGCTTCGCATCCTTCAGCCTGCATCAGCGGGCCTGCGACACCCACAAAACGGGCATCAGGATGATGCTTTTTTAAGGCTCGAATTAACCCGGCGCCAAGAATGTCACCGGACGTTTCACCGGCCACCAGGCCAATTGTCAGAACAGGCTTTTGCATTGTTTTCCGTAGCGCAGATCAGCGGATAATGCCGCGTGTTGAGCGGGCAAAAAAATCACTGAAGGGTTTAGCTTTCGGGAATTCAGCCGCAATTGCAGCGATTTCCGGCTGGGCTTCTTCCAACGTTTTACCGCTGCGATACAGTAATTTATAGGCATTGCGGATAGCATGCAGATCGGCTTTTTCGAAACCACGGCGCTTAAGCCCTTCGATATTGATACCGAAAGGTGTAGCGTGGTTACCCTGCGCAATCACAAACGGAGGAACGTCCTGAGCAACGCCGGAACATCCACCCACCATGACATGCGCGCCGATAATACAGAACTGATGCACCGCCGTCATACCGCCAATGATCGCAAAATCATCAACTTCAACGTGACCACCGAGGGTCGCGTTGTTCGCCAGAATACAGCGATTACCAATGACGCAATCGTGAGCAATGTGCGCGTTAACCATTAACAGATTATCGCTGCCCACTTTTGTCAGGCCACCGCCCTGAACGGTACCACGATGAATGGTAACGCTCTCACGAATATTGTTGCGATCGCCGACCTCAACGCGTGTGGGTTCACCGGCATATTTCAGATCCTGGTTAATTTCACCAATGGAAACGAACTGGAATATGCGGTTATCGCAACCAATTTTGGTCACGCCATTAATCACTACGTGTGATTTAAGCTCAGTACCTTCACCAATTTCTACCTGGGATCCCACGTAGCAGAAAGGACCGATATGGACTCCGGCGCCAATCACGGCACCGTCTTCAACAATAGCGCTTGGATGAATAAAGGCGGTTTTATCAATCATGTATTAAGACTCCCGGCGACGGGCGCACATCATTGATGCCTCGCAAGCTATCTCACCATCAACTTTCGCGACACCTTTGAAACGAGCAACGCCACGACGCTCTTTAATGAATTCAACTTCCAGAACCATCTGGTCACCCGGCAAGACCGGACGTTTAAAGCGTGCATCGTCGATTGCTGCAAAGTAATACAATTCGCCCGGTTCCAGTTTTCCTACGCTTTTAAACGCCAGAATACCGGTGGCCTGAGCCATCGCTTCCAGAATCAAAACGCCTGGAAAAATAGGTTTACCCGGGAAATGCCCCTGGAAGAACGGTTCGTTAAAAGAAACGTTTTTCACGGCGCGCAAAAATTTCCCTTTTTCAAAGTCCAGCACGCGGTCAACCAGCAAGAACGGGTAACGGTGCGGCAATAAATCCAGTATCTCTTCAATACGCAGAGTATGAGTGTCAGTAGTCAAAATACTCTTCCTGTCTATAAAAACTGATGGCATCAATAACACGGCCTGCCAGACCCCAAAAGAAGGTCATCAGGCAGGCCGCAAATAGGAACGTATGTCGCAGGTTCACTCAACAAAGGGAACACAAAGCAGCATCGTAGGTGGTAATTAGTCTTTTTCGATTTTACGCTCGACAGCTTTCAAGCGCTTATTCATCTCGTCAATATTCATTACCAATGCAGCCGTCTTACGCCAAACTTTATTCGGTTGTAACGGGATACCGGAGGAGTATACCCCAGGTTCAGTGATTGGTCGCATTACCATTCCCATTCCCGTCACGACAGCCTGGTCACAAATCTCCATGTGACCGTTGATAACACTAGCTCCGCCGATTTGACAGTAGCGTCCGATTTTCAGACTGCCGGCCATGATAACACCACCGGCAACCGCCGTATTGTCTCCAATCACGACGTTGTGTGCAATCTGGCATTGGTTATCAATAATAACGCCGTTGCTGATAATGGTGTCATCCAGCGCGCCACGGTCGATTGTGGTACACGCGCCAATTTCAACGCGGTCGCCGATAATCACCGTGCCAAGCTGAGGAATTTTGATCCAGTTACCGCGATCGTTAGCGTAACCAAAGCCATCAGCGCCAATCACTGTTCCAGACTGGATCAGACATTGTTCGCCAATCTCAACGCGATGGTAAATAGAAACGTTAGCCCAAAGGCGGGTTCCGGCCCCTATTTTTGCGTCTTTACCGATAAAGCAGCCCGCACCGATGATGACGTTATCACCCAGTACAACGCCGGATTCGATAACTGCATTTGCGCCAACCGAGACATTCTTACCCAAAGAAGCACTGTCAGAAATCACCGCACTCGCAGCAATATCCTGTGCCGGCGCCGGAGTGGTATCCAGCAACTGCGCCATACGCGCATAGGTCAGGTAAGGGTTTTTAACCACTAATGCCGCTGTAGGGCAAAATGGCAGATCCGCTTCCGTCAACACTACGGCACCTGCATTGCAGGAAGCCAACTGTTCACGGTAACGGCTGTTTGATAAAAACGTGATTTGCTCAGAGTGTGCGGAATGCATTGAAGCAACGCCGGTGATGGCAATTTCGCCATCACCGTGCAATTGTGCATCCAACTGCTGTGCGAGATCAGCCAGTCGAATTGAAGACATGTTTATTTAACCTGTTTCAGCACATCAGCAGTAATATCTTTGTCATTGTTTGCATACGCGATGGCGTTTGCATCGATAACAACATCATAACCTTCTTTGCTCGCTACAGATTTCACAGCATCCTGAATACGGCTCAGGATTTTGTTACGTTCTTCAGCCTGACGACGACGGTTGTCTTGCTCGAACTGCTGCGCTTTAGAAGAGAAAGCTTCACGCTGAGCCATAACGTCTTTTTCAAGTTTAGAACGATCGCTGGCTTTCATAGTAGAGCCATCACGTTGCAGACGTTGCATTTTGGTTTGCAGATCACGTTCCTGAGACTGCAAATCTGTCGCACGGCTTTTGAACTCGTTTTCCAGCTGTTTTGCTACTGCTTCACGAGCAGGCATTTGTTGGAAAATGCTTGCTACGTTAACGATAGCAATTTTATCAGCAGCCTGAACGCTAGCTGAAGAAGCCATAACTAAACCGAGGCCTGCGGCATATAACCACTTTTTCACTATAAACTCCTTCCATCACCCGTTTGTGCCAGATGGCACAGTAAATTACACAAAACACCCGATATGAAAACAATACACGGGCCGAAACCCGTGTATCAAATTCAGCATCTGGCCTTTGCGATTCTGCTGAACAAATTCTGCCCAGGCAGGACGTTACCAGGTTTTACCAATGTTAAACTGGAACTGTTCTGCCTTATCGCCTTCATATTTCTTAATTGGCTGTGCATAGGAGAAGACCAAGGGTCCCAGTGGAGACATCCACTGCAATGCAAGACCTGAAGAAACACGAATGTTGCCTGGTTTACTGTAGTCAGGAACGCCCGCGGCCTGAGACTCTGGGGTATTTTCCCAACCGGTATCCCAGACTGTACCACTGTCCACAAACAGGGAAGTACGCAGTGAGTTCGCGTATTTCTCGCTGACAAACGGAGTAGGAACAATCAGTTCCGCACTCAGCACTGCCATTGCGTTACCACCTACTGCATCGTTCGAGTTATCGATCGGACAGCCGCTGTAAGAGGTATTAGCAGTAGTACATTTGTAATACGCTGCTTTAGGACCGATGGTGTTCGACTGGAAACCACGAACACTGCTCGAACCGCCGGCATAGAAGTTATCGTAGAACGGCACTTCTTTACCGCCCAGACCATCTGCGTAACCTGCACGCGCACGGCCCATCAGCACCCAATCACGATCCTGATTCAGTGGCAAGTAACTGGTTGAATCAAATGTGATTTTGTAATATTCGTTATCAGAACCCGGAACAGTCACTTTACCGTTCAAGCTGGCTTTAGTCCCTGACGTCGGGAAGTAGCCACGGTCAAGGTTGTTATAACCCCAGCCGAGGTTGGCGAAGAAATCATTCGCACTGAAGTCAGCATCAGCATTATCACTGGTGGTCACCGGTGGTTTCAGACCAACAGAGTTCAGATAACGGAACATAGCAATCTGTGGTTCCATATTGGACAGATCGTTATGGACATAATCCAGACCCAGACGTAATGAGTTGTTCTCATTAATCGGGAAGCCCAGGTTCCCGCCAATACCATAACTTCTGTTGGTATAGCTGGAGAGATCTGCATCATCAGCTTTAAAGTCGTTGTAGAAGATACGACCACCCAAACTTACGCCGTCAACGGTGAAGTATGGGTCAGTGATGGTGAATTCCGCGTACGTCTGGTAATCGTTTTTGGTACCGCTGATGCCGACAGAGTTACCCGTCCCCAGCCAGTTGTCCTGCTGAACACCGACCTGGAAGCTGACACCGCTTTCTGTACCGTAACCCACACCAAAGTTGAAGCTACCGGTGTTACGTTCTTTCACCTTGTAGACCACATCAACCTGATCCGGTGAACCCGGAACACGTTGCGTATCCACATCCACCGTTTCGAAGTAACCCAGACGGTTCAGACGCTCTTTGCCTTTATCGACCAGATCGTTGCCTAACCAGGCACCTTCCATCTGACGCATTTCACGGCGCAGTACGCTGTCTTTACTGGTGTCATTGCCTTCAAAGCGGATGTGACGCACGTAGAAACGGTTACCCGCATCAACGTTGATGTGCAGCTTAACGGTTTTGTCTGCATCATTAATTTCTGGCTGTGTCGTCACACGTGGATAAGCGTAGCCATAACGCCCCAACATCTGTTTGATGTCGTTTTCCATTTTGGTGACTTTGGCGCCGTTATACAGCTCGCCTTTATCAATTTTAGTCAGGCTTTGAACTTCTGCTGAGTGACCCGCCATGCTGCCAGTCACTTCCACGCCAGAAAGTTTGTATTGCTCACCTTCTGTAATGTTCAGCGTGATGTAGATGCCTTTTTTGTCCGGCGTCAGGCTGACCTGAGTCGAATCAATATTGAAACGGGCATAACCGCGATCCAGATAGAAACTGCGCAGGGTTTCAAGGTCACCCGCGAGTTTTTGTTTCTGGTATTTACGATCACCGACGACGTTCCACCATGGCACTTCATCACGCAACTGGAAGCGTGAGATCAGCTCATCAGTCGTAAAGGCGTGGTTACCCACGATGTTAATCTGCTGAATTTTGGCAGAAACACCTTCGGTAAAGACCAGTTTCAGGTCAACACGGTTACGCGGTAAAGGGGTCACAACCGCTTTCACCGACGCACTGTATTTACCCACGCTGTAATAGAAGTCTTCGAGACCTTTCTCGATACTGCCGATGGTAGTGCGGTCAAGCGCTTCGCCAACACGGACGCCAGAGGCTTCCAGGTTTTGCTTGAGCATGTCATCTTTTACCGATTTGTTACCGGAGAAAGTGATGCTGGCAATAGTTGGGCGTTCTTTGACCTGAACAATCAGAGAATCACCATCGCGCAGGACGCGGACGTCCTCAAAGTTGCCAGTGGCAAACAATGCACGAATGGTGTTACTGATATCATCGTCAGTAACCGTATCACCGACGCGAACCGGCATATTGAGTAACGCCGCACCGACGGCAACTCGCTGCAGGCCTTCGAAATGAATATCTTTCACTACGAAACCGTCTGCACCGTATACGGTGGCGCTGCCAAACAGCAGCGACGCTATGAGCAACTTTTTGATCGCCATCGTTGTTATGCGTTCTTCCTAACCTAATCTCCGGCCTTAAAGACGGGAGAAATCATTGAAAAGTGCAAGCCCCATCAACAACACCAGCAAAACTGAACCAATGCGGTAACTGAAGTCCTGAACTCGCTCGGAAACTGGCCCACCTTTTAGCTTTTCTATTGCGAGAAAAAGCAGGTGTCCACCATCTAATACCGGTAATGGGAAGAGGTTGATGATCCCCAGATTGACACTAATGAGTGCCAAAAACGTGAGGTAAGACACCAAACCATACTCTGCTGACATTCCTGCGCCCTGTGCGATGGATATTGGGCCACTCAGATTGTTCAGCTTCACATCTCCGGTAATTAACTTACCCAGCATGCTCACAGTGAGTTTCATCAGTTGCCAGGTTTTATCCCCGGCCTCATAAAACGCCACAAACGGACCATACTGACGGATTGTTTTAAATTCGTCAGGCAGCGGTATCACCTTCGGTACCACGCCAGCAAAACCCTGTATTTTGCCTTTACCTGCGGACTTCGTGTCCGGCGTTAATGTTAAAGCAACCGAATCCCCACCCCGCTCGACTTCCAGCGTAATAGGTTTACCCGGATTGTCACGAACCTGTATGACAAATGACTGCCAACTATCCAGAATCTGACCATCGACTTTAACGATCCTGTCCCCGGCTTGCAAACCCGCCTTTTGGGCGGCTGAATCAGGCTGCACTTCCTGCAGTACAGATTCTATCTGCGGACCTCTGGGAATCATACCCAGAGAAACCACCGGATCCTCCTTTTCAGGATCAAAATGCCATTGGCGCAAATCCAGAGTTTTCTCAACGACCTGAGATGAGCCAAACTGCGCAACCCCTACCGTCGTTTGATCATCACCAATTTCGCCCATTAACGCCATACGAACTGATTCCCAATCAGGCGTTTCGATACCCGCAACAGACTTAAGTTCCATACCTGAGGAAATATTCGATTGCGCAGCGATTGAATTAGCAGTGATATTCGCGATGACCGGACGCACGCTGGGCACGCCGATAACGAAGACCAGCCAGTACGCAAAAATGGCAAAAATGAAATTGGCAATCGGTCCGGCACTGATGATAGCTGCACGTTGCCAGACCTTTTTGTTATTGAAAGATTGATGACGAAATTCAGGGGCAACGGCTTCGACTCGCTCGTCGAGCATTTTGACGTAGCCGCCAAGAGGAATAATGGCCAGTACATACTCAGTTCCCTGACGGTCGGTTCTGCGCCAGAGCGCACGCCCAAAACCGACAGAGAAACGTTCTACACGGACACCACAACGACGAGCAACCCAGAAATGGCCGAACTCGTGCACGGTGATAAGCACCCCCAATGCGACGATAAAGGCGGCCAGGCTCCAGAGTATGTTCATCATATGTCTAACTATTCCTTAGAAACATCACCGTCTGCGACGGATTAATACACTAACAGCATCAGACAGGCGAATACAGGCACCGCAGCCGTCAGGCTGTCGATACGATCGAGTATTCCGCCGTGACCAGGGATCATATGACCACTGTCTTTGATTCCTGCCTCGCGTTTGAACATACTTTCCGTCAGGTCGCCCAGCACAGAAGCCAGCGCTGCGACAACGGAACAAATCAGCAGGATCGAAGGCTGCACAGTTAACGGTGCATAACGGCCAAACAACCAGGCTATCAGGGCTGACATCAGAAGCCCGCCGGCAAACCCTTCCCAGGTTTTTCCTGGCGAAACTTTGGGTGCCAGTTTGTGCTTACCGAATAATTTACCAAACAGGTACGCGCCGGAGTCTGCCCCCCAGACGAGTAGCATCACATATAACAACCACCATGCGCCAGTGTGATGATTCTCAGCATAACCATATTGGCGCAATGCGATCATGCCCCAGAAGAATGGCACAATCGTCAGCACACCAAATATTACCCGCAACACGCGGGAATGGCGCCAGAATCCTGCCGACGCCGGATAACCCACGACTAACACCAGCGCCACACACCACCATGCAAGTCCGGCCCATAAAGACCCTCCAACCTGCATCAGATGCACACTTTGCTGATAAGCCGGTATGCTCAGCAACATGGCCGCCAGCAGAAAACCGCAGAGTATGGCAAGCCAGATGCGCTGATTACGTGTTGCAAAACCGGCCAGTTGCCCCCACTCCCACGCCGCCAGCATGCACACCACTAAGGTGACAATGGCGAAACCTACCGGTGGTAGCAGAAAGAGTGCTGCAATAACAATCGGTATTAAAATCAAAGCTGTGATAATGCGATACTTCAGCAAATGTTCTCCCTAGGACGCATCAGCGCCGATAGGTGTAGTCCCTCCGAAACGGCGCTCGCGTTGTGCAAAAGCAGTCAGCGCACCTTCGAAGGTATTTTCATCAAAATCAGGCCAGAGGACATCGGTAAAATACAGTTCTGCATAGGCAATTTGCCACAACAGGAAATTACTGATCCTATGTTCCCCACCGGTTCTGATCACCAAATCGACGGGTGCCAGTTCGCTCATACAGATCGCTGAATTCAGCAATTCTTCTGTAATTTGCTCTGCCCGCAGTGTACCGGCTTCAACCTGACCAGCCAGTGTCTTAACGCCTTGAATAATATCCCATCGGCCACCGTAATTCGCAGCGATGTTGAGCGTCAAACCGTCATTATTTTGAGTAAGTGTTTCTGAACGACGAATGCGTTCCTGCAGACGAGCACTAAAGCGACTGACATCGCCGATGATTCGCAGCCTGACATTATGTTTGTGCAGACTTTTCACTTCACTGTCCAGAGCACGAACGAACAGTTCCATGAGTGCGGAAACTTCCTGAGCAGGGCGATTCCAGTTTTCACTACTAAAGGCATAAAGCGTGAGCGCATCGAGGTGATGACTGGCAGCAAAACTCACGGCTTTGCGCACTGACTTCACTCCCGCTTTATGACCAAATACCCTCATTTTACCCTGACGTTTTGCCCAGCGTCCGTTACCGTCCATGATAATGGCAACATGGCGAGGTTGAGAGCAACACATATCAGACATCTGTTGATTTTCGAGGGACATAACGCGTACTCATTTCCTTTTATCAGAACACAACGGCTTTCAGGCTGGCATAACGCTCTTCAGGCTTACACCAGAACAACCGGCTGGCGCTGCACCTGTTTATCGCTAATGCGACTACACGCGCAAAAAAGCCGTGTCTCCCTTTCAGGCACGGCTCAACTGACAGCTCACCGATTCCACCTGTAACATTCAGTCTCTGAAAAGCCAAATCTACTGCCAGTGTGGCGCAGACTATACCATCTCAGTGTGATGCTAACAAACTGCTGCATAAGTACTAAAACAGGCCTAGACCGCAAAAGTACGAAGTTTATCTTTCGCACGCGCCCTCGCCAATGCGTCTATATGCAACACTTCCTCAACAGAATCGGGTTCAGCACTGACAAGTTGCTCCATAACCTCGCGGTTAAGAGAAGCAATATCAGTAAAGCGGAGTTCACCATTGAGGAAAGCGGCGACGGAAATTTCATTGGCGGCATTCAGCGCCGTGGTGGCAGCCTGCCCGGTATTGCTGGCTTCAATAGCCAGTTGCAGGCACGGATAACGCGCATAATCAGGCGCACCGAAGGTCATGGCGCCCATTTTGCAGAAATCCAGCGCTTCGACTTCAGTCTTCACACGTTGCGGATAGGCCATCGCGTGTGCAATGGGTGTACGCATATCCGGTGAGCCCAGCTGAGCCAGCACGCTCCCGTCGCAATACCGGACCATCGAGTGGATCACAGATTGCGGATGAATAATAACTTCCATCTCAGCAGCAGAGGCATTAAACAACCAGCGCGCTTCAATGTACTCAAGGCCTTTATTCATCATGGTGGCCGAATCCACGGAAATCTTGCGCCCCATTGACCAGTTTGGATGAGCACAGGCCTGTTCAGGCGTCACATCGCTAAAATGATTCAAAGGGAGTTCGCGGAACGGGCCGCCGGAGCCGGTCAGGATAATGCGTGAAATGCCATGTTCTTTGAGAGAAGCAAACCCCAGCTGTGTTTGTACAGTCTCAGGCAGGCTCTGGAAAATCGCATTGTGTTCACTGTCGATAGGCAGAAGCTGAGACTGACTTTGGCGAACGGCATCCATAAAGATACGTCCGCAGGTGACCAGCGACTCTTTGTTGGCCAGAAGCACCTGTTTACCGGCACGGACCGCAGCGAGTGTCGGTAACAAGCCCGCAGCACCCACGATAGCCGACATCACCTGATCCACATCATCAATGGCCGCAAGTTCTATGGCAGCATCTTGACCGGAAAGCACTTCGGTACGGCATCCCTGTTCAGCCAGGATAGCTCTCAGCGCGCGGGCAGAGGCTTCATCCGCCATGGAAGCGTAAGCAGGTTGAAATTCAAGGCACTGCTGCGCCATAACGTCAACATTGCGCCCTGCAACCAGTGCTTTAACGGTGAAATCGTCAGGATTAGACCGGACAACGGAAAGCGTGCTGGTGCCGACAGACCCTGTCGAACCAAGAATAGTCATTTGTTTCATGAAAATGCCCGGGATAGCGCTCGTAAATTCGGAAAGTGCACAGTCTGAAACCTCTTATCCGGCTTGTCTATGAGATTGTGCGAACCGGTAAAAGAATTAAAGCCCGTTAAAAACAAAGCGCCGCAATTGCGGCGCTTGGGTGGAAGCTGAAAATTGGATCAGAACTCCATTAACTCGGCTTCTTTCTCAGTAAGAGCAACGTCGATTTTCTTGATGAAAATATCAGTCAGTTTCTGAATGTCGTCCTGAGAACGGCGATCTTCATCTTCGCTGATTTCTTTATCTTTCAACAGAGCTTTGGTTTTATCGTTCGCATCGCGACGCACGTTACGCACAGAAACACGGCCCTGCTCTGCTTCGCCACGAACAACCTTGATCAGGTCTTTACGACGTTCTTCGGTCAGTGCTGGCAGTGGAACGCGGATAGTTGCGCCTGCTGAAGAAGGGTTCAGACCCAGATCAGAGGTCATGATCGCTTTTTCTACCGCAGCGCTGATTGAACGGTCAAATACGGAGATTGCCAGAGTACGGGAATCTTCAACAGTCACCTGGGCCAGTTGGCGTAAAGGTGTCGCTGAACCGTAGTATTCCACCATGATGCCATCCAGGATGCCTGGTGAAGCACGGCCGGTGCGGATTTTGCTGATATGCGTTTTGAATGATTCGACGCATTTTTCCATACGAATTTCAGCGTCTTTTTTGATTTCGTTAATCACGTTGTTAACCTTTGAAAGCGGGTTACCTGGCAGACCATAACATCAGTATAGTCCGTGAATACTCATGCCAGCAGAGGCTGGCTGAACGCAATGTTCAATTGTGAAGGATCACTCCGCTTTAGAAATCAGCGTCCCTTCATTTTCACCCATCACCACGCGACGCAGTGCACCAGGCTTATTCATGTTGAAAACACGAATTGGCAGATTGTGATCGCGGGCCAGCGTAAAGGCCGCCAGATCCATCACTTTCAATTCCTGTTCCAGCACTTCCTGATAGGTCAGTCTTTCATACAGCGTTGCTTCCGGGTTTTTCACCGGATCAGCGGAATACACGCCGTCAACTTTGGTGGCTTTTAATACCACATCAGCTTCGATTTCGATACCGCGCAGACAGGCTGCTGAGTCAGTGGTAAAGAAAGGATTGCCGGTACCGGCGGAGAAAATCACCACACGGTTATGACGCAGCAAGCTGATAGCTTCAGCCCAGCTGTAATTATCACAAACACCGTTCAAAGGGATTGCAGACATCAGGCGCGCGTTTACATAGGCACGGTGTAATGCATCGCGCATTGCCAGGCCGTTCATGACAGTCGCCAGCATACCCATATGGTCGCCTACAACACGATTCATGCCCGCCTGTGCGAGGCCCGCGCCACGGAACAGGTTACCGCCGCCGATCACAACACCTACCTGAATGCCGAGTTCGACCAGCTCTTTTACTTCCTGAGCCATACGATCTAATACACTCGCGTCGATACCAAAACCTTCACTGCCCTGCAGGGCTTCGCCACTGAGTTTGAGCAGGATACGTTGATAAACGGGTTTCGCATTGGTAGCCATGGTGTCTGTCCTAGAAGCAATGTGTCTTAATGGATAGTCGGTCTTTACATCATAGCGCTGCCAGAATGACTTTACGCACAATGTAATAGGAATTTGGGGCTGGATAAAACGGAACCGCCCTTTCGCAGCGGTTCCATTTTAGGGTGTATCAGATACTGATTAAGACTGTTTAGTCATTGCTGCAACTTCAGCAGCAAAGTCAGTCTCAACTTTCTCGATACCTTCGCCCACTTCAAAGCGGATGAAGTTAGTCACATCAGCGTTGTGTTCTTTCAGAACCTGACCAACAGTTTTGCTTGGGTCGATAACGAAAGGCTGACCAGTCAGAGAAACTTCGCCGGTGAATTTCTTCATGCGGCCTTCAACCATTTTCTCTGCAATTTCTTTCGGCTTGCCAGACTGCATCGCGATGTCCAGCTGAACCTGGTACTCTTTTTCTACAACTTCTGCAGACACATCTTCAGGCTTAACGAATTCTGGTTTGCTTGCTGCAACGTGCATTGCAATTTGCTTAACCAGTTCTTCATCAGCGCCAGTAGCTGCGATCAGAACACCGATACGTGCGCCGTGCAGGTAGCTGCCCAGCACATCGCCTTCAAGGATCTGAACGCGACGGATGTTGATGTTCTCACCGATTTTAGCAACCAGCTGAATACGCTCTTCTTCGAACTGAGCTTTCAGAACGTCAACATCAGTCACTTTGCCTGCAACAGCAGCGTCCAGCACTTTGTCAGCGAAAGCCTGGAAACCAGCATCTTTAGCGACGAAGTCAGTCTGGCAGTTAACTTCCAGAATCACGCCGAAGTTGCCTTCGATTTTGGTTTTGATCACGCCGTCAGCAGCTACGTTGCCTGCTTTTTTCGCAGCTTTGATCGCGCCAGATTTACGCATGTTTTCGATTGCCAGCTCGATGTCGCCATTCGCTTCAACCAGAGCTTTCTTACAATCCATCATGCCAGCGCCAGTACGTTCGCGCAGTTCTTTTACCAGGGCAGCGGTAATATCAGCCATTGTATTTTCCTCGATTATCTCAGTGCAAAAAGGGTTTTTGCGGTGAGATATTTCTCGCATTTAAGATAAGCAAAGGGGGCCAATAAAGGCCCCCTAACCAACATATTTCAATACCTGGTTAATAAGGGCTCTGCTGAGCTTGCCTTATTATTCAGCTTCTACGAAGCTTTCTTCTGCCTGAACAGCCAGATCTTGCGAACGGCCTTCACGAACAGTGGCAGCAACAGCGCTCAGGTACAGATTTACTGCACGGATTGCGTCATCGTTACCAGGGATAACAAAGTCAACGCCATCCGGATCGGAGTTGGTATCAACAATGGAGAATACCGGGATACCCAGGTTGTTAGCTTCTTTGATTGCAATGTGTTCGTGATCAGCATCGATTACGAACAGAGCATCAGGAAGACCACCCATATCCTTGATACCACCCAGGCTGTTTTCCAGCTTAGCCAGTTCACGAGTACGCATCAGCGCCTCTTTCTTGGTCAGCTTCTCGAAAGTACCGTCCTGAGACTGAACTTCCAGATCTTTCAAACGTTTGATGGACTGACGAACAGTTTTCCAGTTAGTCAGCATGCCGCCCAACCAGCGATGGTTCACGAAGAACTGGTCGCAGTTGTGTGCAGCTTCTTTTACCGCTTCGCTTGCTGCGCGTTTAGTACCAACGAACAGGATCTTACCTTTACGGGAGGAGATCTTCTGCAACTCAGCCAGAGCTTCGTTGAACATTGGAACAGTTTTCTCAAGGTTGATGATGTGAACCTTGTTACGAGCGCCGAAGATGAATGGCTTCATTTTCGGGTTCCAGTAACGGGTTTGGTGACCGAAGTGAACACCGGCCTTGAGCATGTCGCGCATGGAAACAGTTGCCATGATAAAACCTCTATTAAGTAGTTGGGGTTATGCCTCCACGTATCCCATACAACCGACCCCGAAGAACGAATTCCCAAGGCACCCCGGCGTATGTGTCGATACGTGTGTGTTATTACTTACGTGAATAAGTACACAATGAGTGATTTTGGCTTTAATCCCTCAGCGTCGTAAGACCCAGAGCGGATTGCCGGCGCGCTTTATATCATAAATAACGGCCGGACAGCAACTTTTGTTCACCGAATTGCTTAGCGGGAAATGATAGTTTGGCAGCAAATATCAGGGCTGATACCATAAGCCACAGCTAATTATTGACGACATCGGTGTAGAAATAAAGCACACCTGATGCACAGAACCTGCAGGACAACACATGGCTATTTCAATCAAAACCCCTGAAGACATCGAAAAAATGCGCGTTGCTGGCCGTCTGGCCGCCGAAGTGCTGGAAATCATTGAGCCTTTCGTCAAACCTGGCGTGAGTACCGGTGAGCTTGATCGCATTTGTGCCGATCACATCGTGAACAAACAAAAAGCGGTTTCTGCTTGTCTGGATTACCACGGTTTCCCGAAATCTGTCTGCATTTCCATTAACGAAGTGGTATGTCACGGTATTCCGAGCGACGACAAAATCCTTAAAGATGGCGATATCGTCAATATCGATGTCACCGTGATTAAAGATGGTTTTCATGGCGACACCTCCAAGATGTTCATCGCGGGCAAACCGACTATTCTGGGTGAGCGTCTTTGCCGCATCACGCAGGAAAGCCTGTATATCGCGCTGCGCATGATCAAACCGGGTATCCGTCTGCGCACACTGGGTAAAGAGATCCAGAAATTCGTCGAAGCTGAGAAATTCTCTGTGGTTCGCGAATATTGCGGTCACGGTATCGGTGAAGGTTTCCACGAAGAACCTCAGGTTCTGCATTACGATGCAGATGACGGCGGTGTGGTATTACAGGCTGGCATGGCTTTCACGGTTGAACCGATGGTCAACGCCGGTGATTTCCGTATCCGCACCATGAAAGATGGCTGGACGGTAAAAACTAAAGATCGCAGCTTGTCGGCTCAGTACGAGCATACTATTGTGGTGACAGATAACGGTTGTGAAATTATGACGCTGCGTGAGGATGACACCATCCCGGCTATTCTGACGCACGACTAACAGTCGCCCGCTCTGCGGAGAGGGTATAAATCTGTGAATCAAACCGGCGAAAGCCGGTTTTTTTATCTTTCACGTTTATTGGTCTCTCACGTGTAGGGCTGCGCACCCATGATTGAAAATTTTCCGGCTGAAAAGAGCCTGCAACCACAAACCACGCAGGATCTTATCCACACATTCCCGCCACAACCTGCCTCCCCTTCTGTCTATCCGGATGACGATTTAAACCGTCAGAGCCTGAAACAGCATATGGAACAGTTTCAGGTATGGCTGGCGGATGCCTTCAATGCCGGGCAACGGGCGGAAGAGCTGGTGGATGCGCGAACACATTACATCGACCAGCTGCTGCAACGTCTGTGGACGTTCTACGGGTTCGACAATATCCCTGAAACCGCGATGGTGGCCGTCGGCGGTTACGGCCGTGGTGAACTGCATCCTTTATCCGATATCGACGTGCTGGTACTGAGCCAGAAACGCCTCAACGACGAACAGGCGCTGCGGATTGGCGAGCTGATCACTTTGCTGTGGGATCTCAAACTTGAAGTCGGCCACAGCGTCCGCACGCTGGAAGAGTGCCTGTTAGAAGGTCTGGCCGATTTAACCGTCGCGACTAACCTTATCGAATCACGCCTGATTTGCGGCGACGTGGCGCTGTTTCTCAGTATGCAGAAACACATTTTCAGCGACGGATTCTGGCCTTCACCGAATTTTTTCCGCGCTAAAATTGCAGAGCAGAATGAGCGCCATCAGCGTTATCACGGCACCAGCTATAACCTTGAGCCGGACATTAAGAGCAGTCCGGGCGGCTTGCGTGATATCCACACCATTCTGTGGGTGGCCCGCCGCCATTTTGGCGCCACATCGCTCGATGAAATGGTGGCGTTTGGCTTCCTCACCAAAGCTGAGCGCAACGAGCTGCTGGAGTGTCAGAGCTTCCTGTGGCGTATCCGTTTCGCCCTGCATCTGGTCTTGCCAAGATATGACAACCGCCTGCTGTTCGACCGTCAGCAAAGCGTGGCGCAGCTGTTGCAGTATCAGGGCGAAGGCAACCAGCCGGTCGAACGCATGATGAAAGATTTCTATCGCATGACCCGCCGGGTCGGCGAGCTGAATCAGATGTTATTGCAGTTGTTCGATGAAGCAATTCTGGCGATTGGCCCGAATGAAAAACCACGCCCGCTGGATGAACATTTTCAGTTACGCGGCGACCTTATCGATCTGCGCGACGAATCCCTGTTCGATACCCGTCCGGAAACCATCATCAGCATGTTCCACCTGATGGTACGTCACCGTGAAATCAAAGGGATTTACTCAACGACCGTTCGCTTACTGCGCCATGCCCGCCGTCATCTGAAAGAGCCGCTGTGTATGATCCCGCAGGCACGCGAAATGTTTATGGCGATTCTGCGCCATCCGGGTGCCGTGTCGCGTGCGCTGGTGCCGATGCACCGCCACAGCGTGTTGTGGGCGTATATGCCGCAATGGGGACAAATCGTCGGGCAGATGCAATTCGACCTGTTCCACGCCTATACGGTCGATGAACACACCATCCGTGTGCTGCAAAAACTGGAAAGTTTTGCCCATGAAGAGACGCGACCAAAGCATCCTTTGTGCGTGGAACTGTACCCGCGCCTGCCGCAACCTGAACTGCTGCTGATGGCCGCGCTGTTTCACGATATCGCCAAAGGCCGTGGTGGCGATCACTCGATTCTTGGCGCGCAGGATGTGCTGGAGTTTGCCGAACTGCACGGGTTGAATTCCCGTGAAACTCAGCTGGTCGCCTGGCTGGTTCGTTGTCACTTACTGATGTCAGTAACAGCGCAACGCCGCGATATTCAGGATCCTAATGAAATTCAGCAATTCGCGGCGGAAATGCAGACCGAAGTCCGTCTGCGCTATCTGGTCAGCCTGACCGTAGCCGATATTTGTGCCACCAACGAAACTCTGTGGAACAGCTGGAAACAGAGCCTGATACGTGAGTTGTATTTCGCCACCGAGAAACAGCTGCGCCGCGGTATGCAAAATACGCCGGATCTGCGTGAGCGCGTACGTCATCACCGCCTGCAGGCGCTGGCCTTGCTGCGCATGGATAATATTGATGAGGAAGCGTTGCACCGCATCTGGAGCCGCTGCCGGGCGGATTACTTCCTGCGTCACTCACCGAATCAGCTGGCGTGGCACGCAAGACATTTGCTGGAGCACGACTCCACCAAACCGCTGGTGCTGGTCAGCCGTCAGGCAACGCGCGGCGGTACGGAGATATTTATCTGGAGTCCTGACCGCCCGTATCTGTTTGCCACCGTTGCCGGTGAGCTGGACAGACGTAACCTGAGCATTCATGACGCGCAAATTTTCACCAATCGCGACGGCATGGCGATGGATACCTTTATCGTGCTCGAACCGGACGGCAGCCCGCTGGCACAGGATCGCCATGAAGCAATCCGTTATGCGCTGGAACAGTCGATGACGCAGGCTTATCAGCCGCCGCGCGCCCGACGTCCTTCGCCGAAACTGCGTCATTTCAGCGTACAGACCGAAGTCAGTTTCCTGCCAACACATACCGACCGCCGCACGTACATGGAACTGGTGGCGCTGGATCAGCCCGGTCTGCTGGCACGCGTCGGGGAAGTGTTCTCTGACCTGGGACTGTCGCTGCACGGTGCGCGCATCTCAACCATCGGCGAACGCGTAGAAGACTTATTTATTCTTGCTAACAGTGAGCGCCGCGCGCTGGATAAGCAAACTCGTCAGGAAATCACTCGCCGATTAACTGAGGCACTCAACCCTGGCGATAAAATGTGATACAAGTACCACTATCTTTTAAAACCAATTCAGGAAAGAGAACAGGATGCAGCAACTACAAACCGTTATTGAACAAGCCTTCGAGCGCCGTGCAGACATTACTCCGGCTAACGTTGACAGCGTAACGCGCGACGCCATCACTCAGGTTATCAACAAAATCGACAGCGGCGAATTGCGCGTGGCTGAGAAGATTGATGGCGAATGGGTGACGCATCAGTGGCTGAAGAAAGCGGTACTGCTCTCGTTCAGAATCAATGACAATCAGGTGATGGAAGGCGGAGAAAGCCGTTACTTCGATAAAGTGCCAATGAAATTCGCGGACTACGATGAAGCGCGTTTCCAGCGTGAAGGTTTCCGCGTGGTGCCACCTGCTGCCGTACGTAAAGGCGCATTCATCGCACGCAACACCGTACTGATGCCTTCTTACGTCAACATCGGCGCATACGTTGATGAAGGCACCATGGTTGATACCTGGGCGACGGTAGGTTCTTGCGCGCAGATCGGTAAAAACGTACACCTGTCCGGCGGCGTAGGCATCGGCGGCGTTCTGGAGCCTTTGCAGGCTAACCCGACCATCATCGAAGACAACTGCTTCATCGGCGCGCGTTCTGAAATCGTTGAAGGCGTGATTGTCGAAGAAGGCTCTGTGATTTCCATGGGCGTTTACATCGGCCAGAGCACCAAAATTTATGACCGCGAAACGGGCGAAGTGCATTACGGCCGCGTCCCTGCCGGCTCCGTTGTCGTTTCCGGCAACCTGCCTTCTAAAGACGGTAAATACAGCCTGTATTGTGCTGTCATCGTCAAGAAAGTAGATGCGAAAACTCTGGGCAAAACCGGCCTGAATGAGTTATTGCGAACCATCGACTAAGATTAAAAATAGCGGGTCATCAGTTACCCGCTATTTTTTTATCTTGTTGATAGCAAATTGTGTCATTAATCAACGATTCGAATTCTTCTTCGGTTCATCATGACCGTTAAATATTCTCCTAAACGAAGGTAGCGCTATGTATGACAATCTGAAAAGCCTGGGCATTAATAATCCCGACGATATTGATCGTTACAGCCTGCGTCAGGAGGCCAATAACGACATTCTGAAGATCTACTTCCGCAGAGATAAAGGTGAGTTTTTTGCTAAAAGCGTGAAATTTAAATATCCACGCCAGCGCAAAACCATCGTTGCCGATAACGCAGGGCAAGGTTATAAAGAAATTCATGAAATCAGCCCTAACCTGCGCTATGTAATTGATGAGCTGGACCAAATCTGCCAGCGCGATCAGGTTGAAGTGGATCTGAAGCGTAAAATTCTTGATGACCTGCGTCACCTGGAATCCGTTGTAGCGAATAAGATTACTGAAATTGAATCCGATCTGGAAAAACTGACCAGCGGTCGCTGATTATTCGCAGCCAGAAGATTGAGAAAGTAAAAAGGTCAGGCATTTGCCTGACCTTTTTTATTGTGCGCAGAAGAGACGGCTGCGAAATTATTTAAGTAACTGGCCCCATTTTTCCACCCAGGGAACAGCGACCGTTTCCGGCTCGGCGGTTTCCATTGCATCAATTTCCAGCAATTCGCCGATACGCGACGCGCCCTGCTCCTGCAATAAATCATCCAGCTTATGGCCGCCACCACAGAAATGATCGTAGCTGATATCGCCCAGCGCAATCATACCGTAGCGCAGTTCCGGCTGATAACCGACGGTGTCACGGATCGCGGCATACAAAGGCGCGATGCTGTCCGGCAAATCGCCCTGACCGGTGGTTGAAGTCACAATCAGGACAAAATGATGACGGTAATACTGCCAGGCTTCCAGCGTGCCTTCTTCGAACAATTTGACGTCATGGCCCTGGCCTTTCAGCACGGTTTCCGCTTCTTCTGCTACCAGTAACGCATTGCCGTACACCGTACCGACGAAAATTCCGACTTCTGCCATGGGTTTCACTCCTGTGTGATGCCAATATTTCAATCAAAGGACTTAAATTTGTGGACTATCCTGACCGCAAGTTTCTGCAAACTCAACCCTTTCAAGCTCAGGGATTTTTCCCTGCCAGCCAAACTGTGTCACCACATTCTGCCAGCGAGGATCCCAGCGCGCCTGAATCGACAGAGGTTCACCGGTTACCGGATGTGGCAATTGCATATGGCTGGCGTGGAGCATCAGCCCCGAACAGCCAAAATGCTGCGTCATGCCGCGGTTTTGCTTTAAATCGCCGTGCGCGCTGTCACCAATAATCGGGTGACGCAAATGCGACATATGACGGCGCAACTGATGCTTACGGCCAGTTTCTGGTTTCAGTTCCATCAGACTGTAGCGCGCGGTGTCGTAACGTCCTACAGCCACTGGCATTTCGACCTGTGCGACGACGCGATAATGCGTCACCGCAGGCTGTGGCGCTTTATCCGGATCCGCAAACTTATCAGCGATTTTATCCAGCTCTTCGATCAGCGCGTAATCCAGGGTGCCGTCTTGTGGCACATACCCTCGAACTACGGCGTGATAGGTTTTGCTCATCTGATTATTTTCGAACTGCTGCGACAGCAAACGAGCCACTTCGCTGGACAGCGCCAGCAGCAAAACGCCTGACGTCGGTTTATCCAGCCGGTGAACCGTAAACACATGCTGACCAATCTGATCACGCAATGTTTGCATCACAAACACCGTTTCATGGCGGTCCAGCCAGCTGCGATGAACCAGCATGCCCGCAGGTTTATTCACTGCGACCAGATGTTCGTCCTGATACAAAATTTCCAGCATGTCAGTCTTCTATATTCAGCAAATCGTCGAGGCGTTGCAGCTGTGTCAGCAAACGGAGTGCTTCCGGCATCGCCACTTCAAAATAGGGGGTGATTGCAAAACGGGTTGGCAGTGGCGCCTGAGCTTCCAGCAACGCGTACATACGGGGAACCAGCACCCATTGCAGCCATTGCTCAGCAGACATAGTATCCACAGAAAACGGCTCTTTGCTTTCAAAGGCTTCCGCTTCCGGCGGTGTGGCGTGCCACAACTTGTCATCACGCATGACCTGCTCGATATCTTCTAAAATCTGGCGAACCTGGTTTTCTGTATTCATCAATGACTCTCTTCTTTCATGGCCCCGGGCAGCCTCCGCCGGGGGCGCAAAGCATAACATTGAAGGACTGATGCCCCAACTTTCTGCATCGTATCCAATTAATCAATCCAGCCATAAGTTTTTCGTGGTGGCGATAAACGCCCGTTACGGGCAAACTACCGCCACTTTTTTCTTCACAGATGTGTAAAAATGTCCGCACAACATACTCAAAAAGCACACGCAACACCGGCAAAAGCTATGCTGGCCTCCGTCACCGGCTACGCCATGGACGGCTTTGATTTACTGATCCTCGGCTTCATGCTTCCCGCTATCACCAGCGAATTTGGTTTGTCATCCTCACAAAGTGGCTCTCTGGTCACCTGGACTCTGATTGGTGCCGTACTGGGCGGCGTGATTTTCGGCCCCATCAGCGATCGCTTCGGCCGCATCCGTGTACTGACCTTCACCATTCTGATGTTCTCCCTGTTCACTGGTTTATGTGCTTTCGCACAAGGCTACTGGGATTTACTGATTTACCGCACGCTGGCAGGCGTCGGGCTCGGTGGCGAGTTCGGTATCGGCATGGCGCTGATTGCAGAAGCGTGGCCGGCGGAAAAACGTAACCGCGCCTCAGCGTATGTCGGCATGGGCTGGCAGCTCGGCGTGTTAATGGCAGCCTTCCTGACGCCAATGCTGCTCGGCATTATCGGCTGGCGCGGCATGTTCCTGGTCGGCCTGTTACCGGCGCTGGCTTCTTTCCTTATCCGCCGCACCATGGGCGAACCGGAAGCTTTCGTTAAACACACTGCCAGCAACAATGATGGCTCACTGTTCAGCCGCATTAAGTTACTGTTTCGCGATAAAGTCACGACGAAAGCCAGTATCGGCATTCTGATCCTGTGTTCTGTGCAGAACTTTGGCTATTACGGTCTGATGATCTGGATGCCAAGCTATCTGTCGAAAAACTTCGGCTTCTCGCTGACTAAATCCGGCCTGTGGACGGCGGTCACGGTTGTAGGGATGACGTTTGGGATCTGGCTGTTCGGCATGCTTTCTGACCGTTTCCCGCGCTGGAAAATCTTCCTGATTTATCAGGTCGGTGCGGTCATTATGGTGGTGTGCTATGCGCAGCTAACCGATCCGACGCTGATGTTGTTCGCGGGTGCGCTGATGGGCATGTTTGTGAATGGCATGATTGGCGGTTACGGCGGACTGATATCCGATCTCTATCCGGTACACGTCAGGGCGACGGCGCAGAATCTGTTATTTAATCTCGGACGTGGTGTGGGCGGTTTTGGTCCGCTGGTGATCGGGATACTGGTCGCGCAGGTGTCGTTTACCGCAGCGATTACGTTACTGGCTGCGATTTACCTGCTGGATATCTTCGCCACGTTATTCCTGCTGCCGAAAAAACAGGGGCAGGATGATGTCTTAGGGGCAATTGGTTAATAACTAAGAGGCGCTTCGGATATCGCGGAACGCCTTCTGTTATCAGAATATTCAGGCGTGCGAGAAAAGATTCAGACAAAAAGTTGGGGGCACTGTTTACACAGTGCCCCCGGTTCGTTTTATAGCAATCCAGCTACCTAAGTGCTCCCTGCTCAATCCCTGAAAACTTTTCCTGCGGTTATCCTAACCGGCTGTCCTTCGCATCGTCCAACTTTCATCCTGACGTTCTATCCTAAGTCATCCTGACTGATATCCCTTGGTCATCTGTGACCCGCTCAGCTTCCTTTGTGAGCTCTCTTCTCCGTCCTGGAGGTGTCCCTGGTTTCATCCTGAAACATCCTGGCATAATCCGATGCCGTCCTGACTCTTCCTGAGCCGTCCCCTTCTTTAATGATTCAGCCATCATCCTGATGTTCTGTCTCATGCTTCCTTGGTGCACGACTAGAATCGTTGATTTTGCCCTTCCGGACAAGACAGGCTGTAAGCCAATATCAGGGAATGTAAGCCGCCTCACGAAGAATAAGTGAGTTAACTTATTGATATTGATTGTTATATGAGTTTTTATCGTGAAGTAATTAAGTCAAATTAGCGAGATCTCTTACAGTCTTTGTGAGAGATCTCTCACACGCTTGTGAGCCATTTGTGCTCTGCGGAATGGGGTACATCGACAATAAAATCAGGCGGGGTAAACAGCGGTCAGCATTGTAAGGAATTCTGACAACGATGGCGAGAGTATAGTTCGTTTTTTACTGCCGAACTGTTCCAGCACAACATTCCCGGTCACATTACACAGCGAAACCAGATCCAGCTCGGAATCTGTGGTCGCCAGAAAAGTCGTTGGCGTCAGCTTCAGACGCTTTTGCGTCACCAGATGACCAATCAGATTCTCCTGCAAACGGGTGAAATCTTCCGGGCTCCAGACCTGCAACAGTGTCAGCGCATTGCCTTGCCAGCTGGCGGTCATGTCTCCGGCAAACTGCGTGGTATAAAACGCATGCGCCTCCGGGCGCAGTTGTAATTCCATCGCGCGTTCAACATTTTCCAGGGTCGCCTGCGGGCTGAACGTCTGAGTCAGCCAGTAGACTTTGTCTTCTTCCGTCTTCACCACGCACGGCGAAGCCACCCCAAACAGAGCTTCACTGGCAGGCGGCATGCCGGTTTCCTGTTGCCAGAGATCGACAAAACGCTGAGTAAATTCACGCAATGCTACTGAAACTTCAGACTCCATAATTCTCTCATCTTCCGCTAAGGCTGGGTTAAACTGGTGACTATTCTCTATTGTACCGATCTCTAAGCAAGGTGACAGCATGTCCTCATATCAGGATAACCCCGCTCTGGCGCAACTGACGCTGGGCAAAAGTACGGCTTACGTTGACCATTACGATGCGTCTTTATTACAGGCCGTTCCGCGCAGCATGAACCGTGAGCCGCTGGGCTTATATCCGGATAACTTACCGTTTCATGGCGCAGATATCTGGACGCTGTATGAACTGTCCTGGCTCAACGCGAAGGGATTGCCACAGGTTGCTGTGGGCGAAATCAGCCTGAATGCTAATAGTCAGAACCTGATTGAATCCAAAAGTTTCAAACTCTATCTGAACAGTTTTAATCAGACCGTCTTCCCCGACTGGGAAACAGTACAGGAAACCTTAACCCGTGACCTGAGCGCCTGTGCGCAAGGTGACGTGACCGTAACGGTCAGCCGCCTGTCTGAAATTGAAGGCACGCGGGTAGGACGTTTCGACGGTATCTGTATTGATGAGCAGGATATTGAAATCGACAGCTACGAATTCAGCACTGATTATCTGGCCAGTGCCAAAGGTGAGGAAATCGTTGAAGAGTCACTGGTGAGTCATCTGCTGAAATCAAACTGTCTGATTACCCATCAGCCCGACTGGGGTTCCGTGCAAATCCGGTATCGTGGCCCGAAAATCGACCGCGAAGCCTTGCTGCGCTATCTGGTGTCTTTCCGTCATCACAACGAATTCCACGAACAATGCGTCGAACGGATCTTCAACGATATGCTGCGTTTCTGCCAGCCGGAAAAACTCGCCGTGTACGCCCGCTACACTCGTCGCGGCGGGCTGGATATCAATCCGTGGAGATCCAACTTCCCGTTTGAACCTGCAACAGCGAGACTTGTCAGACAATAATGCGAGACGTTGCTCAAGAACTGAGCTAACGCTCTGTGAGCATTGGTAAAAGCCTGATGACAGGGTTACTGTTAAATTGCATACGGCGCAAAAAACATGATCCGAAAAATCATGCGCCGCAATCAGGTAGCAGAAAGAATCACTGCACCCGTTGGTGTCAAGGAGCAACTTTGATTACACATATCAGCCCGTTAGGCTCAATGGATTTGTTGTCGCAGCTGGAAGTCGACATGCTCAAACGCACGGCGAGCAGCGACCTCTATCGCCTTTTCCGAAATTGTTCACTGGCCGTCCTCAACAGCGGCAGCCAGACTGACAGCAGTAAAGAACTTTTAGAACGTTACGAAAGCTTTGATATCAACGTGCTGCGCAGAGAGCGTGGCGTGAAACTTGAACTGGTAAACCCGCCGGAAGATGCCTTTGTGGATGGCCGGATTATCCGTTCATTGCAGGCCAACCTGTTTGCCGTGCTGCGCGATATCCTCTTCGTCAGCGGGCAAATTGATAACGCTGGTCGTTTTCAGCATCTGAATACCGAAAATTCAGCGCATCTGACCAACCTGGTGTTTTCAATCTTACGCAACGCCCGCGCCCTGCATCTGGATGAAGATCCAAACATGGTCGTGTGCTGGGGCGGCCACTCTATTAATGAAATCGAATACCAGTACGCCCGTAACGTCGGCAGCCAGCTGGGTTTGCGCGAACTGAACATTTGTACCGGCTGTGGCCCGGGTGCGATGGAAGCGCCAATGAAAGGTGCCGCCGTCGGTCACGCACAACAGCGTTACAAATCAGGCCGCTTTATAGGCATGACAGAACCTTCAATTATTGCCGCTGAGCCGCCTAATCCGCTGGTCAACGAACTGATCATCATGCCTGATATTGAAAAACGGCTTGAGGCATTTGTTCGCATTGCCCACGGGATCATTATTTTCCCTGGCGGCGTCGGTACCGCAGAAGAATTGCTGTATCTGCTGGGGATCCTGATGGATCCGGAAAACAGCGATCAGGTTCTCCCGCTGATCCTGACCGGTCCGAAAGAAAGTGCCGATTACTTCCACGTTCTCGATGCTTTCATTAAAGAAACGCTCGGTGAAGAAGCCTGTAAGTTCTACACCATCATTATCGACGATCCGACAGAAGTGGCCCGTCAGATGAAACGCGCGATGCCGCTGGTAAAAGAAAACCGCCGTAACAGTGGCGATGCTTACAGCTTTAACTGGTCGATTCGCATTGCGCCTGATTTACAGCATCCGTTCGAACCAAACCATGAAAACATGGCGAACCTGAACCTTTATCCAAACCAGCCGCCGCAGGAACTGGCCGCTGCATTGCGCCGCGCCTTCTCCGGTATTGTGGCCGGTAACGTGAAAGAGTTTGGGATCCACGCCATCGAGCAACATGGTCGCTTCAAACTGCATGGTGATCCGGCATTAATGAAAAAAATGGACAGCCTGCTGCAAGGGTTCGTCGCACAGCACCGCATGAAATTGCCGGGCAGCGCGTACATTCCTTGTTATGAGATTTGTGCCTGACCGACCGCTCACACGGCAAGCACACTTCTAAAGCAGATCTAAGGGCGACGTAAGTCGCCTTTATTATGGAGATTATTATGGCAATACATCTGCTTATTATCGACGCCCTGAACCTGATCCGCCGTATTCATGCAGTTCAGGGCTCGCCTTGTCTTGTTACCTGCCAGAATGCCATCGGCCAGCTGATTCAGCATACTCAGCCCACGCACGCCGTTGCCGTATTTGACGAAGATGACCGCGCCGACAGCTGGCGTCATCAGAGCCTGCCTGATTACAAAGCCGGACGCACACCGATGCCGGACAATCTGTTTGCAGAAATGCCTAGCCTGAAAGCCGGTTTCGAAGCGCAGGGCATCGCCTGCTGGCATTCTGCGGGCAATGAAGCGGATGACCTGGCAGCCACGCTGGCGGCAAAAGTATCGTCTGGCGGTCATCAGGTCACTATCGTTTCAACCGATAAAGGTTATTGCCAGCTTCTGGCACCGAATGTTCAGATCCGCGATTACTTCCAGAAACGCTGGCTGGATATGCCTTTTGTGCAGGAAATCTTTGGTGTTCTGCCGCAACAGCTGACCGATTACTGGGGTCTGGCGGGGATCAGCAGCAGTAAAATTCCGGGCGTGCCGGGCATTGGCCCGAAGACGGCGGTCACGCTACTGAAGCAAACCGGCTCGCTGGATGAACTTTACGATAATCTGGAAGGCGTACCGGAAAAGTGGCGTAAGAAGCTGGAGGAACACCGTGAACAGGCTTATATCTGCAAACGGGTTTCAACGCTGCAAACCGACGTCGCGCTGGATGGCAACTTACAGCAACTGCGCCTGCCATAAAATGGGTGTAAAAAAGGCGCTTCTTAATTAAGAAACGCCATAATCAGGATACTCAAAATAATTCGAGTTGCAGGAAGGCGGCAAGTAAGTGAATCCCGATGAGCTTACCTGAGTAAGTGATTCGGGTGAGTGCATGCAGCCAACGCATCAGCAACTCGAAGTATGAAGAGTATCAGCGATCACGCTCATCGCGACGCCCGCCAATCGCCGACCAGAAACGGCGGATATGCACGGTGACTTCTTCGCGGTCATGATAAAGCTGTTTCGCGAAGATCTCCGCGTTCACGCCATTTTCTTTCAGACGTTCATCGATGCGCTCAAGAATATTAGACACTTCTTCGTAACGCTTTTTCATCGGTAACTTCAGATTGAAAATCGCCTCGCGACACCAGCCGTTGACCAGCCAGTCACACATCAGTGCAGCCACTTTCGCCGGTTTCTCTACCATGTCACAGACCAGCCAGTAGTTTTTGGTACTGGTGGATTTATAGCGGAAGCCGTCTTCGCGCAGATGAATAACCTGGCCAGTTTCCATCAGGCTTGGCGCCATCGGACCGTTGTCGATAGCCGTGACCATCATGCTGCGTTGTGTCAGCTGATACGTCCAGCCGCCCGGACACGCGCCTAAATCGACCGCGTACATGCCACTCGCCAGACGTTCATCCCACTCATCCGCCGGAATAAAGACGTGGAAAGCTTCTTCCAGTTTCAGTGTCGAACGGCTTGGCGCTTCAGACGGGAACTTGAGGCGCGGAATACCCATATAGAAGGGTGAATTGTTGTTGCTGTAGGAATACCCGACGTAGCAGCAGCCCGGCGCAATAAAGAACACATGCACCACAGGGCGCAGCGCATTCTCTTTCTTACCCAGCACTTTGCGTTCACGCATCGCTGAACGCAGCGGCACCGTCAGTTTGCGACAGAACTTGGTAAGCTCTTTGCTTTCATTGGTGTCCGGCACTTCAACGCGAAGCTCACCGCCGTTGGTGATCACGTTCTGTACCATGCCGACGATCGGAGAAACACGGTCTTCCGGCGGCAAATCTTTCAGCAATTCGCCTACCACGATTAACTGACGGGCAAAAATCAGTTCGCGGAACGGCAAATTCTTCGCAATCTTGTCAGCATCATCTGGCTGATAGCATTCAAACAACACATATCCGCTGTTTTCTTTAACGCGGGCAAAACCGAAGATTTCCATCTTTGCGGCTTTGTCGGTAATTTCTGCTGCGCATTCTTTTTCAAAACCCTGACGGCAGTAGAGAGCAACTTTATTCATGGCGTTCGGCCTTTTTCTTCAGGCGCAGTGCGCCGATCAACATCAAAATCCAACCGACCAGGAACAAGGTACCGCCAATCGGAGTTACAAAAACGAATAAACGGAGATGCGACAGCGCCAGACAATAAAGGCTGCCGCTGAACAACACGGTTCCCAGCGCTAAAAAAGCGCTGCTCCAGTAGAACCACACATTACGCTGGCGCTGCATCGCAACACCTAAAATCATCACCGCCAGCGTATGAATACTTTGATACGTTAATCCGGTGTGGATCCACGCCATTTCTGCTTCGCCGAGCGACTGACTCAACACGTGTGCGCCAAAGGCACCGAAAGCGACGTAGATAAGGCCGCTGATTGCGGCGAAGATCAACATTGAACGACTGGTCATTGTGCGTTACCTGTTATCGTTATTAGCCGATGAAAATCCCAAGTAATCAGTCTGATAAGCAGACCCTGGACTTTCTCTCCCAGGCGATCCGGCTTCATGCCTGATCGAAACGAAAGCGCAGTTTTTCCTGCTCGCTGGCTGCGCGCGCGAGGATCCACTGACGAAAGGCGGCTATTTTACCCAGTTCTGCCTGACTGTCATGACAAACCAGATAAAAAGCATTTTTACTGATTAAAACTTCGCTGAACGGGCAGACCAGACGTCCGGCCTCAATTTCAGTCTGCGCCATGACATTATTCACCAGCGCAATACCTTGCCCGTGGACGGCGGCCTGAACCACCATCGCGCTATGGCTGAAAATAGGCCCCTGCTGGACATTGATTTGTTGTAACCCGAGCTGTTTGGTGTAGGCCAGCCAGTCGCGGCGGGAAGCATCATGCAGCAAAGTGTGGTGGCTTAAATCTGCCGGTTCCTTCAGCGGATTATCGCTCATCAGTAAAGAAGGAGAACAAACCGGAAGTAAATACTCAGCATATAAACGCTCGGCCCGCAGCCCCGGCCAGTTGCCCCGGCCGTGGAAAATCGCCACGTCGACATCGTCGGATAATTTGTCTTCTTCGCGATCCACAGCCTGGATGCGCACATCGATGCCCGGATAAGCTGAGTTAAAGCCAGACAATCTTGGCACCAGCCACTGAATCGCAAAGCTCGGCGGCAAACTCACCGTCAGAGCGCCTTTCGCGCTGCGTGCCTGGAGTTTTCTCGTCGCCTCATTCAGGGATGAGAATATCTCCTTAATATCCAGATAATAGCTCTGCCCTTCTTCGGTCAGTAACAATGAGCGATTGCGCCGGCGAAACAGTTTTAACCCTAAAAAGTCCTCAAGTGACTTAATCTGGTGGCTAACGGCGGCCTGCGTGACGAACAATTCCTCGGCAGCCTTAGTAAAACTAAGGTGGCGCGCTGCGGCATCAAATACCCGCAGAGAATTCAAAGGCGGTAAACGTTTTGACATAGAATGGGTACTTCTTATTCGCCGGTAAGCGGAGCACCTGTCCGCGGATTTAGATATTAGTTTTTTTAATCCGAGACATTATAATTTGTCCGTTGAGGATGTACAGGCAAAAACCTATAGTGGCGCCACTTCCTGAGCCGGAACGAAAAGTAGATTGGTATGAGGATGCTGAAATACTTTTGGCTTGTGGTTGTGATGTTGTGTTTGCAATTGTCTGGCAATCCAGACACGTAGCTTGAATGCTACAAACTTTTCACTTCCTGTACATTACCCTGTCTGTCCAAAGTGATTTTTCAGCACCGCTATTTGCGGTGCTTTTTTTTTGCCTGTGTTTGGGGCAAAAAATATGGAGCAAAAAGTTTGGGGCAAAGAGACAGGAATGCGGGCGCATAATGTGACAAAACCGGCCTCATCGCAAGAAGAGCCGGTTTTGTCATAGAGCAGAACGTGAGGTTACCCCGGATTCATACACTCGGGGGGGGCACCTGAGGGATTAGTTCCCTTCTGCCATTTCTTTGATTTCAGATTTATTGATCTGCTGCTTGTTGCCATACGCATCGGTATAACTGATCATACCGGTATCATTGTCCGTGCTAGGTTTGCCATCAGCAACAATGGTACGGCCATCGTTGGTATGCATCACGTAGTTGCTTGAACAGGCGGCAAGTGTTGTGGTCAGCAGTGCAGCTGAAATTACGGCGGCGATCTTCTTCATCATAGACTCCTTGCAGATTAAAATGCTTAAAAATCCTGGTTAAACTTCCAGGCTAATGTATTTAGTTAACGTAATTCAGCATAACAAACTTCTGATAAATTTCCAGGTAACCATTCCTAAAATGAATAAGCGGCTTGTGTTACAAAAAACCTGCATTTTTGAACTCAGGCTGAAGGATCTGAATTGGTATGAAAGACTTTAACCCCGCCGTTTTCCGTCAGCACTTTCCTGCACTGTCCCAGGGACAATGCTATCTCGACAGTGCAGCCACCGCGCTGAAGCCGCAGGCAGTGATCGACGCCACCGTGAATTTCTACTCTCAGGAAGGCGCTACCGTTCACCGCAGCCAGCATCGTGCGGCGCAAACCCTGACGGAACAGTACGAGCAGGCCAGAGTAAAGATGGCGCAATGGATTAATGCGCCACGTAGCGAAAATATCGTCTGGACGCGGGGAACCACGGAATCTATCAATCTGGTGGCACAAAGCTGGCTGCGCCCACGACTGCAACCGGGTGATGAGATTATCGTCAGTCAGGCAGAACATCACGCGAACCTTATTCCGTGGCTGATGGTGGCGCAGCAATGTCAGGCGCACGTTGTTACGCTGCCGGTGGATAAACAGGGCATACCCGAGATCGACGCCCTTCCCCGCCTGCTGAGCAATAAGACACGCCTGCTGGCGCTGACGCAAATGTCGAACGTGACGGGCGCAATGCCTGATATTGCCCGCGCCGTTGAACTGGCGCACACAAACGGCACGCCCGTGCTTATCGATGGCGCACAAGGTGTGGTGCATTGTCCGTCAGATGTACAACGTCTCGATATCGACTTTTATGCTTTCTCGGGTCATAAGCTTTACGGCCCGACCGGCATCGGCGTGCTGTATGGCAAAACAGCATTACTCGACAGTATGTCGCCATGGCAGGGCGGCGGGAAAATGCTGACGCAGGCTTCCATGACAGATTTCACGCCGCAGGCTGTTCCGCACCGCTTCGAAGCAGGAACGCCAAATATTGCCGGTGTGATCGGCATGTCTGCTGCGCTGGAATGGTTAAAAACTGTCGATCTGCCCGCAGCAGAGAAATATGCACAACAGCTGGCGACACTGGCTGAAGAACAACTTGCGCAGATTGAAGGCTTCCGCAGTTTCCGCTGTCACCATTCGTCCGTTCTGGCATTCGATATTGCCGGTGTACATCACAGTGATTTGGTAGCTTTGCTGGCCGAACAGGCGATCGCCTTGCGCGCCGGACAGCATTGCGCTCAGCCACTGATGAATGCTCTGGGCATCAGCGGAACATTACGGGCCTCATTTGCGCCGTATAATAATGAACAGGACGTCACGCGGCTGGTCGGTGCGGTAAAATACGCTCTCGACCTGTTAGCCGATTAATTCATTGTTTGGGGAATACCATGTCAGCGCCACATCCTTTCGGCCATGAGATCACTGAAGCCTCACTGACCGAAAAATTCGCGTCATTTCGTCAGTGGGAAGACCGCTACCGCCAGTTAATCCTGCTCGCAAAATCCCTACCACCGCTGGATACGGCGCTGAAAACACCAGAAAATGAGCTATCTGGATGTGAAAACCGGGTCTGGCTTGGCGCGGAAAAATCAGAGAACGGGACGATGCATTTTTATGGCGACAGTGAAGGTCGGATCGTGAAAGGTTTGCTGGCCGTATTACTGACTGCCGTAGAAGGCAAAACGCCAGACGAGATCTTAAAGCGGGATCCGCTGGCGTTATTTGATGTATTAGGATTGCGTGAGCAGCTCAGCACCAGCCGCACAAGCGGACTTAACGCGCTGGCAGCAGGCGTTATCGCTCTTGCCCGTCAGGCGGCCTGAGCCTGACGCTGTGCTTTCGCCATCATTTTCTTCAGCACATGAGATACCGCGACAAAGCCAAACGTCGCGGTAACCATCGTCGCCGCCCCAAAACCGGAAGCGCAATCCATCCGTTTCGGCCCTTCTGCCGTTGCCCTTGAGGCACACACAGAACCATCTGCCTGCGGGTACATCAGCGGTTCGCTGGAAAATACACAGTCAATTCCGAGCTTACCTTTGCTGTTTTTCACCACGTTGAAATCACTTTTCAGACGCTCACGCAGTTTTGCCGCCAGCGGATCCTGAATAGTTTTCGCCAGATCCACGACCGCGATTTGTGTCGGATCGATCTGCCCGCCCGCACCGCCTGTCGTTACCACCGGGATCTTATAACGACGGCAATAAGCCAGCAGAGCAGCTTTTGGCCGCACGCTGTCAATAGCATCAATAACGTAGCTGAAACCCTGGTCGAGCATCTCAGCGACGTTATCAGGCGTAATAAAATCGTCTATACACGTCACCTTGCACTCGGGATTAATCGCCAGAATACGCTGCGCCATGATTTCTGTTTTCGCCTGCCCGACATTTTCACGCAAGGCATGAATCTGACGGTTGGTGTTGGTCACGCAGACGTCATCCATATCAATCAGCGTTATCGCGCCAATGCCGGTTCGCGCCAGCGCTTCCGCCGCCCATGAGCCCACTCCGCCGATACCAATAACGCAGACATGCGCCTGCGAGAACAACTCCAGCGATTGCTGACCATAAAGCCGGGCAGTTCCGCCAAAACGTTGCTGATAAGCGTCGGAATAGGTAGCTGTCATGAAAAGATAAACCTCAGTGCGTTGTGTCGAAATCTAGTTAGAGGGCGCGTAGGCCGTGAACAGCGGTTTGCCGTTCTGCGCTGATTTTAACACCCAGACGCGTCCATAGTGATTATAAAATCCGGCAGAATGTCCGGCGTCAGGGCCAATACCCTGATACATATCGAAATGTTGTCCTTTAATCGCTCCGCCGACATCCAGTGCTACCATCAGGCGCATGTGATATTTACCGGTAAACTTGCCTTTATCATTCAGCTCAGGCACTTCTGCCAGCAATGTTGTCCCCGCCGGGATCAGCGAACGGTCAGACGCTACCGAGGCTTTGGCAATCAGCGGAACGCCGCTGGCACCGCGAACTGGCGCGAAAGGCTCAGGCTTGAAGAACACGAATGACGGGTTTTGCTCCAGCAGTTCACGGACTTCTGCCGCGCTGTGTGTATCGGCCCACTGACGGATAGCCTGCATCGACATGTTTTCGCGCGCCACTTCACCACGGTCGATCAGCACTTTGCCGATACTGCGGTAAGCATGGCCATTCTTGCCGGCATAACCAAAGAACATGAACGGGCGACCATCGCCGTAATCGACATACCCGCTGCCCTGCACTTCCATCATGAAGTTATCCATCAGGGAATTGGTCCAGGCGACGACGTAATTATCGCTCAGGGCTCCGGAATAAATCGAGGCACGGTCAGGCAGACGACCCCGTTTTGGTGGCATACGGTAAAGCGGATACTGGAATTCACCCTGACGCGTATAACGCGCCTGTACCACTGGCGTGTAATAGCCGGTCAGCTGAACGTTACCGAAATTGTCAGCACCTTCCATCTGATAAGCGCTGATGCCGTACTGGCTCAGATTGCGGGTATCCGCGCCGGATCGTAACCATTGTTCGACAGCCTGAAATGTCGTGTTGTTACGACCGTATAAAGAAGAAGAGGCAATCTGAACTGCGGCAACCTGATTGGAGTAATCCAGCGCATTAACCGGTTTGCCCGTCGCATTCGGCTCATTCACGTATTCAAGCGCATTATCGAGGCGACCATCTTTATACTGCTGGCCACGGTCGGTGGGTCGCGAGGAACATCCCGCCAGTACCGCTATCACCAGACCACCCAGCAGATATTTACTCCAACGTCCTTTCATTATTGCCGCGCTCTCTTACATTCAGGGAAATGACTGGCGAAACGATAACAAACGGCCTGTCAGAAAGGAATTGTCACAGTCGAAAAAAGTGTACTGACCCAAATTGTGCTTCAAACGGCCATTTTGTGGATAAAAAGCCAGCAACTAAGTGCTTTATTTGAATAAATTCAAAAAAGGGTTGCACGAAATCTCATGGGGAGTATAGTTCGCCTCCATCGGACGCGGGGTGGAGCAGCCTGGTAGCTCGTCGGGCTCATAACCCGAAGGTCGTCGGTTCAAATCCGGCCCCCGCAACCAATTCGATTTCGATGTATGAAATGCTCAGTTGAATTGTACGATGAAGTAAAGCAGTATACGGACGCGGGGTGGAGCAGCCTGGTAGCTCGTCGGGCTCATAACCCGAAGGTCGTCGGTTCAAATCCGGCCCCCGCAACCAATTCGAGACTGAAGTATGAAGATGCTCAGTTCGGATAATGTGATGAAGTAAAGCAGTGCTAAGTAGTGACGGACGCGGGGTGGAGCAGCCTGGTAGCTCGTCGGGCTCATAACCCGAAGGTCGTCGGTTCAAATCCGGCCCCCGCAACCAACTACTAAAAATCAGTATCATTAAGCAGTAAAACATCAGGCACCTTAACGGGTGTTTTTTTGTATCTGAATTCCGGTAAACAGCGGGAACGCACTTCCCGCGTCACATCGAACTCATCCCCTCGCAGACATCCCGCCCTGAGCAAAGTACGCTTTGATCCCCGCCAGAATGGACTCCGCCACCTGCTGCTGAAAATGCGCAGTCCGAAGTTTTTTCTCTTCATTGATGTTACTGATAAACGCCGTCTCGACCAGAATCGAAGGAATATCCGGCGCTTTCAGCACAGCGAATCCCGCCTGATCGACTTTGTTTTTGTGCAGATGATTAATCTTGCCCATCCGCGTCAGCACTTCTTTACCGAATTTCAGGCTGTCACTGATGGTCGCCGTCTGAACCAGATCAAACATCGTATGATCGAGATAGCGGTCACCGCTTTTGCTGACGCCGCCTATCAGGTCGGATTCATTCTGCGTTTGTGCCAGAAAACGTGCCGCTGAACTGGTTGCGCCTTTCGTTGATAACGCAAACACCGACGATCCTTTGGCAGCCCGGCTGGTAAACGCATCCGCATGGATAGAGATAAACAGATCTGCCCGCAGCTTTCTCGCCTTTGCCACGCGGACTTTCAGCGGGATAAATACGTCTTCGTTGCGGGTCATATGCGCTTTCATATTGGGTTCACGCGCGATCAGCTTCTGTAACCTTCGGCCAATCTGCAATACGACATCTTTCTCGCGGGTTTTGTATTTTCCGATAGCGCCCGGGTCTTCTCCACCATGGCCGGGATCAAGCATGATCACCAGCGGCCTGCTGCGCCCTGCCTGACCGTCTTTCCTGGTTTCCGGCGGCAGCGTTCTTGCGACATCCCCGCGATTGTAATCTTCCAGTAACGCCAGCAGAGGATCATCCTGAACACTGACGTCCCCTTCTTGCGGATAAAGGTCGACAACCAGACGGTTATGAAACTCCGCCACTGGTTTAAGCGTAAAGACATGCGGACTGATGGCCCGCTTGAGTTCCAGCACCATACGAACCGTTTTGGTATCGAACTGCCCTACCCGCGCCTGACGGATATAAGGATCGCTTTGCTGAACTTTCTCGCCCAGACCTTTAAGCACGCTGTTCAGGTGGACGCCCTCAATATCAATGACCACTCGCGGCGGATCATTAAGCAGAAACTGCTTATATTTTAAGGGAGTGCTGGATTCAAGAGTAATACGGGTATACGTCGAGGAAGGCCAGATGCGTACCGCGATAACCTGTGAGCTGGCGGCAAAACCTACTTTACTGACACTAAGCATCCAGGAGGCAGCTACGGTTTGAAGAAGGCGTCGTCGTCCGGGATTGTGATTATCGTCAGTCATGCAGTCTCAAAAGTATCTAAAAGTAAAAAACAGGTGATAAAAAAATCAGTTTGCGAATTCTAGCGAATCGAATCCCGCATGTCATTCCCTAGCATTTATTCGATTTATCAATTTGTTGCCTGTTTGTAATGAGTGTTAATTCAAAAACAGAGATTTCTTACTTGCCACACGGCTCCAAAAGAATAAAAATACAAAAATTACGAATAAAAATTCAAACGAGGTTTTGCCGTGAAGGAACGTAGTACTGAACTGGTTCAGGGATTTCGCCACTCAGTTCCCTATATCAATGCTCACCGTGGCAAAACTTTCGTTGTCATGCTCGGTGGTGAAGCCATCGAACATGAGAACTTCAGTAATATTGTCAATGATATCGGTCTGTTACACAGCTTAGGTATTCGTCTGGTGGTCGTTTATGGTGCCCGTCCGCAGATTGACGCGAACCTTTCTGAGCACAATTACGAACCGATTTACCATAAAAATATCCGCGTCACTGACGCCCGTTCACTGGAACTGGTTAAGCAGGCTGCCGGCCTTTTACAGCTTGATATCACCGCCAGGCTTTCAATGAGCCTGAATAATACGCCACTGCAGGGCGCTCACATCAACGTGGTCAGCGGCAACTTTATTATCGCGCAGCCGCTGGGTGTAGATGACGGTATCGATTACTGCCACAGCGGCCGTATCCGCCGTATTGATGAAGAAGCCATTCATCGTCAGCTCGACAGCAATGCCATTGTATTGCTTGGTCCGGTTGCAGTTTCCGTTACGGGTGAAAGCTTCAATCTGACATCAGAAGAAGTGGCAACGCAGCTGGCGATTAAGCTTAAAGCCGAGAAAATGATCGGCTTCTGTTCGTCGCAGGGGGTTATTAATGAGGAAGGTAATATCATTTCCGAATTATTCCCGAATGACGCGCAGGAACGGATTGATCAGATGGAATCCAGTGGCGATTATCTTTCCGGCACAGTGCGCTTCCTACGTGGTGCGGTGAAAGCCTGCCGCAGCGGCGTTCGTCGCAGCCACCTGATCAGTTATCAGGAAGACGGTGCGCTGGTTCAGGAATTGTTCTCCCGCGATGGCATCGGTACGCAAATCGTCATGGAGAGCGCTGAACAGGTTCGCCGCGCCACCATTAACGACATCGGCGGTATCCTTGAACTGATCCGCCCTCTGGAGCAACAGGGCATTCTGGTGCGCCGTTCCCGTGAACAGCTGGAAATGGAAATCGATAAATTCACGATTATCGAACGGGATAATCTGACCATCGCCTGCGCCGCGCTCTATCCGTTCCATGACGAAGGCATTGGCGAAATGGCCTGCGTTGCCGTTCATCCGGATTACCGCAGTTCTTCACGGGGTGAGATGCTGCTGCAGCGTGTTGCCAGCCAGGCAAAAATGATGGGGCTAAACCGTTTATTTGTCCTTACGACGCGCAGCATTCACTGGTTCCAGGAGCGCGGTTTTAAACCGGCAGAGGTAGATGTATTGCCGATCCAGAAACAGGAAATGTACAACTATCAGCGCCGTTCAAAAATCCTGATATCTGAGCTGTAACTTTCCGTACTGAACGGTGACTTATAGAAAACAAAAAGGACGCAAAAGCGTCCTTTTTTAGTTTTCTGCTGGTTCCTGCAAAATTATTCAGCAGAATTGGGTTCTAGCGTTTTCTGCAATGTCGACGTATCTGGCCAGGTTTTAAAACCTTCCGGTGCGGCATATTGCGGTGTTTTGCTGTCATTGCCCGAAACCTGAGACAACATCGCCAGCCCTTCTTGCTTAATCACCGCTTTCTGGAAGTAATCCGCCAGCTGGGTTTGTGTCAGACCGGCAATCACGCGGATGACATTCGCTCTGGTATCAAATTGCGCATTTCCGCGACTAAAATCATTACCGAATCTGTCGGCTTCCTCGTCCAGGGTTTGCGGATTCTGCTGCATTTCGTTGACCAGACCCTGCTTGTACTGCAGGAACTCAGCATCTTTCATTTCACGCAGGCGTTTTTCGGCTTGTGGATAAAATGCCAGATAGCGCTGATACAGATAGTCAGGTTGTTTGCTGTTACTTTGTAGCAGGAAACCAATCCCCCACTGTTTTCCGACAGGAATAGGGAAAGCAAAGACAGCGTATCCCAGTTGCTCCTGAGTACGCAGCTGGCTGTAGAACCAGGGCTGAATAATCTGCCCGAGCAGTGCGCTGTATCCCATACTCTGGACTTCATCGTAACCTGTTGGCACATAAACGGCAGCCAGCGCGGAGTCCGAACTGGTCCCGACACGCTGAATATTGGCTTTTACCGGCTCAGTCACCTGCGCCTGCTCGCCACGCCACCATTTGTCTCCGTGTGCGCCAAGCTTTTGCATGATCTGTTGCGACATGGCTTTAACCTGAGCGGCAGTCATATTACCGACAACCATCACTTCTACGGCGGCATGATGTACCAGTTGTTCACGGTAAGCGTTCACGTCTTCAAGGGTGATGGCGGAAACCAGTTTTTCTCGTTCGCTGCGCTCGGTATAAGGCACGCGGGAAAGCAGCTGAACAGGTTGCAGCGCAAGTTCAAACGCTTTTCCTTTATCTGCCGAAGCCAGTCGTTCGAGATACCACGATTTCGCCTGATCCAGCTGTTCCTGAGTCGGTTTGAAGTCAGGATAATTGTCTACCAGCGCTGCCAGCAAATCAGGCAGGCACTCGGTAAAACCTGTAGCTGTAAATTGCAGGCCATTGTCCGGCGATGTGCCGAAAGTAATCCCACCGATGGACGCCTGATAGCTCAGTTGATCGAACGCTACGCCAGTCAGATAATCCGTAAGACCGTACAGCACCTGATTTTTAGCCGTGCTGAGCGCCTGATCGTTGCGGAAAGAAACGGTCACATTGGCTTTTGGCTCGTCAGCGAAGTATCTGCTGGGCATGTAGAACACCCGTAAACCTTTTTCGTCCACCAGCAGTTCAGGTTTTGTCGCTTTAGAGTCTTTGGTCACCAGCGCGAGTGACTCGGGGATATAGGGATTCAGTGCCGGCAGTGATAACGCGATAGTTTGCCCGATGGTTTTCCATTGCTCATAAGTCTGAGGCGGCACTTTATCGACCTGATAAGGCGCATTCACAAAGTAAGCCACTTTATTGTGCGGCTCATTTGGGCTGATTATCCAATAGCGCGCATTTTGCGGCGTCATTTCATCCAGACGGGACCCAATGGCTTTGGGGTCGTATTGATCTGTCAGATAAGGCGAATCGAGAACGTGCTCAACCGGTACGCGCAGCATGGTATCCACCAGCCATTCGACGTAATCCATATCCCGCGTTAATGCCGGATACCGGAAGTCGAGCGCCATCACGTGCGCAATTTCATCAAAATAGGGCTTCTCAATACCCCTGGCGCGCATCTCGTTGAGATAACTGAATACAGCAGCAATCACGGTGTCACGCTGTGCGAGACCCTTATCCGTCAGGGAAACCGAGATATTGAAGACGCCCATATTACGGTTCACCATCGGATCAGCACCGGCACTTATCCCGTCAGCATAACCCTGTTTCTGTAACCAGTCAGAGAGTGTATTCGGGCTGCGGTTGCCAATCAGATAGCTGATATAGGTGTCAGTTTTACTGCGAAAATCTGCGCTGTTGTTATCGATGGCAAATTCAATGCGTAATTCTTTGCGGGGTTGTGCAGGAACAAAATGGATGAATTCCCCTTTCTGTTCAGCGGTTAACGTGGGCACCGTGATTGGCGGAACCACCGCGTGATGATTGGCTATCTGACCAAAGGTCGTTGAGGCCAGTTCTGCCAGTTCCGGCAAAGACTTATTACTGTAAATCACGCCGACCATCAGGTTAGCGGAATAATAGCGGTGATAAAAAGCCGTCAGTTCATCATGCAGCTTGCTGCCGGGTTTGTCTTTCAGGGTATCCAGATTCCCCCCGGCGAAACGGGCTGCCGGATGCTCAGGGTTCAATGTCTCTGCGCGAACCTGCGCCATGCGCATTCCGTCGCGGGAGCGTGCCATCGTCAGCTCAGCGTTGACCGCATTACGCTCGCGGTCGCCATTAGCGGGATCCAGTAAAGGCTCGCCAATGGCATCGGAAAGGCGATCAACGGCCTCAGGCAGAGCGTCATTTTCCACTTCCAGATAAAAGGCCGTGCGGTAAGACGCCGTGCTGCCGTTATGACTACCGCCGTGTTTCTTAAGGAATTCAGAAAGGCTTTCAGGCTGAGGATATTTCTTAGAACCCATCAGCAACATGTGTTCGGTATAGTGAGCCAGGCCTAATTGGGAACCGGGATCTTCCAGTGATCCGACAGGAATAGCCAGTGCAGCGAGAGACTTGGGGGCTTGAGGATCAGATACCAGCAAAACGGTCATATCATTCGCCAGTTTGATGGCCTGATACTGACGCGGGTCGTTCTGACTTTTATTGATAGCTTGTGGATAAGGCTGCCAGTCGGCTGCACTTGAAACAACAGGGGCCCAAAAGGTCAATAACAACAGTAACCCGGAAATACGGGTAACCTGTTTTAACATTGCCACACTCCCTAAATCGAATAAACGTGCCACACGGGCAATAAATACAGGGTTCAACAACAGATGAACCTCAACAAGCTGTTTTGAGCAGATGAGTCTGTTCAGACCCCGCAGAAACAGGATAGTTGTGAAAAAAATCGCATTGGGATTTTCTTCCTGTGTTCCGTCACGTTTTAGCCATAAAGCCAAATGTTCCAACAGGGAAAAATAACCCTGTTAAACCACTCTAAGCTGTTAGCTCACCATTGCAAGTGGCTTGAGCGTATTTTTGTCCTTCGTTATGCCGCTGACGGACACCGTTTCAGGGGCTGAAATTACATATCAGGCGCTGCAACATTGCATGATATTTTGCCGGCGTTTGAATCTTAGCACTGACTAACTTGCAGGATTGTGCATCTGAAATGCCAGTAAGCTGAAATTCCCAACCCGCGACAAAAGGCTCAGTGCCCTTTCCTGTCAATGAATAGGCTTCAAGCTGAGAATGTGCTTCTGCCCACGCCTGCTGAACCTGCCACTGCCGCATAAACCCGTATGTCAGCGACTGGTAGTAGTTCAGGAGTCCAAGTATCGACACTGACAGCAACAACATTGCAATCAGAGCCTCTGTCAGACTAAAGCCTTGTTGTTCTTTCTGGATTTCATTCATTGCAGACCTGCTCATCAGCCTCAGGGCAAAAATCCAGCCATCCCTGTTTTAGGGGTGAAAAAATCATCTCTCCGCTGGCCTGCTTTTTCACACTGACCTGCTGATATTGCATAACAGATTCATTGCCTTCTGCCATTTTTCCTTCGCCACGAAACAGGAAAATATCCTGGCGCAATGAAGGCCGGACACACACTCTGCCGGTGCCTGAAGCGATGATGCCTGCTGCCACATTCCGGCACTGCCAGAAAGGTTCGCTGCTGTCTTTCCATGACTGGCGTATACCCCACGCTAACGCTGATGCTGCATTTTCCCAGGCAATAACATAACGATGCTGATTCGATGTCAGCGCCAGTCCCGCGGAAAGTTGCTGTTGCAGTGAGTTTAGGGCAATCAACCCCAACCCCATCATCACCATAATACTCAGGATCATCGTACTACCCCGCTGTCTGACCGAATCGCGCATTTCAGCCGCTGTCATAAAACGTGGCCTGCAATCATTTCGGTCACCTGCCGGTGGATAAAAGGATTTTTGCTCCAGCTGGCGTCAAGTTGCAGTGAATACAGGCGGCCGGAGCCACTTGTTGCTACCTCGGTTACCACAAACCGGGTCACGTTGACTTCAGCAGGGTCGAGAAATTTTTCCCACCCTGAACTGCTGCAATCACCTGCCCCGCGCTGAACCTCAATACCGCCCTGACGTAAACGATAACCAAAGTATTCAGACTCCGCCGTCCCGGGCTTATCCCATTTTCCGTTACGGTTCAGGTCATAGATAACAAGGATGCAGGAACTCGCCGCTTCACCCGCAGCATTGCCGATGATGACAGATTTGCCCTCACAGGTTCCGTTACAGAAACCGGCCCGACGAATATCTTTGCCAATAGCAAAAGTAGTCTGGCGTAAAAGTTGCTCGAGCTGATAATGCCGGCCCAGGCTCTGGCTTCTCTGACGCATCAGCGGATAGATTTGTGCGGCACTGAGCATCAGCATGCTGCCAATCCCCATTGCTATCATGACTTCTGGTAACGTGAACCCCTGACAGCGGGGTATGCTCACTGGCATAAGCCGATGCCCAACAATGGCTGCGCTTCACTGCACGTACGCAACCGTCCTCTGACAGAAAGTACGATCCGCAAACTTCCCGCTGAATTTTTCAGTGTGATATGCCCGGCCAGCGCCGCATTACGCAGCCCGTAAAAGCCCATGCTTTTTTCACTGACAGCAAGTAACTCCACACCGGATCCACGGGTGGCGAATATTTTTCCCACAGCATTATCACAACCTGAAGGAGAAGTTCCGGTTCCCACGCATCCATCAGTGCCGGCAATGCCCCATAAGACAGCAGAGCGATTGTAATTATTGGCTTCTGCCTGCACCCCGAACAGATACAAACGCAGCTGCTGAGCAGATTGCTCAAGCTTTAATGCCTGCTGGTAATTGCGCCAGCTGTGGATCCCCCACAACGTACACATGGCGACCAGAGCCACGACAACCATCATTTCAATCAGCGACATTCCCTCTTCCCCTGCCCGCTCAAATGTTTTCATGCGGCCAAAATAGGCATTTAGATTTTTTCTGCCACTGGCAGAGTCATTTTTTCCAGGATGTCGTGAGGACTTTCGATGCAACGAAATCCACGCGACAAAAAAGTTGCGTGATGTCTCGCAGGGATAGCACCGGGATATAAATCGGGATAGCAATTGTCAGGAAAAGGCGTAAAAAGTGGGGCAGCTGGAAAGCAGGAGAAGAGGGGGAATGACCGCCTGACGCAAGCGTCAGGCGGCATACAACGAAGGATCAGATAGCGACAGGTGCCTTGATTGCAGGGTGCGGATCGTACCCTTCAATCTCGAAATCTTCGAAGTTGTAATCAAACAAGGAGGCCGGTTTGCGTTTAATAACAAGTTTTGGCAACGCACGAGGTTCACGGCTCAGTTGCAGATGCGTCTGTTCCATGTGGTTGCTGTACAGGTGCGTATCGCCACCCGTCCAGACAAAATCACCCACTTCGAGGTCGCATTGTTGCGCCATCATATGCACCAGCAGTGCGTAGCTGGCGATATTGAACGGCAAGCCGAGGAAGATATCGCATGAGCGCTGGTACAGCTGGCAGGACAATTTACCGTCGGCCACATAGAACTGGAAGAAAGCGTGGCAAGGTGCCAGCGCCATCTTATCCAGTTCGCCCACGTTCCATGCAGACACGATAATACGACGCGAGTCAGGGTCTTTCTTCAGCTGTTCAACCACATTTGCCAGCTGGTCGATTTGCTTGCCGTCAGCCGCACCCCAGGCACGCCATTGCTTGCCGTAAACCGGTCCAAGGTCGCCGTTTTCGTCAGCCCACTCGTCCCAGATGCTGACATTGTTTTCACGCAGATAAGCAATGTTAGTTTCGCCTTTCAGGAACCACAGGAGTTCATGAATAATGGAGCGTAAATGGCAGCGTTTGGTCGTGACCAGCGGGAAACCTTCCTGCAAGTTGAAACGCATCTGATGACCAAAAATCGACAACGTGCCCGTACCGGTACGGTCGGCTTTAGGGGTGCCCTCATCGAGCACTTTCTGCATTAAATCCAGATACTGTTTCATGTTACCTCACGACAATTGTTTCTGCGGACGGCGATATGCCCAGACCATCATAATCAGGCCAATGACAACCATTGGGATGGACAGCACCTGTCCCATACTGATGATCCCGTCGAACAAACCAAGCTGTGCATCTGGCTGGCGGAAGTGTTCAACGATGATGCGGAATAAGCCATAACCGATCAGGAACAAGCCTGATACCGCGCCCATCGGGCGGGATTTACGGATAAATACGTTCAGGATGATGAACAGTACGATACCTTCGAGCAGCAGTTCATACAGCTGAGAAGGATGGCGCGGCAACACGCCGTACTGGTTCAGCAGCGGCTGCCATTTCGGGTCAGCGGCGGCAATCGCAATATCTTCCTGACGGGAACCCGGGAACAGCATTGCCCATGGCACATCCGTGGTCACGCGGCCCCAGAGCTCGCCATTGATAAAGTTACCAAGACGACCCGCGCCCAGACCAAACGGGATCAGCGGAGCGATAAAATCGGCAACCTGGAAGAAGTTGCGCTTAGTGCGACGGGCAAAAATCAGCATGACCACGATTACGCCAATCAGGCCGCCGTGGAAGGACATGCCGCCGTCCCACACTTTGAAAAGATACAGTGGGTTTTCGAGGAACAAAGGCAGATTGTAGAAGAATACGTAACCGATACGACCACCGAGGAAGACACCGAGGAAACCCGCGTACAACAGATTTTCAACTTCGTCTTTGGTCCAGCCGCTGCCTGGCTTGTTAGCACGGCGTACCGCCAGCCACATTGCGAAGACAAAACCGACCAGATACATCAGTCCGTACCAGTGAAGAGATACCGGTCCGATTGAGAAAATCACCGGATCAAACTGGGGAAACGCCAGATAGCTGTTGCTCATCTATCACCACAAATTGTTTATCATTATTGCCCGGTCAGGGGCCAGCAGGGAGCGAATAGTAGCATAGCCGGAAGGTTTTCCGGGGCTAAGCCGCTGGAAAAGTTCTGTAAAAAATCATCTCATCCCGCACCAGAGTGCGATCAGGATGAGAATACTGCAGCGCAAAACCTGGCGTCCGGCGCTTATTTACCGCCGCGGATAAGGCCGCCCAGTCCGCGTCTTTCCATAAATGCGGCGGTCATTTGACGCACGTCCGTGGTGAAATGCGCCTGTAACACCCGTCCGGCCAGCTCTTCTGCATCGGCTAAATCAATGCGTCGCAGCAGGTATTTTACACGGGCGACGCTGCGTCCATTCATGCTGAGGTTACGGAACCCCATGCCGGTAAGCAGCAATGCGCCCATCGGATCACCCGCCATTTCGCCACACAAACTGACGTCCAGTCCGGCGACTTCTGCACTGGTGATAATCTGCCTGAGCACGCGCAGCATCGCCGGATGCAGGCTGTCATAGAGCCCGGCCACGCGGGTGTTGTTGCGATCCACCGCCAGCAGATACTGCGTTAAATCGTTGGTACCGACGGAGATAAACTCAACCCTTCCGACCAGCGCTGGCAGCATAAAGACCATGGAAGGGACTTCGATCATCACGCCAAGACGTGTCCGTGGAAGCTCGTAACCGAGTTGTTCCTCAACTTCACGTCCGGCACGATCGATTAAACGACGTGCCTCGTCAATCTCTTCAAGACTGGTCACCATGGGCAGAAGAATGCCGAGATTACCGGTCGCCGCATTAGCACGCAGCATCGCGCGTACCTGAATGAGGAAAATTTCAGGCTGATCGAGAGTAATACGGATACCACGCCAGCCCAGACAAGGGTTCTCCTCGCTGATCGGCATATACGGTAGTTGTTTATCAGAACCGATATCCAGCGTGCGCAGGGTGACCGGTTTTTGCGGAAACAGCTGCAACATGCCCTGATACTGCGCGACCTGTTCTTCTTCAGAAGGGAAGCCGCTTTGCAGCATGAACGGTATTTCCGTGCGATACAGCCCGACACCGTCAACGCGGCTGCCGAACAGTTTTTCGTGATCGGCACTCAGACCGGCATTGAGCATCACTTTCACCCGTTCGCCACTTTTCAGCGCGGCGGGTTGCTCAACGTCGTCTTCAGCTTTCTGACTCAGCTCCATTTCTTCGCTGATCAGACGTTTATATTCCGTGACCAGCACGGGTTCGGGGTCAATCAGTAACTCGCCACGATAGCCATCAACAATCAGTTGTCGCTGGCTCAGCAGTGCAGGCTGAATATCAGCGCCCATAATGGTCGGCACGCCCATTGCGCGCACCAGAATCGCCGCATGGGAGTTGGCGGCGCCGTCGCGAACCACGACACCGGCCAGCCGGTCTTGCGGCACTTCGGCCAGCAAAGTAGCCGTCAGCTCATCGGCAACCAGAATAAAACGCTCAGGCCACTGGGTATTGCCCTGGATCGTGTCATCGAGATGGAAAACCAGTCGCTGACCCAGCGCACGTAAATCGCTGCCGCGCTCACGCAGGTAAGTATCCTGCAAACTGGCAAACTGAGCGGCAAACTCCTCAACCACCTTTTTGACCGCCCACTCCGCCACAGCGCCCTGATCAATCTGCGCGAACAACTCGCGCTTGAGGCGTGCATCGTTAAGCAGGTGGGAATAGAGATCGAAAATCGCAGCGCTTTCTTTCTGCGCACTGGCAGTAAAACGCTTACTGAAACGACGGAATTCAGCACCAGCATCTTCCAGTGCGCGGGTCAGACGTTCGCGTTCACGCACCGTATCAAGCGTGGACGCCATATAAACATGCTCGAGCGAGGGCTGCGAGCTGTCCTGCCAGCCGATACCGATAGCCACACCCGGCGATGCCGCAAGCGCGCGGACACGGGTCTGACGAAAGCGTCCGTAAAGCACATTAAGCTGTGCCTGAGAAAGGATCGCGGCCAGCTGCGTCGCCAGCGTGACCAAAAATGACTCTTCACTTTCATCGAACTGGCGGTGTTCGCGTTGCTGGATAACCAGCACGCCAAGCAACTGACGACGGTGAATGATCGGTACGCCTAAAAAGGATCGGAACAGATCTTCTTTTACGGCAGGAATATATTTAAAGCTGGGATGGCTCTGCGCATCAGCAAGGTTAATAGGCTCGGCAAGACGCCCTACCAGACCGACAATCCCCTGATCAAACGCCAGAGTAATAGTCCGCCCGCGAGGTTTTTTCAAACCTCGCGTCGCCATCAGGTAATAACAACGGCGGTCATTGTCAGCGAGATAGACGGAACACACTTCTGTGTCCATCGCCAGGCAGGTTTCATTGACCAGTACATCCAGCGCATCATTGAGGCTGGACGCCATTGCTACCTTTTCAACAATTTCTCGCAAACGCGTGAGCATCTCTTCGTGACTTAGCCTCTTTTACGACGATAAGCGGGTGATGTCCTGGGAAGGGAGACTTCCTGCATCGGCATAATCGTGGTGGAAAACTCTTTCATCACCCGACGGTAAACATCGCGTTTAAAAGAAACCACCTGACGAACCGGATACCAGAAACTCACCCAACGCCAGCCATCAAATTCAGGCGTACTGCTGCGCTGCATATTGATATCAGCATCGTTACACATCAGTTGCAGCAAGAACCATTTTTGCTTTTGGCCGATACAAACCGGCTTTGTGTCCCAACGCACCAAACGTTTTGGTAATTTATAACGTAACCAGTTACGGGTTGAAGCCAGAATACGTACATCTTTACGGCCAAGCCCCACTTCCTCAAACAGCTCGCGGTACATGGCCTGCTCAGCGGTTTCACCGGGGTTTATGCCCCCCTGCGGAAACTGCCAGGAGTGCTGACCGTATCGTCTGGCCCACAATACCTGACCCTGCTTGTCACAGATTACGATACCAACATTCGGGCGGTAGCCATCATCATCGATCACCGGACTACCTCAATAGCTTAAAATCATAGATGTTCTGATTGTTTCATACTACCAACAGGCGGTAAACCACTGGTTAATGCCGATGAGCATGAATAAAAATGGGATAACTCTCCGTTAACCTCGAAGTTATAAACAGATTTTGGAAATCACCCGCGATTTTATTCACTTTTTCTGTGGATAGATATGTGAAGAACTTAAGAGTAAGCGGGGTAAAACTCTGCTGAACTTATTTTTGCCAGCAAAATGGATTTCCATAAAATCACTATAAAACATAACATTACTCACAATAACTGAAGTTATCCCACGGTCAAAAATGAGAGTTATCTCACACTGCACAGTGACCTGGTGAAAGATCCACCAATGTCGTTTTTATCCACAGCGATCGTTTAAAAGTTGACGTCATCAGGGCAAAAATTGCATAAAACCCCTTCCGTCAAGCCTGTAAATCGAACCAGTGATCGGTAAAAGGCAGGGTTATCCAAGAAATCTGTGGATAAGTAGGTGGAAGATCCTGTTTATTGTCGCCTTCAACAGGTGATCAACCTAATCAAATGTGAATAAAAGAGACCAGAAAGCGGAAAAAAACCTAAGGTAAATCATGCTATTATTTCATTACTCCACAGGGATAACTTTTTATTCATTGTTCCTGCACAAAGCAGTACAAAAATTAATCATTTAACTGAGCGTTGTTTTTTATGTCTATTCCTTTACCCGCGACCTCACCGCCCCGTCACGAACAGGAACTGCTGCAACGCGCGCAGTCGCTGGCGGGTCACACGCTGGGCGAACTGGCGGCGCATGCGGGACTCCCTATTCCGGAAAACCTTAAACGGGAGAAAGGCTGGGTCGGCATGTTGCTGGAAGTTTATCTTGGTGCGATAGCCGGCAGTAAACCTGAGCAGGATTTTGCTGACATTGGCATTGAGCTGAAAACCATTCCGGTGGATTCCCGTGGCAAGCCGCTGGAAACTACCTTTGTGTGTGTCGCACCTTTAACCGGCAACAGCGGTGTGACGTGGGAAAGCAGCCATGTGCGCCACAAACTGGCGCGGGTGCTGTGGATACCGGTTGAAGGCGAACGTCAGATCCCGCTGTCAGACCGTCATATTGGTGCGCCGTTGCTGTGGCAGCCTTCTCCTGAAGAAGATGAACAACTGCGTCAGGACTGGGAAGAACTGATGGATTTGATTGTGCTGGGCAAAGTAGAAAGCATCACTGCCCGTCATGGCGAGTTTTTACAAATCAGGCCAAAGGCCGCGAACAGTAAGGCGCTGACCGAAGCCATCGGCGAATTCGGGCAACCGATCCTGACGTTGCCTCGCGGTTTCTATCTTAAGAAGCGTTTTACCTCGGCATTGCTCGCCCGGCATTTTTTGCTTTGATCGCCGCATTTAGAAAATTTTAATCACCTTTTCTGCCACTTTTAAAACGTTTTGCTACGCTAGAATCTGACTCTCTTGTCGTACATAAAAGGAATGATAATAATGATGAAAAAAACATTGATGATGGTCGGTGCCGCAATGCTGGTTTTTACCCTGGCAGGTTGCGCCAGCGATTACGTCATCTCGACCAAAGACGGCAGCATGATCCTGACCGATGGCAAACCAAAGCTGGATAAATCCACCGGTCTGCTGAGCTACACCGATGAACAAGGCAATGAACGCCAGATCAACAACGATAACGTAAGTCAGGTCATGAAGCGTTAAGTTAAGTATCAGTCCTGTCCGATAAGAGCCGGTTTTTACCGGCTCTTTTGCTCATTCCCCGCCCTGCTCAGATGACCGGCACTCTCTGCCACTTCCCCCTGATGATTCCCTTGTATATAGTCAGTTGAGGCGCTTTTTCATTAGCCTGACATTCTCAGATATAAAGGAAGACCGGCAATGCAATATCACCGTATACCCCACAGTTCTTTAGAAGTGAGCTTACTGGGACTTGGCACCATGACTTTTGGTGAACAAAACAGCGAAGCCGACGCCCATCAGCAGCTCGATTACGCCGTTTCAGCAGGCATCAATCTGATTGATACCGCCGAAATGTATCCCGTTCCTCCGCGTCCAGAGACGCAGGGACTGACAGAAAGTTATATTGGCAGCTGGCTCAAAGCCCGCGGCAACCGTGAGAAGATTGTTCTGGCGAGCAAAGTCTCGGGACCTTCCCGTGGTAGTGACAACGCTATCCGCCCGGCTCAGATGCTGGATCGCAAAAATATCCGCGCCGCGCTGGATGCCAGCCTCAAGCGTCTGAATACAGATTATCTGGATTTGTACCAGCTGCACTGGCCGCAGCGTCAGACCAACTTCTTTGGCAAACTGAGTTATCAGTACACCGAAGAACAGTCTCCGGTGACCTTGCTGGAAACGCTGGAAGCACTGAATGAACAGGTACGTGCCGGAAAAATCCGCTACATCGGTGTTTCTAACGAAACCCCGTGGGGCGTGATGCGTTATCTGCAACTGGCGGAGAAACACGATTTGCCCCGCATCGTGTCGATTCAAAACCCGTACAGCCTGCTGAACCGCAGCTTTGAAATCGGTTTGTCAGAAATCAGCCAGCACGAAGGCGTTGAACTGCTGGCGTATTCCAGCCTGGCGTTCGGCACCTTAAGCGGCAAATACCTGAACGGTGCGAAACCGGCGGGTGCGCGTAATACGCTGTTCAGCCGCTTCACCCGTTATTCTTCACCGCAGGCAGAAGCGGCGATTGCCGAATATGTGGCTCTGGCGAAGAAACGCAATCTGGATCCTTCACAAATGGCGCTGGCCTTTGTGCGTCAGCAGCCGTTCGTGGCCAGCACGCTGCTCGGCGCGACGACCATGGAACAGCTGAAGATCAACATCGACAGTCAGAACCTGACACTTGACGAAGAAATCCTCGCTGACCTGGAAAATATCCACAAACGCTTCACTATTCCTGCACCGTAATTCCTGCATAGTTAATGCGGATCGCAGGCAACAAAAAAGGGCGCTCAGCGCCCTTTCCTTTTGTGCTAAAACCACATTACGCCAGACGGCGTTTCTGCATGTTTTTCCAGATCCACAGCCCGGCAATCGCCAGCGCGAATACCACACCAAATCCGATACCAATCGCCACGACAGGCGCACCCGCCATGACCACCAGCGAATAGAGACCCAGCATCAAAAGCATGGCGGTGTTTTCACCCAGATTCTGTACGGCAATCGCATTACCGGCACCGACAGAAATTTTACCGCGATGCTGCAACAGGGCGTTCAGCGGCACCACGAAGAAACCGCCCAAAATCCCCACAACAACCAGAACGATGTAAGAACTCAGCATGCTGGTTTGCAGCGCAAATACCACGACAGCGATACCAATGGCGACACCGGCGGGCAGACAACGCTTCACAGTGTCCAGGCGGATTAATTTCGCCGCGGCTCCCGCACCAAACACAATCCCGATCGCCACCATCGCGTTCAGCAGCGTCGGCGTTTTGTTATCGGTGATACCCAGCGCCACCGGCACCCAAAGAACCAGCAGGAAACGCAGCGTCACGCCCGCACCCCAGAACAAGCTGGTGCCGACCAGCGAGAAGCGCGTTTCGCCATCCTGCCACAAGGTTTTACAGGCAGAGAAAAACGTCCGGCTCATTTTTGCCGGATTCCACGACTGCCCCGGACGCGCCGGATCCAGCTTTGGAATAAACCAGTTTGCCGCCACTGCCGCGCCGTACGCCAGCACGCAGATCCCGAGCGCCGCCAGAATGCTCCAGTCAGCCAGTGCGCCACCGGCAACAGAACCCAGCAGGATCGCGGCAATGGTGGACGCTTCCATCAGACCGTTGGCTTTCACTAACTGCTCACCGCTGGCGATTTCACCGAGAATGCCATATTTCGCCGGTGAATACGCCGCAGCGCCAATACCAACCAGCGTATAGCCGAGGAACGGATTCATACCGGCGCAAATCACCGCTGCGCCCGCCAGTTTCAGCAGGTTAGCGACCATCATCACGCGGCCCTTCGAGAAGCTGTCCGCGAACTGCCCGACAAACGGTGCGAGGATAATGTACGTCGCCACAAACGCCATTTGTAAAACGGGCTGGCTCCAGTCGGGATAAAGCTGCTGTTTGATCAGCGCCAGCGCGGCAAATAACAGTGCGTTGTCACCGAAAGCGGACAGGAACTGCGCCACAATCACCGCACTCATACTTTTTGACATCAGCGGCGATGCCGCCTTGACTGGCTGGATCATGCCTCAGTCTCCGGGTTTTCTGCCATCTGGCGCAGGGTGACAAAATCGGGTTTACCGCTGCCGAGCAACGGTAACGCTTTAACGACACGAATATCACGCGGTACCGCCAGTTCCGGCAGCCCGAGTTCACGGGCAGCTTTGCTCAGCGCATCACGACGCAATTCAGTATCAGTGGTAAACAACACCAATGCCTCGCCTTTGCTGGCGTCACTGCGCGACGTCGCCGCATGCTGTTTATCCGGTGAAGCCTTGATCGCCAGTTGCTCGACGCTTTCCAGCGACACCATTTCTCCCGCCAGTTTGGCAAAACGCTTCACGCGACCACGGATGGCGCAGAAACCTTTTTCATCCAGCGTGACGATATCACCGGTGTCATACCAGCCAGCCTGCATTTCACCTGCGGCATTCTCAGCCTGCGGAGTTTCCAGCACGCCCGGATTTTCCACGCGCAGATAGCCTTTCATGATGTTCGGGCCACGCAGTTGCAGACGACCGCCCTCTTCAATCCCCGGCACGGTAATCAGGCGCGATTCCATCCCCGGCAGAATTTTGCCGACGGTATTCACTTTGGTCGCCATCGGTACGTTGATGGCCACCACCGGCGCACATTCAGTCACGCCGTAGCCTTCGAGAATGCGGATACCGAATTTGTTTTGCCAGATTTCCTTGGTGCTTTCAGCCAGTTTCTCAGCGCCAGCCACCACATAACGCAAACGGGCAAAATCATACGGATGGGCAAAGCGGGCGTAATTTCCCAGGAAGGTGGAAGTCCCAAACAGCACGGTACAGTTCTGGTCATACACCAGTTCCGGCACGATGCGATAATGCAGCGGGCTTGGGTATAAAAATACGCGTGCGCCGGTGATCAGCGGCGTCAGTAATCCGACGGTCAGGCCAAAAGCGTGGAACAGCGGCAGCGACGACATAAAGCGGTCACGCGGCGTAAAGTCTGCAACAGTCCGGATTTGCTCAACGTTCGCCAGCAGGCTGGCATGGGAATGCACCACACCTTTCGGATTGCCTTCCGAACCGGAAGTAAACAGTACCAGCGCCGCATCATCAGGCTTTTGCGGCAGCATCGCACGACGCGGGAAAATCAGATGGAACAGGATCCACAGCTTATCCTGCGTGGTCACCGTGTCTTTCAGATCTTCCAGATAGACCCAGTTCGCTTCTGGGACATTCTCCGGCAGATGCGTCAGTTTGCCTTTCTCAAGGAACTGGCGGGAGGTAATGATGGTTTTGATCTGCGCGGCTTTCATCGCGCTTTGCAGCCCTTTCGCCCCGGCGGTGTAGTTGAGCAGCGCCGGAATACGGTTGCGCATCGATGCGCCAAACAGCGCCGCCGCCATGATGGTGGCGTTCGGCAACAGCATGCCGACGTGTTCACCTTCACGGGTGAAACGTTGCAGGATACGGCTCACACCGAGGCATTTTTTCAGCAGGCCCTGATAGGAATCTTCTTTGAACGCGATATCGGCGATGCAAGGTTTGCGGCGGCCATAACGGGTTTGCGCGGATAACAACGCCTGATACAGCGTTTCCGGCTCGCGGGTATCCATGCGCGCCTGCATCATGATTTTATGCAGTTGCTCACCGGCCAGCACACGGCGGTCACGGGAACGCGGCGCATCCGGCATCGGGATGGTGGTCGGCGGCAAAAGATTGATAGTGACTTTCGGGAACCAGCGGATTTTAAAGCTGCCGAACAAACGGCCAAAAGGTGTGTATTCCGGCCCGTCGATACGCACCGGGATCACCGTCGCCTGTGACTTCGCCGCCACAAAGGCCGCGCCGTCGTAAATCTTCATCAGTGAACCGGTCACCGTGATACGGCCTTCCGGGAAGACAATCACCGGACGTCCTTTTTCCACTTCGCGGATCAGATGCTTGATCGCCATCGGTTTGGTCGGATCCAGCGGCATGAAGTCCACATACGGTTTCAGCCAGCGCATAAACCAACTGTCCGTGATGTTGGAATACACTGCAAATACCGGTTTGATCGGCAGGAAAAGCACCAGCAGCATGCCGTCAATAAACGAGACATGGTTCGGCGTGAGAATTAATCGCGGGTAATTAAAGTCGTTTTTCACCGGGGTCACAGTGACCCGGAACATCAGACGGAAAAGCCACCTGAATGCGGCGAAAAGAAAGTTATACATGTTTGCCATCTCCTTATGTGTCATCCCTGATCTTGAAAGAAAAAGGTTGGGGAAACAGCATACTATAAGCCGTTGTAAAAGACGCCAGTCAGAGAGAGTTTAGGAGGTTGCTTAGCGACGTGCCGGAATTGAAGCAAAAAAAAACCTACGCATCCGCGTAGGTTGGTGCAAATTTAATCGGTATCAACATGCAGAGCACGTTGATGATTCACCAATCAATACCTCTGGGACGTTCAATTTAGCTGTTTTGTACGAACCACAGCCAGCAGGCAATCGAAACATAATTCCGCAAAGTGTAACGAGTGGTGAAAATGAGTCCGATTTCTCTTAAATCGGGCTAACCATTGAAAACTACTTTAAATAATTTCAACTTCAACCAGGCAACTCATGGCATTTGGCCCCTGCGTCAGACGCGATGTGCCGATATCCAGCGTCAGCACATTCGGGTTGCCCGCCTGCTCGGTTTCCTGCCATTTGCCACCAAAGCCCGGATCAAACCAGGCACCGGTGGACATCAGTACTACGCCACACGCGATCCCGTCGTTAAGCGAAACACCCGCCAGACAACTGCCGCGCGCATTATGCACTTTAACCCGGTCGCCATTTTTCAGCTGACGGCTGCCCGCATCTTCCGGATGCATAAACAGCGTTTCCTTCCCGGCGGTTTTGTTCGACTGCGCCAGTGGCGACTGATCGAGCTGACTGTGCAGGCGATCTTTCGGCTGAATGGAAATCAGGTGCAAAGGCCATTCTTTGGCGCTTTCAGCACCCAGCCATTCGACCGGCGGCTGCCATTCGGGATGCGGCGCGAAATCTTTATAACCGTAACCGGCGATGGTTTCAGAGAACAATTCGATTTTGCCGCTGTGCGTGCCGAGCGGATTAGCGCGCGGGCTTTTGCGGAATTCCTCGAAGAACACGTAATCTTTTTCCGGCATCGGCAGTTCAACAAAACCCCGCTCCCAGAACGTTTCGAAGTCCGGCCATTCCACGCCGGTGCCTTTCTGCGCTTCACCGCACTGACGGTAAATATGGCGCAGCCACTGATCTTCATTGCGCCCTTGCGTGAACTGCTCGCGATAACCGAGACGATCCGCAATATCCGCGAAAATATCAAAATCGTTACGCGCCTGATGCTGAGGCGCTATCGCCTGATGCATCGCAAGCACGAAGCGGTCACGCGATGAACCGCCGATATCGTTACGTTCCAGCGAGGTCGTCGCGGGCAGCACGATATCCGCCATCTGCGCCGCTGGCGTCCAGACGTTATCCTGCACAATCACGGTGTCCGGCTTCTGCCAGCCCTCCACCAGCCGGTTAAGCTGCTGATGATGATGGAACGGATTGCCGCCCGCCCAGTGGACCAGGTGAATATCCGGATAAGTCAGCGTCTCGCCCTGGAATTCATACGGCTGACCGGGATTGAGCAGCATGTCGCTGATGCGCGCCACCGGAATCGACAGTCCTGACGGATTCGGTCCGGCGCTGACCGCCGGGCCCGGCGTGTCATAACGCGGATTGCCGACGCTGTTCATCGAGCCATGACCAAACGAGAAGCCGCCGCCCGGCAAACCGACCTGCCCGAGCATGGCGGAAATGGCGATCATCATCCAGTAAGGCTGCTCGCCGCGATGGGCGCGCTGCACCGAATAAGAACAGGTAATAAAGCTGCGCACGCCGATCAGATCGTCTGCCAGACGCGCAATACGTTCTGCCGGAACGCCGGTAATATGGGCCGCCCAGTCAGGCGTTTTGGGGATGCCGTCGGTTTCGCCGCGCAGATAGGCGGCAAGTTGCGGATAACCGACGCAATGGGTGCCAAGAAACGCGTCGTCCTGCGCTTCCTGGCGCTGAATCTCATACGCTACCGCCATCATCAGCGCCGCGTCCGTGTTCGGGCGGATCGGGATCCACTCCGCATTCACAAACTCCGGGCAGTCGTCACGCATCGGGCTGATATTAATGACACGCGTGCCTTTCTTCGCCAGCTGCTCCAGCGCCGGTTTCAGGGTATGTTCCACTGCACCGCCGGAAGCGACCTGCGCGTTTTTCAGCGCCAGACCACCGAACGCCACCAGAATGTCAGCATGTTCGACCACGCTCGGCCACGACGTCACACGTCCGGTCAGCGGGGTAAACGTGCCGATAACATAAGGCAGAAAGAACTGCGCCGAGCCCCAGCTGTAGTTGCCCTGCTGATCCACACCACCGCCGCCGGTGAAATAAAAACGACGCACCAGAGAACGGGCATGATGCAGGCGACCGGCCGATGACCAGCCGTAAGAACCATTAAAAATGCCGGAAGCGCCGTAACGGTCACGCACGCGTCTGTTCTCTTCCGCCACCAGATCCAGCGCCAGATCCCAGTCCACTTCGACAAAATCTTCACGCCCGCGTAGCGAGCGATCGCTGTTCTCACGGTTTTTCAGCCACGACCGGCGCACGGCAGGTTTACGGATACGTTTGTCGGAATAGACCAGCGGCGCAATGGAATCGAGCAGAGGGGAAGGATCGGCATCCGCTTTATAAGGTTCGCAGCGGATCAACCGGCCATCTTCCACCACGGCGGTATACGCGCCCCAGTGGGCCAGTTGCGGATAGCGTTTAATAGACATTATTTCTGTTTTTCTCAGCGCAGATAAATGACTTTAAAAATACCATTCACTGCGCTGATAACTCAAAGCACAAATGTGGATAAACAGAAAAGGTGACCTGTTCCCCCTTCGTCCTCATTTACTCAGACATGCTCATTCAGGCCTGTGGCTGGGCGATGACCGGCGGTAACCAGCTGTTATAGCCAAAAGCACGACGGCCAATGACGATCAACATCAATCCTAATATCAGCGCAAAAACCAGAATGATGGCGATGATTTGCAACGGCATAAAGCTGCCTGCCAGCGCAGTCACCGCCAGGCCGCTGACGGGTACCGAACACATATTCATCAGGCCAATAAGCCCCATGGTTTTTCCCAGATGTTTCTGCGGAATAATCTGGCTGCGTAAGGTGCGCAGGTAGACGCTGAATGCACCGTCAAACGCCATCAGTAATGCGTAACCAGCCAGATACATCGCGTAATCCAGTGAAAGCGACATCAGGGCACCTGACAATATCATGCCGCAAAATGACAGGGTTCCCAGCGTGGAAAGCCCAAAGCGTTTGGCAATGCGCGGCACAAAGAAAAACGTAATGATGGTGACCAGCGCTGCCGAGGTCTGTAACACGCCAAAGTAGCTCTCAGGCAGATGAAACTCTTTGAGGATCACCGCCGCACTCACCACCAGCGCCGCACCGTAGACCAGATTGACCACCCAGGTCAGCGCACACAGATGCAGCAGGATTTTATTCTGCTTAAGTACCTGAATCGCCGTAATATTGGATTGCACAATGGAACGCAGACTCATCTTCTCTGCCACTTCCAGGTCATGCGTTTCGAGGAACAGATAGTTGATGGCTGAGACAGCAAACAGCACGGCGGCACAGGCTAAAATCGCCCCTACGCCACCATAAACAGAAATTGCCACGGCCAGCGCCGGGCCGAGAACCTGCGTGGTCTGGTCGACACCCTGCAACATTGAATGTGCTTTCGGCAGAGTCTCTGCGGGGATATGGCGCGGTAACAGCGCCTCAGTGGCGACAAAGTTCAGGACATAGGCCACCGACAGCAGCGCCATCATGACCGCCAGCACCGGGAATGTGGCACCGGGATGAAAGGTCAGGGTCAGGAAAGCGATCACCATTAACACGCAGCGTCCGGCTTCCACGTTAAAGAAGATAAAACGGGGCCTGATACGGTCAGCCAAAAAACCTGACAGCGGGAAAAACAGAATACGCGGCAGCCATTCAATCACGAATGCCAGCGAGGAAAAGGTAAGAGAACCGGTGGCTTTTAAAATCGCCAGCGGCACGGCAAACAGCAGAAACTGATCGCACAGTGACCCGGCAAAGCGGGAAAAGACGAAACGTTTTAATCCAAAACGATCACTGTTCATATCATTGCTTTCCTTAAAGGAGTTCGGGAGCCACCACAAATGAGGTGGCTCGGGTGTTATCAGATCTGACGGAGGGTAAACAGCGAGCGGGCGTATTGATCGGCAATGGTTAAGTGCTCATCAAAACCCTGTTCTGCGGAACGCTGTGGCCAGAAATACTCCACGGAACCTTCACGGGTTTTCCACGACACCAGCTTTTTCGACAGATCCAGCGGCTTAGCAGTCACCTGCATATTCACCACATGAGCCGGCAGGCTGGCGGGCAAGGTGATTTTCTCAATCACGCCCACGTCGGCTTTAATAAAAGCAACGGCGCTCAGGCCGCGAGGTTCGAGCGTATCCGGCAGCGGTTTAAGTTTGTTCAGATGGCTGAGTACGTGCAGTTCATACGGGTTGATACCGTAGGTTCTTTCCACCAAATCCATAATGGTGTCGCCGCCGGTGCGTGCGCCCACTTCGATGATTTTGATTTCACCGGCAGGCGTAATACGGGCTTCAAAGTGCGCCACCCCGTAACGGATCCCCAGTGCATGACAGGCCCGTTCAGCAATGTCACGCAGTTGCTGATTGTCACTGTGCAGCGACGGCATGCTGTGGCCGACTTCAACAAAATTCGGCTCTTCACCCAGGTATTTGTCGGTAACTGCCATGGCCCGGTGATAGTCGCCCTGATTGATCACCTCAACGCTGACTTCCTGCCACGCCGGAATATATTCCTCGACCTGGAACAAGTCTTCCGGCGCAAAGGATTCACCATTGAGTGAAATCACATCGGTAACGCAACGGGCGAACACTTCTTCGATTTCCTGTTCGTGAGTGATTTTCAACACGCCCAGACTCCCCGCCAGTTCACGCGGTTTAATCACCACCGGCAGACCGAACTCTGCGATCAGGTTTTTCAGTTCGTTGAGCGTACGGAACGCCGCGAAGCGAGGCACCGGCAGGCCAGCGGCTTGCAGGATTTGCTTCATCACAAATTTGTCACGGCAGTTGGTGATCGTCTGGCAATCATTTCCGTGAAGCTGGTAATGCTCAGTCAGAAGGCTGGCGGCGCGCACGGTGAAATCGTTCATCGGGATAACCGCCGCAGGGGTTTCACCGGTTTCCTGTTGATGAGCCTGTACAGCACGCAGTACAGCCTCTGCATCAGCCACATCCCCCGGAATAAAGCCGTCGAAAAATTTGATGGTCGGCGTGGTGCGGTTTTTTGCCATCGTCAGTACCCGCATTCCGCCTGAGGCACGTAAAGCCCCGGCCAGCACACGCTCACGTAAAGCAAACTCACCGCCAAGGATCAAAATATAGGTGTTGTTCATAATAAAACTCCTGCAAGTCAGTAGTGGCCGTTATGCCGGCCATCGGATTAAAGGTCTTTACCAATCGTCCAGCCGCCATCAATAACCAGCGTGGAACCGGTCACAAATCGCGCATCGGAAGAGGTGAGATACATTGCCGCTTTTGCCACATCCTGCGTTTCGCCGAGCACAGGCAGGAACTGACCGCGCTGGATCTTCTCCATCTGTGCCGGATTGTCGTAGTAAGGTTCGGTCAGCGGTGTGCGGATAACACCGGGCGCAATGGCATTCACCCGGATTTGATGCTTGCCGTATTCCAGCGCCAGCTGTTTTGTCAGGCCGATCACGGCGTGCTTTGATGAGACATAAGCGGTGCGATCAGGCTCGCCCATCAGACCGGAGACCGAGGCGATATTGACGGCATTGCCCGGCAGGTTATGGCGAACCAGTTGCTGACAGAATGCACGTCCGGCAACAAAACTGGCGGTCACGTTGACGGCAAAAACACGTTCCCACAGCGACAGTGATAATTCATCGATACGGCAGATTTCACGCGTACCGGCGCAGTTAATTAAGACATTGTTATCGCTGGCGTATTCTGCTGCTTCAAATACGCCATTCAGACGCACTGAATCGGTGATATCCAGCTGGTGGTGAACGTATTCAGGTTCATTGGCGAAAACGGACGGGGAACAGTCGATGCCCTCTACCGCGTAGCCGGCGGCCAGATAGGCCGCCACCATCGACTGACCGATACCACTGGAGGCGCCCGTGATAAATGCTTTATGTTTCAGGCTCATGCTGCTTCCTTCATCGTGCGCTGGAACGTCACCAGAATGATGTCACGCAGTGCCGTCTCTCCCGGCTGGCGGCAGCCGATGGGGGTCACCGCATGGTATTTGTCGTGATTGACCACCAGCGTGTCGAATAACGCCTCCAGACGCAGCACCCGCTCAATATTTTTAGGGTTCGGGGCAATCAGATTGTCGCCACCCAGCATGTTGTCGGAGGCATGGATCAGGTGAACAAACACCACATCCTCATCATCTTTATGCAGCCAGACGGGCGAGCTGTACGCGGGCGCATCGCACTGCGCCTCATAGCGGAATAAATGAATACCGACGGACAGCTCTTCCAGCGGCCCGATACGCTCATAGGCTTCAACAAAAGCGATGTCGTCCTGCAAAATCGCCTGCATCAGGCGGTTTGCAGTAATATTCTCGGGCAGCAAAGGATAATGGCGAACAATACCGCCGGTATCCGGATTGTATTTTTTGGTTTGCTTATATTCCGTAAAATGGCCAAAACTGAGTTCCCCCTGCTCATTACGCCGGCATTGCGCATAACCGCGCCAGCGATTTCCCGCGGAATAAGGATCCAGCGTCAGTTGTTCATACGCCAGTTTCAACTGTTCAAGTTCAGAAAGAAAAATATCTTTATTATCGTAATTCACATCAGACAATGTCTGATAATAGCCACCGGGAATAAATGCATACCCCCCGGCGGCAAGATGATTAACATATTCCATATAAGACTCGTTATTAATTCAGGACAAAGAGAGAAAGTATCACCAGGATTAATTCACTCCGGTTATGTCCAATACACCACTTTGCTGTTATTGAGTCTGCCAATAAAGCGCCCGGCCGTAAGACGACTTCCCTGACTGACGCTGCTGACACCGTGCAGATGACAGGCGTTCATGAAATAAATATCCCCGGCATTCAGTCGCACTGACAGTGATTCCACTCCCTGCAACAGGTGCGGGGGATACGGATAACCGGTGTCCGTCACGCCAAAGCGGGCGCGGCAAGGCTCATCCGGATCGAGGTTCCACATCTTCAATTCGCCTCCGCCCTGCGCCGCTTCCAGGCACACATTAAACGCGGTAACCGTCATTGCATCGGCAATTTCAAAATCATCCTGCTGTGCAAACTTAAGCTGGGCGCGGTCTTCATGAGGCATCAGCGACATAACACCGTTATCCAGCCAGCGACGGAACGTGGCAAAACAGGCGTAAGAATTCTTATAACGCGCCGGACCAAAATGGATGCCTTCATCCAGGAATAAATCTTCCAGAGTACGGTTAAGGAACAGGGACTCGGTGGCATAGCTGTCCGCGACGGACATCAGTTCTGCAACACTGCCGTTGACCCGGTTAACTTCCGCCATATATTGCTCGCCGTTACGGGAAAACTGTGTGGCGCCAATCTGATTGGTCAGAACAAAACCGTCATCGGCGCGATTTCCGCCACCGTTGCGATCCACCATCTGATTAAACTTTTCTGCTACATCCTGGCAGATTTCTTTATTCGCAAAATTACGGATAATATACAGAACATTACCCTGATGATGACCGTGCAGAATAATATTCTTGATAACACTAAAATCGACATTATCAGGCTCAGTTTCTAAATAACTGAAGCCCTTTTTTACTGAACCGGACAATACCATCTCTTGCTGTTTTTCAGCCAATAATTCACTCATTATGTTCCTGCCAAAGAATATTAAAATGATAATCGCACAAAAATTTTGTTATTAATTAACCAGGGTAAGTAAGATGTCAGATAAATAAAGGCGAGTACAGCATCCCCCCCTGAGACCATAAATTATTATCCCGACGTTCCTGATTAAGCTCTGAGTATTTACCTAAATTACGCTGGAATATTTCACCGTAATTTCCGACCTGATGAATGATCGCGCGGATAAAATCCGGACGCAGCCCCAGATTTTTACAATGCTGCTCTGACGGATAAAGGAAAGTGCGCAGGTAACCCGTCGCCTCCTGACTCATTTCCAGAATGTTTTTGCTGGTGATCTGTAAGTTTTCCGCTTCTATCAGCGTACGCATGATCCAGGTCACCGCTTTAAGCCACTGCGTATCATGAGAGGACACTGCCGGTGACATGGCTTCCAGCGAGATGCGATCCTGCAAGATAATGTGCGCTTCTTTATCTTTCAGCTGAGCACGTTCGCCGGCCAGCAGATAGGAATCGAGACAGTAAATATTGCATTCGCCCAGCTGATAAGCCTGACGAGCCTGCGTCGGCGAATCAAACAGTCGGATCTCGCAAGAGAGATTTAAATTTCCAAAGTAACGCTTCAGGTTTTCTTCGGTAGTGGATCCCCGCATGGCTGCTATCCGGCGCTCGCGGGTATACTTTGCCTGTTCAACGGGTTCGAGCAAATTACTCGCCGGCGTCATCAGCACTTCACCATCAAACAACATCGGATGAACAAAACTGACTTCTGACTCTGATTCACGCTGGAAGGTGATGCTGGAATTAAATGACCCCAGGTCAATCACTCCGTCACGCAGCGCCCGAAACCGGTCGCCGGACTGCAACGGCATATAATGAATTTTCCCGACATCACCTAACACCGCCACCGCGACCGCCCGGGCTAGATCAATGTCGAACCCTTCCCAGCAATTGTGTAATGCATTGCGAAACGACAATCCTTTAAAACCCAGACTAACGCCAACATTCAGCACATCGTGCTGGCGTATCCGTTCAATAACCGTTTGGTTCAACATAGCTAACCTATTAATTAAATTGACTATTGTGACTGGTTCTCACCAGAGATTGCCTCTGTTGAACATCATACGGCTTGATGATAATTTGGATAGATATTCCAGAAACAAAAGAGCTATGCGTGAAAAGCACAAATGAGTTAGCCGAACTCCTTCCCAGTTTGTCCGTTTTTATTCAGGTGGTTGAAAAAGGTAGTTTTTCTTCAGCAGGACGGGAAGCTTCGCTGGCTCCCTCTTCTGTGAGCCGGATGATTGACCGGCTGGAGAAACGCCTCAATGTGGTGTTATTTACCCGCTCGACCCGCTCAGTCGCCATCACCGAGATCGGACTGGAAATTTATCAGCAGGCGCTGACGGTACTGTCCGCTACGCAGACACTTTTCTCCCGGGCGGATAGCTTCAGCGATACTCCTCAGGGTGTTTTGCGTATCACCGCGCCAAACACACTGGGTAAGATCCTGCTCACCCCTTTTCTGCCCGCCTTTTTACGCCGCTATCCTGAAATAAACGTCGAACTGTCGCTGACCGATCGCGTCACTAATTTGACGCAGGACGCCTACGATCTGGCACTTCGCGTCACCGAAAGTCCGCCGGAAAATATGGTAGCCCGTGCCCTGATGCCTATCGATTACGTACTGGTTTGTGCTGCGGATTACGACGAAGTGCTGCCCGATTTCCCGGCTGCGCTCACCAAACACAACATTTTTTTCCCCGATGAACGGCAATTTCGCGGTGCCTGGCGTTTTTGGCACAATGATATAATGGAGACTGTGACGCTGGTTCCACGGCTGATGATCAATAACAGTGACGCCATGATTGATGCCATCCTGCAAGGTGTCGGCATTGCGCTGATCCCCACTTTCATCGCCAACAAATACATCGCGAATGGTAAATTGCATCGCGTGTTGCCTGAATGGCGAGTGGAGAACCCTCTGCCGCGCAACACCTACGCAATCACCCTGCCCAATAAACTGCTGCCGCTTAAAACCAGAGTATTTATCGATGATTTTATGCAGTGGATTAAGGAGGAAGGCAGGGTTTAGCCAGAACGAAACGTGACTGACGTGTACGCTGGAAATCCTTTTCCTGCAAAATCTCCGTCCCTGCCCCGCCTCCTCCTTCGCAGAGGAGGCCAAAACCTTCCGGTATTTTTCCCGTTACATTCCGCTTACATCCCAAAGTTGCGATCAGCATCCTTGCAGCCAGCGGTCTTTTCCGCAAAACTGGTCAGTGTAAACGATTACCCTCACGGAAAACGGAAGTGTTATGGCGACGATTAAGGATGTAGCAAAACTGGCAGGCGTATCGGTTGCGACCGTTTCACGCGTAATAAATCATTCCCCGAAAGCCAGTGACAGCTCGCGGGAAGCCGTACAGAACGCCATGCAACATCTGCAATATCACCCAAATGCCAACGCCCGCGCCCTGGCTCAGCAGGCGACCGAAACGCTGGGGCTGATCGTGGCCGATGTTTCCGATCCGTTTTTCGGTGCGATGGTGAAAGCCGTCGAACAGGTCGCCTACGCCACCGGCAACTTTCTGCTGATTGGTAACGGTTACCATAACGTGGAAAAAGAGCGTCAGGCCATTGAGCAACTGATCCGCCACCGCTGTGCGGCGTTAGTGGTTCACGCCAAAATGCTGCCGGAAGATGAACTGACCAGCCTGATGCAGCAAATCCCCGGTATGGTGCTGATTAACCGCACGTTACCGGGCTTCGAACAGCGCTGTATCGCCCTCGATGACCGCTATGGCTCCTGGCTGGCGACGCGTCATCTGATCCAGGCCGGACATCAGCGCATCGCGATTTTATGTTCCAACCACGGTATTTCCGATGCCAGCGACCGTTTGCAGGGGTATATCGACGCGCTGACAGAACACAATATTCCGGTCGATGACAAGCTGATTGCTTACGCGGAACCGGATGAAATTGGTGGCGAAAAAGCCATGGCGGATTTACTCGGACTGGGCAAAGGATTCACGGCGGTGACCTGCTATAACGACCCGATGGCCGCCGGTGCATTATCGGTATTAAGCGATAACAGCATTGATGTGCCGGGCGAGATTTCGCTGATTGGCTTTGATGATGTGCTGATTTCGCGCTACCTGCGCCCCCGCCTGACCACGGTACGTTATCCGGTGGTGGCGATGGCGAATCAGGCTGCGCAACTGGCGTTAGCCCTGGCAAACGGTCAGCCGCTGCCGGAAACGACCCATATGTTCAGCCCGACGCTGGTGCGCCGTCACTCGGTAAGCAGCCCGTCGAATACCTAAAGCGACTGGTGATAGACGCGCACCGGTTTGTCCGGATAATCCAGCGCGTCCCCGATATATTTCCAGCCAAAACGTTCGTAATAGCCGGTAAATTCGGCGTAGAGATACAACTGACGAAAGCCGCTGCGGCGGCTCTGCTCCAGCACAAATTCCTGTAACTGCTGCCCCAGCCCGCACGAACGATACGCTTCATCCACGTATAACGCGGCCAGCCACGGCGTCAGATCCTGACGGCTGATCAAATCGCAGCGCCACAATCCCACCGTTCCCGCTAATGTCTCTCCGTCGAGCGCAATAAAGGTTTGCGGCAAATCTGCGCCGGTCAGACAGCTTTTCACCACACTGGCAAAAAACGCCCGGCTGTTTTCGCTGCCAAACGCCTGCCACAGCCAGTCTGTGACCGCATCGGCAAATTCCGGCCTTTCGGTGAGATTAATGATTTTCATCGCGCTCAGACCAGCTTGCCCTGGAAAATCGGCACAGACTCAAACAGATAACCGTCAAACTCCGGTGCATCGACATCCGACAGTTCCATCAGCGTATTTTTGACGTTTTCCATGTGCTGCCACATCGCCTGATACGAGCCCATCACGTCGCGGCGGCGCAGTGCGGCCAAAATATTCTGATGATCAGCCAGCCATTTCAGGCGGTAACCGCGGGTAGCGATATGGCTGTGTAACTGTTTCCACAGCGGGCTGGAATCGCGGTGCATCCAGATATTTTTCACCGAATCGAGCAGCATCTGGTTTTGCGTCGCACCGGCAATCAGCAGGTGGAACAGCCGGTCATTATCACCGCTTTCATCATTGGCGACGATGGCGATTTGTTCCTGCTCCAGCGTGCGGCGCAGGTTTTCGATATCCGCTTTGGTGGCCATTTTGGCGGCAAACGCGGCAATATTGCTTTCGAGCAACTGCCGCGCCTGCAGGATTTCAAAGGGGCCAATCTGCCCCTGATACATCAGTTCGTCTTCGCCTTCTTCCTGAGAAGGAATGCGGATCACGTACACACCGGAACCCTGACGGATATCCACCGTGCCTTCCAGTTCCAGCATCAGTAAGGCTTCGCGCACGATCGTCCGGCTGACGCCGTAGGTTTCCGCCATATTGCGTTCGGGCGGCAGGCGGGATCCCACGGCGAAATGCCCTTGCTTGATTTGCTCACGCAGGTCGTGCCCGATTTCCTGATACTGCTTTCTGTCCTGCGAAACCACACCTTTTTCCACACAATCACCCTGATGCAAAAACAATAAAGACCGGATGTTACTGTATCAGAGATAGCGCCTGATCCAGCACTTTTGCACCGTTTAACGTGCCGTAAGCCACCATGTCGATCACTGCAATCGGGATACCGTGCTCATCAGTCAGCTTTTTATTCTCCGCCAGCTTAAAGCGCACCTGCGGTCCGAGCAGGACGGCGACAATATCACGGCCATAAGCGTCCAGTTCATCGCGCAGGTTATTTTCCGGGATGGCGTAAATCTTAAATTCCAGACCGCGCGCGGCGGCTTCTTTTTCCATTTTGGTGACCACCAGTGACGTGGACATCCCTGCCGAACAGGCTAAAACGAGTCGTTTCATAGTGTTTTCCTTAGGTTATTTTTCCTGGTCATCGAGCGTTAATGACAACACACCACTTTCACTGAGCGATTTAAACCAGTGAGATGATTTCTTCTGACGGCGATCACGGTTGTTATCAAGATCAATTTCAATAAGACCGTAACGGTTTTTAAACGCGTTCATTGGCGAGACATTATCGGTAAACGCCCAGAGCATATATCCCTGACAATTCGCACCGTCTTCCCGCGCTTTTAATGTCCAGTAAAGATGCTCGGCAACAAATTCAATACGATAGTCGTCCTGAATTTCCCCGCTTTTTGCATCGCGGAACTGACCTTCATTTTCGATACCCATACCGTTTTCAGCAACAAACCACGAAATATTTCCGTATTCTGTTTTAATGCGCATCGCCATGTCATAAACAATTTTTGGATAGATTTCCCACCCGCGCGATTTATTCATCCGCCGACCGGGTAATTCGAAATGTTCGTAGTAATACGCCGGATGGAACGGCGTGTCTTTATTCCACTCGCGGGACGGGGCTTTTACGCGGTGCGGGTAATAAAGATTAATACCCACTTCATCCACGGTGTTATTACGGATAACCGCCAGTTCTGCTTCTGAATAATCGAAATGTACGTCGTGCTTTTCGAGTAATTCCAGCAACTCCTGCGGATATTCCCCTTTAATCATCGGATCCAGAAATACGCGGTTGTAGAATAAATCGTATAAATGCGCCGCCTTTTGGTCATGCGCCGCCGATGAGCGGGCGTACGTCACTTCCGGATTTAAAATCACCCCGACTGTGCCTGCGACGTTATATTTTTTGCGATGAAACAGCTCGACCACTTTGGCGGTTGCCAGCACTTTGTGATGATTCCACTGCATCCATTTGGCGGTGTTTTGTTCGAACGGCCAGCGGATCGCATCCAGATACACGCGGGTCTGCACCACCACCGGTTCGTTGAAGGTAAACCAGCGGCTGACTTTTCCGGCATAGCGTTCAAAGACTTTTTCCGCGTAGAGCACAAACAGTTCGACGACTTTTTTTGAGCTCCAGCCATCGTATTTTTCAATCAGAAACGCCGGTAACTCGTAGTGCTCCAGACACAGCATCGGTTCGATGCCGTTGCGTTTCATCTCATCCAGATAGTCGTCAATGTAGGCGGCGTATTCTTCATCGACTGTGCCCCGTTCGTAGTCGGTGAAAAAGCGCGACCAGTTAACCGACGTGCGGTAATGCGTCAGTCCGCTGGCTTTCATCAGCGCCACATCTTCTTTGTAGCGGTTGATGAAATCGGTGGCTTTCGCCGGGCCGTAGCCGTTGTGCCAGACATGGCGGTTGTTTTTGTACCAGAGATCCAGATACGAATCCTGCCCGTCTTTTTTGCCGCTCCAGCCTTCGGTCTGCCACGCAGATGCCGCAGCACCGAGAATAAATCCGTCAGGAATGGCGATTGAAACCTTACTCATAACGTCCCTCTTTTTCCGAATGGTTTACGCCGTAGCAGCCTGTTTCTGGCTCTGTTGCAGGGCTTCCAGCTGCGCCTGTTCGGCACGGCGTGCAGCCACTTTCACAAACGGCAGATAAATCAGCACCGCCACCACGATGCAGCCAATCTGCGTGACCACCGCGCCCATCGACCCCGCAGTAGAAAGCCAGGCGTTGATAATCGGCGGCGTGGTCCATGGCACCATGACGACGGCACGTCCGGCGAAACCAAGGCTCGTCGCAAAATAGCCGATGGTGCCGGTGATCAGCGGCGTAATAATGAACGGGATCGCCAGAATCGGATTGAGCATGATCGGCATACCGAAAATTACCGGTTCATTGATGTTGAAGAAGCCTGGCCCGAGAGAAAGCTTGGCGATTTCGCGCATCTCTTTACGCCTTGTGGCGAGCATCACCGCCAGCAGCAAACCGATGGTGCAGCCGGAACCGCCGATGCTCATATACACATCCCAGAACGGCATGGTGATGATGTTCGGCACTTCATGGCCCTGCTCAAACGCCGTCATGTTGACCATGATCGCGCCAAGCAGCAGCGGTTCGCGGATCGGTTTAATCATCTGGTTGCCGTGAATACCGATCACCCAGAACAGCTGCGCGACAAACATCAGCAGCAGGATGCCCGGCAGGCTTTGCATCACCGATTCCAGCGGACGCTGAATCACCTGATACACCGCGTCGTACAAATACATGCCGGTGACGCGATGGAAAACAAAGCCAAACGTCGCGACGATAACCACGGTAATAATGGCGGGAATTAACGCCGAGAAAGATGCCGACACGTTTGGCGGCACGCTCTCCGGCATTTTTATACGCAGGCCGTTTATCCGCTCGAGACGGGAATAAATTTCAACCGACAGAATGGCAATAAACATGCCGAGGAACAGGCTTTTGGTATCGGAGAACTGTTTGGCCAGTACATCTTTGACTTCCTGCATCTGGCCATTGACCATCATATCGACGGTGGTCGGCGTCACGGCAATAAAACAAATTACCGCCAGCAGGCCGGGAAATAACGAACGTGAACCGTTAATTTTCCCGAGTTCAATACCAATTAAAAATACGGCACCGATGGTCAGAAAACTCAGCGTGGCGTAGTTAATACTGCTCATGATCGGCTTAAGCGTTGCCAGCCAGGAGAACATTTCAAAATGGGCTAATCCGTTTTTCGGATCCATAACCATATTAGAAATTAAAACTGAGAATGCCCCCACAATAATAACGGGCATTAACGTGATAAAAGACGCCTTAATAGCCATGATATATCTGAGGCTATTAAAGGTATTGGCGAATCCCCCGAGAGAATCGATAAAACGGTCTTTCAGTGACATGACAGCACCTCATTTTCTTTTTTCTATACTTCACAGGTGTTGGTTTCGTCTTCACCTTTTTATATTGAATGAGGATTAAAGGTGTCGTCCGAAGCGGAGTCAGAATCCGGTTCTGTTAATTATCCTGTCGGCCACTTTCCGGCGAACTTTCCGTAATGTGGCATGCCAAAAAATAGCGGAATACGAATTAATTTCTGTGACAGCGTTCTCACATGTGAATATTGGAATTCCAATATGATGAATTCACACTTTTCTGGTATACCAATTTGGAGTTTTCGATGGAATTCGATCTGGAACAAACGGTGATGGAGTTATTGATCAACGCCGGAGAAGCACGATCTAACGCAATGATGGCAATTCAGCACGCACGTAAAAAAGAGTGGGCACAGGCTGATGCGATGCTGAAAGCCTCGGACGACGCGGCGCGGGTCGCACACAAAGTCCAGACGCAACTGATTGGTCTGGATGAAGGCGTGGGCAAAATCCCGGTGAATCTGATCATGGTGCACTCGCAGGATCATCTGATGACCGCCATGCTGTGCCGTGATCTGGCCGAAGAGATCGTGTTACTGAGAAAAGAGATGTTTGATAAGTAAGCTCCCTCCCCTGCGAAGGGGAGGGCTGGGGTGGGGTATTAAGGTCCAAAACAAAATTCAAAGTGTGCTTTAACTCATTGCTTTGTATTTAAAACCCCCTCCCGACCTCCCCCTTCGCAGGGGGAGGAGCAGAGCAAATTCCCTCTCACATTCAGGAGCAGGGACTACAATTCCAGAGCAATTAACTCTTCCACCGTCTGCCTGCGACGAATCAACCGCGGCACGCCATTCTCAAACAACACTTCCGGCAGCAGAGGACGGGTGTTGTAGTTCGATGACATCGATGCGCCGTACGCGCCGGTATCGTGGAACACCAGATAATCGCCGATGTGTACCGGCGGCAGCGGGAAGGTTTCCACTCCGCCGCCTGCCTGCTGGGTAAACACGTCACCGGATTCGCACAAAGGACCGGCGATCACGGAATCCGTCAGCGGTTGTCCGCTCACCTCGCGGCCATCGGCCGGTAACAGCGAAATATGGTGATAGCTGCCGTACATCGCCGGACGCATCAGGTCGTTAAAACCTGCATCACACAGCACAAAATGACGGCTGCCCATGTCTTTCACCGCACGGATTTGCGCCACCAGCACGCCAGCTTCCGCCACCAGGAACCGCCCCGGCTCGATCTCCAGTTTAATTTCATGCCCCAGATGCGCAGCGATTTGCTCACGCGCACGGTTCCACAGGCCAAAATAGTGGCCGGTATCAATGGATTCTTCTTCAAAATGATACGGGATCGACAGACCACCGCCGGCTGAAATCGCTTCAATATCTTGTCCGGTTTCAATCACCTGACGCACCATCGCATCGCAAACCTGCTCAAGATGGCCGTAATCCACGCCGGAACCGATATGCATATGAATACCCACCAGTTTCAGGCCGTAACGGGCGATTTCTGCCAGCGCCTGTGGCAAATCGGCATACCAGATCCCGTGTTTGCTGTTTTCACCGCCGGTGTTGGTTTTCTGGCTGTGTCCGTGACCGAAGCCCGGATTGACGCGCAGCCACACCGGATGCCCGGCTTTATGCTGACCAATCTGACTGAGCATGTCGATGGAACCAGCGTTCACCGGAATATCCAGCGCCGTCACGCGTTCCAGCGTCGGCTGATCCAGCACGTCTGCGGTGAACACAATCTCACTGTCTTCGCGGCCCGGAATAAAACCGGCCACCAGCGCACGTTCAATCTCGCCCAGCGAAACAGAATCGACCTTCACGCCCTGCTCGCGCATCAGACGCAGAATATGAATGTTGGAACAGGCTTTTTGTGCAAAACGGACGACGTCAAACTGACGCAACTGCGCGATGCGCGCTTTAATAATCTCCGCATCATACGCCCACACAGGGCAGCCAAATTGTTGCGGCAGAGCCAGTAAGTTCGCGGCATTAAGCGCGGTAGACATATCGTTCAGGGCGCGTGGCATAAGATTTTCCGTCAGGTGAATTCAGTCATATTTCCCTCAGTATGCCGCGTAACAATCTGGCGATAAAATATCTATTTCAGGCCAGTCTATTCATTTATGATATGGATAAATCACGCCGTTTACCGGATAAACCATGCCTGCGATTTCCCTGCGCCATATCGAAATTTTTCATGCGGTAATGACCACCGGCAATCTGACTGAAGCTGCCGCGCTGCTCAATACCTCACAGCCGACAGTCAGCCGCGAACTGGCACGCTGCGAAAAGCTGCTGAATTTGCAATTATTCGAACGCCTGCGCGGGCGTTTATATCCTACCGTTCAGGGTCTGCGGCTGTTTGAGGAAGTGCAGCGCTCATATTACGGGCTGGACAGGATCATCAGCGCGGCGGAAGGGATCCGCCAGTTCGAGCAGGCACAGCTCTCAATCGCCTGCCTGCCGGTGTTCAGTCAGTCGCTGCTGCCTGCGGTGTGTAAACCGTTCCTCGACCGTTACCCTGACGTCAGTTTCAATATTGTGCCGCAGGAATCGCCGCTGCTTGAAGAATGGCTGTCTGCGCAGCGCCATGATTTAGGGCTGACGGAAAATACCCAGACGCCTGCCGGAACCGAACGCCAGACGCTGCTGACGCTGAATGAAGTCTGCGTACTGCCTGCCGGACATCCTCTGGCTGAGAAATCACGACTCACGCCACAAGATTTCAGCGGCCTGAATTATATCAGCCTGTCGGCGACTGACAGTTACCGGCAACTGCTGGATACTTTATTTACGGAACAACAGGTTACGCGGCGACTGGTGATGGAAACCCACAGTGCGGCGTCGGTGTGCAGCATGGTGCGCGAAGGCGCGGGCGTGTCGATTGTCAATCCGCTGACCGCGCTGGACTATTCTGTTAAAAACAGCGAGAGCGGCTCTGTTAAAAACAGCGAGAACGGCGTCGTCTTACGGGAATTCAGCATTGCCGTACCCTTCACCGTCAGCCTGATCCGCCCGCTGCACCGCCCCGCTTCCGCACTGGTAGACACATTTATCGAACACTGCCATCAGCAGGCGCAGCGCTTTGCCGATCGCCTTAAAGCCGCGCTGAACAAGGGCTCCGTTTGGGAAACGGAAAATATTGTACGTTAAGGTTATTTTTTAACCGCTCAGATGTGAGGAAACAACTCTCTGAGCGGGTTCTCATATCTTGATGAACAATGCTGAGAGTACCTCTCAAACAATCTTAAGAAGATCCTTTTGGATCCTTAATCGTAATAGTGTAGGTTTTATCAAATTCGCCGCCTGTCGCTACATTTGTACCAAACAGTCCGCCCGATACCCGAACATAGACAACTCCAGGCTTTACTGGCACCCCCTGAATCCTGACACAATTGTGAGCTGGTGAGTCATTACAATACCTTAAAAATAATCCTGTATCGGATGGAGTTATGTCACCTACAAATCCTTCTTTCCCATTAGAATCTAAAGAAGATACCGCCCCACCATTTATATTTATGTCACTGACATACGGCGTTCCTACTATGGCATCGTTAAGAACATTACCATCAGGAGTAACATCAGCATGTAAAGTACACGCTGATAATGCAAATAAAACAAAAACAACAGAAAATATCTTCATGGTTATTTTAATGGTTTGAAAACCATCCCCCCGAATAATCTATTGATAAAAAATTGCAAATCTTTTTTCTGTTTAATCCAGTTAGCTGACTGCCCCCAAGAAAATAATTTCAATTTAACATATCCATTACTATCTTGTGTTACAGAACCATCCCACACAATCCAGTGTGTAGGTAATGTTGTATTATTCTCACTGCCATCAAGAAGCCCATCATTTATTAATGTGACGACTTTATAGTCTTTCTCTACATATTTATTTAAATCTCTTATTCCCTGAACACCTGCCTGAGTGATCCCTACATTACTAAAGATCACTTCATAACCGGCTTTCTCAAACCATTCCGTCAGTGTTTGCCACATTGTGATACCCGCCACAGGAGAATCAAGAGCATCAAAACTTAATACTGTGTTCTCTGAATCCCTAAGCCCAGCCAGAGTCATCCAGTCAAGTCCTAATATCCTTGCTTTCCCTCCACTTGTATAAAACATACCCGAAGGATGTTTACATCCTTCTCCTGGGGAGATGGCCAGTGCACCTATTTTGGTCTTTCCATATCGCCATAGTTCCCAGACCGCCTGTGCATATAGGGGTCAGTTTGGATATCGAAAATTATTGTACGTTAAGGCTGTTTTTTAACCATCAAGATACGAAAAAACCGCTATCTGAGCGGGTTCTCATATCTTGATGGGGCGCTAAATCCTCTCCAGAAGCTCCTTTCTGCTTCAGGGCTTAACTACGTTCAGCGTATAGTCTTTACTAAAATAGTTAGCTGGAGCGATCATGCTTCCATACATTCCACCACTAATATTTATCTTAATTTCAACTACTTTATTCGGTGTGCCATAAACTTCTACACAGTTTCCATTATAACGTGGCTCTTTATGCGCCATAGAGTCATCTGTATTTTCGTCAGGTAACAAGCAATTTCGCAGGAAAATACCTGCATCAGATGGTGTAACAGTACCAGGAATATAACCAGATCGTTGGTGATACCATCCGCCCATAACAGGCCCGCCAATAATATCTATTTTAAAAAAGTAAGGAACACCCACTGAGGCTGATTTCAATCTACTGCTTTCTGGAATATACTCGGCTTTCGGGCTTAATAAACTACATGCAGAAAGAAAAAACGTACAACCAATAATAAGAAAGTTTATAGTTCGCATTTTTATTTTAATGGTTTAAAAACCACTCCCCCAAAAAATCGATTGATGAAAAAATAGATATTTTTCCCATGCTTTATTTGATTTTCCACTTGTCCCCATGAAAATAATTTCAAATGAACTGCTCCACTAATATCCTGTGTTACAGGACCATCCCAGACAATCCAGTGAGTGGGTACTGTCAATTTATCAGACAAGCTTCCATTTAATAATCCATCATTAATAAGGGTGATGACTTTATAACCTTTATTAATATATTCATTTAAATCTCGAATACCCTGAATGCCAGCCTGTGCTATCCCGACATTGCTGAACACCTTCTCATAACCAGCTTTTTCAAACCATTCCGTTAGCGTTTTCCACAGAGTGACGCCAGCAACAGGAGAGTCAAGGGTATCAAAGCTAAATATTGTATTCTCTGAATCTCTTAGCCCTGCCAGAGTCATCCAGTCAAGGCCGGAGATATTGTTATAAAAATGCCCCGTAGGATGGCGGCATCCCTCACTAGGTTCTATCTCAAGGTCACCGATTCTGGTTTTGCCATATCGCCAAAGTTCACGGGCAGCCTGTGCATAAACATCAGGGCGGTCTTTTTGCAGACAGTAAAAAAATGCAGCAGGGCCACACACACTAGCCCCGGATTGAGAAGGATAAGAGAGATTGCTGAATCTATCCTGAATATCCGCTTCAATTTTGTTTCTTTCAAACGGATCCTGCGGTGTTCCGATAGGATATTCTTTCGCAACAAATGGTCGCTCCGGGATAGTGATTTTAATCTGCTTTGTTTCCCCCCCCTGACTCTCAGGCTTCATTGTCCCTTTTGATTCAAAATAGCAGGGGTTCTCCCGCTTAACCGGAGACCAGGCTTTGCCTGACGCAAATTCTTCCAGGGTGTACATCTTAGTGAACGGAACAGGCGTTACACAGTGCGTATGCAACATGGTTTTTCGGTAAAGCTTCATTTCCATAATATAAATGGTTGAGAGTGACTCATTTATATTTCCGGTCATGTGGCTCTGTGTTTCATAATTTCCCAGAAACGGCTGTTGTTTCACATCCACCAGGGGATATTTATTCCTGCTGGCGTCCATGCGATAAATACACAGGTCATACAACAAAGAATCAGCCGGGACATTAGAGTTAATACGGGTACTGAGGTGGTAAACAGCCATCATTAATCCATTAATATATGCAGGTTAATATTTTCAGCAGATTCAGCATAATGCCACTCTGTCATCCCCTGGCTATCCATATTCCCCGTTTCTGTATGACCGTCCGGGAACATCAGAACATACCGACAATTCACCATCAGCCTGCCATCATCATCGGCACACTGAAAACGAAGGGTTTTACGTGAAGAAGGTTGCTGTGCAGGCTGGCTCTGTGCGCTGACAATTTTTCCCGTTGAAGGATTTCCCGCCGCAATAACGAAGTTCGTTCCGGTCTCACATCCACAGCGCACTGGTGAACCATTGACGGCTACGGCCCGTCCCTGTGGGTTGGTCTGCCGGAGATCGCCGGATGCAATCACTCCTGGCTGCCCGCATTTCGGGCAGAGTGACGTTTTATCGCCCACGCAGAGCTTTCGCCTTCCGTTCACCGACCAGCCCTGACTCCCGGCATAACAGACTGCCCCTGTTGACGTTTTATCACCATCAAGCCCGGAGTTTTTGCCGTGCACACCGCTCCATCTGTTGTCTGACATACATGTTTTCCTCAGTCCGTAAGAATATGCAGGCTGATATCGTTTACCGATTCGGCATAATGCCATCCGGTAAACCCCGTGCTCATCGGTAACGCCAGCTTCAGAGCGTCCGTCCGGGAACATCAGGGTATAACGGCAACCGGCCATTAGCTGCCCCTCGTCACCAGCGCACTGAAAGCGAATACAGTTCCGGGCGCTGGAGTCCTGAGCTTGCTGTGCAGGAATGGAGGTATGATGGGTATTGCGGGAGATCAGGGTACCCGGCATCGTGCTGGTATACTGTGTGGCAGAGCCGAAAACGTAATGGTCCGGGCAATGGCATAACACTCTGTCACCCGTGGCAACATAAGCCCGCCCTTCTTCGGCCCAGTCCTGAGCCGAAGCCAGAAGTTCAAAATAACCATCACATTTACTGCATGATGCCTTGTCACCGGTCCGGGCTATTGCTTTATTTCCCTCAAACCAGGTCGCAGTGGCAGAAATGATTTCCCCATAACTTGTTTTGTCGCCCAGGCAGGCCAGTGCTCTTGCCATTATTAATCCCTCAATATATAAGCGGTTATACTCACCGGCATCATACAGTAATCACGACTTAACCAAAATCACTCGCTTCTGATTGTCGGTACAGCGCCTGAATGCGGCATATCTGGGAAGGGCTGTATCCCGTTGCATCCGCTGTTTCCCTGATACTGAGTTTCTTGACCTGCCGGTAGTACAGGACTTTCTGATGCCGATCCTGATCGGCTTGCTTACCCCGATATTTACCCAGCGTATGCGCCCGCTCAATTCCCTGTTTTTGTCGCTGGCGGCGACTCAGCCAGTCCTTATGTGACATTGCGGCCATCAGGTCGATAAGCATATTGTTAATGGCGGTTATTACTGCGCGGGTGATAGGGTCGACCTGCGAAGGGTCTTTATCTGACAGCGCCTGCCATGAAGTGGGGACATCCAGGCTGACAATCCGCAACTCTTGTTGTTCTATCTGCTTTTTCAGCGTCATCCAGTCGCTGTTACTCAGACGGGTCAGGCGGTCTATCTGCTCGACCAGCAAAATATCATTACGGTGACTGTCCATCAGTAAGCGGCCAAGCTCCGGACGGTCAAGTTTTGTACCGCTGATGTTCTCCCGATAGTAGCTGGCGATTTTATGCCCCGCTCCTGGACGAACTGCTCCAGCATCTCTTTTGCCCGATCGGCGAACTGATCTTCCGTCGATGCCCTTAAATAAGCTCTGATGAACATTTTTTGCAGGGTGATAAAGCGGTTTATACAACGCTGAATACGCACCTTAGCGCCACGCATAAATCAGCGTTTGATGCGCTACTGGTGACAACTGAAAAGCAAATTTCTCGTTTAACGTGGTTGCTTCAGCCTCCTGGGAAGATCAATGGAAAGAATGTCCTACAACATATCGACCGCCTTAACGCCATTGAAGCACTGGTGCTACCGGAAGGCGTGGATAAAACAGTTCATCAGAACCGGCTGCTGAAACTGGCGCGGGAAGGCCGCAAAATGAGCAGCCGGGATTTAGCTGATTTTTCCCCTACTCGTCGATACGCAACAATGGTCTGTGTACTGACTGAGGCCAGAGCCACAATCATTGATGAAATTATAGAACTGCATGAACGCATACTGGGCAGTATGTTCAGTCGGGCAAAACGTCAGCAGGCCGAACGCCTTCAGAAAACGGGCAAGCTGATACAGTAGAAATTACGGCAGTATGTTTCCGTTGGACAGGCTATCTTGGATGCACGCAACGCAGGCGAAGATCCTCTGTCTGCTGTTGAACAGATATTACCGTGGGAAGATTTTGCCGCCAGCCTGGAGGAAACCCGGCTCCTTGCACGTAAGGATAATTTCGAACCGCTTCATCTTATTACCGAAAAATTCAGCACATTGCGCAAATAATCGTCCCGGTTGTTATCGGCCCTGCAACTGAGGGCCTCTCCGGCCGCCTTATCTCTCAATGTACTGATTTACGCGACGGCTTTTTCCGCTTTCTTCGCCGCACGGCGGAAAGTGATCACACACAGCACGAAGCCGATGGCGCCCAGTCCGCCCGCCGCCAGCGGCACGGTGCTCAGCCCCATTCCGCGTTCAATGACCGCACCGCCAACCCACGCGCCCAGCGCGTTGCCGACGTTAAAGGCGGCAATGTTCAGCGTGGAAACCAGATTCGGCGCATTTTTACCGTAAGTCACGACGTTAACCTGGAGCGCCGGCACCGCAGCAAAGTTCACCATCGCCCAGATAAACAGCGTGATTTCGGCGGCCACCAGATGCACGCTGGTGTAGCTGAACAGCACGGAGAATATGGCGAGCATCAGGAACGTCATGGTCAGCGAGATGCCCAGACGCCAGTCGGCCAGACGTCCGCCCAGCACGTTACCGATGGTCAGACCGAGGCCAATCAGCAGCAGCGTCCAGCTGACACCGTGCTCAGTTACGCCGGTGATTTGCGTCAGGATCGGCGCGATATAGGTAAACAGCGCAAACATCGCCGCCGCAAAGAAAATGGTGATCGACAGCGACAGCCACAAACCAAGGCTGCCCAGCGCACGGATTTCCTTGCGCAGATCGGTCGGCTCTTCTTCTTTCTTATCCGGCAGTTTTTTATACAGTGCAAACAGCGACGCCACACCAATCACGGCCACTACCCAGAATGTTGAACGCCAGCCGAAAGCCTGCCCGAGCGCGGTACCGAGCGGAACACCCAGCACGTTAGCCAGCGTCAGGCCGGTAAACATCAGCGCAACGGCTGAAGCACGGCGGTTAGGTGCCACCAGACTTGCCGCCACCACCGCGCCAATCCCGAAGAAGGCACCGTGACACAGCGCGGTAATGACACGCGACAGCATCAGGAAACCGTAGCTATAGGAAAGCGCGCACATCACGTTGCCAATAATAAAGATGCTCATCAGCAGCAGCAGGGTTTTCTTGCGCGGCAGTTTTGCCGTCAGCACGGCCATGATCGGCGCGCCGATCGCCACGCCCAGTGCGTATCCGCTGATTAACCAGCCTGCAGAAGGAATACTGACATTCAGATCCCCCGCCACGTTGGGGAGCAGCCCCATAATGACGAATTCGGTGGTACCGATGGCAAACGCGCTTAGCGCCAGTGCCAGGAGTGCGACAGGCATAAAAACTCCGGATATTTTTAGTTATGAGTAAAGGCTCCGGTATGACACCGGACTGGCTTAAATACCACGTTGATCACACTTTTGACCAGACGCAGTCTGTGCCCTTGCTGCCTGAAAAATATCCGTTTTGAGGATTAATCTTTACATAACAATACATTGCGGAAAATGCGCTAAAAGCGGAAAAGGAACCGATTCCAGTGATTTATTTCCCCCGTCAGCTCAGCGCTTTTCTTCTTTCAGCGAAATCCAGCGCGGATTCCCTTTAAACCACTCCACCAGAAAATCGAGCAGCGCACGCAACGCCTTTGGCATTTGCCGTCGTGATGCATAAATCGCATAAATCCCCATTTCCTGCGGCTGCCACTGTTCAAGTAACGGAACCAGTTGCCCGCTGGCAATCAGCGGCGCTGCCGAGTAATAAGGCTGCATGACAATCCCCGCGCCTTCCACCGCGCCGGTCAGCAGTACCAGCGATTCATTGGCGCTCAGATTGCCGCTCACCGGGATCGCCACCTGCTCGCCCTGCCGTTCAAATTGCCACAGGCTTTTGCCGAAGTACGTGTACGTCAGACAATTATGCACCGCCAGATCCTGCGGATGTTGCGGCGTGCCCTGCGCGGCGAGATAAGCCGGAGAAGCGCATACCACGGAAGGACACAACGCCAGCGGCCGGGCGATCAGATTCGGATCCAGATCGTTAGTAATACGCAGCGCCAGATCGATACGGTCTTCGACCAGATTGATCGCCCGGCTTTCCAGCTGAAGATCGATACTGACCTGCGGGTGTCGCCGCAAAAACTCGGTGACCGCAATCACCACGGCGCCCTGCCCGAATGATTGTGAACAACTCAGACGCAGCAAACCGCGCAGCGCTTCATCGCCCGTATCCGCGACGCTGGCCATTTCCGCCGCCACTGACAACATTTTCCGGCAACGCGCCAGCGTGTTTTCGCCCGCATCCGTCAGGCTGAGTTTGCGGGTAGAACGGTGCAGCAGGCGCGCGCCCGACCACTTTTCCATCTCCGACAAATAACGCGTCACCATCGCCCGCGACATATTCAGCGACTCGGCAGCATTGATCATGCTTCCCCGTTCAACGATGGCAACAAACACTTGTGCAGCGGTAATTCTGTCCATGATTCGTCCGGTTTATGCAACAAACAGTTGCGCATTATCCGGTTTTTCCCGCGGATTATGCAACGTACAGTAGATACTTACTGAATGTGATTATTAATGCCCCTGAGGAAACCCCATGCAACTGAAACATCTGACTCTGATCGCCGCCCTGCTGGGCAGCAGCCTTTCCGCTCACGCCGCCAGCGCGCTGAAAATGGAGGTGTATAACCCGGGTGAAAACAGCATTTTCCCGGTGTCCTCTGAAATCATCACCGGCGAAAAAGAAGCGGTACTGATCGACGCGCAGTTCCAGCGCAATGATGCTGAAAAACTGGTGCAGATGATTAAAGCGACCGGCAAGAAACTGACCACCGTGTACATCAGCCAGTCAGATCCTGATTTCTACTTCGGGCTGGACGTGATCCGCGCCGCATTCCCGGAAGCGAAAGTGGTAGCCACGCAGGCAACGGTGAATCAGATTAATGCGACTAAAGACGGCAAAGTCGCATTCTGGGGGCCACAACTTAAGGACAACGCGCCAAAATCCGTCACCACGCCAGAGCCGCTGAAGGGCAATGAATTCACGCTCGAAGGCCATAAATTTGAAATTCAGGGCGTGGATGCAGAACGTACGTTCGTGTGGATCCCGTCATTAAAAGCGGTAGTCGGCGGCGTGCTGGTAAATGGCGACAACATGCACGTCTGGACCGCAGATACGCAGACTGCGACAGCGCGTAAACAGTGGGTGGAAGCACTGGATGAAATTACCGGCCTGAAACCGGACGTCGTGGTGCCGGGACATTTCCTGACGGGTGCGCCAAAAACGCTGGAATCGGTGAAATTCACCCGCCAGTATCTGCTGACACTGGAAAAAGAATTACCAAAAGCGAAAGATTCCGCGGCACTTATCACTGCGATGAAAAAACATTATCCGCAGCTTAAAGATGATTCGTCATTAGAACTGAGCGCGAAAGTATTGAAGGGCGAAATGAAGTGGCCGCAGTAAATATAGATAACGAATAACGGATTTATTATAACGGCAGAAAATACCCTGCCGTTATTTTATTTTCAGAAACCTTAGAAACAGAGCATCAAGTAAAATCATACAGTTGTAAATTAACTTTCTAAAAAAACTTGCCATCACTTTCCCCTTCACTCTCAATGCATTAATAAATCATTGAATAGTAAAAAACAGCATAATAAAATCCTGCCGCCCCACCAAAAACGGTCAATATCTTCTGCTATTCAGTCAGAGGATGTACCTTATCCAATTAATAAAGGATTATTATGAACTGGTATTTAAAGGCATTAAAAAACTACGCTAATTTTTCTGGTCGCGCCCGGAGAAGAGAATATTGGTGGTTCGTGTTATTTAATATTCTTATATCAATGGGTGTAAGCATTATTGCAAAGATATTTGGCGATGAGTATTTACTGTCTTTGCTCTACTCATTATTCGTGTTTCTTCCCAGCCTGGCATTAGCCGTGCGTCGTAATCACGATGCAGGATACAGCGGCTGGTGGGTACTGTGTCCGGTCTTCAATCTGATCCTGATGTTCTTCCAAAGCGATCCAGAGGATAACTGCTTCGGCCCTTATGTGGTTGAGCCACAGGCGTAGACCCTCAAGATATCTTGCACCAGGTGCAATTAATCATCCATTTATAACAAAGGGTGTTGCGCCTCACGCAACACCCTTTATACTGTTGCGTAAGGCGCAACATGCAGGATGCATCCAATGATTAAGGATTTCAAACATAAAGGCCTGAGTCGATTTTTCACATCCGGTTCTACAGCCGGGATCAACGCTGAACATGCTAAGAAACTCAGGCTCAGACTTGCCACGCTTCACGCAGCACAGGTTATAAATGACATTGACCGGCCCGGCTATCTGTTACATTCCCTGCAGGGTTCCCGTAAGGGAGAATGGTCAATAACGGTTTCTGGCAACTGGCGTCTTACCTTTGAATTTATTGATGGAAATGCTTACATCGTCAATTACGAGGATTATCACTGATGAACATGCATAACCCCCCTCATCCCGGCGAACTGATTGCAGAAACGCTTGAAGAACTGAATGTCAGCGTGCGTGAATTTTCCCGTGCCCTGCAAATTGCCCCTTCTACTGCGCAGCGTATTGTGAGCGGGAAAATGGCAGTGACGCCGGAAATGGCAGTGAAACTGGCAGCAGTATTAGGCAGTTCGGCCGAATACTGGCTTAAACTGCAGGCAAATCGTAGTTTATGGATTGCGGAACAAACTGTTGATGTCAGCGGATTACACCGGCTGGCGATGACATTAAAACCCGCCTGAGGCGGGTTAGTTATAACTAGCAAAACTTACTGCGTTACCCGTACAAATCCGCCTTCGGCCTGGACGTTATGGCCGAAACCGCAGTCACCGGTGGTATGCAGTTTCACGTTCTGCGGGTCGAAATTCATGTCTACGCTGCACTCACCGCCACCGGCAGAGGCATCGTCGGCTTCGTGGTAAATCGCGTGATTGTCTTTAATTGCCGTCACCACTGAAAACTCGCCGGTGTTCGGGCCGTAGTATAACGACATCTGTCCCATGTATAAGCCGCTAAAATCGATTTTGAACTGCGCTTCTTCGCCTTTCACTTCCAGGATATTCCAGCTGCCAAAACCGGCATATTGCCAGTAAACGCCCGCCGGACTTTGTGCCTGCGGCATTGCAGCAAGTTCCGGCTGGATCAGACCCAGGTTGTATTGTGATTTTTTGTCAGCAGGCGCCAGCATCAGCCAGGCTTTGGCTTTCAGATAATCGCCCTGCTTAATGTAGGTCAGCGCGATGTTGTTGTAAGCCGTTGCAATCTGATCCTGCGGCTTGTGGCAAAACTCGCTCCACGCGACCTGATTGCGGAAAATTTCCCGCGCTTTGCCCATATCGCCCTGCTGATACGCGACTTTTCCGGCAGCAGCATAAATGCCTGCTTTTACGCAATCAGCATCAATATCAGGTTCATCAATCTGAGCAAACGCCTGAACACTGGCAAAACATCCTGCCACCAGCAGTAAATTCACTGCGACTTTCATCAAACATCCTTCTACTTTTGTGGTCTACAGAGCTTCGTGCTGGAAAAACATCCTTACAAGTGGTTCATTGCCCTATCGCACTGAGACACTCATTCTGGGATGATTGGCTTCACAACATATCGATTACACATGGCTATTATGACTAAAAAACCTGGGAAATCGGCGCAATGGGGCGCCGTCTGGCAGTTAATTAAGCCTTACTGGCGTTCGGAAGAAAAGTGGCGAGCCTGGGGCATGTTGACCACTATCATCATCCTTTCGCTGGCTGGCGTGTACCTCAGCGTGCAGTTTAACGAATGGAACCGCGTTTTCTATGACGCGCTGCAAAACAGAAACTATCCGGTTTTCAAAGCCCAGCTGTGGAAATTTACCTGGCTGGCGCTGCTGTTTATCGTGATTGCCATCTACCGGGTCTATCTGACGCAGGGCCTACAAATGAGCTGGCGGCGCTGGATGACCGAAGAGTATATGGAGAAGTGGCTGACCAATCACGCCTATTATTACACGGAGTATCAGCATCAGGTGGATAACCCCGATCAGCGTATTTCAGATGACCTGAATGCCCTGACCAGCGGGACACTTTCTCTGGTGCTCGGGCTGCTGTCGAGCGTGGTGACGCTGTTCTCGTTCGTGTTTATTTTGTGGTCGATCAGTGGCCCGCTGAACTTCATGCTGGCAGGGCATCACTTTGAAATTCCGGGCTATATGCTCTGGTTCGCGCTGCTTTACGCCGCCGTCGGTTCCTTCATTATCTGGTATATCGGTAAACCGCTGGTAAAACTCGGGTTTAATCAGGAATGGTTCGAGGCAAACTTCCGTTTTGGCCTGATCCGTATCCGCGAAAACAGCGATGCAATTGCCCTGTATCACGGTGAGAAAAACGAGCACGACCAGCTGACCGGCAAGTTTGAATCCATCAAAACCAACTGGTGGTCAATCATGCGCGTCACCCGTCGTCTGAACGTCGCGACCAACTTTTATGCACAGTTTGCCAATATCTTCCCGATTCTGGTGGCCTCGCCGCGCTATTTCGCCGGTGCCATTCAGATGGGTGCGCTGATGCAAATCGCTTCTGCGTTCGGTCAGGTACAGGGCGCGTTATCCTGGTTTATCGATGCGTTTACCGATCTGGCCAACTGGAAAGCCACGGTTAACCGTCTTGCCGGTTTCAATGCCGCTATCGATCAGGTCAATGCTCAACCACGCGGGATTAACGTCGGTAAAAGCAGTGAACATGCCCTGCAACTCGACAAGCTGACACTGAATCTGCCGAACGGTAATCCGCTGTTCTGTGACGTTTCCGCTTCAATGAAGCCGGGTGAGCGCGTGCTGATTGCCGGTCCTTCTGGCTGTGGTAAATCAACCCTGCTGCGCGCCATCGCCGGTATCTGGCCTTACGGTTCAGGCAATATTGCGCTGGCGGAAGGGAAGCGTTATCTGTTCCTGCCGCAGCGCAGTTATATCCCGATTGGTACATTACGTGATGCGCTGAGTTATCCTGACGCCAGCCGCGAATATACCGATGAACGCCTGCAACAGGTTCTGGAACAATGCCGCCTGCCGCATCTGGCCTCGGTTGAAATCCTCGATGATTACGCCAACTGGAGCCAGCGCCTGTCGCCGGGTGAACAACAGCGGTTGTCATTCGCCCGCGCCCTCTTGATCCAGCCGGATACGCTGTTCCTCGACGAAGCCACCAGCGCGCTGGATGACGAAACCGAGCAACAGGTTTACTCTCTGCTGCTCAGCGAGTTGCCGCAGACATCGGTTATCAGTGTGGCGCACCGTAATACCGTGGCGAAATACCATGAGCATTGCTGGCGGTTCAAAAATCAGGAAAACGGTCCGTGTGGATTTACCTCCAGCGCACTGCTGCCTGAGTAACGCCTGAGACGCCACTGCGAAGTGGCTGAAAACGAACAAAGGTTGCTGATATCAGCAACCTTTCTTTTTTGTGTGCTGAAACCCATTTTGAACAGAATATCAGCAACGCGGTTAGCTCATTTGTATAGCTAACTATACAATTATTCTTAAGTGAAGAACCGGAGGTCAGGCTTAATGAAAATAGATAAGAATTCATTCACCCCGCTTTACCTGCAAATTGAGCAGCAACTGACCGAAAAAATCAGCGCGGGCGAAATCAAACCGGGCGACTCCATCCCGACCGAAGCGGCGCTCTGCGAAATCTACGGAGTGTCACGCATGACCGCACGAAAAGCCGTCGATTATCTGGTGCGTCAGGGCCGTGTGGCGCGTTTTCGTGGCCGTGGTACCTTTGTGGTCGAACCGGCTGAGCAGCAGAAAATCATCCTCCCGCTCGACCGCCATCTCACCGCCAGTGAAGTCGCCCAGGAAAATAATCAGCGGATTGAAAATCAGGTGCTGGAATTTCGGCGCATGCCAGCCAGTGAAGACATCGCCCGCGAGCTGAATATCCCGGACGGTACCGAGGTTTATTTTATGATCCGCCTGCGCTTATTAGGCGATGAACCCTTCGTCTATGAACAGTGCTGGATGCTGTGCGACCGCTTCCCGGACATCACGCGTGCCGCCATGACATCTTCAAAATATGCCTATATCCGTTCCAAAGGTTTTCAGCCAGCAGGCAGCACCAAACTGATTTCCGCCGAACTGCCCTCTAACGAAATCCGCCTCGCGCTGAATTTGTCACGCGATCAGCCGGTTCTGCATTCTCATGCCATTGTCTCATTCACCGACGACACGCTGTTTGAAGTGTCTGATGTGTACTACAACCAGAAAAACTATGCCTTCAGCGTCCATGCCAAAGTCAAAGCCTAGCCGCCCTCAGGCAATACCCGACAGCTCTGCCTTCACCAGATTTGCCACCTGCTCAACCTGCGGACCATAAATCACATGCACGTCCGTGTCGGTAATGCGTTTGACGCCTGCCGCACCGGTTTTCATTAGCGTCCCGTCCTGCACCTGCGCCATGTCTTTGACCTTCACGCGCAGACGGGTAAAGCAGCAATCGACCGCCGTAATATTCCCCTCGCCGCCCAGTCCGATAATGATATTTTTGGTTTTCTCGCCGGTTCCCTGCGCAGGCTTCGCGCGTTCTTCAGCATCGTTTTCATCCTCGCGCCCCGGCGTTTTGATCTGCATCCGCAAGATAACCCAGCGGAAACTGAAGTAGTAAACCGGCGCGTAGATGATCCCGAGGATCAGCGGATACCACCAGTGCGTTCTGCTGCCACCGAGAACACCGAAGATCAGGAAGTCGATCGCCCCGCCCTGTACGTTACCGATCATCACATGCAGCATCTGCATCAGCACAAATGACAGGCCGGTCAGCACGGCGTGCAGGATATACAGCACCGGCGAAACGAAGATAAAGCAGAACTCCAGCGGCTCAGTGATCCCGGTGGTAAACGAGGCCAGTCCGCCCGCCAGCATCAGTGCTTTTACACGGCCTTTATGTTCCGGTCTGGCGCAGTGATACATCGCCAGCGCCGCCGCCGGTAAACCAAACATCATCACCGGAATTTTCCCCTGCGCCAGGAAACGCGTCGCCTGCTGCGTCACCGCGTCCGGGATCATGCCGGGATTAGCCAGCGCGGCATTAAAGATATTCAGCGCGCCGACAATGCTCTGATTATCCACCGTCGTCACGCCGCCAATGGGTGTGAAACGTACGGTTTCGTTGATGATGTGATGCAAACCGGTCGGGATCAGCAAACGCTCCGACGTGGCATAGATAAAGGTGCCGATCTCACCGGTGCGCCCGATCAGTTCACCGATCCACTGGATCCCCATGGCAATCGTTGGCCAGATCAGCGACATCAGCACGCCGACAATCGGCAGCACCAGAATGGTGATGATCGGCACGAAACGGCGTCCGCCAAAAAACGCGATCGCCGTCGGTAACACTATCGTATAAAAGCGATTGTGCAGCCACATGGTGATTAAGCCGACCAGCACCCCGCCCAGCACGCTCATGTTGTAGGTGAAAATCCCCAGCGTATTGGTGAACTCGGCAGCGTAAATCATCGCATCGCTTTCGGTCATGCCTTTGGCCATGAGTTTGGCGACCGTAATGGTTTCCGGCGTAATCCCCTGCGCCAGCAGACTGTAGTTAACACCGACGTGCAACCCGACAAAGCCGATCACTGCGGAAAAAGCCGCTGTGGCTTTCTCTGCATTGGCCAGACCCATCGCAGTGGCGACGGCAAAAAATAGCGGAAGATTGGCGAACAATGCGCCGGATACCTGGCGAATAAACCCAATCACCAGTTGCAGGGTTTTCATCTGCGTGAAGGCTTCACCGGTGACGGCAGGATTCTGCAACGCCGCCGCCAGACCTAAGAAAATCCCGGCGGCGGCAATCACCGAGATAGGCGTCATCAGGGCCTTGCCCAGATCATGCACCTTGCTGCCAAGTTTTATCATCTGTCGTCCCTCAGTTAGCTGGCTAAAAATAAGCCGTTAATTGAGTTAAGTCACAGAATGTATAGTTGTATAGACATAGCAGTCAGGAGTATGAAAGGGATCACAGTTTTGCCGGGGAAAAACGGATTGGCGCAGCAGGCAAAAAAAAGCCCACATCGGACTGTGGGCGCGGGGGTTGCGACTGGCCGTCGTTCAGAACGGCTGGCAACAAGCAAATGTGAGAACTGCTCGCTCTCGGCCCTTAAGGTAACGGCAGTTGCCGCGATCCTTCAGCCTTTTCTGGTAAGCAGCGGGTTAAAATGTATAAATTTGTTTGATCTGCATCACACTTTTCTAACCACCAACAATTCATTCACTTTTAGAATATTTAACTGGTTATCATTCTTAAGAACTATCGATTAGTTTGCTAAGTAACGACTTTCCTGCCATTTACCACTGCACAAAAAGTTTAAAACCTTATAATTTCAATGGATTATACAGCAACATTTTCTTCATACTTAGAAACATCGACTCATGGGTAATGACAATATCCTTACACAGCGAACTCTGGCGCTCTCGTATAGTGGAGGACTTGTTGAGAATGGTTATTCTCAATTCCCCAATAAGAGTGAATTCTATGCGCCTGAAGTTTCTTTCTGTCAGTACAGTCGTACTGCTTTCCGCATGTGATGGTTCCGCCGGTTCTGCATCCCCGGCGGCACAGGTGCCTGCGGTTAATGTCGTCACTTTACACAGTCAGCCCGTCGCCCTGACCACCAGCCTGCCCGGTCGTACCACGGCGGTTCGCAGCGCGGAAGTCCGCCCGCAGGTGAACGGCGTGATCCAAAAACGTCTGTTCGTTGAAGGCAGTGAAGTCAAAGCCGGTCAGCAGCTTTATCAGATTGATCCTTCGACCTATCAGGCCGCATTTGATCGCGCGATGGCAACCTGGAAAAGCGCCGATGCCACCGCCCGCCGCTACAAACCGCTGGTCGATGCGCAAGCCGTCAGCCGCCAGCAATATGACGATGCAGTCGCCGCCGAGCGCGAAGCCGCAGCAGATGTCGAAACCGCCCGCGTAAATCTGCAATACACCAAAGTGTACGCGCCGATTTCCGGCCACATCGGCCGCTCGCTGTATACCGAAGGGGCGCTGGTGACCAGCGGCCAGACCGCGTATCTGACCACTATCGATCAGCTCAATCCTATCTATGTCGACGTCAATGAATCCTCGCAGGATTTACTGAGACTGCGCCGTGCGCTGGCTTCCGGCAAATTGCAAAGTGCCGGTGATAACGCCGCGCAGGCCACGCTGACGCTGGAAGATGGCAGCAAATATGCGCTGCCGGGCAAGCTGGAATTCTCTGAAGTCACCGTGTCGCAAAGCACCGGTTCCGTCACCCTGCGCGCCTCGTTCCCGAACCCGCACGACGAACTGCTGCCGGGCATGTTTGTCCACGCCCAGCTGCAACAAGGCATTGATGACAAAGGTATTCTGGTGCCGCAGGAAGCCATCATGCATGACGTGAAAGGCGCGCCATACGTGTACGTGGTGAAAACCGATAACACGGTTGAGCAGCGTTCCGTCACCACCGGTCAGATGATGAACGGTAACTGGCTGGTGAATCAGGGTCTGAATGACGGCGACAAAGTGATCACTGACGGATTACAGAACGTCAGGCCGGGCGCCAAAGTGAATGCCACCGAGCGCAAAGCCAGTGCCCCTGCCGAACAGGCTAATCTCGCGATGACCGATCCTTCCGCGCAATAGGTGAGCTGAATGTCTACTTTCTTTATTAATCGCCCCATATTCGCCTGGGTTGTTGCCATCGTCATCATGATCGCCGGTGCGCTGTCGATCATGAAACTGCCGATCAACCAGTACCCGAATATCGCGCCTCCGGCGATTTCCGTCAGCGTCACCTATCCGGGTGCCTCGGCGGAAACCGCGCAGAACACCGTGGTTCAGGTTATTGAACAGCAACTGAACGGGCTGGATAACCTGCGCTATATCGAATCGCAAAGTAACAGCGACGGCAGCGCCACCATTATTGCCACCTTCGATCAGGGCACTAACCCGGATATCGCGCAGGTTCAGGTTCAGAACAAAGTGTCTCTGGCCGAATCGCAGTTACCGACGGAAGTGGTCAATCAGGGGATCCGAATTGCCAAATATCAGGCCAACTTCATGTTGCTGGTCAGCCTGATTTCGACCGATGGCAAAATGAGTAACTCGGATCTGAGTAACCTGCTGGTGACCAAACTGGAAGATCCGATCGTGCGTACCAAAGGCGTCGGCGACTTCCTGGTGCTGGGTTCCGAATACGCGATGCGTATCTGGCTCGATCCGGCAAAACTGTATAAATATCAGCTGATCCCAAGTGATGTCAGCGCCGCTATTGAAGCACAAAACGTGCAGGTGTCCTCCGGTTCACTCGGCGGACTGCCGACGGTCAAAGACAGCAAACTCAGCGCCACCATTATCGGTAAAACCCGTTTCGACAGCATTAATCAGTTCAAAAACGTGCTGCTGAAAGTGAATGCCGACGGCTCGCAGGTGCGCCTGAGTGATGTCGGAAATGTTGACCTGGGGCCGGAAAGTTATTCTATCTCCTCGACCTTTAACGGCAGCCCGTCTACCGCTATCGCCCTGCGTCTGGCGAGCGGCGCAAATGTGCTGGATACCGACAAAGCGGTAAAAGCCACCGTCGCAGGGCTGGAAGATTCCCTGCCGGCTGGCGTGAAAGTCGAGTTCCCGTACCAGACTGCGCCAGTGGTCAGTGCATCGATTGAAGAAGTGGTGAAAACGCTGATCGAAGCCATCGTGCTGGTGTTCTGCGTGATGTTGCTGTTCCTGCAAAACCTGCGCGCAACGCTGGTCACCACGCTGGTAGTGCCGGTGGTGCTGCTCGGTACCTTCGGTATTCTGGCGGCTGCGGGGTATTCCATTAACACCCTGACCATGTTCGGGATGGTGCTGGCGATAGGCCTGCTGGTGGATGACGCCATCGTGGTGGTGGAAAACGTCGAACGTGTGATGACGGAAGATAAGTTGTCGCCGAAAGAAGCCACCATCAAATCGATGAAACAGATCCAGGGCGCGCTGTTTGGTATCGCACTGGTGCTCTCCGCCGTGTTAGTGCCGATGGCCTTCTTCGGCGGCTCGACCGGGATCATCTACCGTCAGTTCTCGATCACTATCGTGTCCGCGATGGCGCTCTCCGTGCTGATGGCGCTGATTTTCACTCCCGCGCTGTGTGCCACCATCATCAAACACAATGACGAGGAAAAATCGCAGAAAGGCTTTGCGGGCTGGTTTAACCGTACCTTCGACAAAGGCGCGATGCGCTATACCAGCGCCGTCGGCACGGTGATTTCCCGTCGTCGTATGTTTATGTGCATCTATCTGCTGATCGTGATTGCCACCGGCTTTATGTTCACCCGCGTGCCGACCACCTTCCTGCCGGATGAAGATCAGGGCGTCATGCTGATTCAGGCCACCCTACCTGCCAACGCCTCGGCGGAACGTACCCAGCAGGTGCTGGATAACGTGCGTGAATACCTGATGAAACAGGAAGGCGGCATCGTTTCTTCGGTGTTCACCGCCAACGGCTTCAGCTTCGCCGGACGTGGTCAGAACGTCGGGATTGCCTTCGTGCAGCTGAAAACCTGGGCGAAACGTCCGGACGCCGCGCAGAAAGTTCAGGCGCTGGCCGGTCGTGCGATGGCGCATTTCGCCACTATCAAAGACGCCCGCGTGTTTGCTTTCGTTCCGCCAGCCGTTATGGAACTGGGTAACGCCACCGGCTTCGACTTCTTCCTGCAGGACACCAACGGCAAAGGGCATAACGCCCTGATGGCGGCACGTAACCAGTTCCTGCAACTGGCCTCGCAGGACAAACGTCTGACCGCCGTGCGTCCGAACGGGATGGAAGATGAGCCGCAATATCAGCTGGAAATTGATGATGAACGCGCACAGGCGCTGGGGCTGAGCCTCGACGACATCAACAACACCTTGTCAGCGGCATGGGGTTCGGCGTACGTGAATCAGTTCATGTACAACAACCGCGTGAAGCGCGTTTACATCCAGGGCAAGGCGGCTTCACGCGTCACACCGGAAGATCTGAACAACTGGTATTTCCGTAACTCGAGCGGCGATATGGTGCCGTGGAGCGCGTTCGGCAGCGGCAAATGGGTGTACGGCTCACCGCGTTACGAGCGTTTCAATGGCGTGTCTTCTGTCGAACTGATGGGCGCACCGGCACCGGGTTACAGCTCGGGCGATGCCAACGACGCGGTGATGGAAATCGCGGCCAAATTGCCACCGGGCTATAAAGTGGCATGGCACGGTCTGAGCTACGAAGAAAAGCTTTCCGGCTCACAAACCCCGGCACTTTATACCCTGTCGATGATCGTGGTGTTCCTGTGTCTGGCGGCACTGTACGAGAGCTGGTCGATCCCGTTCTCGGTCATGCTGGTGGTACCGCTGGGGATCCTCGGGACGATCGGTGCCGTGTTGCTGCGCGGCTTGTCGAATGACGTCTTCTTCCAGGTCGGTCTGTTAACCACCGTCGGGCTGGCGGCGAAGAACGCCATATTGATTGTCGAGTTCGCCAAAGAACTGCATGAGAACGAAGGCATGTCGGTCACGGAAGCGGCGATTGAAGCGGCCAAGCTGCGTATCCGGCCAATTATCATGACCTCGATGGCCTTTATTCTCGGTGTATTCCCGCTGACCATTTCCAGCGGCGCGGGCGCGGGCAGCCAGCATTCCATCGGTACCGCCGTGGTCGGCGGGATGATTACGGCGACCTTCCTGGCGATCTTCTTCGTCCCGATGTTCTACGTGACGATTGTGAATTTGTTCACCCGCAAATCGAAAAAACAAGAGAAGGCGCTTCCGGCGTCTGAGGCAACACACCATGAATAAACCGCATTTCGCGCTGTCGCTTATCGGCGCGTTTTCACTCACCCTGCTGGCGGGCTGCACGATGGAGCCTGATTATCAGCGCCCTGCGCTGCCGGTCGCCAGCAACTGGGACGGTGCCAAAACCGGCGCTGCGCAGGATATCGGCTGGAAAGCCTTCTTCAATCAACCGGCGATGAATCAGCTGATTGGCATGTCTCTCGCTAACAACCGCGACCTTCGGGTCGCGGCGTTAAACGTCGATACCGCGCGCGCGGCCTTCCAGATTGACCGCGCCGCGCTGCTGCCGACGCTTGACGCCAGCGCCGGTGAAACCAACCAGCATCTGCCAGGCGGATTGTATTCGACGCAAAATACCGGACCGGTGACGTATCAGCAATACAGCGCCAATCTGGGTGTGACATCTTATGAAGTTGACCTGTTTGGTCGCGTGCGCAGCCTGCGCGATCAGGGGCTGGAAACCTTCCTCGCCACCGAAGCGACGCAGCGTGCGACGCAAATCTCGCTGGTGTCTGAAGTCGCTTCCGGTTATCTGAGTCTGGCGGCGGATAACGATCTGCTGAAACTGGCAATCAGTACCGCTGACAGCCAGAACAAATCCTACGAGCTGACCAAACGCAGTTACGATTCCGGCATCAGCACTTCGCAGGATCTGGTGCAGGCCGAAACCACCGTTCGTGCAGCGCAGGCCGATATCGCGCAATACACGCGTCAGGTTCGTCAGGATGTGAACGCGCTGACGCTGCTGGTCGGCACCACCATTCCGCAAAATTTGCTGGCGAACGCCACCCTGCAACAGGACTGGAAATTCCCGCAGACGCCGGCCGGTTTACCGTCTGATCTGCTGACACGTCGTCCTGATATTATTGCCGCGGAACATACGCTGAAAGCGGCTAACGCCAATATCGGCGCAGCGCGAGCGGCGTTCTTCCCGAGCATTACGCTGACCGGCACCGCCGGTTCCGAAAGCGGCAGCCTGAGCAAACTGTTCGACGGCGGCACCGGTGCGTGGTCATTTATGCCATCGATTAATATCCCAATCTTCGACGGCGGCGTGAATCAGGCCAATCTCGACATCGCGAAAGACACCAAGAAAATTGATATCGCCAACTATGAAAAAGCGATTCAGACGGCGTTCAAAGAAGTGTCCGACGGCTTAGCCGGACAGGCGACTTACAAAGACGAATTGCTGGCCCGCCAGCAGGATGCCGACGCCAATCAGCGCAACTATGATCTTTCGCAGATGCGCTTCAAAGGCGGTGTCGATAACTACCTGAGCGTACTGGTCGCGCAGCGCTCGCTGTATTCTGCTCAGCAAACGCTGATCACCACACAACTTGCCCAACTGAATCAGGACATCAGTTTGTATAAAGCACTGGGCGGTGGCTGGAAGGAGTGATTTTTGAGTGAATGGAAACGCCGACGGAAGTCGGCGTTTTTCGCAGGGTTCATCTGATATCAGAATAATTCAGAATGACTCCCTACCCGGTACAATTTCAATTCTTCGTCATTTCTCTGATAAATGAGTAAAAGATCTGGCGCACCATGGCATTCCATATATCCCGCATAATCACCTGAAAGCCGGTGTTCACAATATCGAATAGGTAAAGGTTCACCCGCCTGCAACAAGGATAATGTCTCCAGAATAGCTCCTTGCGCTCGTTTATCGTTGGTGTATTTTTTCGCATCCTTTTTAAATCTTGTCTGATAAACAATCCTTAGCACATATCACCATCCCAGATCGTGCTTCAACTCCTCAATCGTTGCGACTCTTTCAACACCAATTCCATTTTCCATATCCCGAATGGCCTGAAGTGTTTTGGCATTAGGCTGCAACAATTCGACGGGTAGCTCAGCATTCACAGCCAACCTATTTACAACCATTCGAATGATTGTCGATAGATCCAACCCCATTGCCTTTGCGTTTGCCATTGCAGCAGCCTTTGACGCTGAAGTTACTCGAGCTCTGACAACAGTGTCAGTCATAAAACCTCCGGATCAATTTTGTCGTGTAGCTACATTGTAGCCCTCATGTAGTCACTGAACAAAATGTATTCACTTACAGAGCAGTGTGCAGAATATCGAATACTGTTTTATCAGCAACTTTGTACTTTCATCGCTGCGGCAAAACTTCCAAAAAAGCTCATTGTCACTCAGGATTTAGCTGAATTCCGAATGACTTTCACCACCAACTCTCCCCGCGCATCAAAATAACGGCTCGGCCAGATCACGCTCGGATGCAAATTCAGCGCCTGCGCAATCACCTTCTCCCCTTTCGGCCATGACCGCGACAGCGCATTCGATAGCGTCGAAGAACTCAATCCCGCACTGCGCGATACCGCCGCCAGCGTTGTGCCCCGTTTACGCAATGCCGCAATGATGTCTGCCTGATGCCAGTCGTTATGATTCTGTGTGTTGTTCATGGAGGATCCTTTCCTGAGTTATGAGTAAATAAAACGTCTACACAGGAAGAGTAAACCGGGAGAAAAATTATCCCAAAACGGGATAAAACCAGATGAATAGTGATCAGGTCATTGATAGATAAGATGAAATGTAATATTGATGAGTTAACTGAGCTAATGTCGATAAAAAAGTTATTTTGATGAAAATTTTCGATCTGATAGAGCTCTCAACAACTCTAGATTGAATACTTTTATTCAGGCTGCTGTGCAGCCTTTTTATCATTTACATTTCTATATTTTCCCCCGTCCCCTAAACACCTACACTCCAGCTCTACAGTAAAGACACTTTTTTGTCGCTTTTGTGTATAGATAAAATGAAGAAACTTGAAGCCATCAGAAGACTGGAAGCACTAAGCCGTCGAGGGCGGACCGTTTTTTTGGTGCGTAATCTGCTTAAGATCTTTCCCGAGGGCTCGCCCGTGTGCTGAAAGCTGGGCTCAAAATCCAAACCGATGAAGAAATTCTGTAGAGACTTCTCGCAAAATAACGCATTCAAGATTAGCCCGGATAACTCCGGGCTATGAACGAGAATTTCTACTGGGTCTATGAGGATTTTCGAGCCTCGTTTGCTTTGATCTCTTCGACCCAACCCTCCATTATCCACAGGCAAGTCGCGGCTTGTGGTCCTGCATCTAACAAAGAAAGACGGATGCGATTATATGTCTCCATATCGCTATTCGTTATTTTGTCAAATGGCGGGACGCAGGCTATATCCGTTCCTTGCTGGTATTTATAATGGTGCTTATCGAGAATTGACATCACTTTTAACGCTTCTTTAGCATTCGCATCGAGCGCGTAATAGAGAGCACCTGAAAGTTGATTGGATTGTTGTAGATTCACTACAGGCGCTAAATCCGGGACTAACATTAGCCATTCACCGTCACCCGTGGAGATTTTATTTATCGTCTCAGCCCAGTCTTCAGCTGTTATTTTAGATGCAAAACTGTTGCTTCCATATTTCTGGACACTTGTTCTTATATCCTTCGGTGTAGCAGAAGCAAAAGCCATTATTGGAACAAGAAAAATTAAGGGAAGAATTTTCATCTCACCACCTCTAGAACTTCTGAGGTTCCTCTTATTAAACGGCGGGTAGGATTGCTCATAATGATACAACCAGTTGAAGCAAACCCGGCCGGGCCTTCTCTTCTCTCGCCGTGTATGCGAAATAAGCTTCTACCATATGATTCACCGGAGGTTTGATGCAGTTCAATCGTAAGTGGTCCCTTGGAACTTGTGGCAATACCAACGCGATATGACCCCTGTGGAAGTGGTCCCATTCCTTTGACATGTTGACGATCTGGGTTATTTTTATTTGTCAGGACGCCCGAATATCCCTTTTCAATGAATACTCCATCATGAAATAATTCACCGGTGCTTTGTTTATATGTCCAGGTCATAAATCTTCCTTATGCAGTTGCACGTTCGTTCCATGAGTCTGAATGAATAATGTTGCCGTCAGTGTAAGTCCAGATTATTTTTTCGTAACGCAGTTCCACACATTCAATGTGTCCTTGCTTTTCAAAATTACGATTTTTCACGTCATACATCATTGCCGATAATGACACCAGTTTCACATTTTCCAGCTTCGTATTAAAATATTCGACTTCCTGCCCAGCATCGTTAATTCGATACAATTTTATCTCAGCTGATTTAAACGTTTGACCCGTAGTAACAGCTTTATAAAGATAGGGACTCGATGAATCTATTTCTTTATCAAATACGAAAGGATGATGAATTCTTGTGCCTGTAATTTTACCTGTATTGGAGTCAGTTGGGATTTCCAGGGCATGAGCTAATCCAATAATCTCGATACTTCCTTCGCGACCATGTACATCAACCGATCCTCTGATGTCCGCGCCACCATCGTCTTTAAGCCATAAATATGCCGGGATTGCCATTCTGATAAATTCCTTTTTAAAAAGTGAGGCAATACGTTATGCCCGTATGTTTTCACAAACCATTGGAGAACCTTTAAAAATGGAATTTTCAGAAGTTTGTTACTGGTGAACTCCCCTTGTTTCCTCATTTGCGCCCGCCGTCACGCTCGCTAAGTGTTTCTTTATGTTAAATTTGTTAAAATACTTAGACATTTTTTGAGCGAAACGCTTTTGCCGTGCGGCTTCCGCGCGGGTTGATGATGTAAATTTTAAGGAAACAATATGGGCATCACTCGTCGTGATTTTCTAAACGGCGTGGCTATTACGGTCACTGCCGGAATGACTCCGTTTGAGGCGCTGCGGGCTTCGCCGCAAACAGCCACGCAGTCGTTGTATTATCCGCCTTCCCTTACCGGTTTGCGCGGAAATCATCAGGGTTCTTATGAAGCGGCGCATATCCTCGGGCGCGAAGGCAAAAAGGTCGAATCTTCCGGTTTGCCGGTGGAAGATGAGTTTGATCTGGTGGTGGTCGGAGCCGGGATCAGCGGGCTTGCGGCGGCGTGTTTCTGGCAGGAACAGCACGGTAAAGACCAGCGTATTTTGTTGCTCGATAACCATGATGATTTCGGCGGGCATGCCAAACGTAATGAATTTCACGTCGAGGATAAAATGCTGCTGGGCTACGGCGGCAGCGAGTCCTTTCAGTCGCCACGCACCAATTTCAGTCCGGTTGCAATGGGGTTGCTGAAAACCCTCAACGTCGATATCGAGAAGATGGCGAAAGACTTCGATCAGACGTTTTACCCTGATCTGCATCTCAGCCGCGGGGTGTATTTCGACCGTAAAAACTTCGGCGTCGATAAAATTGTCAGCGGCGATCCGGGACGTGCGGTGGCTGATGATATTCCACCAGAGCGTCTCAATGGCCGTGATATCAAAGACTTTATCAGTGACTTCCCGCTGCCGGAATCTGACCGTCAGGCACTGATCGCCCTGCACACTGAATCAAAAGATTATCTGCACGGCATGAGTCAGGAAGAAAAAGTCGCCTGGGTCGACGGGCACAGCTATACCCAGTTCCTGCGTGAAAAAGTCGGGCTGAGCGAGATTGCTATCCGCTATTTCCAGCAGCGGACCAATGATTTTCAGGCGGTTGGAATCGATGCCACCTCATGCAGCGATGCGCGCATTTGCGCCCTGCCAGGTCTGGAAGGTATGGGCCTGCCGCCGCTGGACGCCGAATCGCTGGCCGATCTCGACGAGCCGTATATTTTCCACTTCCCCGATGGCAACGCCGGTTTAGCGCGGCTGATGGTGCGCCATCTGATCCCGCAGGTCGCGCCGGGAAATACGATGGAAGATATCGTGCTGGCGAAATTCGATTACAGCCAGCTCGATAAGGCCGGGCAGCCGGTGCGGCTTCGCCTCAACAGCACCGGAATGCATGTCGCCAACGCAGAACACGAAGGCAAACCGGCGGTAGAAGTGACCTATATGACCGGCAGCACGCTGCACCGCGTCCGCGCCGGTCAGGCAGTGATGGCCGGATACAATATGATGATCCCGTATCTGGTGCCGGAAATCCCTGAAGCGCAGAAAGCCGCGCTGAAAGAAAACGTCAAAGCGCCGCTGGTCTATTCGAAAGTGGTGATCCGCAACTGGCAGCCGTTTATCAAACTTGGCGTCCATGAAATTTACTCTCCGGCAGCGCCTTACAGCCGCGTGAAACTGGATTATCCGGTGGATATGGGCGGTTATCAGCATCCGCGTGACCCGAACCAGCCGATTGGCCTGCATATGGTGTATGTGCCGACGCTGCCGGGCAGCGGCCTCAGCCCACGCGAGCAGTCACGTAAAGGCCGTGCGTTACTGCTCGGCACCTCGTTTGATGCCCATGAAAAAATGATCCGCGATCAGTTGCAGGGCATGTTCGGCGAAGCTGGTTTTGACCATCAGCGCGACATCATGGCGATCACCGTTAACCGCTGGTCGCACGGCTATTCCTACTTCCTCAGCGGGATGTTCGACGACGAAGACGACGCGCAGAAAACCATTCATCTGGCGCGCACGCCTGTCGGGCGGATCACTATCGCCAACTCAGATTCTGACTGGAGCCCGTACGCCAACTCAGCAGTTGATCAGGCCTGGCGGGCAGTGAATGAACTGACGGCAATGAAAAAGGTGAGCGCATGAAGAAGCTGATGATTTTTGCCACGCTGATGGCAACGGCAGGCTCTGCCATGGCGATGTCCGAAGGTGAGTATGTGGCGAAATCCGCCGACTGCGCCGCCTGCCATACGTCGCCTCAGGGTGCAGATTTATCCGGTGGTGTGCGCTTTGCCACACCGGTAGGCGAGATTTATTCCACCAATATTACGCCGGATATTCAGCACGGAATTGGCGGCTACAGTTTTGAAGAGTTCGACAAGGCGATGCGCGAAGGGATTGCTAAAGACGGCCATGCGCTCTATCCGGCGATGCCCTACACCTCTTACGTAAAAATGAGCGGGAAGGACATGCGCGCGCTGTATGACTATCTGATGAAAGAGGTCAAACCGCAGCCCGTTGCCAACCGTGAAAATGACATCAGCTGGCCGATGTCGGTGCGCTGGCCGCTGCGGGTTTGGAACAGCATTTTTCTTGAAGACGGCGAGTACAGGCCACAGGCGGATCAGAGTGCGCAATGGAATCATGGCGCTTATCTGGTGCAGGGTGCCGGACACTGCGGAGCCTGTCACACCCCGCGTGGCTGGGCGCAACAGGAGAAAGCCCTCGATGAAAAGGACATGGCGTTTCTCAGCGGCGGCGAGCTGGACGGCTGGTCAGCACCTTCCCTGCGCGGGCTGAAAATCAGTCAGCCGGAACTGGTGACGCTGCTGAAATCCGGTCGCAATACTCATGACGCCGTCAGCGGCCCGATGGGGGAAGTGATCACTAACAGCACGCAGTTTATGACCGATGACGATCTCAACAGCATGGCGGTGTATCTGCTCAGTCTGAAAGCGGAGGCACAACCGGCACCGGCCAAAAAGGCCGTCGCGACTGAGGCCGGACAACAGACGTTTATGCGTTACTGTTCGACCTGTCACGGTGTGAAAGGCGACGGAAAAGCGTTTGCCATTCCGGCGCTGGCGGGCAATCTGACCGTCAGTGCAGAGAACCCGCAGACGTTGCTGCGCGTGATCCTCTACGGCGCTCAGACGCCGGTGACGGCAGAACATATGTCCAATACAATGCCTGGCTACGGCTGGACGCTGACTGATCAACAGGCCGCAGACCTCACCAATACCCTGCGCGCCAGCTGGGGAAATCAGGCAGCAGCCGTCACGCCGGGAGATGTGGCGAAAGCGAGGAAAGCAGGGAAATAAGGGCTTGTTTCACCGCAGGTAAAACCTGGCTCGATGAGCTCCTCCCCCTGCGAAGGGGGAGTTGGGAGGGGGGGTTACAGATATTTGATGCACAATCAACTTTAATAAAAACTCCAGTTGAACTTCCTTATATTCATTTAAATAACTTCAACCAATAATTACCAGTATCAATCTAAAATAATAATTCATACTTGATTATTATCATTATAAAAAACCTTAATACAATGCAAAAAATACGCTTGCAGTTATCCTCCTGTGGAGTAGTTTATTTATTACTTTCAATAGGGAGATTTAAAGATGGCGATTCCTGCTTATTTATGGCTTAAAGATGATGGCGGTGCGCATATCAAAGGATCCGTTGATGTGAATGGGCGTGAAAGTAGCATTGAGATTTTGGGTTTCGGGCATGGTTTATTTTTGCCTACTGATAATAATACGGGAAAAATCACCGGTACCCGAGTGCACTCAGCAATGACGTTTGAAAAAGAGTTTGATTCCTCCAGTCCATATTTATACCAAGCTGTAGCAAAAGGACAAACGTTAAAATCTGCTGAAATCCGGTGGTATCGCATCAATGATGCTGGTCAGGAAGTTGAGTATTTCAATATGCTGCTGGAAAATGTGAAAGTTGTTGCGATCTGCCCTTTGATGCATGACTGCAAAAATCCAGCAACAGAAAAGCACAACCACCTCGAATCTATATCTCTGAGATACGAGCGGATCACCTGGAAATATAGTGATGGGAATATCATTTTTTCCGATGCGTGGAATGACAGATGATCAGATGCACATTTCGTTTGAACGGTTCAGGCTTATCCACTCTCAGTTGCCCTGGCTACGGCTTCTTTCCCGCCTATTCTGGTGAGGTAGGTCCACATCGCAACAACCCTGACTCAGCAGATGTGAAAGATATCGGACCTTTGCCACCCGGACAATATTATATAGTGACCCGAGGGACTGGTGGGATAGGCACCCATGTTTCTGATTTTTTTGGATCAGTCGTGAGTGGATCCGACAGGTCAGTGTGGTTTGCACTTTACAGAAACGATAACAGCATAGATGATTTAACTTTCATCGATCAGGTTAAAAGAGGTAATTTCAGACTACACCCGGCGGGTTACAAAGGGGTAAGCCACGGGTGCATAACGTTGCCTTCAAAGGATCATTTTACAATTCTGCGTGAGGCATTATTAAATACACCACAAATAAAAATCAGCTCAACATTAAATGCTTTCGGAACTGTACAGGTATATTAAATGTCCCCTTTGAAATGTGTGATTATTTGGCTCGGAAGTGTTTTCTTGTTTACAATGACGTTTACGACACTTTTCGCTTTATGTTCTGAACAATGGTTCTATTCGAAAATTTCAGCGCATACAGACTTTATTCAGGAAAACACCTGGGATAATATTTATATGAGCATTTTGTTTGGAGGCTCAGCCCTTGTAGATATTTTTTTAATTTTTGTAATCGCAAAGTTTTTCGCATATCGCAAACAGGCAGCCCGGTGACATTGCTCCCCGTCAATTTTATTGCTATGTCTAAAGTGATTGAGGCCACTTACGATGAATGGCAGCATTCGCACTGAAATAAATGATGTTCTCTACACCAGAGACCGTTTTACGTGTCCTTAGTGCAGAGATAATTCAAACTCTTCTATTTACCCACATCCCCGTTCCATCCGCCGCCCAGGGCAGCGATCAGCTTGACGCTGGTGACCATCTGGGTGCTGAGCAGTGACAGGACACTTTGCTGTTGGGTCAGGCTGGTGTTTTCGGTAGTCGCGACGTCAAGATAGTCGATCATCCCGGCCTGATACTGGTTGTAAGTCACGCGGGCGGATTCTTTGGCGGAATCGGCGGCGTTCTGACGGGCGACCAGCTCGCTGTCGAGCGTGTGCAGTTCGACCAGATAATCTTCCACTTCCTGCATTGCGGTTAACACGCTCTGGCGATAGCTGGCGACATCGGCATCATACGCGGCTTCGGCTTGCGCCACTTTGCCGCGGGTAGAACCGAAATCCAGTACCGTCTGGCTGAGTTCAGGGCCTAAAGACCAGACGCGGTTTGGCAGCGAGAACAGGTTGTGGAATGCCGAGCTGGCGAACCCGCCGCTGGCGCTCAGGGTCAGATCGGGATAATACGCGGCAGTCGCTACACCGACGGCGGCGTTGGAAGACGCCATGGTGCGTTCGGCGGCAGCGATATCAGGACGACGCTGCAACAACTGCGACGGAATGGCGTCCGGCATCGCAGGCAGGTTGAGTTTGACGTCGCGTGCCGCAAGGCTGAACTGCGCCGGTGGTTTGCCGATCAGTACCGCGATAGCGTGCTCAAGCTGGGCGCGCTGCCATTGCAGATCCAGCGCCGAGGCTTTGGTGCTTTCAAGCTGAGTCTGCGCCTGCGCCAGTGTAGCGCGTGAGGTGTTGCCACCTTCATACTGATTCTGGATCACCGTCAGGTAACGCTGATAAGAATCGATACTTTGCTTATACAGCGCGATTTGCTGATCCATCACCCGCAGCTGGAAATAATCCTGCGCCAGTTCGGACTGTGCGCTGAGCGTTGCATCAGCCAGATCGGCCTTGCTGGCCTGCGCACTGGCGTCCTGCTCTTCTGCCGTACGGCGCAGTTTGCCCCACAAATCCAGTTCCCAGCTGGCACTCAGTTGTGCGGACTGGCTGTTAGTGGTTGAGGTGGATGTGCCACTGCGCGTGCTGCCGACGGTAGCATCCACTGACGGATACAAATCGGAACGTGCCTGTGTCACCAGCGCCTGTGCCTGACGGTATTGCGCAGCATACTGCGCGACGTTCTGGTTGGAGATCTGTACCTGTGTCAGCAATGATGACAGCTCAGGATCCTGATACACCGCCCACCAGTCGCCTTTGGTCTGATTATCTTTCGGGATCGCCGCCGTCCAGCCTTTGGCTTCTTTAAATGCCGTGGGCATCGCAACGTCAGGCCGTTTGTAATCAGGGCCGACGGCACAGGCGCTGACCAGAAGTGCCAGCGCCAGCGGAGCAAGCCGGAACACCATAGAACGTGTTTTTTGCAGAGTCATCAGATTCGCTTCAGGGTAATGAGTTTCAGTGTGATCAGTCATGAGAACTGGCCTCCGGAGACGTCGTGTGAGGACGCAAACGGTGCCACAGACGATGCGTCGCGCGGCTGGTGCGATCCATATACAGGTAAACGACCGGCGTGGTGAATAACGTCAGAACCTGACTCAGCGCCAGACCACCGGCGATCGCCAGCCCCAGCGGACTGCGCAGATCCGCATCACCGCCGCTGCCCAGCGCCAGCGGCAATGCACCGAAGAATGCAGCCAGCGTGGTCATCAGGATCGGACGAAATCGCATCAGACAGGCCTGAGTGATCGCCTGTTGCGGCGTCAGACCCAGCCGCCGTTCAGCGTCGAGTGCGAAGTCGATCATCATGATCGCGTTCTTTTTCACGATACCGATCAGCAGCAGGATCCCGATCAGTGCGATCACCGTCAGTTGCGTCCCCGTTACCAGCATCAGCAACAGCGCCCCCAGTCCGGCAGACGGCAGCGTGGAAAGAATGGTCAGCGGATGAATATAACTTTCATACAGTACGCCCAGCACGATATATACCGCCGCCAGCGCCGCCAGGATCAGCCACGGCATGGAACTGGCCAGCGCTTCAAACGCCTGCGCGGTACCGGCATAACTGCCGTGAACGGTATCCGGCAGACCAATCTGCGCCATCGTCGTTTTCAGCGCAGCCTGCGCATCTTCCAGCGCATAGCCGTCGGCGAGGTTGAACGCAATAGTAGTGGTCGCCGTCTGCCCCTGATGAGAAACCGACAGCGGTGCATTGGCTCCGCTGAAGGTAGCAAACGCCGACAGCGGCACCTGATTACCGGAATCGGTGACGACATACAGCTGATGCAGGACATCCGGATTACTGGTGTAGTCAGACGTCAGGTTCATCACCACGTGATACTGGTTCAGCGTTTTGTAGATCGTAGCGATCTGCCGCTGGCTGAAGGAGTTATTGAGCAGCGTGTCGATCATCTTCACGTTCACGCCGAGTTGCGTAGCGCGATCCCGGTCGATATTGAGCATGATCTCCTGCCCGCCGGTCTGCGCATCGGAATCCACACCGGTCAGTTGCGGCAGTTTCGCCAGCGCTTTCTGCACCTTCGGCGCCCATTCACGCAGCACGGAAAGATCGTCAGATTGCAGGCTGTACTGATATTGGGCGTTGGCACTGCGTCCACCGATATGCAGATCCTGCGCCGCCATCAGGAACAACTGCGCGCCCGGTTCTTTGCCAGTCGCCATCATCAGGCGGTTGGCGACCTGATTGGCCGTCGCGGTGCGTTTATCAAAATCTTTCAGACGTACAAAGAAGGTCGCGGTATTACGTGAACCAAAACCGCCGCTGCCCGCTGAACTCATTACCGCTTCTACCGCCGGATCGTCCTGAATGATCTTGCTATATTTCAGCACCTGCGGCTGGATCGACTGGAACGAGGTGTTCTGATCCGCACGTAACATGCCCATCAGCATCCCGGTGTCCTGATCCGGGAAGAAGCCTTTTTCCACCACGGTATACAGATAGAAATTCAGCAGGATCGTCAGGAACAGGCCGACCAGCGTGATCAGCTGATGCCGCATTACCCAGCCGAGCGCCGCAGAATACGCCGCCAGCAGTTTGTTCAGCCCGCGTTCAATCATGCGGTAAATGCGCGGCTGACGTTTTTCCACCGGCGGTTTACGTTTGAGGAAACGCGCACACAGCATCGGCGTCAGGCTCAGCGACACCAGCATGGAGATGATCAGCGAGACACTCAGCGTCACCGCAAACTCGCGGAACAGACGCCCGACGATACTGCCCATCAGCAGGATCGGAATGAAAACGGCAATCAGTGAAAGCGTCATCGACAGCACGGTGAAACTGACTTCCTGCGCGCCTTTCAGCGCGGCCCGCACCGGCCCCAGCCCTTCCTCGATGTGCCGCGTAATATTTTCCAGCACCACAATGGCGTCATCGACCACGAAACCGGTGGAGATAATCAGCGCCATCAGCGAGAGGTTATCCAGGCTGTAGCCGAGCAGATACATCACCGCGCAGGTGCCGATCAGCGAAACCGGCAGCGCCACCGCCGGGATCAGCACCGCATTCCAGTTACGCAGGAACACAAACACCACGGCGATCACCAGAAGCGTGGCTTCCAGCAAGGTCATTTCGGTATCGCGCAGGGAAGCAGAAACGTTCGGCGAGCGATCCAGCGCCAGATTAAGCTGTACGTCGCCCGGCAGACTTTCTTTCATCAGCGGCAGCGCGGCCTTGATCGCTTCGATGGTTTCCAGCATGTTCGCGCCAGCCTGACGCGTCACGCCGATCATGACCGACGGTGTGCTGTTGTAATAACCGACGTTGTATTTATCTTCAACAGAATCATACACATTGGCGATATCGCTCAGGCGGATTGCCGAGCCGTTGATGTAGGTGACGATCAGCGTTTTGTACTGCGCGGCGGTGCTTTGCTGGCCGTTACCTTCAATCATCCACGACTGATCCGAGCCTTGCAGCAGCCCTTTTGGCAGGTTACTGGTGCTGTCGGCAATGGCGGTGCGAATGGTGTCGAGGGAAATGCCGTAAGAGGTGATCGCTTCCGGACGCAAATCAATGCGCACCCCCGGCAGCGCGGAACCGACCAGCGAAACCTGGCCGACACCGTTCACCTGCGCGATTTTCTGTTGCAACTGGCTCGAGGCGATATCGTACAGCTCGCCTTTACTGCGCGTAGCCGACGTCAGCGCCAGCATGATAATCGGTGCATCAGACGGGTTGGCTTTACGATAGGTCGGCAGCGACGGCATGCTGCTCGGCAGCAAGGCGCGGGAGGCGTTGATCGCCGCCTGTACGTCGCGCGCCGCGCCGTTGATATCGCGATCCAGATCGAATTGCAGGATAACGCTGGTCGAACTTTGCGAGCTGCGCGAGGTCATTTCCGTCACCCCGGCGATTTGCCCGAGCGCCCTTTCCAGCGGCGTCGCCACCGTTGCCGCCATGGTTTCAGGACTGGCACCGGGCAGACTGGCGCTGACCAGAATGGTCGGGAAATCCACCTGTGGCAGCGGCGCAACCGGCAGCAGGCGATATCCCAGCAAACCGAGCAGGAGTATCGCCAGCGTCAGCAGCATTGTGGCGACCGGACGGAAGATGAAGAAACGCGAAATATTCATTTATTCCGCCTGCTTCGCTGCGCGGCGATGACGCGGATTCAGACGGTGAGAAAGCCGGTCAAACATCAGGTAAATCACCGGCGTGGAGAACAGTGTCAGAACCTGACTGAAGATCAGACCGCCGACGATCACCAGCCCCAGCGGCTGACGCAGTTCCGCGCCGGATCCGCTCGCCAGCATCAGCGGCAGAGCGCCGAGCAGTGCAGCCATGGTGGTCATCATGATCGGACGGAAGCGCAGTAAACAGGCCTGGTGGATCGCCTCACGCGGCGACAGCCCCTGCTTGTTTTCCGCATCCAGCGCAAAGTCGATCATCATAATGGCGTTCTTTTTCACGATCCCGATCAGCAGGATCACCCCGATCAATGCGATCAGGCTGAATTCCGTACCGGCAAAGATCAGCGACAGCAACGCGCCCACCGCCGCCGACGGCAGCGTGGACAGAATGGTCACCGGATGGATAAAGCTTTCGTACAGAATGCCGAGCACCACATACATGGTCAGCAGCGCGGCGAGGATCAGCCACAGCGTGTTGCCGGTGGCACTTTCAAACGACGCCGCCGCACCCTGATAGCGCAAAGTGATGCTGTCCGGCATGGCGATATCGGCCACGGTGGTTTTGATCGCCTGCTGCGCCTGTTCCAGCGAATAGCCGTCTTTGAGGTTAAAGGAGACGGTGACCGCCGGGAACTGGTTGAGGCGCGCCTGCAACAGTGCGCCGGTGCGCATATGGATTTTGGCAATCGACGTCAGTTTCACCATGCCGTTAGTCGCACCGGAATTGGTGGTCGGGTTGCCGCTGTCCGACGTCGTGGTCGTGGTTGTCGTCGTTGTCGCTACCGTGCCGCTGGTCGAAGAACTGTTGTTGGTCGCCAGATACACATCATCAAACGACGCCGGTGACTGCTGGAACTCCGGGGCGACTTCCAGCACCACGCGGTACTGGTTCGCCTGGGTAAAGATGGTGGAAACCAGTCGCTGACCGAACGCGTTGTACAACGCGGTATCGACATCTGAAGCGGTAATGCCGTAACGGGCGGCGGCATCGCGGTCCAGTTCCACATACGCAATCTGCCCCTGATTTTGCAGGTTGCTGACCACTTCGCTGAATTCCGGCTGCGCGCTGAGTTTTTCAATCAGCTTTGGCGTCCATTCCACCAGATTTTCACTGTCGGAATCATCCAGCGTGAACTGGTACTGGCTTGGCGTGACCTGATCGTCAACGGTCAGATCCTGCGAAGCCTGCATGTACAGTTCGATGCCCGGCACATTTGCCGTCTCCTGTTGCAGACGCGCAATAATTGCCGGCGCACGTTCGCTGCGCTCATCGAAAGATTTGAGGCTGATCTGCAAACGCCCGCTGTTCAGGCTGGTGTTATTGCCGTCCACACCAATGGTGGACGACACACTTTCCACATCCGGATCCTTGAGAATGGCCGCGGTCAGCAGTTGCTGGCGGCGTCCCATTTCACTGAAGGATACGTCCTGTGACGCCTGGGTGATCCCCTGGATCATCCCGGTATCCTGGGACGGGAAGAAGCCTTTTGGCACAATCACATACAGCAACGCGGTAAATACCAGAGTGGCGGCGGCGACCAGCAGAGTGAGCTTCTGGTGATTGAGCACCACGATCAGCATGCGGTCGTAACCGGCGATCATTTTGTCGAAGAACTCGCCGCCTTTACGGTAAAACTTGCTCTGTTTTTCTTCCGGCGTGTGGCGCAGTAAATAGGCGCAGAGCATCGGTGTAAGCGTCAGCGACACCACCATCGACACCAGTATCGACACCGCCAGCGTGATGGCGAATTCGCGGAACAAGCGTCCGACCACATCGCCCATAAACAGCAGCGGGATCAGCACCGCAATCAGCGAGAACGTCAGGGAAATAATGGTGAAACCGATTTGCTGCGAGCCTTTGAGCGCCGCCTGCATCGGCGTTTCGCCTTCCTCCAGCCTTCGCGAAATATTCTCGACCACCACGATGGCGTCATCGATAACAAAACCGGTGGCGATAGTCAGCGCCATCAGCGAGAGGTTGTTAAGACTGAAACCGCACAGGTACATCACGCCAAAGGTGCCGACCAGCGAGAGCGGCACCGCAACGCTCGGGATCAGTGTCGCGGCGACATTGCGCAGGAACAGGAAGGTGACCATCACCACCAGCGCGACAGACAGCAACAGTTCGAACTGCACGTCGCTGATCGAGGCGCGAATGGTTTGCGTACGGTCGGATATCACGCTGATTTTGACCGATTCCGGCAGCGCTTCCTGCAATTTCGGCAGTTGCGCTTTGATGGCGTCCACCACCTGAATCACGTTGGCACCCGGCTGGCGCTGCGCGCTGATAATAATGGCCGGTTGCTTGTTCGCCCAGGCAGACAAGTACTGGTTTTCCGGCGCTTCGGAAAGCGTCGCCACATCGCGCAGACGCAGCGCTGCCCCGTTTTCGTAATTGACGATCAGATTGCCGTATTCGGCGGCGGTGCGCAGCTGGTCGTTGGCATCGATGGTGATCGAATGATGCGGGCCGTCGAAGCCCCCTTTCGAGCCGTTGACGTTGCTGTTGCCGATCAGCGTATTGATGGTTTCCAGACTGAGGTTATGCGCCGCCAGTTTACGCGGATCGACCTGCACACGAACCGCAGGCTGATGACCGCCCGCCAGCGTGACCATACCGACGCCGGAAATCTGCGACAGTTTCAGCGCCACGCGGGTATTCACCAGATCCTGCACTTTGGTCAGTGGCAGGGATTCGGACGTCGCCGCCAGGGTCAGCACCGCGGCATCTGCCGGGTTCACTTTTTTGTAAGTCGGCGGATTCGGTAAATCGCTGGGCAGCAGGCTGTCAGCCGCGTTAATCGCCGCCTGGACTTCCTGCTCGGCCACGTCGAGGGACAAATCCAGCGAGAATTTCAGCGTGATAATGGAGGAACCGCTGGCGCTGGTGGAATACATCTGGCTCAGACCGGCCATCTGACCGAGCTGACGCTCAAGCGGGGCGGTGATCCCTGATGCCATCACATCCGGACTGGCGCCCGGATACAGCGTGGTCACCTGAATGGTCGGATAATCGACCTGCGGCAGCGCCGAGGTCGACAGCATGTTGTAGGCGAAAATCCCCGACAACAGCACGGCGACCATCAGCAGAATGGTCGCAACCGGCCGGAGTATAAAGAGGCGTGAAGGATTCATTTAGACCCGCTGTCTTTACCGGCTGTATTTGGAGTTGCATCGGGCGCGGCGACAGTTTTGTCGGCACCGGTGGTGGCTTTATCCACACCGCCACTTTGCTCGCGGGCTTTAGACGAGCCGTCCGCTGCTGCAGCTTCACCGGAATTCGGCGTGACAATCTCGACTTTGGTGCCATTGTTCAGGCGGTCAATACCGGTAGTCACCACCTGCTCGCCCGGCTTCACGCCGGACAAAATCGCCACCTGATCGTCACCAAAGTCTGGCCCGGATTTCACGCTGCGGCGCTCAATGGTGCTGTCGGCTTTCACCACATACACGAAGTCGCCGTCGCTACTCAGTTGTAATGCTGCCGCCGGGATCACCGTGGCATCTTTCAGTGTCGCCACCTGTAAGCGGGCGTTCACAAACTGGTTCGGATAGAGTTTCTCATCGGCGTTATCGAACAGCGCTTTCAGTTTAATGCTGCCGGTGCTGGTATCAATTTCGTTGCTGATAAATTGCAGTTTGCCTTGTCCGAGCACTTCGCTGCCGCTCTGGTCAAAGGCAGTCGTCGGCAACTGATTGCCGCCACGCAGCGCTTTGAGCAAGGTTTGCAGATTGCTTTGCGGCACGCTGAAGGTAACGGCAATCGGCTGGGTCTGGGTAATCGTCACAATACCGGTGGTGGAACTGCTGGTAACCATGTTGCCCGGATCGACCAGACGCAGACCAACGTGCCCGCTGACCGGTGCGGTAATTTTTGCGAACTCAAGATTCAGCTTGGCGGCAGCGATTTGTGCCAGATCGGCTTTCACTGCACCGGCATACTGACCGGCGGTTGCAATCTGGCTTTCCAGATCCTGACGGGCCAGGGAATCTTGCGCATACAGTTTGCGGTATCGCGCCAGCGTCAGTTCAGCGCTTTTCGACAGCGCCTGATTCTGCGCCAAATCACCCTGATATTGTTCCAGCGTGGCCTGATAACTGCGCGGATCAATCTGCGCCAGCAACTGCCCCTGCTCGACTTTCTGCCCTTCGGTGAAATATACCTTCATCAGCTGACCATCCACCCGGCTGGTGACCGTGACTGTCGCGTTGGCGACAACGGTACCCAGCGCGCGCAGATACACCGGCACATCGGCTTGCGTGGCTTTTCCCGCCTGCACCGGTGTGGCCATTCCGGCCATCATCTGGCCGCGCATCGCACGCATTCCGCCGCGGCCCGGTTTTTTTTGGGCAGATGAGTCGGAAGCACTTTGATGGAAAGCAAAGAACCAGACCAGGATCGCAGCAACGATAATGGCGATGATAACCCACACGAGAGTGCGTTTTTTGGAACGAGACGAGGCAGTCGGCAGCATAAATTTCTTGGTTTCGCAGTATTAAAGAGGAGAAAGCAGCTGAAAAATGACCTTCAACCAGAGATTTTCAATATCAGTCAAAAACACATTATCCCTAAAAGGCTCACCGGCTGTTTTTAGGACAACGTAAAGATTTCGTTAGCAATTAAGAATTTTTATTTCATTCAGCAGGATGAATTATACGCACTAATTTATCCTTTCTGACCCTTTAATGTTAAGAACTAAATGAGAATGAATATTGAAGACACAGACAGAAAATCATTATGAAATGTCAGCCAGTCGCGGAATTTTGTCAGGAAAACGCAGTTTTAGCGTGAAATTTAACCTGCCAGCTCACCTTAACTGGTTATAAAACCAGAGGTAAATCCCGAAAATTGGATGTATTGATAATTTATATTGTTTGCGCCGACCACGGCTTGATAAGGTGAATTTTCTGATTGGTTTTCATCTTCTTGAAAGGGATTCAGGCGAATGCAGAAAAAATTTCAATCCAGACCGGTGATTGGGGTAACGCTGGACAGTGAGGACGCCGGTGGCTACGCCGATTTTCCCTGGTATGCCCTGCGTCAAAACTACCTGAAAAGTCTGGCAGAGCTGGGCGCAGTGCCGCTGGCTTTGCCGCACCACGCGGAACTGGCGGATGAATATCTGTCGATGTGCGACGGTATTGTCGTGACCGGCGGCGCGTTTGATGTTCCGCCTGAACTCTTTGATGAGCAACAGACCAGCGATCAGGTGCGTCTGAAACCGGCGCGAACTGAATTTGAAAAAGCCATCGTCAAAGGTGCCATGCAGCGCAATATGCCGTTGCTGGGGATTTGCGGCGGTCAGCAGCTGCTTGCCGTGTTAACCGGCGGCACGCTCCATCAGCACATTCCCGATGCACTGCCCGATGCCCTTGAACACAGCACGACCGTGGATACCGAAAACGCCGGCGGCAAAAAGCGCGCCCGTCATCCTGTAGAGATTGTTGAAGGTTCGCTGCTCAGCCGCTGCGTCGATCGCGATCATTATGAGGTCAACAGCTCGCATCATCAGGCGGTGAAATCGGTCGGCCCCGGCTGCATTGTGAATGCTTATGCGCCTGACGGCGTGATCGAAGGCATTGAGTGCGAGGAGTATGATTTCTGCCTGGGCGTGCAATGGCACCCTGAATATCAGCAACATCAGCAGGATACGCAACTGCTGAAAGCCTTTGTTGCAGCATCGTCGCGCTATCAGCAGTCAATGCGCACGGCGGGTAAAGCCATGACAGAAGCGATGAACGACGCGATTTCCCGTCCGGGGAATGAGCAGGCGTGAATCAGGCGGCGCTTAAAATCAGAACCGGCCAGATACTGCATGATCTGGGCATCGACCCGCAGGTTATCGCACACCGTACGCTGCCTTACTTTGAAGAAGTAAGTGAGTACTTACTGGAGGATACGGAAACCGACGCAGAGAGCGGCAAAGTTTACCGGCTGATCTCCCCCGCTGCTGGCGCCTGGCATCAGATGAAACAACAGGCTGCCGCCGACGGCGTGGGCATTTATCTGGTCTCTGCTTTTCGCAGTCTGGATTATCAGGCGGGATTAATCCGCATCAAACAACAGGCAGGCATCCCACCGGAAGATTTCTTCACCTCGCTGGCGCCGCCCGGATGCAGCGAACATCACACCGGTCGCGCTATAGATATCAATACCCCCGGCTGCGACGAAGTGACCGGCGTTTTTGGCGAAACAGACGCTTTTCGGTGGCTGCAAACTCATGCCGCCCGCTTCGGTTTCGTGATGTCCTTCCCGCTGAATAATCCCTGGGGCTTTATTTATGAGCCGTGGCACTGGTGCTGGCATCCGCAATAAAACACAGTGACCTGCATCTCAGTTTCCATAACTAAAATTGTCGTCGAAACATTTATCTGTTAGGCCAATTTTCTGTTTCATTTTTAGCACAAATAAAACACACTATGCCCTCAACAGGTGTCTGCCAGACAGATGCCTGATCCCAACATCTTCTTATAAGTCATAAATTTCAATGCAATCAGATACCGTTTCGCGCAGGACAGCATGGCTCCGCGTTGTGATGATGGCTATTGCCGCGTTCATCTTCAACACCACTGAATTCGTGCCTGTCGGATTACTTTCCGATATCGCCGCCAGTTTCAACATGAAGACCGCACAGGTCGGTCTGATGCTGACCATCTACGCCTGGGTTGTGGCGCTGATGTCACTGCCGCTGATGCTGCTGACCCGCAATGTTGAGCGAAAGCGCTTACTGATCGTCATCTTCGTGATATTCATCGCCAGCCATATTCTTTCGGTCGTGGCCTGGGATTTCTGGAGTCTGGTGGCCTCGCGCGTCGGTATCGCCCTCGCCCACGCGATTTTCTGGTCGATCACCGCATCACTGGCAATCCGTGTCGCACCGGCCGGTAAAAAAACACAGGCGCTCAGTATGTTAGCCACCGGTACCGCGCTGGCGATGGTGCTGGGCTTACCGCTGGGACGCCTGATCGGACAATATCTCGGCTGGCGCACCACCTTTATGAGCATCGGCATCGTTGCGCTGCTGACGCTGATTTGCCTGATCAAACTGTTGCCGCCGCTGCCAAGTGAACATACCGGTTCACTGAAAAGCGTGCCGATGTTATTCCGCCGTCCGGCGCTGGTCGGCATGTATCTGCTGACTGCACTGATAGTGACTGCTCACTACACGGCGTACAGCTACATCGAGCCGTTTATCCAGACCGTCGCGAATATGGGTGAAAACTTCACCACCTTCCTGCTGCTGATTTTTGGTGGCGCAGGTATTCTCGGCAGCATTGCGTTCAGTGTGCTTGGCAACCGCTTCCCGGCGGCGATGCTCAGCGGCCCGATCTTGCTGGTCACCCTCAGCATGTTGCTGTTATTTGTGGCGGTGATGAATCCGGTCGCTATTTCAGTCCTTTGTGTGATCTGGGGGCTGGCAATGATGATTATCGGCCTGGCACTGCAGGTGCGTGTACTGGCGCTGGCGACCGATGCAACGGACGTTTCAATGGCACTGCTTTCCGGCATCTATAACATTGGTATAGGCGCGGGCGCGCTGATCGGGAATCAGGTGAGTCTGCATCTGGAAATGAGCAACGTCGGCTATGCGGGCGGGCTGATCGGCTGCATCGCGTTGGTCTGGTGTCTGACGATTTTTAAACGCTATCCGCAGCTGAAAGTAACGAACTGATATCGGGACTTGCAAAGGAAAACCGGCACATCTGCCGGTTTTTTTATGCCTGAATGTTCAAGGAATTATCGCAATAACTTCAGATTCCCTGTCAGCGATTTAATCCATTTTTCCGGCCCGACCAGGCCCACGCCATCGAGTACTTCATCGTATAAATCCCGCAGCGGAAACGTCATTTCGTATTGCTCGAACTGATGCATCGTACGCGCAAATGCCGGGAACGGCACCACGCTGCGCTCGCCTGCTGCGTCCAGCGCTTTGAACATCAGCGCCTTAATGTGATCCGGCGTTGCCTGTAGAATGGGCAGCGGAGTTTTAGAGATAGTATCGGTCATGACGCCCTTTGCATCCGTCAGTGAACTGCCCGCCAGCATCGGGAATTTTGCTGCTAATCCGATACCAATTACGCCTGCCGTGTTCGCCAGTAATCCCGGTGGAAGTTCGGGATTGAGGATAATTGCCACCCGCAGGTTATCTGCCATTTTGTCCCCCTTTTCATCATCATTGATGACAAAAATGATAGCGTTGAGCCGCGGAAAGGTGCTTTCTTTTTACGCGATAAAATGCCCTAATCTGGTCATCCCTTCCCCATAATCACATTTAAAAGGCAGATTATGTCTGTATCTGAAATTTCGCCGGCAGACCTTCGCATTCTTAGACAACTACAGAGTTCCGGCAGAATGACCAATCAGGAGCTGGCGGAAAAAGTGGGCATGGCTGCCTCGCCTTGCTGGCGGCGCATGAAACAGCTGGAAGACAGCGGTGTGATCACCGGTTATCAGGCGAACATTGACCGGAAAAAAATCGGGCTGGGGCTGCTGGCATTTATCCGGGTGAAAATCGACAGCCACAGCGAGGAAGATGCCCGGCGTTTTGAGCAGGAAGTCGGCGCGCTACCCTCAGTGATTGCCTGCTATGCAATTGCTGGTGATGCGGACTTTCTGTTGCAGGTGGTGGCGAAAGATCTCGACAGTTTTTCCAGCTTCGCGATGGAAGTCGTGCGCCGTTTACCGGGGATTAAAGAGATGCAAACCTCGTTTGTACTCCGGGAGGTGAAACCGCTGGATGTGTTGCCACTGGAGGGGATTTAAGGACATTCGAGGGTATGGCAAAATGCTGAACGATGTTGAATAAAACACCTCTTAGCCAACATGACAAGTAGATAGTTATGCGATAAAATTTACATAAATATGCAAAATCCCTTTTACCTTACCCCGGTTTTGCGTTATCAATATAGGCATTGAAACCTTTAGCAGACAGACCTAATTCATACAGGATTTAATCGATGACAACTATTCTCAAGCACCTTCCTATCAATCAGCGTGTCGGTATCGCGTTCTCCGGCGGTCTGGACACCAGTGCGGCGCTGCTGTGGATGCAGAAAAAAGGCGCGATCCCTTATGCGTACACGGCAAACCTGGGTCAGCCTGATGAAGAAGATTACGATGCCATTCCGCGTAAAGCGATGGAGTACGGTGCAGAGAAAGCCCGCCTGATTGATTGCCGTAAACAACTGGTTGCTGAGGGCATTGCCGCCATTCAATGTGGCGCATTCCATAACACCACCGCCGGTGTGACTTATTTCAACACCACGCCGCTGGGTCGCGCTGTGACCGGCACCATGCTGGTTGCCGCAATGAAAGAAGATGGCGTGAATATCTGGGGTGACGGCAGCACTTACAAAGGTAACGATATCGAGCGTTTCTATCGTTACGGTCTGCTGACCAATGCTGAACTGAAGATTTATAAACCGTGGCTGGATACCGACTTTATCGATGAACTCGGCGGCCGTCATGAGATGTCCGAATTCATGATTCAGTCTGGTTTCGACTACAAAATGTCGACCGAGAAAGCCTACTCAACCGACTCCAACATGCTGGGCGCGACGCACGAAGCCAAAGATCTGGAATTCCTCGATTCCGGCGTCAAAATCGTTAATCCGATTATGGGCGTGAAATTCTGGGATGAGAACGTGGTCGTGAAAGCGGAAGAAGTGGTTGTCCGTTTTGAACGTGGTTACCCTGTTGCGCTGAATGGCGTGACTTTTGACGACAGCGTTGAGCTGATGATGGAAGCCAACCGCATCGGTGGCCGTCATGGTCTGGGTATGAGCGACCAGATTGAAAACCGTATTATCGAAGCCAAAAGCCGTGGCATCTACGAAGCTCCGGGAATGGCGCTGCTGCACATCGCTTACGAGCGTCTGCTGACCGGTATTCATAACGAAGACACCATCGAGCAATATCACGCAAATGGCCGTGTTCTGGGTCGTCTGCTGTATCAGGGACGTTGGTTCGATCCACAAGCGCTGATGCTGCGTGACTCCGCTCAGCGTTGGGTCGCCAGTGAAATCACCGGTGAAGTCACTCTGGAACTGCGTCGCGGTAATGATTACACCATCATGAATACCGTGTCTGAGAATCTGACTTACAAACCAGAACGCCTGACCATGGAAAAAGGCGACTCAGTGTTCTCACCAGATGATCGTATTGGTCAGCTGACCATGCGTAACCTGGATATCACCGATACCCGCGAGAAACTGCAAAACTACGTTGAGACAGGCTTGCTGACTTCTTCCGCTTCTACCGGTTTACCGCAGGTGGATAACAACAACCTGCCGCGCGGATTACAGGTGAAGAATAAGTAATTGCTGTCGGTTTAAACAATTTGCAAGAAGTTGCAGAAGTCCCTTGTGTGCTCCTCCCCCTGCGAAGGGGGAGGCTGGGAGGGGGTTTCGCAAACCATAAAATAGCAAAAGCTTCCGCATTCCGATCTGACCTTAATACCCCACCCCACCCCTCTCCCTAGCAGGTTATATAGCTGATTTTAATCGTTTTTTAACTTTTGAGTTCGAAATTTAGACATGCAGAAGCGTCGTAAAGGAAATACGAATAAAAGATATTAAATAGTGAATTTTGTAGGGTATTGAACAGATTCGAGGAAGAAGCTTTTGGAGCGGGTGAAGGGAATCGAACCCTCGTATGCAGCTTGGGAAGCTGCCGTTCTACCATTGAACTACACCCGCATCGGTGTGCGACTGGCATTATAACCGGTTACGACGGCGGAGCAAGGCGTGATTGCGGATAAACGCTGGAGTTTTAAGCAGTTAGCGTATGGCGTGATCTGCGGCATGAAAAAGGGCGCCGGAGCGCCCTTTTGTGGTTTCTGATGAAACTTATTTTTGTGTCTGCGGACGCATTGCCGGGAACAGGATAACGTCGCGGATGGTGTGGCTGTTGGTGAACAGCATAACCATACGGTCGATACCAATGCCCAGACCGGCAGTCGGTGGCAGGCCGTGTTCCAGCGCTGTTACGTAGTCTTCGTCGTAGAACATCGCTTCGTCGTCGCCTGCATCTTTCGCAGAAACCTGATCAGCAAAACGCTGTGCCTGGTCTTCTGCATCGTTCAGCTCAGAGAAGCCGTTACCGATTTCACGGCCGCCGATGAAGAATTCGAAACGGTCAGTGATTTCAGGGTTCTCGTCATTACGGCGCGCCAGCGGAGAAACTTCTGCCGGATACTCGGTAATGAAGGTTGGCTGGATCAACTGTGCTTCAGCGGTTTCTTCGAAGATCTCGGTCACGATACGGCCCAGACCCCAGCTCTTCTCGATTTTGATGCCGATAGATTCTGCGATAGCGGTCGCTTTAGCCAGATCGTCGAGATCAGCTACATGAGTTTCCGGACGGTATTTGCAGATCGCTTCGCGCATGGTCAGCTTGGCGAAAGGCTTGCCGAAATCGAAAGTCTGGTCGCCGTACTGCACAACGCTGCTGCCCAGAACGGATTCAGTCAGCGTGCGGAACAGGGTTTCAGTCAGAACGATAAGGTCTTTGTAATCCGCGTACGCCATGTAGAGTTCCATCATGGTGAACTCTGGGTTGTGACGCGGAGAAACGCCTTCGTTACGGAAGTTACGGTTGATTTCGAATACGCGATCGAAGCCACCAACAACCAGACGCTTCAGATACAGTTCCGGCGCGATACGCAGGTACATGTCGATGTCGAGGGCATTGTGGTGGGTGATGAACGGACGTGCCGCTGCGCCACCAGGGATCACCTGCATCATCGGGGTTTCGACTTCAATGAAGCCGTTTTCCACCATGAAGCTGCGGATGCCAGACATGATCTGAGAACGGATTTTGAAGGTCTTACGGGAATCTTCGTTAGCGATCAGGTCGAGATAACGCTGACGGTAACGCGCTTCCTGATCCTGCAGGCCATGGAATTTATCCGGCAACGGACGCAGTGCTTTGGTCAGCAGACGCAGTTCAGAACAATGGATCGACAGTTCGCCGGTCTTGGTTTTGAACAGTTTACCGGTCGCACCCAGGATATCGCCCAGGTCCCATTTCTTGAATTGCTCGTTGTAGATGCCTTCCGCAAGGTCATCACGCGCAACGTAAAGCTGGATACGGCCGCCGACATCTTGCAAGGTCACAAAAGATGCCTTGCCCATGATACGGCGGGTCATCATACGGCCACCGACGGTGACTTCGATGTTTAATGCTTCCAGTTCTTCGTTGGTTTTTTCGCCATATTTCGCATGCAATTCATCAGAGATGCTGTCACGACGGAAATCGTTAGGGAAAGCGATACCGGATTCACGCAGTAAAGCCAGCTTCTCACGACGAGCTTTCAGCTCGTTGTTAAGATCTGGTACGTTTTCTGCGCTTTGCGCTGCTGGTTGTTGCTCAGACATTTTGGTTCCTCATAACCCGGCTTTCAAACTTGCCTCAATGAATTTATCCAGGTCGCCATCCAGTACGGCCTGCGTATTTCGCGTTTCGACGCCCGTGCGTAAATCTTTGATACGGGAATCGTCCAGCACGTAAGAACGAATCTGGCTGCCCCAGCCGATGTCAGACTTGTTGTCTTCCAGCTGCTGTTTATCCGCATTTTTCTTTTGCATCTCATACTCATAAAGCTTCGCACGCATCTGCTTCATGGCCTGATCTTTGTTTTTATGCTGGGAGCGGTCGTTCTGACACTGAGTCACAATGTTGGTCGGAAGGTGGGTAATACGTACCGCAGATTCCGTTTTGTTGACGTGCTGACCACCCGCACCGGACGCGCGGTATACGTCGATACGCAGGTCGGCAGGGTTAATTTCGATTTCGATATCATCATCCACTTCCGGATACACAAACGCGGAACTGAAAGACGTATGGCGACGGCCACCGGAGTCGAACGGGCTTTTACGCACCAGGCGATGAACGCCGGTTTCTGTACGCAGCCAGCCGAACGCGTAATCACCGATAATCTTGATGGTTGCAGATTTAAGCCCTGCCACTTCACCGTCAGATTCTTCGATAACTTCTGTTTTGAAACCTTTGGCTTCTGCCCAGCGCAAATACATACGCAGCAGCATGCTCGCCCAGTCCTGCGCTTCCGTACCACCGGAACCCGCCTGGATATCGAGATAGCAGCTCGCGTTATCGTATTCGCCGGAGAACATGCGGCGGAATTCCAGCTGTTCCAGTTTGGCGGTCAGTACATCGAGTTCGGCAACCGTTTCGTTGAACGTGTCTTCATCGTCGGCTTCAACAGCCAGTTCCAGCAGGCCGGTCACATCTTCCGCGCCCTGCAACAACTCATCGATGGTTTCAACGATAGCTTCCAGAGAGGAACGTTCTTTGCCCAGCGCCTGTGCGCGTTCTGGCTCGTTCCAGACGTCCGGCTGTTCCAGCTCGGCGTTTACTTCTTCGAGGCGTTCTTTCTTGGCATCATAGTCAAAGATACCCCCGAAGAACGACTGTCCGCTCGGACAGGTCCTGAATGCGGTTCTTAACCGGATTAATTTCAAACATGATTTTTCGCGTCTTACGTTAGATTCGGAGTTGGCCCAATGCCATTCGAACCGCCGATTCTAACGGAATTAGCGGTCTTTTTATAGCAACGAGCCGTTTTTTTGCAGGGTTTATTGTGGGTGAAAATCGCTTATTTCGGCCATAAATGTTCGATGATCAACTGAACGCTGCGATTTCCCCGAAATTCATTGATATCCAGCCGGTACGCCAGCTGCACTTCGCGGATACTGCTGTCCGGCCAAAACGTCGGATCAATGTTAAAGGCGATACCGTCGAGCAGCGGGCCTCCGCCGACCGGTTCGATCATCAGTTTGAGATGGCGTTCTTTCAGCAGTTTTTGTTGCAGGATGCGGAAGGTGCCGTCAAACGTCGGTTCAGGAAACGCCTGTCCCCACGGACCACCGTCACGCAGCATTTCAGCCGTATCTATTGTCAGTTCATGAGCCGACAGTTCGCCATCCGACCAGACCACGCCTTCAAGATGTGAAGGATCCAGCCATTCACCGACCAGTTCGGCGAACTTGTCACGAAATTCGTCGAACTTGCTTTCTTCAAGCGACAAACCGGCAGCCATCGCATGCCCGCCGAATTTCATCATCAGACCGGGATTTAGCGTATCGAGACGTTCAAGCGCATCGCGCATGTGCAACCCCGCAATCGAACGGCCGGAGCCTTTCAGAATGCCATCGCCTGCGGGAGCAAACGCAATCACCGGCCGGTTAAAACGCTCTTTCAAACGTGATGCCAGAATACCGACCACGCCCTGATGCCATTCCGGATGGTACATCGCAAGCCCAAACGGCAGCGCTTCGGTGCTCCGCTCGAGTTTGTCGCACAGCGCCAGCGCTTCAACCTGCATGCCCTGTTCTATCTCGCGGCGGGTCTGGTTCAGCGCATCCAGATCACTGGCCAGCGCACGCGCCTGACCGATATCTTCGCTGAGTAAAAGCGCCACGCCCACCGACATATCATCAAGACGTCCGGCGGCATTGAGCCGTGGCCCGAGCGCGAAACCTAAATCGCTGGCGCACAATGTGCGGGCTTCGCGCCCCGCCACTTCGAGCAGCGCGCGGATCCCCGCCCGGCATTTTCCGGCACGGATACGGTTCAGCCCCTGATACACCATGATGCGGTTATTAGCATCAAGCGGCACAACATCCGCCACGGTTCCCAGCGCCACCAGATCCAGATGTTCCGCCAGATTAGGGATCGCCAGACCGTTTTGCTCGAACCAGCCGCTGTCACGTAAAGCACTGCGTAACGCCAGCATCAGATAGAACGCTACGCCGACGCCCGCCAGCGATTTAGACGGAAACTCGCAGCCGACCAGATTCGGGTTAATAATCGCTTCGGCATCCGGCAACGTTTCGCCTGGCAAGTGGTGATCGGTGACCAGCACCTGAATGCCCTTTTCATGGGCGAGCGTGACGCCTGCATGAGATGAAATACCGTTATCAACGGTCAGGATCAGCTCTGCGCCGCGTGACGCTGCCTGTTCGACGACTTCCGGGCTGAGGCCATAGCCGTCTTCAAAACGGTTAGGTACCAGATAATCCAGATTCCCGCAGCCCATGCTGCGTAAAGACAACAGCGTCAGCGCGGTGCTGGTTGCGCCATCCGCATCAAAATCACCGACGATAATAATACGCAGACGTTCAGCCAGCGCTTTTTGCAATAACGCGACCGCAGTATCAATGCCGTCGAGTTGCTGATAAGGCAGCATTCCGCGCACGCTGCGCTCAAGTTCCTGACTTTCTTTCACGCCCCGGGCGAGATACAAACGGCGCAACAAAGGGGAAAGATCGGCGGGAAGTTCCACGCCAGTCGCTGCCTCACGGCGGCGAAGTTGAGTCTGCAAGGTCACGAAAAATCAACCACCCGTTTTATGTGAAGGATCCTGCTGATCAAGCATGGCGGCCATTTCTTTTGGCGGCTGATAGCCAGGGATCAAAGTACCGTCTGCCAGCACCACAGCCGGCGTGCCGGTGACGCCAAACTGCACGCCCAGCTCAAAGTGTTTCGCTATATCGCTGGTTTTGCAGGTCGCTGATGTGATGTCATCACCACGCATTGCCGCATCAAAACTGGTTTTGCGGTTGCCTGTACACCAGATCGACTGCATATCTTTCTCAGTTTTAGAATTCAGCCCCTGACGCGGAAACGCCAGATAACGCACGGTAATCCCGAGATCGTTATACTCTTGCATCTGCTGATGCAGTTTGTGGCAATAGCCACAGGTGATGTCGGTAAACACCGTAATCACATGTTTTTCGTTTTTAGCTTTGTAGATGATCATCTCGTTTTGCAGCGCATCCAGCTTTTTAACCAGCGCTTTGTTGGTCACGTTGACCGGATGAGTGCCGCTGACGTCATACATCGGCCCCTGCAAAACATGCTTGCCATCTTCAGTGATATAAATCGTGCCGCTGTCGGTGGAAACGGCGCTCAGGCCTTTTACCGGCGTAGGCTGTACCTCGGCATTGCTCATACCCAGTTTGCCCAGCGTGGCTTTGATTGCTGCATCGTCAGCATGGACCGCGGAGCTCATACACGCAGTCAGGAATGTCAGCAGCAGTAAACCTTTTTTCATCATGTCGTCCTTTCTCTCCGGCGTGTTACGCGCGGGGATGATGTTGTTGATGTAGCTGTTTGAGTCGTTCAGTCGCTACATGGGTGTAAATTTGAGTGGTTGATAAGTCACTGTGACCTAACAACATTTGCACCACGCGCAGATCCGCACCGTGGTTTAGTAAGTGAGTGGCGAAAGCGTGGCGCAGAACGTGGGGTGACAAACGTTCCGCATCAATGCCCGCAAGGATCGCATAGTGTTTGATACGATGCCAGAACGTCTGACGCGTCATTTGCTGCGCGCGGTTACTCGGGAAGACGATATCCAGCGACTGACCGTTGAGCAGCCACGGTCTGCCGTGCTCGAAATAATTCTCGATCCAGTACACCGCTTCCTCGCCCATCGGCACCAGGCGTTCTTTATTCCCTTTACCGATAACCCGCACCACACCCTGCCGCAGGCTCAGATCACTGAGCGTCAGCCCGACCAGTTCAGAAACACGCAACCCGGTGGCGTACAGCAGTTCGAGCATGGCTTTATCGCGCAATTCCAGGGGAACATCCACACTTGGCGAAGCCAGTAATGCATCGACCTGCGCTTCACTGAGATCTTTCGGCAGCCGCTGCGGTAATTTTGGCGAAGACAGCAAAGCTGTCGGGTCATCCTGACGTACAGATTCGCGGTTCATATACTGGAACAAACGGCGCATCGCGCTGAGCAACCGCGCCGAACTGGTGGCTTTGTAACCACCTTCAATACGTTCGGAAAGGAAAGACTGCAAATCTTCCGCACTGACATGCAGCAAATCGGTCTTATTGTGATGCAGCCAGCCCAGCAGAGATTTCAGATCCTGCCGGTAAGACGAGAGCGTATTTTCTGCGAGATTCCGCTCAATCCACAGCATATCCAGAAACTGTTCTGTCAGGCTCTGATCCGCCTGATTCACCGCTTGCAGAGCCTGCTCAGAGGTCACGTCCTGAGTGTTCACATTATCTTGTTTTGGCATTCCGACTCCTGTTTCCTGAGCACATACTGCGCCAGCCATTATGCCTTTCATGCATCCAAATCTGCTACACTGCCTGCCATTCGTATTCTTATGACGTTATGGCAACAAGCATGAAAATTGGACTTTTCTACGGTTCCAGCACCTGTTACACCGAAATGGCGGCGGAAAAAATTCGCGACATTCTGGGCGAAGAACTGGTTGATTTGCACAACATTAAAGATGTTGATCCTGATGTGATGGAAGACTACAGCATCCTGATCCTAGGCATCCCGACATGGGATTTCGGCGAAATTCAGGAAGACTGGGAAGCCGTCTGGAATCAACTTCCTACGCTTAAATTACGCGGCAAAATTGTTGCCATGTACGGTATGGGCGACCAGCTCGGCTACGGCGAATGGTTCCTCGACGCGCTTGGGATGCTTTACCATCAGCTGGTGCCGCTGGGAGTTCGCTTTATCGGTTTCTGGCCGACTGAAGGCTTTGAATTTACCAGCCCGAAACCGCTAAGTGCCGATGGCAAACATTTCGTCGGACTGGCACTCGACGATGTGAATCAGTTTGATCTCACCGAAGAGCGCCTGCAACAGTGGTGCGAGCAAATCCTGCTGGAAATGGACGCCCTGCTGTAACGCCTCGCCATCCGCAACAGGTACGCCGCAACTTCAGCCCGGTTTTGCCGGGCTTCGCGGATGAGTATTCAGCAGTATCTGGCGCAAATGCCGCCACTCTTCCTGACTCATGCTGTCCGAGGCCAGCCACAAACGCTGCCTTCTGCTGCGCATTGCCTGCGCCAGACCGCCTTTGAGTTTCTCCCGACGCAGTGAAAGCAACGCGCCGTGACTTATCATCCACACCGGGTGTTTAATCTGCCATTCATGACCGCGCCACAAAAGACGGTAATCATCAGTCAGAACAATTTCACCCGTACGTGCCGTGATACGCCGCTGACTACGAATGCATTCAAACAGCACCAGCAACAGCAGCGTCATCCAGACAGGCCAGTAACCCGCAGGCCAGGGTGCCAGCAAAATCATCAGCATCACCGCACCGTAACATCCCAGTGAGAAAAGCTGACTGCGCCAGGACACCCTGAGATCACATCGCCACAGGGCCACGGGCTTTGTTTCGCGTCTGAATAAGGGCAACCATGCGTTGTAATTCGGTATCGTTTGGCTCGCCGTGATTCATCAGCCAGTTGAACAGATCTGGGTCATCGCAGGTCAGCAGGCGGACAAATACCTCTTTATCGGCCTCACTCAGCGAATCATATTCATGCTCGAAAAACGGCATGATAGAAATATCCAGCTCGCGCATACCACGGCGGCAGGCCCAGTGAACTCGGGAACGGTTATTAATATCCAGTTGATTTTTGCTTTCCATAACAAGGCTCTTTGTTGGGATACAGAACGTGAGTTTCTTTATGTCTGCGATGATTCTACCAGCGGCACGTCAAGCAACGTAACTTTTCAGTGCCCTGTTTTGTCAATCTACGTGATGTGCCGTAAAACCTGCTGTAAACCTGTCGGATGTTTTACATTCTCTGGAAGGCATCCCGTAAAAGGCACCAATAACTGTTTTCAAAGCGGGTGGGCTCTTTTACCATGAGGTATCAGTCACATTTCATTGACCGGGATTAGAAAATGGCTAACGAATTTCCCTTTCCACCGCAAAAACCTTCAGCGTCGTCTCATCTGCCGCTGACGTTGATCTCTCTGGAAGACTGGGCGCTGGTAACCATGACCGGCGCAGACACCATGAAGTACCTGCAAGGTCAGGTCACTGTGGATGTCGATGCGCTGGCAGCCGACAGCCACGTTCTTTGCGCGCATTGTGACGCGAAAGGAAAAATGTGGAGTAACCTTCGTCTGTTCAAACGTGGCGACGGTATGGCTTTTATTGAGCGTCGTAATTTGCGCGACACTCAGTTAACCGAAATGAAGAAATACGCGGTGTTCTCTAAAGTGACGTTCACGGCTGACGACGACGTCGTATTGCTCGGCGTGGCAGGTTTTCAGGCCAGCGCCGCACTGACAGGTCTCTTTTCAACATTGCCAACGGCAGAGCAACAGGTCGTGCAACAGGATGAAACCACCCTGCTGCATTTCTCCCTGCCGGCAGAACGTTATCTGATTGTGACCAGCCCGGAAAAAGCCCGTCAGGTGGTCGAAGAATTAGGCGAGCAGGCGCAGCGTAACGACAGTCAGCAATGGCTGGCGCTGGATATCGAAGCCGGTTTCCCGGTGATTGATACACCAAACGCCGTTCAGTTTATTCCTCAGGCGACCAACATTCAGGCGCTCGAGGGCATCAGCTTTACCAAGGGCTGCTACGCCGGTCAGGAAATGGTGGCGCGAGCAAAATACCGTGGCGCCAATAAACGCGCGCTTTACTGGTTGTCCGGCAAGGCGAGCAAAGTGCCCGCTCCGGCAGATGACCTTGAATTGCAACTCGGGGAAAACTGGCGTCGTACCGGTACCGTTCTGGCGGCCGTTCAGCTCAGCGACGGCACGGTTTGGGTTCAGGCGGTGCTGAATAATGACCTTGAAGCCGACGCTAATCTGCGTGTGCGTGAAGATGCCACCAGTCAGCTGAGCATTCAGCCATTGCCGTATTCGCTGGAAGAAACGAAGTAACAGTAACTGACATCACCGCCTTCGATCCGCAAGGCGGTGATTATTCACTTAATCGTGAGGGTGTTTGCCTTTGGCATTGAGCAAATCAACATAAGCCTGATCGACCAGTTCCTGCCGCTCAATGCCTAACTTTTCCAGTAAATCCTCAGCAATCGCAATGCCCTGTTCCGGCGTTTCGCTCTCATCCAGCATCACTTCAAACTCAAGATAATCCCCCAGATGTTTGACCCGATCGAGATGCAAACGGGTCTGGCCGGTCATAAATAACGTCCGCTGTTTGATGACCCGCCCGGCAGCGCCATAAGCCAGCGTCAGAGTTTCACGCAGACTGTCGGGATCCTGAGTTTCGGTCAGCTGGTAGAAACTGGTTTTCGGGCCTGCCTGATCCGGACGCTGATAGAAAATCAGTTCACCGCGAACAGGCGAAAAAGTGCGTAATTTAAGTCGTCCGTGCGGGCAGATAAAAAAGGTATCGTCCTGATCAATGAAGTCCGGCAAGCCGTCGGCAAGCAGAGCAAGTTTTTCATACATCGCTGAAAAATCATCAATTCTGGCTTTAATTTCAATGTTTCTGGCCATCCGTTACTCCTTTAATGGTTCACGCTTTTTATCTGATTTAATCAATATCCCATGACCTTACAATGACATTCTGCGAAGCGGGCGCAAATTCTTTGTCACTCATTCACGTATTTCCTGTCATTAGCAGATAAACTCCCCACATCGGGTGTTGCATGCACCTTTCACATCACGCCAGAAAAGGCCGGAGGCCAGAGTCCAGAATGATATGGATTATGCTTGCTGCAATTGTTGTGGTTTTTATTGTGGGTTATTGGTTTATGACGGCAGACACCCGTAAAGCGAACGCGTCTCTCGCCAGTCTGTTGAAAATTAAGCCGGTTTATATTGATTCAATGCTGCTGGAAATGGGCAAACGACAAAGTCAGATGTTTATCCGCTCAATAAGCGGTGGATACGCTGAAGAGATCCGCAAAGCAGCCTACGTTGTGTTTATTTATCAGACATTTATTAAAGATGCCTCAGAAGAAAATATCATCCGCTGGCGTAACATTCTGGTGCGCGCACATCTGTCGCCACAGTTAAGCAGTGAACACGCCGAACTGGCGCTGTTCTATTTTGCCGAACTGGATATTGAACCCTTCGAACTGGCGCAGTTTCGGCGCAACTACAACGAAACCTATAACCAGATCCATCTGGTTTAAACGTAAAAAAGCCGCTGATTCAGCGGCTTTTTTGCATCCCCGGCATCGCCAGAGGATTATCTGAAAACGTTATCCAGATAACTCGCCAGGATCTGGCGTGAACTGAAACCGTGGCAAATTCCATAATAGGTTTCGTTGTCGCTGGAAACATCCAGCGGGAAATTCTTGTACGCATCACAGCTACGAAACGATGCTGTCGGTTCCGCAAAACGCTCACTGCGCTCTTTCAGCGCCGGGTGTATCACCAGGGCAGTCCGGCCAAACCGCGCTTCCCGGTTTACATACACATAATGCTCGCCACGGCGATAACCGTAAGCTTTATCATCAACAAAATCGCGTTCAAACCCTGAGGTTTCTAAAACACGTGCCACTTCATCTGGCCGTAAATACATGGTTGCTCCTCGCTTCTTTAACCGCAAGGCGACCTTACCGCAATAACTCTGCCAGACAATGCGTTTATCCCAAATTTTGGCGTATTTAGGATTTATCTAAACGCCTTAACCCTGCCACGAAAAAGGCTATTCTGCGGGAGATTGCCGCGAAGTGTTCACCCACAATCTGAGCGTCAGCAGCCAGGCAATCACCACCATAAATGCCGCAGCAAGATAAATAGACGGCGTCCCCAGATGCGAAATAATCAGCCCGGCAACCGGCCCGGTGATGCCCAGCCCGAGATCCAGAAACGCGGAGTACAGCCCCAGCGCCGTGCCCTGATTTTGCGGCGGCACCTGTTTTACCGCCTCCACGCCCAGCGCAGGGAAAATCAGCGAGAAGCCGGAGCCGGTAAGGAACGCGCCAAACTGCACAGAAAGCGGATCGTGCCCCAGCCAGATCATCAGCAGCCCCGCCACTTCAAACACAAACGAAACCAGTGACACGCGCAGGCCGCCAAAGCGATTAATCATATTGCCGAAAATCAGACGCGCGCCAACAAATCCGAGGCTGAATAAAGTGAGCGTGAACGCCGCTCCGCTCCAGCCTTTATCGGCGTAATACAGCGTGATAAAGGTGGCGATAACGCCGAACCCGATCGTGCCGAAACCCAGCCCCAGTCCGTAAAGCCAGATGCGTCCGACCACCGCTTTAAAGGCAATACGTTTACCGGCGGTGACAGAAATCGCCGCTTTCATACAGGCAAGAATGGCGGCAAATGCAGCAGCGACAATGATCAGAACGGCTACGCCCATCAGCCCGTAAGCATGATTGAGCAATACCCCAAGCGGCGCGCCGACAGCCATCGCGCCATAGGTAGCCACACCGTTCCACGAGATCACCCGCGCCGTATGTTTCGCACCCACCGCGCCAATCCCCCACAAGGTGGTTCCGGTGCTGCCGAAGCTTTCGCCTACGCCTAAGAAAACGCGTGCCAGACAAAGTAATAGCAGGCTCGCCAGCGGACAAGCAGCAAACCAGAAGGCAATCGCGTAAAACACGCCACTCATCCCGCAGCAAATCAGACCAAAAATCACCACCCGTTTTGGCCCAAGCATATCCGCGTAACGCCCGGCATGCGGGCGGCTGATGAGCGTCGAAAAATACTGAACGCTGATCACCAGTCCGGCCAGCACCGAGTTGTATCCCAGCGTGTTATGCACAAAGCCCGGCAAGACGGCGAGCGGTAAGCCGATGGTCAGATAGACAACGAAGGTAAACAGCATGAACGACAAAATGCGTTTATTGAGCAGAGCGTTAGAACGAAGCGTACTTAAAGACATGGGCGGACCCGAAAATGAGATCACTGAGAGTGGAATCAACAGTATAAACAGGTTTTAGCCTCGAAACGGGCTAAAAATGTTATTGGCTGTAACGCAGATTTTGTTTTGCAGAGAAATCTGAGACGTATCACGTCAGCCCGCGCCCCGCCTGACTTGCTGCCACAGGGTCATGGCCTGAAAAGCCCCATCATCACAGGTCTTTGTCCTTAAAGAACCATCTGGTACGACATTATGGTCTATGCTTAATCCAACAGTCACACAAGGAGAGACGGAATGTTTAAGAAAACAGATAAAGTAGAAAAAAATATCAATCAGGACGTAACCCTGCTGGCGGATACGCTGGATGAAGTACTTCAGTCTGCAGGCGATAAATCCAAGGATGAATTGGATAAACTCCGCAGCAAAGCACAGGGCGTTCTGCGTGATACGCGCGCACGTTTCAACACCGATAAAATTAGCCAGCAGGCACGTGATGCGGCGGCTACAGCCAATGATTATGTGAAAGATAATCCGTGGTATGGCGTCGGTGCCGGTGCGGCAATCGGTATTGTTATCGGTGTCCTGCTGGGACGTCGCTAACAAAAAAGGCAATTTGTGATGTTTCACTCCTGTGTCGGGAATATGCCTTAAAAAGCTGAAACATCCGCGTGGCTCCCTCATTGCCGCGCAATTGCTAAAAAGACGACGGAGCCTTCGGGCTCCGTTTTCTATTTCAGGAAACCAGAAATCACCCGCTCCAGCCGCTGCACCAGCCCTTGGGCCTGCTCCTGAGAACTGATATTAGGAAACCCCATCAGCAAACCGTTCGGGCGTAACGCTTCGCCACGCTCACGCCGCTCAACCTGCCAGTCGGACAGCGCCTGCACCGCCAGCCCCTGTTCACGGGCATTTTTGGCGATCAGCGCGTCATCCAGACGGGTATTCAGGCTGGCGGATAACTGGATCCCGCCGACCTGCTGATTCACGCGTAACACTTCGGCCGGAAACTGCGCCGTCAGCGCCTGTTCGAGATAACCACGGCGTTCAGCATAAAGCTGGCGCATCCGTTTCAGATGCCGGTAGAAATGTCCCTGTTCGATGAACTCCGCGATACTGCTTTGCACCAACGGCGGCGTGCCGCAAATTCGCAGCGGGCAATACGCCTCGATTTTTTCCACCAGACTTTCCGGCACCACCACATAGCCGCAGCGAAGCGCCGGGAACATCACTTTGCTGAACGTTCCGGCGTAAATCACCCTCCCCTGCGTATCGAGACTTTTCAGCGAAGGCAAAGGCTGGCCGTGATAACGGAACTCGCTGTCGTAATCATCTTCAATAATCCATGCCTGTTGCTGTGCTGCCCAGTCCAGCAGCGCCATGCGCCGCGCTAAACTCATGGTCACACCGGTCGGGCTTTGGTGCGCGGGCGTAACAACGGCAAAACGTGCGTCTGGATACTGCTTCACCGCCTGCGGCACATTCATGCCCTCGTCATCCACGTTCACCGGCATGGCAACCGCACCTGCCGCACGGAAAAATGCCTGCGTAACCGGATAACCGGGGTTTTCCAGCCAGACGCCGTCGCCCGGTTGCAGCAGACTGCCGATGATCAAATCCAGTACCGGCGCATAGCCGCCGCAGATAAATATCTGTTCCGGACGGCAGGTAAATCCGCGGGAAAGCTGCAGATAACGGGCAACCGCGTGGCGTAAAACGTCTGTACCCGCCAGCGGCGGATGGCCTAAATCATTCATGCCGGTGTGCCGGATTTGCCTTGAGACAATGCGCGACCAGATAGCACGCGGGAACGCATCCAGCGCCGGAAGTCCGAGCTGGAAAGGAAGGGAAGAAACAGAAGGCAACATCGGGTTGATGGGCTTACGTCCGGCGTCCTTTCTGACCGGCGCTGGCTCGGGTGAGGATAAACTTTCCGGCGCGCTGACCACTGTTCCGGCCTGTCCGCGGCTTTGCAAAAAGCCTTCCGCCATCAGCAGGCCATAGGCATTTTCCACCGTGGCGCGCGCCACGCCGAGTTCACTGGCCAGCGCCCGCACCGACGGCACACGGCTGCCGCGTTTAAGCTGTCCTGCCATGATCGCCTGTTTTACCCGCTGATAAATCTGGCGGTAAAGCGGTTCTTTGTGCCGGGGATCGAGCTGAAAGGAAAGACTGAAGCCGCGCATCATGACCTGTTTAAATATGTATTTTATGGCCCTGTAGTATAGACCATGCGAGGCGTAAAGTTACGGTCATTGAGACGCACGGTGCGTCACTGTTTACTCCAATATCTCCCAGAGGAAATCATCATGACTGCACTTCGCCTGCCTTACTATTCCCTGTCTTCTTCGGTGATGGAACCGATGAAAGCGGCGCTCAGCGCGCTGGAAAACGGTCCGCTGGATAACGTGATTATCGAACTGGCTTTCCTGCGTGTTTCGCAAATTAACGGCTGTGCATATTGTCTGGATATGCACTCTAAAGCGTTGCGCAAAATGGACGTCGCGCAGACCAAACTGGATCAGCTGGCGGGCTGGCAGGTCAGCCACGCGTATTCTGAGCGTGAACGCGCGGCGCTGGCCTGGGCTGAATCACTCACTCTGATTGCCGCTACCGGCGCACCGGATAACGCCTTTGAGCCACTGAAAGCACAATTCAGCGACGTGGAAATCTCAGAACTGACCTTCGCCATCGGTCTGATGAATGCGTTTAACCGTCTCGCGGTGGGTATGCGCCAGTAATCTGACCGCTTAAAAATTAAACTAAAAAAAGTTTCCCCTCTCCAGCCCGCTGCCTGCGGGCTTTGCCGTTTTTGCAATAAGCAAATTTAGAAAATCTACATATTGTGTGGTTGAAAATTTAAATCACCACATCTAGTATTCAGTCCATCGGAACGCCACGATGGCACCGACTCTCGCGCCTTTCCCCCGGCTGAAACAGCCGCGCAGCGGGCAGGCAAAAATTGTCTCTGATTTCTTACTAGATGGAAATACGAATCATGAGCATTATTATTTACAGTAAACCAGACTGTGTCCAGTGCAACGCGACTTACCGTGCATTAGATAAACAAGGCATCGCCTACGAAGTTGTCGATTTGACTCAGGATGAGCAGGCTCTCGGGCAGGTTCGTGCGATGGGTTATCAGCAGGTTCCGGTGATTGTAGCCGGTGACGACCACTGGTCTGGTTTCCGTCCGGACAAAATCAGCGCCCTGCGCCAGCTTCAGAACGCGTTCTGAGGACCGGCGGATGAATCCGTTGGTCTATTTTTCCAGCAGTTCAGAAAACACCCATCGCTTCGTCGGCAGAACGGGATTGCCGGCGATCCGCATCCCGATAGATCGTCAGCCTGAAAAATTGCGTGTCGACACACCGTATATTTTGGTGGTGCCGAGCTACGGCGGCGGATCGGCCAAAGGCGCGGTGCCGACACAAGTGATCCGTTTTCTGAACGATGAACATAACCGTTCACTCATCCGCGGCGTTATCGCCGCCGGTAACACCAACTTCGGCGCAGCGTATTGCATTGCCGGTGAGATTATTTCCCAGAAGTGTCAGGTGCCTTACCTGTACCGCTTTGAATTGCTGGGAACGCCGGAAGACGTTGCAAAGGTCAGACAGGGAGTAACAGAATTTTGGCAGCGACAGAACTAGCAATTACCGACCCCGGCACCAGCAGCCCGGATTATCACGCGCTTAACGCGATGCTGAATCTGTTCGACGCTAACGGCCAGATCCAGTTTGATAAAGACCGCCTGGCCGCGCGCCAATACTTCCTGCAACACGTCAATCAAAACACGGTGTTTTTCCATAATCTGGCGGAGAAACTGCGTTATCTGGTGGAAGAAGGCTATTACGAAGCCGCCGTGCTGGATCAGTACGCGTTTGACGATATTAAAGCGTTATTCAAACAGGCTTACGCCAAAAAATTCCGCTTCCAGACCTTTTTGGGTGCATTCAAGTATTACACCAGCTACACGCTGAAAACCTTTGACGGCAAACGCTACCTGGAGCGTTATGAAGATCGCGTGTGTATGGTGGCGATGACGCTGGCACGCGGCGATATTCAGCTCGCCCGCCATTTTGTTGATGAGATCATTTCCGGCCGCTTCCAGCCGGCAACGCCGACATTCCTCAACTGCGGCAAAAAACAGCGCGGCGAACTGGTGTCCTGTTTCCTGTTACGTATTGAAGACAACATGGAATCTATCGGTCGCTCGGTCAACTCGGCCTTACAGCTCTCCAAACGCGGCGGCGGCGTGGCCTTTATGCTGACCAACATCCGTGAAGTGGGCGCGCCGATCAAGCGCATCGAAAACCAGTCTTCCGGCGTTATTCCGATCATGAAGATGCTGGAAGATGCCTTCTCTTACGCCAATCAGCTCGGTGCGCGTCAGGGAGCGGGCGCGGTGTATCTGAACGCTCATCACCCGGATATTCTGCGTTTCCTCGATACTAAGCGCGAAAACGCCGACGAAAAAATCCGGATTAAAACGCTGTCGCTCGGTGTAGTCATTCCGGATATCACGTTCGAACTGGCGAAGAACAACGAAGATATGTACCTGTTCTCGCCGTATCACGTGGAGAAAGTGTACGGTGTGCCGATGTCTGAAATCAGCATCAGCGAGAAATACCGCGAGATGGTGAATGACAAACGCATTCACAAAAGCAAAATCAACGCCCGTGAATTCTTCCAGGTGCTGGCGGAGATTCAGTTTGAATCCGGCTATCCGTACATGATGTTTGAAGACACGGTGAACCGCGCCAATCCGATCAAAGGTCGCATCAATATGAGCAACCTGTGTTCGGAGATTTTGCAGGTGAATTCGCCGACGATCTACGGCGAAGACCTGTCTTATCAGGAAATTGGCAAAGACATTTCCTGTAATCTCGGCTCACTGAATATCGCCTCGGCGATGGATTCACCGGATTTCGGCAATACCGTGGAAATGGCGGTTCGCGCACTGACGGCAGTCTCTGACATGAGCCATATCCGTTCGGTGCCATCTATCGATCAGGGAAATCAGGATTCGCACGCCATCGGCCTCGGCCAGATGAACCTGCACGGTTATCTGTGCCGCGAGCGTATTTATTACGGCTCAGAAGAAGGTCTGGATTTCACCAATATCTATTTCTGCACCGTGGCTTTCCATGCGATCCGCGCCTCAAACCAGATCGCTATCGAGCGCCAGCAGTCGTTTAAAGGTTTCAGAGATTCCACCTACGCCAGCGGCCGCTATTTCGATAAATATGTCGATGACACACTGGCTGCGAAATGGCAGCCGAAAACCGACCGCGTGCGTGAACTGTTTGCTGAGGCCGGGATTGCTATTCCGACTACCGCAGACTGGGCGGCGCTGAAAGATTCCGTGATGCAGCACGGGCTGTATAACCAGAATTTACAGGCGGTGCCACCGACGGGTTCTATTTCTTACATCAATAACTCGACGTCGAGTATTCACCCGATTGTGTCCCGCGTAGAAATCCGCAAAGAGGGCAAGATTGGACGCGTGTATTATCCGGCGGCGTTTATGACCAATGACAATCTGGATTACTACCAGGATGCCTACGAAATCGGCCCGGAAAAAATCATTGATACCTACGCCGAAGCCACACAGCACGTCGATCAGGGGTTGTCACTGACGCTATTCTTCCGCGATACCGCCTCCACGCGCGACATCAACAAAGCGCAGATTTACGCCTGGCGCAAAGGCATCAAAACCATTTATTACATCCGTCTGCGCCAGATGGCGCTGGAAGGCACCGAAGTTCAGGGCTGCGTTTCCTGCACGCTGTAACCGATTGAAAGGACTTAAAAGATGAGCGCAGTAAAAACATTCACAGTAAAACAAAGGTTAGTACCCCAACCGGTCAGCAAAGCCATCAACTGGAACAAAATCCAGGACGATAAAGACCTCGAAGTGTGGAACCGCCTGACCTCGAATTTCTGGCTGCCGGAAAAGGTGCCATTGTCGAACGATATTCCGTCCTGGGCGACGCTCAGCGCGAAAGAGAAGCAACTGACGATCCGCGTGTTTACCGGCCTGACGCTGCTGGATACCGTGCAAAACGTGGTCGGTGCCCCCACATTGATGAAAGACGCGGTGACGCCACACGAAGAGGCGGTTTACTCGAATATCTGCTTTATGGAAGCGGTGCATGCGCGTTCTTACAGTTCGATTTTCTCGACACTGTGCGCCACCGTGGACGTGGATGAAGCCTACCGCTGGAGCGAGGAAAACGTCGCGCTGCAAAATAAAGCGGCGATCATTTTGTCGTATTACGACGGCGAAGATCCGCTGATGAAGAAAGTCGCCAGCGTGTTTCTCGAATCGTTCCTGTTCTATTCGGGCTTCTATCTGCCGATGTACTGGTCGAGCCGCGCCAAGCTCACTAACACCGCGGATCTGATCCGTCTGATCATCCGCGATGAAGCGGTTCACGGTTACTACATCGGCTATAAATTCCAGAAAGCACTGGCACTGGAAAGCGAAGAGCGTCAGCGTCAGGTCAAGGAGCAGGCGTTTGATCTGATTCAGGATTTGTACGACAACGAGATCCGCTACACCGAAGAACTGTACGACGGCGTAGGCTGGAGCGAAGACGTGAAGAAATTCCTGCATTACAACGCCAACAAAGCGCTGATGAATCTCGGCTACGAAGCCCTGTTCCCGGCCAGCATGGCAGATGTGAATCCGGCGATCCTTTCCGCATTATCGCCAAACGCCGATGAAAACCACGACTTCTTCTCCGGATCCGGATCCTCGTATGTGATCGGCAAAGCCGTTAATACCGAAGACGAGGACTGGGATTTCTGATGTTGCCGTTATTTCTTCAAGGGTTACAATAAAACAGTGTTTCAAAAATAACCCTACTTCCTCTAAAAAGAAGGAAACATCATGCCGTATCAGGCCTCCCCCTCCCGCTATGAAACCATGCAATTCCGCCGCTGCGGTCAGAGCGGTTTAAAACTCCCTGCACTGTCCCTTGGCCTGTGGCACAGCTTCGGCCATGTCAGCCAGCTGGAATCCCAGCGCGCATTACTGCAAAAAGCCTTTGATTTAGGCATCACTCATTTTGATCTGGCGAATAACTACGGCCCGCCTCCGGGTTCAGCCGAAGAGAATTTTGGTCGTTTGCTGAAGCAGGATTTCGCCCCGTATCGCGATGAACTGATTATCTCCACCAAAGCCGGTTATGACATGTGGCCCGGCCCTTACGGGTCCGGCGGTTCACGCAAATATCTGCTGGCAAGCCTTGATCAAAGCCTGCAACGCATGGGACTGGATTACGTCGATATTTTCTATTCACACCGTGTGGATGAAGAAACGCCGATGGAAGAAACCGCAGCAGCGCTGGCGTATGCCGTGCAAAGCGGCAAAGCGTTGTATGTCGGGATTTCATCTTATTCGCCGGAACGTACACAGAAAATGGCTGAACTGCTGCGCGAGCTGAAAGTCCCGCTGCTCATACATCAGCCTTCTTACAATCTGCTGAACCGCTGGGTCGATAAGAGCGGTTTGCTGGATACGCTGGAACAAAATGGCGCGGGTTGCATTGCCTTTACGCCGCTGGCGCAGGGCTTGCTGACCGGTAAATACCTCAACGGTATTCCGGACGGTTCGCGGATGCAGGTGGAAGGGAATAAAGTGCGCGGGCTGAATGCCAGGATGCTGTCTGAGGAAAACCTGAACAGCCTGCGGTTGCTCAATGAAATGGCGCAACAGCGCGGACAGACGATGGCGCAGATGGCGCTGAGCTGGCTGCTGAAAGACAACCGCGTGACGTCAGTGCTGATTGGTGCCAGCCGTCCTGAACAACTGGATGAAAACGTCAAGGCGCTGGACAATCTGCGTTTCACCGCAGAAGAACTGGCAGCGATTGATAAACATGTGGCGGATGGTGAATTGAATCTGTGGCAGGCGTCATCAGATAAGTAAATATTCAAAGTAAAACAGGCGGATATCCTGAAAAGGATCCGCTTTTTTTTAGCTCATCAGCTCTAAACGTCGTGCTGTTTCGTAATGCTCGACCCAGTACTGATTATCCAGTGATGAAATCGTGACGCCTTCAATTTTCGAGGCATGAATAAACTGATGATCCCCGACATACACGCCGACATGACGATCCCCCGGCGACGTTTTGAAAAAAACTAAATCTCCCGGTTTCAGGCTATTTTTACTCACTTTTCTGCCGTTCCTGATTTGCTGAAACGTGGTTCTCGGCAGGCGTTTTTGCAGGGAATCCCGGAAGAGATGTTGCATCAGCGCCGAACAATCGATGCCTTTGTGTGTGGTTCCACCCCAGCGATAATGCGTCCCTTTCCAGCGCGGATATTCAGCCAGCAGCGCACTTTTAATATTTTCTGAATTGCCGGTGTTGACCGCAGTGATGGTGGATCCCTTTCCATCAAAAAGCTCGCTATGGAAAAATTTATAGGTATCCATAGACTCAAACTCTTCAGGCATATCAAAAGCAAAGGAATGGGTGCTGAATAAACCGGCTACAAGAAGCAGTAAGGCAGAAACAAGAGATTTAATACGGAACATGCGTGGATTCTTTCGTTAAAAAATAATGCTCTTCCTTACGTGGGAACCGGCTCTCGGGGCGGGTGACTCGTCTCTGAGTGCGCAAATAATAACCAGATAAAGTGAAATAATCTGGCTATTTTCTGTCCAGTTTTGGACTGGGGATTTTTTCTCAGTGAAACCAGCCCCTTCGGTGAAAGGGGCTGTTACGGGGATTATGAAAAGAACTTCGCCAGCACAAATAATCCGACAGAAACGTTGATTGCACCACCGATGCGGGTAGCGATTTGCGCGAAAGGCATCAGCGTCATACGGTTACCGGAAGTCAGAATAGCCACGTCGCCGGTGCCGCCCTGCCCGCTCTGGCAGCAGGAAACAATTGCCACATCAATCGGATGCATACCGATTTTCTTGCCGACATAAAAACCGGTGCCGACCAGCGCCAGCACGGTGGTCACGATCACGAGGAGGTTTTGCAGGGTAAAAGCGTTGATCAGTTCCTGCCACGGCGTGATCGCCACGCCCACCGCGAACAGCACCGGATAGGTCACTGCAGTGCGGAAGAATTTATACACCGTCATCGAGCCGTGCTGAATGGTCGGTGAAACGCCATTTGCCAGTTTTACCAGTACTGCCGCGAATAACATGCCGACCGGCGCGGGCAGGCCGATCCACTTCTGACCGAGCATCCCGACCATGTAAAGCAGGATCGCCAGCAGCGCGCCACAGGCCAGCGCATTCACGCCCGGATTTCCTTCGAATTTGTCAGTACCGCTGCCCAGCTCACCTTTTTTCGACGGCATCAGCTGCCCCTCACCGGTCAGATGCGGATAACGTTTCCCCAGCTGATTCAGCACGCCCGCCAGCACAATTGCCGTCAGACCGCCCAGCATCACGATCGGCAGAATACGCCCCAGCGCCACACCTTGTTCCATGTGCAAAATCGTCGCATAACCCATCGACAGCGGGATCGCACCTTCACCTACGCCACCGGCCATGATCGGCAGGATCAGGAAAAAGAAGGTTTGCATTGGCGGTAAACCTAACACCGTGCCCATCGCCATTCCGGCAATCATGCCCACCACTTCACCGCATAACATCGGCACAAAAATGCGCATAAAGCCCTGGATCAGCACCTGGCGGTTCATGCTCATGATACTGCCGACGATAATGCAGCAGATGTAGAGATACAGAATATTGGTGGATTTATAGAATTTGACCGTGGAATCCACCACGACGTCCGGCAGTAACCCGTAATGCACCATCGCCGAAGGAATAAAGGTGGCGCAAATCGCCGCCGCGCCGAGTTTGCCGACGACGGGTAAGCGTTTGCCGAATTCGCCACAGGCAAAACCGAAGAAGGCCAGCGTGGCAACCATCACCACAATGTCGCTGGGTAATTTGCCGTTCAGGCAGTCGAGCAGGATCAGCACACCGGCCAGCAGGAAAAAAGGCAGCGGGATAATGCCTATATTGTAGTTTTCTAGAATGTGCCACCATTTTTGCCTGGCCGAGAGGCCGGAGGTTTTCTTTTCTTTGACTGCGATGTAGGAATCGTCGGTTGTGCTCATGGCATTGCCTCTTTCTTATAAATACTTTTCTTATTGATGTTCTGAGGATAAGAAAACAGCAGGTCAGCCGGATGTGAGTTTGTTCAAATTAAAACCGCAGGGATTAAGGTTATTATGGTGTTTATGGAGTTAATGTTATTTGATTTATAAGGATTATCAGATTTGTAGTAAAAAGCCCTATTACCCTTGTAATCACTGAGTGAATTCATCACTATTTATATTGCCTGTTCACAACTCTGTCTTTGTCCGATTACCGCCCTTACTGCCCCGTGGTACGCTTATTCAATGTGTATCTTTACGTTAATCTTGCAGCAGGCCGTATGAAACTCCGCATGCCTTTTCAGGTAAAACTCTTTTTATCTCTGGTGGTATTTTCCTGCCTGTTGCTGGCACTGCTGGGTGCTATTTTATTTCATATCATCGATCGTCAGTTGCATCACGACCTCGGCCAGCGCGCACGGGTTCAGGCCAGTGAAATCGCGCTGATGCCGGGACTGGCGCAGAAGGTTAAGGCGCGGGATACCACCGGGATCGCACGACTTATCCAGCCTTTACGCGATAAAAGCGATGCCAGTTATATCGTCATCGGCGATAACCGCGAGCTGCATCTTTATCATTCACAATCACCGGAGCGGATCGACCTGCCGATGATTGGCGGTGATAACGCAGAGGTGCTGGCGGGGAAAACCATTATTTCCGTCCGGCAAGGCGGCATAGGTGTTTCATTGCGCAGTAAAGCGCCGATCCTGGATGAGAATAATCGGGTCATTGGTATTGTCTCCGTCGGCTACCTCACTTCTTATATTGATAATATTAACGGCCATCGTCTGGCGCAGGCCGGTTTATACGGTTTGCTTCTTTTATTACTGCTGTTTATTTTTTCGTGGATGTTTACCCGCAACGTTAAAAAACAGATGTTCTGGCTGGAACCCAAAGATATCGCGCTGCTGGTTCGCCAGCAAAAAGCCTTGCTGGAAGCCATGTACGAAGGCGTATTCGCAGTTAATGCCCAAAAACAGCTGATTTCCATTAACCGCGCCGCACGCGAGTTGCTTGATATCCATCAGCCTGAAAATGAACTGCTGGGTAAACCACTTAATGAGGTGCTGGAGACACCGCCCACCTTCTTCACGCAAAGCGGTATCAGTGAAAATAACAGCCAGCATGATCAGATTACGGTGCTCAATCAGAGACAGGTGATCGTCAACCGCGTCCCGATAGAACTGGAACCGGGTAAAGAAAGCGGCTGGGTGTTCAGTTTCCGCGATAAAAACGACATAAATACGCTGAGCAGCCAGCTGAGTCAGGTGAAACGCTACGCGGACAATCTGCGCATCATGCGCCACGAACAGCTGAACTGGACCGCGACACTGGCGGGTTTGCTGCAAATGCAGCGTTACGACGATGCGATGCACTATATTCAGGCGCAGTCGGAAGGTGCGCAGGCGGTGCTGGATTTTGTCTCGGCGCGCTTCACTTCGCCTGCACTTTGCGGCCTGCTGCTGGGGAAATACGTCAGTGCGCGCGAAAAAGGCGTTGAACTCAGTTTCGATCCCGCCTGCCAGCTCACCCGCATTCCGGCGGCTATCACTGAAACCGAGCTGATGTCGGTGGTCGGTAATCTGCTGGATAACGCCGTGGATGCCACCCTCAACGCGCTCACGCCTTCTGTGCCGGTCGAACTGTATATTTCAGACAGGAATCAGGAGCTGCTGATTGAAGTCGCCGATCAGGGCAGCGGCGTGGATGATGCCCTGAAACCGCGTCTGTTTGAACAGGGCGTGACAAGCAAGCCCTCAGGCGACCACGACACGACCGGCGCGGAACATGGTATCGGGCTTTATCTGGTGGCCGGATATGTCCGTCAGGCCGGTGGCAGCATCGAAATCTCAGACAACACGCCGCAAGGTACGATATTTTCAGTCTTTATCCCGTACCCGGCTGAGGCTTTAACAGGAACGTATCATGAATAACAGCAGCGCTCTCGATGTCGTGATTGTGGAAGACGAGCCGCATCTGGCCGGTCTGCACCGCGATTTTATCGAGCAAAATTTCAATCTGCGTGTCGTGGGCATCGCCGCCACGCTGGAACAGGCGCGCTCGTTGTTGCGCCTGCATGAGCCACGGCTGATTTTGCTCGATAACTATTTACCGGACGGCCAGGGTGTAGATTTAATCGACAGCCCGCTGCTGAAAAGTTTCGACTGTTCGGTGATTTTCATTACCGCTGCCAGCGATATGCAAACCTGTAGTCAGGCGATGCGGAGCGGCGCGTTCGATTACATTATCAAACCGGTGTCTTTCCACCGGCTGCAAAGTTCACTGGAACGTTTTATGCAACTGGTGCAAACGCTGCGTAGTGTGAAAGTCGTCGATCAGCGGGCTCTGGATAAGTTGTTCAATCTGCCCGCCAGCGATACACCGGCAGCCCCTTCTGCCAAAGGGATCGAGCCCAATACGCTCGAACTGGTTCAGCGCGCATTTAACGCGAAACCGGACGTCAGCTGGTCGGTTGAAGAAGTCGTTGAGGAAGTCGGGATCAGCAAAACGACAGGCCGCCGATATCTGGAATATTGCGTGGAAATTGGCTTTATCGGCGTCGAGATGCAGTACGGAAATATCGGCCATCCCCGGCGCCTGTACCGGAAAATAGCCATCACAAAAAATTCTGAGGCCTGAGGCTGAATTTCCTCTTTTTTCTGTGACGAATTTCACGTTCATCGCCGGTGTCAGCACCGGCAAATTACGCCCTCTGCCCGCCGAATCCTGCCATTATATCAACTCAATTTCCTCTTTCAGACAACCGGTAAATTCACCGGTAATCACCCTCCCTGAAATCACTATTTACACCTGTAAAGTCTGCGCAAAAAATTCGCATTTCCCGGTTAAATTCCCTGCAATTATTAATGATAAAAAATCGACAACAAGATCATAAAATAAAACAATTAAAAACAATCACTTAAATATATATTCTGAATAATATACTTAATTTAAATGCAGCGAAAAACCGCCCGCTATGAAGCCCTGAAAATTGTCATTAAATGTCAGCGGATCCAGACAAAATTAGACAAGCCCGATACACACAAATACGTAACCCGAAACACAATCACGAATATTCTTCAGAAACATTGAGACTTGTCTCAGAATTTCGATGTGTTAGGGTATAAAGCGTTCACTATTTTGTTACAGGCAAAATCTTATACGGTCCAACACAAAAACTAGACATCGAGCCGATACGGCTATTTATATCCAAGGAATGCACATTGCATGGCAATTAAAATCGAAGTAAAGAATCTTTATAAGGTATTTGGCGAAAACCCGGATCGCGCTTTCAAGATGATTGATGCAGGCAAGGGTAAAGAAGAAATTTTTGAGAAAACCGGTCTTTCACTTGGCGTTAAGAATGCCAGTCTGGCCATTGAAGAAGGCGAGATTTTCGTCATCATGGGGTTATCCGGTTCCGGTAAATCCACCATGGTACGCCTTCTCAATCGTCTGATAGAGCCCACCCGTGGCGAAGTCCTGATCGACGGCGAAGATATCGCCAAAATCTCAGAAGCAAAATTGCGCCAGGTGCGCCGTAGTAAAATCAGTATGGTCTTTCAGTCCTTTGCGCTGATGCCACACCTGACCGTGTTGAATAACACCGCGTTTGGTATGGAACTGGCCGGTGTGCCGGTCGAAGAGCGCAATGCCAAAGCGATTGACGCCCTGCGTCAGGTCGGGCTGGAAAACTATGCCAACTCTTATCCTGATGAACTGTCGGGCGGTATGCGCCAGCGTGTCGGTTTAGCCCGCGCCATGGCCAATAATCCCGACATTCTGCTGATGGATGAAGCCTTCTCGGCACTCGATCCGTTAATTCGTACTGAAATGCAGGATGAGCTGGTGAAGCTTCAGGCTCAGCATCAGCGCACCATTGTGTTTATTTCTCATGATCTCGACGAAGCCATGCGCATCGGCGACCGCATCGCCATTATGCAGGGCGGCGAAGTGGTGCAGGTCGGCACGCCGGAAGACATTCTTAATAATCCGGCCAACGACTATGTGCGCACCTTCTTCCGCGGTGTCGATATCAGTCAGGTCTTCAGTGCCAAAGACATTGCCCGCCGTCGTGGCACACTTATTCGTAAAACCCCCGGTTTTGGTCCCCGTGCCGCCCTTAAGCTGCTTGAAGACGAAGACCGTGAATATGGTTATGTGCTTGAACGTGGACAGAAATTCATCGGCGTGGTGTCGATTGAATCCCTGAAAACTGCGCTTAAAGCCAATCAGTCGCTGGAAAGCGCCCTGCTGGAATCTCCGGCAGCCGTGCAGGCAGACATGCCGCTCAGCGAACTGATTTCTCATGTCGCCGCCGCGCCTTGTGCCGTACCGGTGATCAATGAGGACAATAACTATATCGGCATTATTTCCAAAGCCATGCTGCTTCAGGCTCTGGACAAAGAAGGGGGTAACGAATGAGCACTTCAACCGTAACGAACACGATGACACAGCACGCACAGGCCGCTCAGGCACAGGCTCTCGATCCGTCCGTCGATCCGTGGAGTGCCGATAACGCCAGTGGCGGTATTGCACCACAAGCTGACGCCGCGACGAGTGCAGCGCCAGCCGATGCGGGCAGCAGTGATCCGTGGGGCGGTGGCAGCGATGCCGCGACCAGCGCACCGGATGCCACCCATCATGCCGCCGCGCAGGCCAACGACTGGCTGAGCGTCGCACCTGAACAGCATCAGCATTTTAATATTCTCGATCCGTTTCACAGCACGCTGATCCCGCTCGACCGCTGGGTCACTGAGGGGATCGACTGGCTGGTCGGTAACTTCCGCCCTGTCTTCCAGGGGATCCGCGTCCCGGTCGATTTCGTGCTGAGCGGTTTCCAGCACGGTCTGGAATCTCTGCCCGCTCCGATTGCGATCCTGGTCTTTGCCCTGCTTGCGTGGCAGATGGCCGGTTTGGGTATGGGTGCAGCCACGCTGGTTTCGCTGGTGCTGATCGGTGCGATCGGTGCCTGGTCACAGGCAATGGTGACGCTGGCGCTGGTTCTGACCTCGCTGTTCTTCTGTATCCTGATAGGTTTACCGCTTGGAATATGGCTGGCGCGCAGCCAGAAGGCGGCCAAGATTATCAGGCCGTTACTGGATGCCATGCAGACCACACCAGCGTTCGTTTATCTGGTGCCGATCGTCATGCTGTTTGGTATCGGTAACGTACCAGGCGTCGTGGTGACGATTATCTTTGCCTTGCCGCCTGTCGTGCGTCTGACCATTCTGGGTATCAATCAGGTGCCGGAAGACCTGATCGAAGCCGCGAAATCATTTGGTTCCAGCCCGCGTCAGATGTTGTTTAAAGTTCAGCTGCCGCTGGCGATGCCGACCATCATGGCCGGGATTAACCAGACGCTGATGCTGGCGCTGTCGATGGTGGTCATCGCCTCGATGATCGCCGTGGGTGGTCTGGGTCAGATGGTTCTGCGCGGTATCGGTCGTCTGGACATGGGTCTGGCATCGGTCGGTGGTGCGGGTATCGTTATCCTCGCCATTATCCTCGACCGCCTCACCCAGTCGATGGGTCGCGACAGCCGCAGTAAAGGCGGTCACCGCTGGTTCACCCGCGGTCCTGTCGGTCTGGTGATGAAGCCTTTCACCAAAAAAGCCTGATCCACACACTGCATTTTTCCCGGCGGTTCGCTGCCGGGAACTCTCAAAAGCTAAAACAACGCAGTCCACTCTTACGTATTGATAAACAATCCTCAAAATCATTCGGGCGGCATCAAGGCGGCAACTGAATGAATCCCCGGGAGCTTACACTGGTAAGTGACCGGGGTGAATGAAGGCGGCCAACGCAGAGGCTGCCTGAATGATGAAGAGGAAAAGAATAAGGGTTCACCATGCGCACAACTCAGAATAAGACACACATTAAAACACTCATCCTCGCATTATCTATTGCGACACCTGCCGCTTTCGCTGCCGATTTACCGGGCAAAGGCGTGGTCGTCAAACCGTTGCAAAGCACCATTGCAGAAGAAACTTTCCAGACCGAACTGGTTAACCGTGCATTGCAAAAACTAGGCTACGACGTTCAGCAAACCGGTGAAGTAGATTACAACGTGGCGTACACCGCCATCGCCAGCGGTGATTCCACTTACATGGCCGTGAACTGGGAGCCGCTGCAAAAAGACATGTATAACGCAGCCGGTGGCGACCAGAAATTCTACCGTCAGGGCACTTATATCACCGGCGCGGCACAGGGTTATCTGATCGACAAGAAAACCGCCGACAAATACCACATTCATGATTTATCCCAGCTGAAAGACCCGAAAATCGCCAAACTGTTTGATGCTGACGGTGACGGTAAAGCCGATATGGCAGGCTGTAATCCGGGCTGGGTTTGCGGTCAGGTGATCAATACCCAAATCAAAGCTTACGGCCTGAGCGATACCGTGACGCAAAACGAGGGGAACTATTCGGCGATTATCGCTGACACTCTCACCCGCTTTAAATCCGGCAAACCGGTGTTGTATTTCACCTGGACACCGTACTGGGTCAGCAACGAGATGAAACCGGGCAAAGACGTGGTCTGGCTGACGGTGCCTTTCTCGGCAAATCCGGGTTCGCAGAAAGACATGGATACCACCCTGCCTAACGGCAAGAACTATGGCTTCCCGGTCAATAACGAACACATTGTGGCGAACAAAGCCTGGGCTGAAAAAAACCCGGCGGCCGCGAAACTGTTCGCCATCATGAAATTGCCACTGGCCGACGTGAACGCGCAGAACCTGCGAATGCATGAAGGTGAATCCTCATCAGAAGATATCCAGCAGCACGTTGATGGCTGGATCAAGGCGCATCAGGCGACCTTCGATGGCTGGATTAAAGAAGCTGCTGCCGCAGCAAAATAACGCATTATAAAAATCGAGGAATTTATGAAAAAGACAGGAATCTGGGCGGTTGCCGCCCTCACCACATTTGCAACAGCCACTACATTCGCTGCCGATCTGCCGGGTAAAGGCATCAGTGTGACGCCAGTCCAGAGCACCATCAGTGAGGAGTCTTTTCAGACCGAACTGGTAAGCAAGGCGCTGGAGAAACTGGGCTATGACGTGCAGCCAACCCGTGAGGTCGATTACAACGTCGGTTACACAACGCTGGCTGCCGGTGATGCGACCTTCACCGCCGTCAACTGGTCACCGCTGCATGATGAAATGTACAAAGCCGCCGGTGGCGACAAAGTCTTTTACCGCGAAGGCACCTACGTGACCGGCGCAGCACAAGGCTGGCTGATCGATAAAAAAACTGCTGAGAAATACCACATTACCAATATTGAACAGCTGAAGGATCCGAAACTGGCCAAGCTGTTTGATACCAACGGCGACGGTAAAGCCGATCTGACCGGTTGTACGCCGGGCTGGGGTTGTGAAGCCGCGCTGAATGAACAGCTGAAAGCATACGGACTGGAAAATACCGTGACCCACAATCAGGGTAACTATTCCGCGATGATTGCCGACACCATCACGCGTTACAAAGAAGGTAAGCCGATCTTCTATTACACCTGGACGCCGTACTGGGTCAGCAATGTGCTGGTTCCGGGCAAAGACGTGCTGTGGATGCAGGTACCGTTCTCAGTGGTACCGGGTGATAAAAATGCCGATACCACACTGCCAAACGGCAAAAACTACGGTTTCCCGGTGAGTACCATGCACATCGTAGCGAACAAAGCCTGGGCTGAGAAAAACCCGGCGGCGGCAAAACTGTTCGCCATCATGAAACTGCCACTGAAAGACATCAATGCGCAGAACGCCGCCATGCACGCGGGTAAAAATTCAGATGCTGATATCTCCGCGCAGACAGATGGCTGGATCAAAGCCCACCAGGAACAGTTCGACGGCTGGGTAAAAGAAGCGGCTGCGGCAGCGAAATAACATTACATCAGATTCAGTAAGGCCAGCGGGCGGGGAGAAATCTCCGCCCGTTTTTTTTGTGGTGACGTATATATAAAAAGCGCTATTGCAAAACCAAATAGTTGCCATGAAAACTATTCATTGGTTTAATATTTCAACCAAAACGATAATCGTTTTTCGCATTCCCCTGCTTCTTCAATAAGATCTGTTATCTCCATTATGAAAAAAACGACCACACATTCACCACTCAGCCCGGCGCTGATTATTCTGATGGCAGTCGCCACCGGGCTCGCCGTCGCCAGTAACTATTACCCGCAGCCGCTGCTGGAAACTATCGCACGCGCATTTGATCTTTCAGTCAATCAGGCTGGGTTTATCGTCACCGTGGCACAACTTGGTTATGCCTGCGGGCTGATGTTTATCGTACCGCTCGGCGATATGTTCGAACGTCGCGGGTTAATCGTGCTGATGACGCTGCTTTCCGCCGCAGGATTGCTGCTCACAGCCATGGCGCCTACGCTGACCATCATGCTGGTCGGAACGGCACTGACCGGGCTGTTCTCGGTAGTAGCGCAGATTCTGGTGCCGCTGGCGGCTACGCTGGCTGAACCAGAGCGTCGTGGTAAGGTGGTCGGGCTGATTATGTCCGGTCTGCTGCTGGGCATTTTGCTGGCACGTACCGTCGCCGGTGCTCTGGCGTCGCTGGGCGGCTGGCGCACGGTTTACTGGGTGGCGAGCGCACTGATGATCGTGATGGCGCTGGTCTTGTGGCGCAAGCTGCCGAAACACCAGCAGAAAACGGATCTGAATTATCCGCAGTTGCTTAAATCCATCTTCACGCTGTTCATCCACACGCCGGTGTTACGCACCCGCGCGCTGATCGGCATGTTCTGTTTCGCTAACTTCAGTATTTTGTGGACGTCAATGGCGTTCCTGCTGGCGGGCCCGGCGTATCACTATTCCGAAGCGGTGATCGGACTGTTCGGGCTGGTGGGCGCGGCGGGTGCGCTGGCGGCTACCCGTGCGGGACATCTGGCGGATAAGGGCAAAGCGCATCTGACCACCACGGCGGGCCTGATTCTGCTATTGCTGTCCTGGGCGGCGATTGCCTGGGGCCAGCACTCGGTGATTTCGCTGATTATCGGCATCATCGTTTTGGACCTTTCGGTTCAGGGCGTCCACATCACCAATCAAAGTGTCATCTACAAAACCATGCCGGAAGCACGTAACCGCCTGACCGCGGGATACATGACGACGTACTTTATTGGGGGTGCGGTCGGCTCGCTGGTGTCCGCATCCGCCTATCAGGCCGCAGGCTGGTACGGAGTGTCAGCAGCAGGGACCATCATGTGTGTGCTGAATTTACTGGTCTGGCTGAAAGGATATAAATACAAGCTGGCGTAATAACGTACGAAATTACATCAGGAGGGAACCATCACCCCTCCTGATTAGCTTGCGAATAATCATATTGGAAATTTATTTGAACCAAAGGGTGTTAACAATACTTACAGTCTGGTAATGTTTGCACCATGAATTATTTGCCGGAACTCATCCGGTTTCACAATCTTTTAAACACCCATGCAAAGCAACCCAGATCTCGAAGCACCCGACCCCGTCCGTGTTTCAACATTCGCACAAGGTATAACCGACAGCCTGCCCATTGTCATTGGCTATCTGCCCATCGCTTTTGCATTTGGCCTCAGCGCCGTAAAACTGGGATTCACCCCAGCTGAAAGTCTGCTTTTTTCCATTCTTATCTACGCTGGCGCCAGTCAGTTTGTGATCACCGCGCTTCTCAGCGCCGGAATGTCCTTGTGGGTTTCTGCCCTTACCGTGATGGCAATGGATGTACGACATGTGCTGTACGGGCCGTCGCTGCGTAACCGTCTGGTGGGCAAACTCAATGGCAAAAAAACCGCGCTGTGGGCATTTGGCCTGACGGACGAAGTGTTTGCCGCCGCCACAGCCCGGCTTATCCGTGATAAACGCAGCTGGAGCGAAAACTGGATGTGCGGCATTGCGCTGTCTTCCTGGCTTTCATGGGTATTTGGCACTGCTGTGGGGGCGTTATTTGGCAACGGGCCACTGGAAAATTTCCCGGCTGTCGAAGCCGCACTCGGCTTTATGTTACCGGCGCTGTTTCTGAGTTTTCTGCTCGCGGCGTTCAGGCGCCAGCAAATTATGGTGTTTGTCGCGTCGCTGGCTGGCGCGCTGGGCGGACTGCTGTTCTGGTCAATTCCCGCCGCTATCGGCTGCGGTCTGGCCGCCGGGTGCGTTGCCGCCCTGCTGCAACGCCCTCAATCCTCTTCTGCCACGGAGATAACCTCAGATGAGCACTAATGTCATTCTGGTTTGTCTGCTCGTCGGCACCGTGAATTACCTGTTCCGGTATTTGCCTTTGCGCATGGGCGCAAGGCAGAAATCCGGGCCAAAAAGTGGCCCTCTGTCCCGCGTGCTCGACAGCATCGGTATCGCGTCTATCTGCGCGTTACTGGTGGTTTCAAGCACGCCTGAAATTTTGCGTGATCATCAAAAGCTGCTGCCTTCGCTGGCCGGTTTTGTGCTTCTCGCGCTGATTTTCTGGCGAACCAAAAGTATCATTATTGCCACACTGACCGGTGCGCTGGCGTACGGGCTGGTGTTTAAGGTGATGCTGATGGCCGCAGGCTGAAGACCTTTTTTTACTGCAGAGTAACCGCAGGGCAAACTCTGCCGAATACTTTAAACATCGAATAATTCACCGGAGTTATGAATCACACTAATTGCTAAAGAATTGGTGATTCATGACATTGATATTATTAATTACCATCGTTACTATGTCATCTGTAACTAATGAGGCTTCTCATATGGACAGTTCGTTCGCGCCAATTGAAAACATGTTAAATTTCCGGGCCAAAAAGCAAAAAGATTTCCCTTATCAGGAAATTCTGCTGACCCGCCTGTGTATGCACATGCAAAGTAAATTGCTTGAAAACCGCAATAAAATGCTGAAAGCACAAGGGATTAATGAAACGCTGTTTATGGCGTTACTGACCCTGGATGCGCAGGAAAGTCACAGCATTCAGCCTTCTGAGCTCAGTTCTGCGCTGGGTTCTTCCCGTACTAATGCCACCCGTATTGCGGATGAGCTGGAAAAACGCGGATGGATTGAACGCCGTGAAAGCGATAACGACCGCCGGTGCCTGCATTTGCACCTGACGCCTGACGGGGAAGCCTTTATCCAGAAGTTACTGCCGCCTCAACACAAGAGTCTGCATTTTCTCTGGTCAACTTTAGACGCAGATGAGCAGAAGCAGTTAGAAACCCTGACCCGCAAACTGTTAACTCGCCTTGATCAGATGGATGCAACAGCACTACAACAATTCTAAATTTCTGTTCAGGTAAACTACACATGTCACTCCAAGCTCGCTGGAGGCTTACGCCGCTGTTTGCCGTTTTGATTTTGGCCGGCTGTGCCTCCAGTAATAATATTGCTCCTCAGTCGTCGCTGCTGGATACGCAACAGCTTCATCTGCAGCAGGCAAAAGTCAGTTCCCTGACCCTCGGCCCTCAGTGGTGGCGCAGTCTTAATGACCCGCAACTGGATAACCTGATGACCACGACGTTGCAAAACTCGCCGTCATTACGTCAGGCCGCCGCTCGCGTGCGCGAAGCACAAAGCGTGATGGGAGAAGCCGATGCCGCCAATGGTCCGTATCTGGATTTGAATGGTTCTACGCGTCGTGAACGTGTCGCAAAAAACACGATCCCGCCGTTCCTGACCAGCTATCCTGAAGCGCCGATCTACGACAGCAGCAACAGCCTCGGGCTGAATCTGAGCTATGAGTTTGACTGGTGGGGTAAATACCGCAATCAGGTGAATGCCGCAAAAGCACAGGTGGATTCCGCCCGTGCTGAACAGGCTGAAGCCGCTCTGACGCTGACCAGTTCGGTCGCGTCAGCCTATTATCAGTTGCAGGCCAATCTTGCCTTACAAGATGTTCTGCAACATGAAGTGGATAACAACCAGCGTCTGGCAGATTTGCGGAAAGCGCAATATCAGGCTGGGGTCTATGGCATTGAAATTCCGCAACAAACCCAGGCTCAGGCTGACAGTGCCAAACAGCAGATCATCAACCTGAAATCGCAAACTGAACAGCTGAGACATCAGCTTTCTGCGCTGGCAGGACGTGGTCCGGATGCGATGAATGGCCTCCACGCCGTGGCATTGCCACCGGCAGAAGCGCTGGCACCTAAAGCCGAACTGACGCTGGATTTACTGGGTAAACGCCCGGACATCGCCGCACAGCGTGATCTGGTGGAGTCCTATTCCCAGCGGGTCAGTGCCGCGAAAAAAGAATTTTATCCAAGCCTTTCCATCAGTGCCTTCGGCGGTCTGACGACCACCAATTACGGCGGCACCAGCCCGAATCTTTTTGAAGCAGCCAGTAAAGCCTGGAATATCGCGCCAGCCATTTCGCTGCCGATTTTCCACGCCGGTGCACTGCGCTCCAAACTGGGCGAAGAGTCCGCGTTATATGACCAGTCAGTTGAGTCGTATAACCAGACCATCCTGAACGCCATCCAGCAAACTGCGGATGCCATTACAGTCTCGAAAAGCAGCGCGGAACAATTGCAGCAGGCATCTTCTGCCGCTAAGTCGCTGGAAGAGGTGTATCGCGTTTCGGATGCAAGATACAACGCTGGCGTCATCGGACGGGATGAGCTGTTAAGCAGCCAGTCAGCGCTTCTGCAACAACAACAGGCGCAACTCAACGCCAGCAGTCAGTTGATGCAGTCAAAAATCAGTCTCATCCGTGCGCTTGGGGGTGGCTATCAGGCCCCGGTCGCGGACCAAAAATCATAATAAAAGACTCAGTGTGGAGAAGACCATGAGCGCAAATGCCGAAACTCAGGCAACGACGCAAGCTCCGAAAAATAAGAAAAAAACGCGCAAAGTCGCGATGCTCTTGTTAACCGGGATTTTCATTATTATCGCCATCGCCTACCTGTTCTACTGGCTTCTGGTGTTACGTCATTTCCAGTCTACCGACGATGCATATGTGGCCGGTAATCAGGTTCAGATTATGGCGCAGGTGTCGGGCAGTGTGACCGACGTCAATTTCGACAGCACCGACTTTGTAAAAAAAGGCGACGTGCTGGTGACTATCGATCCGACCGATGCAGAGCAGGCTTTCGAACGCTCTAAAACGGCGCTGGCCAACAGCGTGCGTCAGACGCATCAGTTGATCATCAACGGTAAACAATATCAGGCCAATATCGCGCTGCGTCAGACCCAACTGCAACAGGCGCAGACTGACCTCAAACGCCGTATCGTGCTGGGTAATGTCGATGCGATTGGTCGTGAAGAACTGCAACACGCCCGTGATGCAGTCGATACGGCGAAAGCGCAATACGATGTCGCCGTTCAGCAATACAACGCCAATCAGGCGATGATTCTGGATACGCCGGTCGATAAGCAGCCGCAGGTTCTGCAGGCCGCCGCTCAGGTGCGTGACGCATGGCTTGCCCTGCAACGTACCAAAGTGCGCAGCCCGATTGACGGTTTTGTCTCACGTCGTGCCGTACAGATTGGTCAGCAGATCAGTCCGACAACCTCCCTGATGGCGGTGGTTCCGGCGCATCACATCTGGGTCGATGCCAACTTTAAAGAAACCCAGCTGGCGAATATGCGTATTGGTCAGGTGGCAACCGTGGTCAGTGACATGTACGGCGATGACGTGAAATACCACGGCAAAGTCGTCGGTATGGACATGGGCACTGGCGGCGCGTTCTCGCTGTTACCGGCGCAGAATGCCACCGGCAACTGGATCAAAGTGGTTCAGCGTCTGCCGGTACGTATCGAACTTAACGATCAGGAAGTGGCTGAGCATCCGCTGCGTATCGGTTTATCCACGCTGGTGACCGTCGATACTCAAAACCGTGATGGTCTGGTGCTGGCGAATAAAGTCCGCAGCGAACCGCTGTATCAGACCAGCGCGCTGACGCTGGATCTGGCGCCGGTCAACGCCATCATTGCTGACGTTATCCATGCCAATGCAGGCTAAAATCTCCGGAGGCCTTCGTGGCAAATAAACCGCTGGTAGGCGCCCCGCTGGCCTGGATGACGGTGGCTTTGTCTTTGGCTACCTTTATGCAGGTGCTGGACTCGACGATCGCCAACGTGGCGATCCCGACCATCGCCGGGAATCTGGGTGCCTCGAACTCACAGGGCACCTGGGTTATCACGTCGTTCGGGGTGGCGAACGCCATCTCGATCCCAATCACCGGCTGGCTGGCAAAACGTATTGGCGAGGTCAAACTCTTCCTGTGGTCCACGGTGCTGTTTGCGATTGCATCGTGGCTGTGCGGTATGTCCACCAGTCTGGAAATGCTGATCTTCTTCCGTGTGGTGCAGGGTGTGGTGGCAGGTCCGCTGATCCCGCTTTCGCAAAGTCTGTTACTGAATAACTATCCGCCGGCCAAGCGAAGTACCGCGCTCGCGCTTTGGTCGATGACAGTGATCGTCGCCCCGATCTGCGGGCCGATCCTGGGCGGGTATATCAGTGATAACTACCACTGGGGTTGGATCTTCTTTATCAACGTGCCGATCGGCATTGCGGTGGTGTTCCTGACGCTGAGAACGCTGAAGGGGCGCGAAACCGCGACGCAAATCAGGCCCATCGACAGTGTGGGGTTAGTGCTGCTGGTACTGGGCATTGGCGCATTGCAGGTGATGCTCGACAGGGGTAAAGAACTCGACTGGTTTAACTCGACGGAAATTATCGTGCTGGCGGTCGTGGCGGTGGTCGCGCTCTGTTTCCTTGTGGTCTGGGAACTGACCGACGACCATCCGATAGTCGACCTGTCACTGTTTAAATCGCGAAACTTCACCATTGGCGTGCTGTGTATCAGCCTGGCCTACATGCTCTACTTCGGCGCAATTGTGTTGCTGCCGCAGCTATTGCAAGAGGTCTATGGGTATACCGCCACCTGGGCGGGTCTGGCGTCCGCGCCGGTGGGGATTTTGCCGGTTCTGATGTCGCCGATTATCGGGCGTTTTGCACACCGTCTGGACATGCGAAAGCTGGTGACCTTCAGCTTTATCATGTATGCCTACTGCTTCTTCTGGCGTGCGTATACGTTCGAACCGGGGATGGATTTTGGCGCATCTGCGTGGCCGCAGTTTATTCAGGGCTTCGCCGTCGGCTGCTTCTTTATGCCGCTGACGACCATTATTCTGTCCGGTTTACCGCCTGAACGCATGGCGGCAGCATCAAGTTTGTCGAACTTTATCCGTACGCTGGCAGGCTCGATTGGTACGTCGATCACTACCACCATGTGGTCTAACCGTGAATCGCTGCACCACGCGCAATTGACGGAAAACATCACGCCGTTTAATCCGGCGGCAACGCAAACCTATCAGCAGCTGGAAGGGATGGGCATGAGCCATCAGCAGGCTTCTGGCTGGATAGCGCGGGAAATCACTAATCAGGGACTGATCATCTCTGCCAATGAGATTTTCTGGTTATCCGGTGGCGCATTCCTGGTACTGCTGATCTTAATCTGGTTCGCCCGTCCGCCGTTCACCAGCGGTGGCGGAGCCGGTGGCGCGCACTGATCCAGGTATTCCCTGAATGTCAGAAAGCAAAACGGACGCATTACGCGTCCGTTTTTTTATGGCTAAAACCGGGCGATTACGCCTGGTTCTGACGCCACCATTCTGCCAGCAAAATACCGGATGCCACGGAAACGTTGAGGCTTTCCACTTTACCGGTACCGCCGATTGACACGCTCAGGTCACCCTGCTGCCAGGCGCTGTCAGACAAACCATCACTTTCTTCACCCAGCACCAGCACCATTTTAGCCGGTAACTGCGCTTTGCCCAGCGCCGTACCTTTATGGCTCGACGTGGTCACGATGGTGTATCCCGCGTTACGGAAGGTTTCCAGCACTTCAAGGAAATTATCAGCACTGATGGCTTTAACGTGTTCCGCGCCGCCTTCAGCGGTACGGACTGCGGCGCCAGATTCCAGCTGAGCCGGATCCTGAACCATCATCCCGTTGATACCGAAATGCGCACAAGAACGCATGATACCGCCGAGGTTGTGCGGGTTGCCGACGTTTTCCAGCGCCAGTACGCAGTCTTTCGCCGGAGCCGTTTGCAGATACGTTTCTGCATCCAGACCCTGACGTTTTTTGATCAGGAAACACACGCCGCCGTGGTGTTCGGTACCGGATGCTTTCGCCAGTTCGTCATCTTCAACCACATGGTAGGCTTTGCGGTTTGCCGCCATCCAGCGCAGTGCTTCACGGAAACGCGGGGTCACGGATTGCACAAACCACGCACGGACGATAGCGTCCGGACGGCTTGCGAACAGTGCCTTACAGGCGTTTTCGCCATACACGCGGGTTTCTTCCTGACGCTGACGACGCAGCTGCTCAGGATCGATAAAGCTTTTGCCGCTGATACCCCCGTGATCCGGAACAGATTCATCTGCCGGCGGACGTGAAACAGTTTTCCACGGCGAAGAGTACGGGCCGTCGTCATCACGCGCCGGACGACGCGGGCGATCATCGCCACGACGCGGAGCCGGACCGCGGGAATCACCACGGGAGTCGCTGCTACGACGCTCATTGCGGCGGGCATCGTCGGGACGGGAACCCTGGCGAGGTTTATCGCCCGGACGTCCTTTATTGTTGGAAGGACGTTTATCGTTATTGCGGTTATCGCCGTCGTCGTCACTACGGACGTACATCACTTTGACTTTGCCGTTCTTGCCACTGAATGAATCGTTCATTTTTCTCTCCACCTACGCGCAGGGCGCGAAGATTACCTGATGTCTGTGAGCTAAGCCACAGGCTTTGGACCAAAAGCTTAAAACTATCGTATTCATTGAATAAACCACGTTGTTCAGGTGAGGTATCGCCCTCATACTTACAACATACAAGCAACATATCAGCCGTTTTATTAACCGCTTTTAAGGGTAAAACGGGTTTGTGGTTGATACCCTTCTCACGTTAAGCAATGTAGAGGCTATTTATGAATACGGTTTGTTCATCTTGTCAGGCCACCAACCGCCTGCCTGAGGATCGTATCGACGACGGCGCAAAATGCGGCCGCTGCGGTCACGCACTTTTTGAAGGCGATGTCGTTCACGCCACCGCCGCAACCCTGGACAAATATCTGCAAGATGATTTGCCCGTTGTCATCGACTTCTGGGCTCCGTGGTGTGGCCCTTGCGTTAACTTCGCGCCAATTTTTGAAGATGTGGCACAGGAACGCGCCGGTAAAATCCGTTTCATTAAGGTTAATACCGAAGCAGAACCTGAACTGAGCGCGCGGTTCCGTATCCGCAGTATTCCGACCATTATGGTGTTTAATGAAGGCAAAATGGTCGATATGTTAAGCGGAGCGATGCCTAAAGCCCCGTTCAACAACTGGCTTAATGAATCATTGTAACGCATATGCCGTCATAAAGCCCTGCCGAAGGCCCGTACAATACGGGCCTTTTACTGTTATTCGCAGTTGCCACTTGCCTGCCCTGACCGGGTGATTAGAATAGCCGTTTTTCGTTAACCGGAATGCTTATGTCAGACAATGCCGTTCTTCGCCTGCGTGAGCAGCGCTTAGCCCGTTCCACCCGCCCTTTCCTTGCGCGCGGATCCCGGGCCATTCGCTGCCAGACCTGCCTGTTACCCACACGTAACTGCATCTGCGCCACGCGCGAAATCCATCAGGCCGCCAGCCGTTTTTGTCTGGTGATGTTTGACACAGAGCCAATGAAACCGAGCAATACCGGCCGGTTAATCGCGGATGTATTGCCCGATACCCAGGCGTTTTTGTGGTCACGTACTGAAACAGATCCGGCGTTGCTGGAAGCCATTGCCGATCCCGAACGTCAGGCTTACGTGGTGTTTCCCGCGTCTTTCGCAACTCCGCCGCGACAGGTATTTACCGACGTTCCGGCAGGCAGCAAACCGCCTTTATTCATTATGCTCGACGGCACCTGGAACGAAGCCCGCAAGATGTTCCGCAAAAGCCCATATCTGGATAATCTGCCAGTGTTCTCCCTCGATGTAAGCGCCAGCTCCGGTTATATCCTGCGTGAAGCCTCGCGCCCGGAACTGCATTGCACCGTGGAAGTGGCCGCTGCCCTGCTGGAAAAAGCCGGTGATGTTGACGCTTCTGCGGGTCTGTCACGACACTTCACCCATTTCCGTACCCAGTATCTGGCCGGAAAACCCCACCATCCGGTGCATCAGCTCACAGCAAAGAACGAAGAAAGCCTCTAGAATCATGGGAACATGATGAACCGGAGAAGTTATGAGTCAGCGCGGACTGGAAGCACTTTTACGACCTGAATCTATCGCGGTTATTGGTGCCAGCAATAAGCCGGGCCGCGCCGGATATCTGATGATGCGCAACTTGCTCGACAGCGGATTTAATGGCCCGGTTCTGCCAGTCACGCCCGCTTATCGTGCCGTATGTGGCGTACTAACCTGGCGGGATGTCGCCAGCCTGCCGATGTCACCGGATCTGGCTATTCTCTGCACGCACGCTGACCGCAATCTCGCCCTGCTCGAACAGCTTGGCGAACGCGGCTGTAAAACAGTCATTGTGCTTTCCTCACAGCCACAACAATTCGCTGATCTGAAATCCTGCGCTCAGCGCTTTTCGATGCGTCTGCTTGGCCCCAACAGTCTGGGTATTCTTGCCCCGTGGCAGAAACTGAACGCCAGTTTTTCACCGGTACCGATCCTTCCCGGCAAACTGGCGTTTATTTCGCAATCGGCGGCCGTCGCCAATACTATTCTCGACTGGGCGCAACAGCGTGCCGTGGGATTTTCTTATTTCGTTTCTCTCGGTGACAGCCTGGATATTGATGTCGATGACCTGCTCGACTTCCTTGCCCGCGACAGTAAAACCAGCGCCATCCTGCTGTATCTCGAACACATCAGCGATGCACGACGTTTTCTTTCCGCCTCACGCAGTGCCTCACGAAATAAACCGATTCTGGTGATCAAAAGCGGTCGAAGCGGACAGGCACAGCAGCTGCTCAACAGCCCGCTCAGCCTCGACGCAGCCTATGATGCCGCTATTCAGCGCGCCGGTTTACTGCGTGTGCAGGATACGCATGAACTGTTTTCCGCTGTTGAAACGCTGAGCCATATGCGCCCGTTGCGCGGTGAGCGCATACTGATTATCAGCAACGGCGCCGCCCCGGCTGCGATGGCACTGGATCAGTTACTCTCGCGTAACGGCAAACTGGCGAAACTCAGTGATGAAACCCGTCACGCTCTGAGCGCCGTTTTGCCACCATCGATTACCGCCGCCAATCCGTTAGACTTGCGCGACGATGCTACACCCAAACTGTATCAGGCGGTCATGACCGCGCTGCTCGACAGCACAGATTACGACGCAGTGCTGGTTATCCACGCTCCCAGCGCGGCGGCACATGGCACCGTGACGGCCAGCCAGCTGATTGAAGCCGTTCGCCAGCATCCCCGAGGTAAATACATTACGCTGCTGACTAACTGGTGCGGTGAGTTTTCGTCGCAGGAAGCCCGCAAACTGTTCACTGAAGCTGGCATCCCGACTTACCGGACGCCGGAAGGCACGGTGACGGCATTTATGCACATGGTGGAATATCGTCGTAACCAGAAACAGCTGAAAGAAACGCCGGCACTACCGGCAGATCTTGAACAGAACACCGATCAGGCACATCAGCTGATCGCCCGGACATTAGCGGAAGGCATCACACAGCTCGATACCCATGAAGTGCGCGCAATTTTGCAGGCGTACGGAATGAATGTATTGCCGACATGGATAGCCAGTGACAGTGCAGAAGCGGTGAATATCGCCAGTCAGGTTGGCTATCCGGTGGCGCTGAAGCTGCGTTCTCCGGACATCCCGCATAATTCAGAAGTCCAGGGCGTTATGCTATATCTGCGCACCGCGAGTGAAGTGGAACAGGCGGCGAATGCGATATTTGACCGCGCCAGGCAGGCATTCCCGCAGGCGAGAATTCAGGGGCTGCTGGTGCAAACCATGGCTAACCGGCCCGGCTCACAGGAGCTTCGCGTGGTGGTCGAACAGGATCCGGTCTTCGGCCCGCTGATTATGCTGGCCGAGGGCGGCACTGACTGGCTTCCGGAAAGACAGGCGGCGATTTCCCTGCCGCCGCTGAACATGACGCTGGCACGCTATAAGGTCGTTCAGGCGCTCAAGAGCGGCAAAATCAGGGGGCGCAATGCGTTGCATCCTCTCGATATCCCGGCGCTCAGTCAGCTGCTGGTAAACGTGTCGAACCTGATTATTGATTGCCAGGAAATCGAACGTCTGGATATTCATCCTTTGCTGGTTTCCGGCAATGAACTCAGCCTGCTCGATGTTTCAATGCAGCTTTCGGCACAGAAGCCCGGCGCACCCTCACGACTGGCAATTCGTCCTTATCCACGTGAACTCGAAGAGCACGTTATACTGAAAGACGGGTCGCAAGCATTGTTCCGCCCGATACTGCCGGAAGATGAACCGCTGCTTAAAGCGTTTATCCTGAAAGTGACGAAGGAAGATCTCTACTATCGCTATTTCAGTGAGATCAACGAATTCACACATGAAGATTTAGCGAATATGACGCAAATCGACTACGACCGCGAAATGGCGTTCGTGGCTATTCATACTGTTAATGAAAAAAGTGAAATTATTGGTGTCACCCGAGCGGTATCAGATCCCGATAATACTGACGCCGAATTTTCGGTTCTGGTTCGCTCAGACCTGAAAGGTTTAGGGCTCGGAAGACGCCTGCTGGATAAGATGATCAATTACGCCTCAGAGCATGGGCTGCAACGTCTGACCGGAATCACTATGCCCAATAATCGCGGCATGATTACGCTGGCCAGAAAGCTGGGGTTTGACGTCGATATTCAGATTCAGGACGGTATCGTGAACCTCTCCCTGACGCTGGAAAAGACCCGAATTTTGTAGCAGGAAACCGTGAGCCTGCGCGATGAACAGGCAAAAGATGCGCACATCAGACAGGACTAATGGTATTATCGACCGATTGTGCGGTTACCTATATCTGTTTGTGCCGCTAAAGCCATTACATGAAGAGAGAAGAAGCGCACTGTGATGTTGTCAAAATTCAAACGTAATAAACATCAACAACACCTTGCTCAGCTACCCAAACTCCCCCAAACGGTTGATGCTGTAAAAACGCTCTACTGTCCGACAGATTTCCGTACGACGCTGCTCGAAGCCATTGCTAACGCCACCCAACGGATTTATCTGGTCGCGCTCTATCTTGAGAACGATGATGGCGGTCGCGATGTGCTGTCGGCGTTGTATGATGCCAAGCAGCGTCGTCCCGAGCTGGAGATTTGCGTGCTGGTTGACTGGCACCGCGCTCAGCGTGGTCGTATCGGCGCTGCAGCGGCAAACACCAATGCTGACTGGTATTGTCGTATGGCGAAAGAGCATCCCGGACTTTCCGTGCCGGTATATGGTGTGCCCGTAAATACCCGCGAAGCGCTGGGCGTTTTGCATCTCAAGGGTTTTGTGATCGACGATCAGGTCATTTACAGCGGCGCGAGCCTTAACGATGTCTATCTGCATCGCCATGAAAAGTATCGTTATGACCGTTATCAGTTACTGACGAATACGGCGCTGGCCAACACAATGATCGACTTTATGAAGAAATCGATCCTGACCGCGTCTGCCGTACAGCGACTGGATCGTGAAGATCGTCCAAAAAGTATTGAGATCAAGAACGAAACACGTCAGTTCCGCCAGACCTTACGTACCAGTGGCTATCATTTTAAAGATAGCGCCGGTAATGATGAACTGGCCATCACGCCGATTGTGGGTCTTGGCAAACAAAATGAGCTGAACCGGACTATCCATCATCTTATGGCCAGTACGGATCATAAGCTGACATTGTGTACGCCTTACTTCAATATGCCTGCCATGCTGGCGCGCAACATTATTCATCTGCTGCGCCGTGGAAAGCAGGTGGAAATTATCGTGGGTGATAAAACCGCGAACGATTTCTATATTCCGCAAGATCAGCCATTCAAAATCATAGGTGCCTTACCGTACTTGTATGAAATTAACCTGCGCCGCTTCCTGAGCCGTTTACAGCGTTTTGTTGACAGCGGACAGTTAATTGTCCGTCTGTGGAAAGACGGTGATAACAGCTATCACCTGAAAGGCATGTGGGTGGATGACCGCTGGCAACTGATTACCGGTAATAACCTCAATCCCCGCGCCTGGCGTCTGGATCTTGAGAATGCCATTTTGATCCACGATCCGCATAAAGAAATGGCCGCTTCGCGTCATAAAGAGCTGGAAGAAATTCGCCAGCATACGCATGTGGTTTCGCACTATATGGAACTGGAAAGCATTCCAAATTATCCGGTCAAAGTTCGTAAGCTTATCCGACGCTTACGGCGGATAAGAATCGACAGACTCATCAGCCGAATTCTGTAATTGGCTATACTGAAAGCCTGATCATCGTGATCGGGCTTTTTTTTATCTGGAATTCCACCCTATGATGCAAAGATTATCTGTATCGCTCAGACTTCCTCTTATCGCGCTGATATTGGGATGCAGTGGGTGCACGCATTATGCGAATGACGCATGGACAGGCAAAGATAAAGCCGAGCACTTTGTGGGATCAGCAGTATTAGCAGCAGCTGGAACTGCCTATGGTGATCGTCAGGGATGGAATGAAGCACGCAGCCGCTCATTCGGACTGATGTTTTCTGTCGGACTGGGTGCGGCGAAAGAGCTTTATGACAGCCGGGAAGGCGGAAGCGGATGGAGCTGGAAAGATTTTAGCTGGGATATCGCAGGCGCAGCTGTCGGATACAGCGCTTATCATCTGACTCATTACTGACAGGGGTTCTGGCAGAGCTCAAGCAGAGTAATAAATGCCAAAATCAGGGCAAGTAATGTCCAAACATCAGCAGATTCCCCATAGCAAAAAGCCCTGTACGTCAGTACAGGGCTTTCCACTTATTTGATGCCTGGCAGTTCCCTACTCTCGCATGGGGAGACCCCACACTACCATCGGCGCTACGGCGTTTCACTTCTGAGTTCGGCATGGGGTCAGGTGGGACCACCGCGCTACTGCCGCCAGGCAAATTCTGTTTCATCCATACCGCATCATGTCATGATTTCTCACACACTCCGCCATACGAACCAATCTCGGAACATTCAGCTGAAAATCTACTTCAAGTCTCTAAAAACACCTTTGGTGTTGTAAGGTTAAGCCTCTCGGGTCATTAGTACTGGTTAGCTCAATGCATCGCTGCACTTACACACCCAGCCTATCAACGTCTTAGTCTTAAACGTCCCTTCAGGTGGCTTAAAGCCACAGGGAAGACTCATCTCGAGGCAAGTTTCGCGCTTAGATGCTTTCAGCGCTTATCTTTTCCGCATTTAGCTACCGGGCAATGCCATTGGCATGACAACCCGAACACCAGTGATGCGTCCACTCCGGTCCTCTCGTACTAGGAGCAGCCCCTCTCAATCTTCCAACGCCCACGGCAGATAGGGACCGAACTGTCTCACGACGTTCTAAACCCAGCTCGCGTACCACTTTAAATGGCGAACAGCCATACCCTTGGGACCTACTTCAGCCCCAGGATGTGATGAGCCGACATCGAGGTGCCAAACACCGCCGTCGATATGAACTCTTGGGCGGTATCAGCCTGTTATCCCCGGAGTACCTTTTATCCGTTGAGCGATGGCCCTTCCATTCAGAACCACCGGATCACTATGACCTACTTTCGTACCTGCTCGAGCCGTCACTCTCGCAGTCAAGCTAGCTTATGCCATTGCACTAACCTCACGATGTCCGACCGTGATTAGCTAACCTTCGTGCTCCTCCGTTACTCTTTAGGAGGAGACCGCCCCAGTCAAACTACCCACCAGACACTGTCCTCACCCCGGATCACGGGGCCGAGTTAGAACATCAAACATTAAAGGGTGGTATTTCAAGGTTGGCTCCACGCAGACTGGCGTCCACGCTTCAAAGCCTCCCACCTATCCTACACATCAAGGCTCAATGTTCAGTGTCAAGCTATAGTAAAGGTTCACGGGGTCTTTCCGTCTTGCCGCGGGTACACTGCATCTTCACAGCGAGTTCAATTTCACTGAGTCTCGGGTGGAGACAGCCTGGCCATCATTACGCCATTCGTGCAGGTCGGAACTTACCCGACAAGGAATTTCGCTACCTTAGGACCGTTATAGTTACGGCCGCCGTTTACCGGGGCTTCGATCAAGAGCTTCTCCTTGCGGATAACCCCATCAATTAACCTTCCGGCACCGGGCAGGCGTCACACCGTATACGTCCACTTTCGTGTTTGCACAGTGCTGTGTTTTTATTAAACAGTTGCAGCCAGCTGGTATCTTCGACTGGCTTCAGCTCCGGGAGCAAGTCCCTTCACCTACGCGCCAGCGTGCCTTCTCCCGAAGTTACGGCACCATTTTGCCTAGTTCCTTCACCCGAGTTCTCTCAAGCGCCTGAGTATTCTCTACCTGACCACCTGTGTCGGTTTGGGGTACGATTTCGTGTTACCTGGAGCTTAGAGGCTTTTCCTGGAAGCTTGGCATCAACTACTTCACCACCGTAGTGGCTCGTTATCACGCCTCAGGGTTGATATGCGACCGGATTTACCAAATCACACCCCCTACACGCTTGAACCGGGACAACCGTCGCCCGGCTAGCCTAGCCTTCTCCGTCCCCCCTTCGCAGTAACACCAAGTGCTGGAATATTAACCAGCTTCCCATCGACTACGCTTTTCAGCCTCGCCTTAGGGGTCGACTCACCCTGCCCCGATTAACGTTGGACAGGAACCCTTGGTCTTCCGGCGTGCGGGTTTTTCACCCGCATTATCGTTACTTATGTCAGCATTCGCACTTCTGATACCTCCAGCAAACCTCACAGTTCACCTTCGACGGCTTACAGAACGCTCCCCTACCCAACAACGCATAAGCGTCGCTGCCGCAGCTTCGGTGCATGGTTTAGCCCCGTTACATCTTCCGCGCAGGCCGACTCGACCAGTGAGCTATTACGCTTTCTTTAAATGATGGCTGCTTCTAAGCCAACATCCTGGCTGTCTATGCCTTCCCACATCGTTTCCCACTTAACCATGACTTTGGGACCTTAGCTGGCGGTCTGGGTTGTTTCCCTCTTCACGACGGACGTTAGCACCCGCCGTGTGTCTCCCGTGATAACATTCTTCGGTATTCGTAGTTTGCATCGAGTTGGTAAGCCGGGATGGCCCCCTAGTCGAAACAGTGCTCTACCCCCGAAGATGAGTTCACGAGGCGCTACCTAAATAGCTTTCGGGGAGAACCAGCTATCTCCCGGTTTGATTGGCCTTTCACCCCCAGCCACAAGTCATCCGCTAATTTTTCAACATTAGTCGGTTCGGTCCTCCAGTTAGTGTTACCCAACCTTCAACCTGCCCATGGCTAGATCACCGGGTTTCGGGTCTATACCTTGCAACTTGACGCCCAGTTAAGACTCGGTTTCCCTACGGCTCCCCTATTCGGTTAACCTTGCTACAAAATATAAGTCGCTGACCCATTATACAAAAGGTACGCAGTCACCCAACAAAGTAGGCTCCCACTGCTTGTACGTACACGGTTTCAGGTTCTATTTCACTCCCCTCGCCGGGGTTCTTTTCGCCTTTCCCTCACGGTACTGGTTCACTATCGGTCAGTCAGGAGTATTTAGCCTTGGAGGATGGTCCCCCCATATTCAGACAGGATGTCACGTGTCCCGCCCTACTCATCGAACTCACAACATATGCATTTTTGTGTACGGGACTATCACCCTATACTGTGCGACTTTCCAGACGCTTCCACTAACACATACGCTGATTCTGGTTCTGGGCTCTTCCCCGTTCGCTCGCCGCTACTGGGGGAATCTCGGTTGATTTCTTTTCCTCGGGGTACTTAGATGTTTCAGTTCCCCCGGTTCGCCTCATTACACTATGTATTCATGTAATGATAATGTGTCGAAACACACTGGGTTTCCCCATTCGGGTATCGTCGGTTGTAACGGTTCATATCACCTTACCGACGCTTTTCGCAGATTAGCACGCCCTTCATCGCCTCTGACTGCCTAGGCATCCACCGTGTACGCTTAGTCGCTTAACCTCACAACCCGAAGGTGTTTCCACCGTCGCGCTGCGATTATTTGAGAGACTCTGTTACAGACTAATCCACCACTCAGTACTTCTACGGAGAGTGATGTTCAGCTGTAAACTTTCAATTTTCAGCTTGTTCCAGATTGTTAAAGAGCAATATCTTAAACACGACTTGTTAAAGTCATCTTTAAGATATTCATTTGATAATGTCTTTCACACATTATCGGAGTGGCGTCCCCAAGGGGATTCGAACCCCTGTTACAGCCGTGAAAGGGCAGTGTCCTAGGCCTCTAGACGATGGGGACACGAAAATTCCGTACCAGACCACACAGTGGTTTGGCACTTTTCGCATCAGCGTAAGGTTACCCTTACTGCATCAACAGGTGCTCTTGCTCATTAATTTCATCAGACAATCTGTGTGGACACTGCACAATGCGTATCTTGAGGTAAGGAGGTGATCCAACCGCAGGTTCCCCTACGGTTACCTTGTTACGACTTCACCCCAGTCATGAATCACAAAGTGGTAAGCGCCCTCCCGAAGGTTAAGCTACCTACTTCTTTTGCAACCCACTCCCATGGTGTGACGGGCGGTGTGTACAAGGCCCGGGAACGTATTCACCGTAGCATTCTGATCTACGATTACTAGCGATTCCGACTTCATGGAGTCGAGTTGCAGACTCCAATCCGGACTACGACATACTTTATGAGGTCCGCTTGCTCTCGCGAGTTCGCTTCTCTTTGTATATGCCATTGTAGCACGTGTGTAGCCCTACTCGTAAGGGCCATGATGACTTGACGTCATCCCCACCTTCCTCCGGTTTATCACCGGCAGTCTCCTTTGAGTTCCCACCATTACGTGCTGGCAACAAAGGATAAGGGTTGCGCTCGTTGCGGGACTTAACCCAACATTTCACAACACGAGCTGACGACAGCCATGCAGCACCTGTCTCAGAGTTCCCGAAGGCACTAAGCTATCTCTAGCGAATTCTCTGGATGTCAAGAGTAGGTAAGGTTCTTCGCGTTGCATCGAATTAAACCACATGCTCCACCGCTTGTGCGGGCCCCCGTCAATTCATTTGAGTTTTAACCTTGCGGCCGTACTCCCCAGGCGGTCGACTTAACGCGTTAGCTCCGGAAGCCACGCCTCAAGGGCACAACCTCCAAGTCGACATCGTTTACAGCGTGGACTACCAGGGTATCTAATCCTGTTTGCTCCCCACGCTTTCGCACCTGAGCGTCAGTCTTTGTCCAGGGGGCCGCCTTCGCCACCGGTATTCCTCCAGATCTCTACGCATTTCACCGCTACACCTGGAATTCTACCCCCCTCTACAAGACTCTAGCTTGCCAGTTTCAAATGCAGTTCCCAAGTTAAGCTCGGGGATTTCACATCTGACTTAACAAACCGCCTGCGTGCGCTTTACGCCCAGTAATTCCGATTAACGCTTGCACCCTCCGTATTACCGCGGCTGCTGGCACGGAGTTAGCCGGTGCTTCTTCTGCGAGTAACGTCAATGTACAGTGCTATTAACACTGAACCCTTCCTCCTCGCTGAAAGTGCTTTACAACCCTAAGGCCTTCTTCACACACGCGGCATGGCTGCATCAGGCTTGCGCCCATTGTGCAATATTCCCCACTGCTGCCTCCCGTAGGAGTCTGGACCGTGTCTCAGTTCCAGTGTGGCTGGTCATCCTCTCAGACCAGCTAGGGATCGTCGCCTAGGTGAGCCATTACCTCACCTACTAGCTAATCCCATCTGGGCACATCCGATGGCGTGAGGCCCGAAGGTCCCCCACTTTGCTCTTACGAGGTCATGCGGTATTAGCTACCGTTTCCAGTAGTTATCCCCCTCCACCAGGCAGTTTCCCAGACATTACTCACCCGTCCGCCGCTCGCCGGCAAAGTAGCAAGCTACTTCCCGCTGCCGCTCGACTTGCATGTGTTAGGCCTGCCGCCAGCGTTCAATCTGAGCCATGATCAAACTCTTCAATTAAAAGTTCGATTTGCTTAAACAAGTTAAGCGGTGCTCAGAGATTACTTCGTAATAATTCAACTAAATGAATTACTGCTTGGTCACTCTAAGACTTGACATTACTGTCAATAAATATTTTGCCACCGAAGTGGCTGATATCGTCTTGTGAGTGCCCACACAGATTGTCTGATAAATTGTTAAAGAGCAGTGAGTTACGCGCTTTCGCTTGCTAACTCGAGGTGGCGTATATTACGCTTTCCTCATTCAGTGTCAACCGTTTATTTCATCCGGTTGCCGCTGTTTTTAATCTTTCCGACCCGGTTACTTCGTGATGTTGTTCACGTTGCTCCCTGTCGATGGAGCGGCATTATAGGGAGTTCTCAGCAGGTCGCAAGGGCTAATTTCACTTTTCTCATCAACCGCCCATAAATTCATCAAATGAATTAATAATGAACAAAAGATGCATAAAAAACGGGCTCCGGATTGCTCCGGAGCCCGTTTTAGCTTCCTTATTACCTAATTACTGTCTTGCGATGATGTGATCATTTTCTACATCGACAGTAATTGGCTTGCCTGGTATCAGCTTGCCAGACAAAATTTGCTGAGCCAGCGGGTTTTCAATCTCCTGCTGGATGGCACGTTTCAACGGACGCGCGCCATAAACCGGGTCAAATCCAGTATTGCCCAGCAACTCGAGCGCCGCATCGGTGAGCGTTGCCGTATAGCCGTGTTCTTCTAAACGTTTATACAAACGTTCCAGCTGAATCTTAGCGATGTTTTTAATATGCGCATGCCCCAGCGGATGGAACACGACAACTTCATCTATACGGTTGATGAATTCCGGACGGAAGCTGTGTGTGACCACTTCCATGACCGATTCTTTCATCTGCGCATAGCTGGCCTCGCCAAAGTGCTGCTGAATAATGTCTGAGCCCAGGTTAGAGGTCATGATGACCACCGTATTACGGAAGTCGACCGTTCTGCCCTGCCCGTCCGTTAAGCGACCGTCATCCAGCACCTGTAATAAGATGTTGAAGACATCAGGGTGCGCCTTCTCTACTTCATCTAATAAGATGACAGAGTAAGGACGGCGACGAACCGCTTCGGTCAGGTAACCCCCTTCCTCATAACCGACATAACCCGGAGGCGCACCGACCAGACGCGAAACAGAGTGTTTTTCCATAAACTCTGACATATCGATGCGAACCATCGCGTCATCGCTGTTAAACAGGAATGTCGCCAGCGCTTTACACAGCTCTGTTTTACCCACACCGGTCGGACCGAGGAACAGGAATGACCCGATCGGGCGGTTTGGATCCGACAACCCTGCACGACTACGACGAATCGCATTCGATACCGCTTCAACCGCTTCGTTCTGACCAATCACACGATTGTGCAACTCTTCTTCCATACGCAGCAGTTTTTCACGTTCGCTTTCCAGCATGCGTGCCACCGGAATACCAGTCCAGCGCGCCAGCACGTCGGCAATTTCCACATCTGTCACGCGGTTGCGTAACAGCTTCATGGTTTTACCTTCCGCCTGAGTGGCTGCTGCCAGCTGTTTTTCCAGTTCAGGGATTTTCCCGTACTGCAATTCTGACATACGTCCCAGGTCACCCACACGGCGAGCCTGTTCAAGCGTAATCTTCGCCTGCTCCAGTTCCGCTTTAATATTCTGCGTGCCAGTCAGGGAAGCTTTTTCGGCTTTCCACTCTTCTTCCAGCTCAGAATATTCGCGCTCTTTCTGGTTCAGTTCGGTTTCCAGCATCTCCAGACGTTTCACACTGGCGTCATCAGACTCTTTCTTCAACGCCTGCTGTTCCAGTTTCAGCTGGATAATACGGCGATCGAGACGGTCCAGAGACTCCGGTTTAGAGTCCATCTGCATACGAATGCTGGATGCCGCTTCATCTATAAGGTCGATCGCTTTATCCGGTAACTGACGATCCGAGATGTAACGGTGGGACAACGTCGCCGCCGCAACGATAGCCGGGTCAGTAATCTGGACATGGTGATGCAGCTCGTAGCGTTCTTTCAGACCACGCAAGATAGCGATGGTGTCTTCAACAGAAGGCTCGGCAACAAACACTTTCTGGAAACGACGCTCTAACGCCGCATCCTTCTCTATAAACTGACGATATTCATTTAATGTCGTCGCACCTACGCAGTGAAGTTCACCACGCGCCAGAGCCGGTTTCAGCATATTGCCGGCATCCATCGCGCCATCGGCTTTACCCGCGCCAACCATGGTATGCAATTCGTCGATAAACAGAATGACGTTGCCTTCCTGTTTAGCCAGATCACTCAGCACGCCTTTCAGACGTTCTTCAAATTCACCGCGATATTTCGCGCCAGCCACCAGTGCGCCCATATCTAATGAAAGCACTCGTTTATTTTTCAGGCCTTCCGGCACTTCACCATTAATGATGCGTTGTGCCAGTCCCTCCGCAATCGCGGTTTTACCGACACCAGGCTCACCAATAAGAACCGGGTTATTTTTGGTACGACGTTGCAGAACCTGAATGGTTCGGCGAATTTCTTCATCACGACCGATGACCGGATCCAGTTTGCCCTGCTCGGCACGTTCGGTCAGATCGATAGTGAATTTTTTCAATGCCTGACGTTGGTCTTCGGCATTCTGATCATCCACTTTCTCACCTCCACGCATTTGATCGATAGCCGCAGTAATTTTCTCGGCCGTTGCGCCGCAGGCTTTTAACACATCCGTTAAAGAGCCGCGGTCTTTCATCACAGCCAGAACAAACAGTTCTGAAGAAATAAAGGTATCAGCACGCTGCTGTGCCAATTTGTCACAAAGATTTAAAACACGTACCAGTTCATTGGATGGTTGAACATCCCCACCGGTACCTTCAACTTGCGGCAAACGCCCCAAAGCCTGATCAACGTCCGTGCGCAGTTTCTGGGTATCTACCCCAGCCGCAGTTAATAAAGGACGAACGGTCCCGCCTTCCTGAGTAAGCAAAGCGCTCATCAGGTGAACAGGTTCGATAAATTGATTGTCGCGCCCGAGCGCGAGTGACTGAGCATCCGCGAGGGCAAGCTGGAATTTGCTGGTAAGACGATCCAGACGCATAACACCTCCAATACTGAACAAAATTGCTACTGGAGATTAGATGAGGTCAACCCTCACGTTTTCAAGGTTATCTTGGCAGTATATTAGGAGGACTGCTGCTATGCGCGATGGATCGTCTTGATTCGATAGGTTATATCAGCCAAATTAAACTTGCCAGCCGTCCGGTAATTCCGTCGCGCCGGTAAGAGTAAAATGTGGTGCTGTCAGTCACAGTGCAATACTCGCCGCCATAAATAGCGGTGAGACCGGCGGCCTGTAAACGTAATCTGGCTAACTGGTAGATGTCGGCCATAAATTTGACACCCACAGGCGTAAAAGCAACGGATGCATTACTGTTCTCCGCCAAAAAGGCGTCACGCACTTCACCGCCGACTTCAAAATGCGCAGGACCAATTGCCGGTCCCATCCACGCCATGATTTCTGCGGGAGCAGCCTCAAAGCAGGCAACCGTATTTTCCAACACGCCTGCACACAAACCACGCCAGCCCGCATGCGCTGCAGCCACTTCATCGCCGTTTTTACTGCAAAACAGAACCGGTAAACAGTCGGCTGTCATTGCTGCACAGACAACGCCTGGCTCGCGGGTATAGGCCGCATCGGCAATCTGTGTCGGAATAAGAGGAGTTTGCGATGATAAACGAACCACGTCGGTGCCATGAACCTGCTCCAGCCAGTGTGGCGAAGCAGGCAGACCGCCAAGTTCAATCAACCGCTGGCGGTTCAGCGCAACATGCTCAGGAGAATCCCCGACATGACTGCCGAGGTTAAGCGAACCGTAAGGTGGCAGACTGACGCCTCCTTTGCGGGTTGTCGCACATGACCGCACCGATGCCGGTTGCGGCCACTGAGGCTGGATAAGCAGGCTCATTACCAGTTCATCTGGTCCTTGAACTCTTCGGTATCCGCTTTAAGCGCATTGATCAGGTCAACCATATCCTGCGGAAGTGGCGCATGCCATTCCATCTGAATACCGGTTACCGGATGATAAAGACGCAGCATGGTCGCATGAAGAGCCTGACGATCAAAGCTACGCAGCATATTGATAAATGCTTCGGAAGCGCCTTTTGGCAGACGCGGACGGCCACCATAAAGCTGATCACCCAACAGAGGATGGTTAATATGTGCCATATGTACGCGGATCTGATGCGTACGGCCGGATTCCAGACGCAGACGCAGACGCGTATGAGCACGGAAATGCTCCATAATGCGATAGTGTGTGGTCGCCGGTTTGCCGGTCGGATGAACCGCCATGTGCGTACGCTTGGTGGAATGGCGCGCAATCGGCTCATTCACTGTGCCGCCTGCCGTCATTGTACCAATAGCGACTGCTTCATATTCGCGGGTGATTTCGCGCGCCTGAAGTGCAGTGACCAGATGCGTTTGCGCAGGAACTGACTTCGCGACGACCATCAGACCCGTGGTGTCTTTATCGAGACGGTGAACAATGCCGCAGCGAGGAACATCAATGATTGCCGGGTAATAATGCAGCAAAGCATTCAGTACCGTGCCATCAGGATTCCCTGCGCCCGGATGAACAACCAGATCGCGGGGTTTATTGATGACTAAAATATCGTTATCTTCATACACGATATCTAAAGCGATATCTTGTGGCAGCCAACGCGCTTCTTCTTCAATTTGCGCATCGATTGCGATAGCCTCGCCACCCAACACTTTTTCTTTTGGTTTGGTCACTTTTTTGCCATTGACCGTGACCCTGTCTTCAAGGATCCAATCTTTTATGCGAGATCTTGAATAATCAGGGAACAATTCGGCCAAAGCCTGATCTAACCGTTGACCGAGTTGAGATTCGGCCACCGTTGCGGTGAGTTGTACTTGTTGTGCCATATGCAGCTTCTTGGTTAACGTTGGGTTTTCACGGCGATGCCGTTTAAAATAATGTGCTATTGTAGCTGGTCTTTGTCGGGAGCTTAACGGACAGTCTCCCAGAATAACACCTGAGGATAATCAAAACGTCATGACGCGTGTGAAATATCTGGTGGCAGCAGCCACGTTGAGCCTGGCGCTGGTCGGTTGCTCCAGTTCCAAAGAAACGGTTCCCGATAACCCGCCTAACGTCCTTTATGCCACTGCCCAGCAAAAGCTGCAGGACGGTAACTTTAAAGGCGCGATTGCGCAATTAGAAGCGCTGGATAACCGCTATCCGTTTGGGCCTTACTCGCAGCAAGTTCAGTTAGATCTGATTTATGCCTATTACAAGTCTGCTGACTTGCCAATGGCTCAGGCTTCTATTGATCGCTTTATGCGTCTGAACCCAACCCATCCAAACATCGACTACGTCATGTATATGCGTGGTTTAACGGATATGGCGTTGGATGACAGTGCGCTGCAAGGATTCTTCGGTGTTGATCGTTCAGACCGTGATCCGCAGCATGCGCGTGCAGCATTCCGCGATTTCAGCCAGTTGATCCACACGTATCCAAACAGCCAGTACGCCACTGATGCGACTAAACGTTTGGTATTCCTGAAAGATCGTTTGGCGAAATACGAGCTGTCAGTGGTGCAATACTACACTAAACGCGGTGCGTACGTCGCTGTTGTTAACCGTGTTGAGCAAATGCTGAAAGATTACCCGGATACGAAAGCGACGCATGACGCGCTGCCGTTGATGGAAAGTGCCTATCGTGAACTGCAGCTGAACAACCAGGCTGATAAAGTTGCGAAAATTATTGCGGCCAATAACGCAGCATAATTTTAAAATGTCCGTACACACAAACGGTAGCTCAGGCTGCCGTTTTTTTTGGCTTTGATTCGGGAAAAGTCAGAGAAGAGTGAACGTGATGAACGAAAAAACAGGTTAAAAAACGCAGAAGATAATGCACTGATCCCATCAATCATGCCTGCTCCTTATCGAAGTCTCAAGGCCTTTCCCGCCATTAATTACCCTGGGTCACATAAACGCCAAAGTTGACAAAAAGTGACAAAAAACCGTGGTTTTGGGCAGGCATTTCATAAAAAAGGCTGGTATGTTGGATTCATCGGAGACGGAAATAAGAGAGGTAAGTCATATGACAGTCAACATTACCAGTAAACAAATGGACATCACCGCCGCGATTCGTGAACACATCGAAGGCCGTCTGAAAAAACTGGATAAATGGCAAACTCAGCTCATTAACCCGCACATAATCCTGTCGAAAGAACCTCAGGGATTTGTCGCCGATGCGACCATCAGTACACCAAACGGGAAACTGGTTGCCAGTGCTACACACGATGATATGTACGCTGCGATTAACGACATGACCGCCAAGCTTGAGCGTCAGCTCAACAAAGCGCAGCACAAGGGTGAAGCCCGCCGTGCAGAATCCGGCGTCAAAGAACTCAATCTGGAACCGGTGCAGGAAGAAGAGGTATAACCGGCTTATCGGAAAGGCAGTTCACAACGCGCTCTCAGGAGCGCGTTTTTTGTGTCCTGAGGAAATCTTATTGACACAGGGAAAAGCCAGCGGTTACTTTAAGACTCTCCTCAAACTTATGGAAACAACGCTCACATGAATACCCGTCTGTTTTTCTTCGCATTCTTTTTTACCTTCCCCTGATTGGGAGGCGTTTCGTCGCGAAAGAATGAATGCGAAGACGAACAACAAAGCCTCCTGAAAAGGGGGCTTTTTTTATGCCTGCGTTTTACACATTTTGCTGAAAGAAAGAACATCAAAAAGGGTAACAACATGACCGAGAACTCATTACTGGCTCTGCGCGAACGCATCAGCGCATTAGACCTGAAACTGCTGGCTCTGCTGGCAGAACGACGCACGATGGCGATAGAAGTCGCGCAATCCAAAATGCACTCTCACCGCCCGATCCGCGACAAAGAACGTGAAATTGAACTGATTAACGCACTGATTCAGGAAGGGAAAAAACAGGGGCTCGACGGTCATTACATCACCCGCGTGTATCAGCTGATCATTGAAGATTCCGTTCTGACCCAGCAGGCTCTGCTCCAGCAACATCTGAATAAAACCCCTTCTGATTCCGCCCGTATCGCTTTCCTCGGTCCGAAAGGTTCTTATTCACATCTTGCCGCACGCCAGTTTGCCGCCCGCCATTTCGACCAGTTCATCGAATGTGGCTGCCAGAAATTCCAGGATATCTTCTCTCAGGTAGAAACCGGTCAGGCCGATTACGCCGTATTGCCCATTGAAAATACCAGTTCTGGTTCAATCAATGACGTTTATGATCTGCTGCAACACACCAGCCTGTCGATTGTGGGTGAGCTGACCAATCCTATCAATCATTGCGTACTGGTTGCGACCGATACTGATTTGTCGCAGATCCAGACGGTTTACAGCCATCCTCAGCCTTTCCAGCAATGCAGTCAGTTCATCAACCGCTTCCCTCACTGGAAAATTGAATACTGCGAAAGCACTGCGGCGGCGATGGAAAAAGTGGCCGCGGCCAATTCTCCACACGTAGCGGCGCTCGGCAGCGAAGCCGGTGGCGCGCTGTATAAACTGCAGGTGCTTGAACATAATCTGGCGAACCAGCAGGAAAACATTACCCGCTTCATTGTTCTGGCGCGCAAAGCGATTGAGGTCACAGATCAGGTTCCGGCCAAAACTACGCTGATTATGGCGACCGGCCAGCAGGCAGGTGCGCTGGTAAATGCGCTGCTGGTGCTGCGCGATCAGGGCATCATCATGACCAAACTGGAATCTCGCCCGATTAACGGCAATCCATGGGAAGAGATGTTTTATATCGATGTGCAGGCCAACCTGCGTTCTGAAGAAATGAAAAAGGCGCTGAAGGATCTGGCTCCGATCACCCGTTCGCTGAAAGTGCTCGGCTGTTATCCAAGCGAGAACGTCGTCTCTGTTGATTTGTAATTTCACAAACAACCTGTAATTTCTCGCAAACAAAAAGGGCGCTGCACACAATGGCAGCGCCCTTTTTTCATTTCAGGACAACTTACTTACGGTTGTCGTTAGCCTGTCTCAGCAGCGCACCACTTTCTTTCAGGAAGCGTGGCGCATAATCGCCAAACCAGTGCTCAACCTTTCTGAATTTGTCGATAAACGCCTGTTTATCGCCGCTTTCAAGCAGAGCAAGCGCATCACCAAAACGCTGATAGTAACGTTTAATCAGCGCCAGATTGCTTTCTGACGACATAATAATGTCAGCATAAAGCTGCGGATCCTGCGCAAACAATCGTCCGACCATCGCCAGTTCGAGGCGGTAAATCGGTGAAGACAGTGCCAGCAATTGCTCGATCTGCACATTCTCTTCTGACAAATGCAGCCCATACGCAAAGGTCGCGAAGTGGCGCAATGCCTGAATAAACGCCATATTCTGATCATGTTCGACGGCGCTGATTTTATGCAACCGTGCGCCCCAGACCTGCAACTGCTCAAGCAGCCACTGATATGCCTGAGGTTCGCGGCCATCGCAATACACCACCACCTGTTTAGCCAGGCTGCTGACATCCGGACCGAACATCGGATGCAGACCAAGTACCGGGCCTTCATGCACTGCCAGCATCGCCTGCAGCGGACGGTTTTTTACCGACGCCAGATCCACCAGAATACAGTCATCAGGGAGTTTCGGCAGACGTGCGATCACTTCTTCGGTCAGATGGATCGGTACACTGACGATGACCATTCCGGCATCCGCCAGTAATGTTTCTGCCTGCGGCCAGTCTTCCTGCTCCAGCACTTTCACCTGATAACCGGAAAGCTCCAGCAAACGGGTGAACAAACGTCCCATCTGCCCGTTCCCGCCGATAATCACCACCGGACGCAGTGCCGGATGCAGCGTCTTGAAGCCTTTATCGTTTTCGCTTGAGTAGGACTCACGCATCACGCGGCGCAATACATCTTCAATCAGATCCGGCGGAACACCGAGGTTTTGCGCTTCCTGACGACGTGAAGCCAGCATCGCTGCTTCACGTTCAGGCACATAAATCGGCAAACCATAACGGCTTTTGACTTCCCCGACTTCGGCCACCAGCGCAAGACGCCGTGATAAGAGATCTAATAACGCTTTATCAACGTCGTCGATCTGATCGCGCAACGCGTTAAGTTCTGCCACCATAAAAACTTACTCTCCTGCGATTCGTGCCGCCAGCGCATCGCCCAGTTCCTGATGCATGGTACGCAGCAGGTCTTCAGTCGTTTCCCAGTTGATACAGGCATCCGTCACAGACACACCGTATTTCATGGCTGAACGCGGTTGTTCAGAAGACTGGCTGCCTTCGTTCAGATGACTTTCCAGCATCAGCCCCGTGATAGAGCGGTTACCGGCTTTAATCTGGTCGATGACGGACTGAGCCACAACAGGCTGGCGACGATAGTCTTTGTTTGAGTTACCGTGACTGCAATCTATCATCAAGGAAGGACGGAGTCCCGCGTCGGTCATCTGTTTTTCACAAGCCTGAACGTCCTGCTCGCTGTAATTTGGTGTCTTACCGCCGCGTAAAATCACATGCCCGTCCGGGTTGCCCTGAGTCTGCAACAGGCAAACCTGCCCGGCCTGATTAATGCCTACAAAACGGTGCGCCATTTCAGCTGCACGCATGGCGTTGATCGCCGTGCCCAGGCTGCCATCGGTGCCGTTCTTGAAGCCAACCGGCATTGACAGACCAGACGCCATCTCACGGTGTGTCTGAGATTCAGTGGTACGCGCACCGATTGCTGACCAGCTGAACAGATCGCCTAAGTATTGCGGGCTGTTTGGATCCAGCGCTTCTGTCGCCAGCGGTAAACCCATGCCGACCAGTTGCAGCAGCAAATCACGGGCAATATGCAGCCCTGCTTCCACATCAAACGTACCGTCCATGTGCGGATCGTTAATCAACCCTTTCCAGCCGACAGTGGTACGTGGTTTTTCAAAGTAAACGCGCATCACGATGTACAAACGGTCGCTCAGCTCAGCCGCCAGCGTTTTCAGGTGACGTGCGTAATCGAGCGCTGCATCAACGTCATGAATTGAACAAGGGCCACACACCACCAGAAGACGAGGATCACGACCATGCACAATATCGGCGATGGTTTTACGTGCTTCGGAAATACTGTTTTCGTCGCTGACGCTTAAAGGAAAACGGTTTTTCAACTCTTCAGGAGTGATAAGGATTTGTTCAGCAGTGATGTGAACATTATTCAGGGCGTCTTTTTGCATGATCGTGTTCCGCTATAAGGAAAATGGGCTGCCACAGAGGCATCTGCGGACAACATTAACACAGCACGTAAACTTATCAAGCCTTACTTGTAAACATAACATTACCAATACAACGTATCCAAGCATGTAATGGAAAGTTATATTTACATAAAGAGAATCTTAGCTCAAAGTGGTGTACCGTAATTGTTACATACGGGTTAAAAGGAAAGTCATGGGATTTCAGGACAAGATATAGAGAGGATGAGGCAGGGAATGCCCTCAGCAGCGGGGATGCTGCTGAGGAAACAGAATTTAAAGGTTACGATCCAGAGTAATAAAGACCTGCCCCAAGGCAGTCACTTCATCCACGCCACACTCGAAGTGGCTTTCCTGACGGGTCACGCTAAGTCGGTTACCGGGAATACGGGCCACATCGTAAACATCCAGATCACCATCGATATCCAGCAACCAGCGGCCATTGCCCGGATGGGTGCTGCCCAGATCAATAATCCACGAGTGATGGCCTTTCACAACATAAGCCGGTTGAGTCAGCGAATCATCCAGCAGCGAAGGATCAACAGACCAGACGCCCTCTTCTTCCAGCGCTCCGCCACGCAATCTCAATTTTTTAAGTTGACGGATGTCACCGGACGCTGCTGCGCCTGAAAGCGCTGAATCCTGCATGTTTCCTTTGCCTGTCGCCAGCCAGCGTAATGACACGCCGGTGTCCAGCGCACAGGCCACGACCACATCACCGGGGAAATAATCTCTTCTTACCCAGGTACTTATTGTTCCAGATGACAAACCGTACAGATCTCCCAGCTCCTTCTGCATGCTGAAGCCGTAAGCCTGAAGCATACGCGTCAGAACAGCTTTTCCACCTTCAAGTTCATCTAATTGCATCTGGCGAAAACCCCTGAATCTGTAAATATCATCTTGACAACTCGCAAATGCAAGCTTAGATTGATTATGTAATGTACCGACTGACGACCATGATACCAAATTTACGGCGTCGTGGAGAAATAAGGAGACGCGATGTTTTTAGGAACAGAGCAGCAGCGCCAGACCGGACTGCGCCATATCGCTCATCTGAAAGAAATTTATTTCGCTCAGAGTAAGGATCGGGTTGAGGTTATTTATGATCAGGCCAGTGAAAAATGGAAACTTACCTTATGTTTTCATGCCGGCCTTAAGCGTCATCATACCTTACTGACATATTCACAATTAAATGATGAGGAACAAATGAAAATAACACAGGCCTTATTATCACTACGCCATTTCACGGCGATATTTAAAGGAGAACTTTACTGATGGCAGACTGGATAGATGAATCGCAGGAGTATCAGTTAAAAATCCTTCAAGCACAGATTACGCAGGCTACCCGCACGCAGCCTTCGCCGTCTGCCTTCTTCTGCGTGGATTGTGACACTCCCATTGCGGAGCCACGCAGGAAAATCATTCCCGGTGTACAGCGATGTATTGAGTGCCAGGAAATTGAGGAAATTAAAAGAAAGAATTATCGCCCCATATAAACCTTCAAATTAATACTATTAAAGTTCGCGTCTGCGCTGGAAATAAACTTATTTCCAGAAGGTTTTTTGCATTCTAATTTTCGGAAATAAACATGTCAGATAACAGAGGCAGGGTAATGCCTTCCCCGCCGCCGGCTTTTAACCGGGCAGCCGGGCAATTGTTCGCAGGGAAATGGGGGTGGAATGCCCCGCGACCGGCGCTCAGCAGTCCGCTGGAAAAACCTCTTAACCGTGATTTCTTCCTCCGCCAGCAAACAGCCCTTTCCCGGATGGCAGCATTGCCTCGCTGTCTGCGTACGCCTTTACATCAGCGGTATACGTTTTTGCTGAAAACAAAGGGAGTCCGCGCGGCGGTCCATTTTCTGATGACAGTGTTTACGCAGCGTTTGTGGCCGCGGATTCAGCAGGTGAATGTGCGCAACACCCTGAACCGTCAGATCTCGCAAAAGCTCCTCATGGAAGAAGAAATGTTTAACCGCCTGCCTGATCTTAATGATGACAGCCTGAGAAGGCTGGCCAGCAAGCTGGCAGTGCATATGCAAGATGCGTACGAATATCACTGTGAACGCTGGCTGCAAAATCGACCCGATCAACCTGACGTGTTATTGCAAGACAGCACGCAGCACGAGATTTACGGGCATATCGCGGCGATGGCCCGCTCTTGTCGCGTACAGCCTCTTTACTGGCAGAGATGGCAAAAAGGCCGTATGACCGCACATTCAGCCGTCGCCAGTATTTCCAGGCTGGTCAGCGGTGAATGGTGGGAAAAACAGCTGCGTTCAAAACAGCGTTTGTGGCGCGAAGCCCTGATGATTGCCTGTGGTTATGTGAGCCGCGCAACATCGCCATATGCCAGTAAAAATGCCATCCGTGATGTGGTGTCACGCCGCTTATCCGCCATTAATTACCTGAAACAATGCCAGCTCGAAAATGTCGAATCAGGGGAAACACTGAGCCTGCTGGAGACCGTATTAGCCAGCATTTCCAACCCTAAACTTCGCCGTATGGAACTGATGACCCTGATCGCCGGTATCGAAGATGTTGCTGACCAGCAGCGGGACTGCGGCCTGTTTATCACGCTGACCACACCTTCAAAATACCATCCGCTGAAAACGACTGGCGCCGGATCATCACCCATTTTTAACCAGAAATGGGATCAGCACGCGTTTACACCCAAAGATGCACAACGTTATCTGGTCGCGGTCTGGGCAAAAATCCGCACCACGTTTAAAGACCGGAACCTGAAAGTGTACGGTGTGCGCGTCGTCGAACCGCATCACGACGGCACCCCGCACTGGCACATGATGCTGTTCACACCAGCGGATCAGCAGCAAAAGGTGACTGAAGTAATGCGCCGTTACGCACTGGAAGAAGATCCGGATGAGCCAGGCGCTGCGGAGTCACGTTTTAATTGTAAGCCGCTGAACCGCGGCGGTGCGGCGGGTTACATTGCGAAATACGTCTCCAAGAATATTGATGGTTATGCGCTTGATGGCGAAAAGGATTTTGACTCCGGACGCCTGCTTACTGATGTCGCGACCGCGGTCACCTCATGGGCATCGACGTGGCGGATCCCGCAATTTCACGCCATTGGCATTCCTGCCGTCGGCGCGTGGCGTGAATGTCGGCGGATCAGACATCAGAGTCTGAACAGCCGCTTTGATAAACGCGTAGAGGACGTCCGCAGCGCCGCCGACCAGGGGGATTTTGCCGGTTATATCCAGGCACAGGGCGGCATACATATTCCGCGAAAAGAGCAAACGGTTCGCGTTGCGCGCCAGCTCAGCGGGGAAACCAATGCCTGGGGCGAGCCCCGTCATAAAGTCATCGGCATTTACGCGCCGCATCTTGGTACTTCGCTTATTTACCTGACACATACCGAACAATGGCGGATTGTCCGTCACCGGCCTTGTTCTGTGGAAATGCCGGAGATTCGCTTACCTTGGAGTTCTGTCAATAACTGTGGATCGCCAGCTTTCGCACAAAGCCATCAATTCATACAAAAATCGGATCAATAAAAATTAATGCATAAATTCAATGAATTATAATTTTTAAAATGCCCTAAGTGTTGACGTATTAGATCAATTAAAGAATACTGTATATAAACACAGTATCTGGCGAGGGGAGAAAATGGAAAACCTGACTAAACAACAGCTAACGTTGTCCAGGATACAACTGATCGCAGACATATCGCAGACAGCCCAATGCAATCCAAAAGAATTTCTGGTCATGATGTCGCTGATTTCAGAACTGGCAGGTCAGGCGCTGACTGACGAGAACCAGAACGCAGTCTGCTACAACGGGAGTACTGACGACCCTCACTGATTGCCAGACCCTGCGGCGGTAGTTGTCAACATTGTTGGCGCTTGCCCGACCGGTTTCCCTCCGGACTAAGCGCCCCGCCCTCTCCCTGTGTTATTTATCTGCTTCTCTGTTGTGCCAGTCGTTTCACATCCCTTCCAGATTGCCGCTCCACGCCCTATTCCGCAGACTGATCTCATCAAATGACGATCCTACTCACTCGCGGAGAAAACCCATGAAAGTCTATGCACAACAGGGCGACACCCTCGATTCCCTATGCTGGCGTTATTACAACCGTACCGCTGCGGTCGTCGAAAAAGTCTTTGCCGCCAATAAAGGCATCGCCGATTTAGGCCCGTTATTGCCTCACGGTACGGCCGTTGATTTACCGGACATTGCAGAACAACCGGTTCAGGAGGCGATCAAATTATGGGACTGAGTACTGAGCGCATCAGTTCAGGCTGCGCCTATTTTATTGCCACCTCACTGACCTGGCTCGCCAGCCTGACATCGCAGGACTTCGCCTTTCTGGTCGGCTCTGGTGTCGGGGTCGGTACGTTTCTGATCAACTGGTATTACCGGCGCAAAAGCTATCAGTTGCTGGCACGCAGCGGCCTGCGCAAAGACACCTATGAAAACCTCAACTCTTAAACGCTGCAGTGCTGCCGTCGTGTTAGGGCTGATGGCGGTATTGCCGGGCTATCTGTCACTGCAGGTGTCGGCAGAAGGATTGCGGCTTATCACCGATTTTGAAGGCTGTCAGCTGCAGCCCTACCAGTGCAGTGCCGGTGTATGGACCAGCGGCATCGGCCACACGGCAGGGGTTAAACCGGCACAAACCATTACCGAACATCAGGCCGCTGAAAACCTGCTGGCAGATATTCAGCAGACCGAGCGCGCCATTAAAAAATGTATGCCGGTGACCATGCCACAGCCGGTTTTTGATGCCGTCGTGTCCTTCGGTTTTAACGTCGGCACCGGAGCAGCCTGTCAATCCACGCTGGCATTTTTCATCAACCAGCAGCAGTGGCAGAAAGCTTGTGATCAGCTCCCGCGCTGGGTTTTCGTTAATGGTGAACGTAATCGCGGGCTGGAACGCAGGCGAAATGCCGAGCGTGCCGTCTGCCTGAAAGGGGTCTGAATGCGCCTGTTACCGGCACTTCTGGCCGGGATGGTTTTGCTGATCGCCATCCTGCTGCTTTCCAACCGTTCATTACAGCACGACCTCAACAACGCTGGTCTGCAACGCGATGCCCTGGCGGCTCAGGTGAAGCAACGGGAGCAGCTAATCACCGTCCTGAACCAGCAAATGCGCCAGCGCGAGCAGGCTGAACTGGCGTTACGCGAAGACCTGAGCACGGCCCGGCAAATGATGCAAAGCCGCGAAAAACAAAGGCAGAGGAGCCTTCATGAAAATCTGCAAACCCGTCAGTGGGCTGATACCGGGCTGCCTGCTGATGTTAGCCGGCTGCACCAGCGTCCCGCCTTCAGCTCCGCCATCGATTATTTACGTTGGCTGTCCGGCGGTCAGCTCATGCCCGATCCCGGCCAGCAAACCGGTCACCAATGAAGATCTGAGCGCCGACATTCTCCAGCTGGAATCTGCGCTGATGGATTGCAGCTTACAAATCGAAGCCATCAAAAAGTGTCAGGAGGCACAACATGCAAAAACCGATTCAGTTGCAACAACGGCTGACTGAACAAATCCCTCAGCTTACTGCCGCACCGGAAAAACTGGCCCTGACTACCGGCGCCGGCAACGTGGTGGCCACGTCGGCACCTTCGCTGTCTTTTGAATATCGCTATCCGCTGACAGTGACGATTACGGATGAAGCGATCAGCGAAACGCTGGTCGATCTGAGCGTGGTCACCGTCCTCGACTGGCTGCAGGTTAATCAGCCTGAGATCCTCGGCAACGCGGCGCACCGGCTGAGTGATTTCACTTTCACTCAGAAGGCGAACAGCCTGGTCCTGACGCTGCAACTGACTGAGCGCGTGCAGGTTTCAGATTCAGAAGATGTCCGCACCATCACGCATCTGCCTGAACCCCCATTGCCGGAAAACGTGACGCTGCCGCGTGAGGTTTATCTCAACGGAGAACTGATCAGCAGCTGGACGGTGTGACCCGGTAAACCTTGTTGTGTCAGCCGCTGGCGAACGGTCACCGGTTGTCGCTCAACCCTCTGAAACGGCATCCTTTATCCCATGAATACGACTCTTCAACTCAACGACATAATGCGGCTGATTGGCAATCTGGTGCGCATCGGCAACGTCTCTGAACTGGATTTGGCCAACGCACGTTGCCGCGTCGCGACGGGCAGCAACGTAACGGCGTGGCTGCCGTGGATGACGCACCGCGCTGGCCGCACGCGCAGCTGGTGGGCGCCTTCCGTCGGCGAGCAGGTTTTGCTGCTCTCGATGGGCGGCGAACTGAATACGGCGTTCGTCTTACCCGCCGTTTTCTCCGATGCCTCACCCGCGCCATCGGTTTCGCCAGATGCCCTTCATCTGGCCTTCCCGGACGGCGCCGTTTTTGAATATGAACCGGCACAAAGCACTTTGAAAGTGACGGGAATTAAAACCGCAGTCATCAACGCATCGCAGAAAGTTGAGGTAACAGCGCCCGAAATCCGCTGCACCGCCAGCACCCGCATCACGCTGGACACGCCGGAAGTAGTTTGCACAAGCAAGCTGACCACCGGATCCCTTGAAGTGAAACAAGGTGGCACGCTGACCGGCAACTTAATCCATAGCGGCGGCAGCCTGACATCCAACGGCATCGTTGTGCATACCCATCGCCACAGCGGTGTTCAGACCGGTGGCGGTCAGACAGGAGGCCCGCAATGAGCAATCCGAAATACCTGGGGATGGACAGAAATAGCGGTCTGGCTATCGAAGATCTCGACCATATTCGCCAGTCCGTCAGCGATATTTTGAATACGCCGGTGGGCTCAAGAGTGATGCGCCGTAATTACGGCTCGCTGCTTTCGGAGCTGATTGACCAGCCGCAAAACGGCGCCCTGCGGCTACAGATGATGGCCGTGTGTTACACCGCCCTGTTGCAGTGGGAACCCCGCGTTTCACTGACTGCTATCACTTTTGACACCGGCTACGACGGCAAGATGGTGATTGAACTGACCGGAAGCCGTAACGATACGGCGACGGATTTTTCCCTGAATATTCCTGTGAGCTGACACTTATGGCAACGATCGATTTGAGCCAGTTACCGGCCCCCGATGTGGTCGAACAACTGGATTATGAAACCCTGCTTGAAGAACGTAAAACGACGCTGATTTCACTCTATCCCGCCGACCAGCAGGAAGCCATCAGCCGGACACTGACGCTGGAATCCGAACCGCTGGTCAAGCTGTTGCAGGAGAACGCTTACCGCGAACTGATCCTGCGCCAGCGCGTCAATGAATCCGCCCGCGCGGTAATGGTGGCGTATGCGACGGGTAGCGATCTGGATCAGCTGGCGGCGAACAATGGCGTACAACGACTGGTGCTGACGCCTGCTGATAACACCAAAGTTCCGCCAGTCGCAGCTGTCATGGAAAGTGATGCAGATTTCCGCACCCGAATTCCGCAGGCCTTTGAAGGAATGAGCGTTGCCGGTCCGTCCGGGTCATACGAGTTCCACGGTTTGTCTGCCGATGGCCGGGTGGCGGACATCTCGGTTATCAGCCCGTCTCCAGCGAATGTCACCATTTCTGTACTGTCGCGTGAAGCCGATGGTATCGCTCCGGAAGACCTGTTAACGAAAGTTCGTATCGCGCTGAACGACGAAAATGTCCGGCCTGTTGCCGACCGTGTTCTGGTTCAGTCTGCCAGCGTCGTCCCCTATGAGATTGATGCCACGCTCTACCTGTTTCCGGGGCCTGAGTCTGAACCTATCACCCTAGCAGCCGAAGAAAAGTTGAAATCTTATATCAGCGATCAGCATCGTCTGGGACGCGATATCCGGCTTTCGGCCATCTATGCGGCGCTGCATGTCGAAGGTGTCCAGCGTGTGGAGCTTGCTAAACCGGCCGCTGACATTGTGCTCGACAGCACGCAAGCCTCTTACTGCACAAATTACGTGATTACCGTCGGAGGCTCCGATGAGTAACAGGTTGCTGCCCAGTGGTTCTTCCGCGCTGGAACTGGCAGCCGCAGAAGCCTGCGCTGAACTGGCTCGTGTGAATGTCCCGCTAAAAACATTATGGAATCCGCAGACCTGCCCCGCCAAATTTTTACCTTATCTGGCATGGGCACTTTCTGTCGACCGCTGGGACAGCGAATGGCCAACGGCGACAAAACGCAGCGTGATTCAGTCTGCCTGGTTCATTCATCAGCATAAAGGCACCATCAGCGCCATCAAACGCGTGGTCGAGCCTCTCGGTTATGTCATTAACGTCACCGAATGGTGGGAAACCAATGACCCGCCTGGCACGTTCAAACTCGACATCGGTGTTCTCGATTCCGGGATTGACGAAGCCATGTACGAAGAAATGGAGCGACTAATTGATGATGCGAAACCCGCCAGCCGTCATCTGATCGGACTGACGATTACTCAGGATATTCCCGGCACCGTCTATCTCGCCGCGGCAATGTATGACGCAGAAATACTCACTGTTTATCCGGACTGATAAGGAATCTTATGAGCAAATTTAAATCCGTCGTCACCACTCTCGGGCAGGCGCGCATTGCGTCAGCCATCGAAAGCGGAAAAGACGTCAATATTACCCATCTGGCAGTCGGTGATGGTAATGGCAACGCAACTGAGCCCGCTGTGGGGCAGACGGCACTGGTTCATGAAACCTACCGTCTGAAACTGAACTCCATCAAAATCGACAACAAAAATGCCAACTGGATTATTGCCGAAGCCATTATCCCGGCAGAAGTCGGCGGTTTCTGGATGCGTGAGATGGGACTGTTTTCTGCAGAAGGAGAACTCATTGCCGTCAGTAATATGGCCGACAGCTATAAACCCACGCTGGAGGAGGGTTCCGGCCGGACACAAACCCTGCGCATGGTATTAACCGTCACAGATACCGATGCGGTCAGCCTGACCATTGACGACACCCTGATTATTGCGACCGAAGAATACGTCAATAATCTGCTGGCAGAACATGAAGCCTCACGGCGTCACCCCGACGGTACGCTGACCGCAAAAGGTTTTGTGCAGCTGAGCAGCGCGGTGGACAGCACAAGCGAAGTTCTGGCGGCAACGCCAAAAGCGGTGAAAGCTGCGAATGATAATGCAAACGGGCGCTTACCCTCCGGCGGAACAGCTGTTGCCGCGACTAAGCTGGCGACGGCAAGGAAAATAGCCGGTGTAGCATTTGATGGTACGGCGGATATTAACTTGTCAGCTGGTAATGTGGGTGCAGTGCCTGCAACAGGCGGCAATGTGGGATATCTGGAAAATGCATCCCGTTACAAGATTAAACCAGGAACATGGGAGGGAGTCGGTGGCTTTGCAACCCAATATTCGCAACCTTTTGCACCGTTCCTGATCCCTTACGGATACGCAGTCCCCGCTGGTGTAAGTAATTATTCTCCTTTTCTTAAAGGGATCGTCCAAACCCAAACATACGGCTACGCGGCATCCGTCAGTTTTGGTGCATACACCGCTGGTGATGCTCATTTTCCCAGTGCTGTAATACATGTTGTTGGTGATAACGGGGGATCTACAGCATGGTTTTTCGATTCTAACAACGGTGGTTTCAGTAGCCCGGGGGAAATTCACGCTAATGGAAATATTGTTGCTGTAGGGGCGCTCTATGAATCCAACGGCGGTGTTCGGGTTTATAGCTCAAATAATCCGCCGACCCCGGCTGCCATTAATGCAATTGCGCAAGATACTTGCAGTGTTGCAGGTTTTATTGTTGGCAATGTACAAGCCCCTTATATGCGGCACTCGACCACCTCTGAAGTTGTACAACTGGCAACCTATAGTTGGGTTGCAAACAATTATGTCAGTGACATCAGACTGGGGACATCCACGGAATTTCAGGAGCGTGGTAACAATGAACGTATGGCTGGCGGGGTCATGACATCTTTCAAAGATGCAGGGAGTTCAAACTATTGGATTCGTCTGCGACCATTACAAAAAGCCGTTAACGGTAACTGGTATACAGTAGGTTACGCATGAAAAATAAAATTTATGGCCCATTTGAATTAAAAGAAAATATCAATGAAGCTGAAAAATTGCTCGCTGATTCGCACAGCATCATGTTCCTTGAAGACCCAAAGGGAAACGACTGGTACGAACTGCAGAAACAACTAGCTTCGGAAACTTTAAAGATCACTTTCGATCAAATGGGATTAATAAACTCAGCAAGTTACGATGCAAGCACCCTGTGGCCTCAATCTTTTTTCCTGGCGGAAGTTAATGTGGTCCCGGAAAAGTTTGAAAGTCGTAGCAATAGTGGGAAATGGATCTTTGATGGAGAGAAAATTACCGAACGTATTTTTACAAGCGAAGAGCTCATTGAGCATGCGGTAATCAAACGTAATTTATTGATGACCGCAGCTAACGAAATTATAACGCCATTGCAGGATGCCGTTGATATTGATGATGCCAGCGATGAAGAAATTACCTTGCTCAAAGCCTGGAAAACCTATCGCGTTGCACTTAACCGGCTGGATCTTTCAATCGCCCCAGACATCACCTGGCCTGAAATTCCGGCCTGACTCCAGCCCCTTCGGGGGCTTTTTTATTATCTGATTCCCCCCGCTGTTGTGCCACCGCCCCCACGCCCCTGATGAAATGCGCTTTCTGTTGCGAACCGGCATCCTTGCTTCACCACCCACAACAGAGAGAGTCAACCTGATGGCTGATTATCATCACGGCGTACGTGTTGTTGAAATCAACGACGGCACCCGCGTTATTTCTACCGTTTCCACAGCAATTATAGGCATGGTTTGTACCGCAGAAGATGCGGATGCGACCGTTTTTCCTTTGAATACTCCGGTCCTGATCACTGATGTTCTGGCCGCCAGCGGTAAAGCAGGCACCAGCGGCACGTTGCGCGCAGCGCTTCTGGCGATTGCTGACCAGTGTAAACCGGTTACAGTCGTGGTGCGTGTTGCCACGGGCGAAGATGAGGCTGAGACCACCAGTAATATCATCGGCGGTTCTGATGCCAATGGCCGTTATACCGGCATGAAAGCGCTGCTTTCTGCTCAGGCTGAGCTTGGCGTTAAACCACGCATTCTCGGCGTTCCTGGTCTGGATAATCAGGCAGTCGCAACCGCGCTGGCAGGAGTTTGCCAGCAGCTGCGTGCCTTTGGTTATGTCGGCGTCTATGGCGCAAAAACCATTTCCGATGCGATTAAATACCGCGAGAACTTCAGTCAGCGCGAACTGATGCTGATCTGGCCGGACTTTATTAACTGGAATACCACCACCAGCCAGTCGGATATCGCTTATGCCACTGCTCGTGCTCTGGGCTTACGCGCCAAAATCGACCAGGAAACCGGCTGGCATAAAACCCTGTCAAACGTCGGCGTGAACGGTGTGACCGGCCTTTCAGCCAGCGTCTTCTGGGATTTGCAGGCGACCGGCACCGACGCCGATCTGCTGAACGAAGCCTGTGTCACCACGCTGGTTCGCAAAGACGGCTTCCGTTTCTGGGGCAACCGTACCTGCAGCGATGACACGTTGTTCCTGTTTGAAAACTACACCCGTACCGCGCAAGTGCTGGCCGATACCATGGCAGAAGCGCATATGTGGGCGGTCGATAAACCAATGACGCCCTCACTGGTTCGCGACATGATCGACGGCATCAAAGCCAAAATGCGCGAAATGAAATCAGCGGGTTACATCATTGACGGTGACTGCTGGTACGACGAAACCGCAAACACAGCGGAAACCCTGAAAGCCGGCAAACTGTATATCGATTACGACTACACCCCGGTTCCTCCACTGGAAGATCTGACCCTGCGCCAGCGTATCACCGACTCTTACCTGGTGAACTTTGCCGCGTCCATTAACAGCTAAGGAGACAATGACTCATGGCACTTCCTAAGAAATTGAAATACCTGAACCTGTTTAATGACGGGAACAGCTACCTCGGTCTGGTCTCTTCGCTGACGCTGCCGAAACTCACCCGCAAACTGCAAAACTATCGTGGCGGCGGCATGAGCGGTTCGGTCGCGGTGGACTTCGGTCTGGACGACGATGCGCTGACGCTGGAATGGTCCATCGGCGGTCTGGATGAGCTGGTTCTGCAGCAATGGGGCAGCACATCTGATATTCCACTGCGTTTTGCCGGTTCGCTGCAGCGTGACGATACCGGTGATGTTTCCGCGGTCGAAGTGATGATGCGCGGCCGTCACAAAGAGTTTGATTTCGGTGAGTACAAACAGGGTGAAGACACTGAAACCAAAGTCACCACCCAGTGTACATATTTCAAACTGACCATCGACGGCAAAGAGCTGATTGAGATCGACACCGTCAATATGGTCGAAGTCGTCAACGGCGTTGACCGTCTGGCGGAACACCGTACCGCACTCGGCCTGTAATTCCCTCCCAAAGCCGGCAGTCATTGCCGGCTTCATTTCCCACTCAAGCAGGAAAACACATGAACCCGACTGACATTAATGACAATACCGTGATCCTCGATGTTCCGCTCAAACGCGGCGAAATGGAAATCACCGAAGTTCAGGTCACCAGACCCACTGCGGGCAGCTTACGCGGTATCGGTCTTGCGGCACTGGCGAACGCGGATGTGGACGCGCTGATCACCATTTTACCGCGCATCACCTCTCCGAACCTGACCAAAGAAGAGTGCTCGCGCCTGGAGCTGCCGGATCTGATTGCGCTCGCAGGCAAGGTGATTGGTTTTTTATCGCCGAAACCGGTGGTGTAAGTATTGCGCCCCGCCTCACCGTGGATGACCTGATGGCAGATATCGCGGTGATATTTCACTGGCCGCCGTCTGAGATGGACGGCATGTCACTCACCGATCTGCTGAACTGGCGACATAAGGCACTGCAACGCAGCGGAGTAAAAACAGATGAGTAATCTCGAACAGTTACCTCATACGCTGGAAAAAATAAATCAGGATCTGGCCGCCTTCAGGGCCGAAACTGACAAGGTCAGAAACAACCTGCTGACACTGCCCGGGAAGACGTTATTCAGCGTCTTCTCAGAAGATATCACTGACGCTTCCCTCCAGTTTGAAAAGTCGCTTTTCGCCGCGGACAGCGAAAACGAAACGCAGGCATTTTCCGGTCTGAAAAAAGCGGTGGCCAGCCAGTCGGCAGAAAAGCTGCGCCAGCAACGCCCGATGCAAATGGAACAACGAGGGCTGGAAATCGGGCAGCAATATAAAAATCGTGAACTGAAAATTGACCAGTTAAAAAATATTAGCTCGTCTGCCTTTTCCTTTGCACAACCGAAACTGGCGCTGGCACAAAACTTTCTTAAACCAGGTGCAGCTCTGGAAGCCGGACTGGCAGAAGTGCAGTCGGTTCTCGGTCTGAAAAATGGCGATCCGCATGTTGCCGCTTTACGGCAGCAAAGTCTGTCGATGGCGGCAGCCGGTCATTCACCGGCGGAAGTGGTCGCTAAACAGCAGACACTCGCTAAAAACGGAATGAATGCCGATCAGGTTCTGGAACAAACACCGGCAGCACTGAATGGCACAACGCCTGCGGCACAGATGGCGGTGATTGTGAAAGGCGACAACCTTGACGGTGATATCACTAAGCTTTTTGCCACCTGGGACACTATCCGTATCAACCTTTTCGACGGGCAAACTGCCGCCCTGCGAGAACTGACGCAAACGGCCACCAGCTGGCTGGGCACGATCAATACCTGGATCACTGATAATCCGGTGCTGGTGAATTCCCTGCTCGGTCTGGCATTAGGCATCACGGGCATTGTCGGCGGAATGGGTGCGCTCGGCATGACTATCGCGCCGGTACTGAGCGGTATCAATATGCTGATGGCAGGCGCCGGACTGCTTGGAACCATTTTTACCGGCACCGGCGGCGTTATTGCCACCGCCTTTGCCGCCATCGGACTTCCGCTGCTGCCCGTGATCGCGTTGATCGCCGGTATCGGTATCGCCGTAGTGAAACTTTGGGAGCCGATCAGTGCGTTTGTTGGCGGAGTGATTGAAGGATTTAGCTCGGTAATGGGACCAATAACTGCTGCGTTTACACCTTTCAGAACCGCGCTGGGATGGGTTACCGATTTGTTTGAACCGATAAAATTCAGTCAGGATACCCTGAGCGGCTTCACCAATATTGGCAAAGTGGTCGGGGAAGCAATTGCAGAGATTTTCGTCACGCTTAATAAAGCGGTTTCTCAAATAGGTGAAGTCTTCAGCTGGGCGAAAAAAGGTTGGGATGCGATTTTTGGCAATGACGATGCCGAAAGTCAGGGTATTCCGGCAGCGCCGGTGGAGAGCATTTCTCCGACGGGCGGCACGCTGAGCCTGTATCAGCCCGCTAAAACTTCCGTAGCGAATACCCTGACGGATAACCGGGCGACGACCGTGAACTTAAGCTTCACGGCCACACCGGAGACAGATCATAACCAGATCAGAACCTGGATTGAAGATTCAATAAACCAGCAGAAATGGAACGATACCAACAATCTTCTCAGCCAGTACAACAACGGAGGGATTTACTCATGATGATGTCGCTGGGTTTATTTGTATTTAAATTGAGCACGCTGCCTTATCAGAATACATCCCGTCAGGTGAATTATGGCTGGGGCACGAACGCGCGTTTCGGACAGCGTCCCGTTTCGCAATTTCTCGGATTGGGTGAGGAAACGGTAAAAATTACCGGGCAATTATTGCCTGAAATGACCGGCGGTATGCGCTATTTACAGGTACTACAGAGCATGGCCGACTCCGGCCGTGCATGGCCGTTGATTGAAGGCAGCGGCACGATTTATGGCATGTATGTCATCAAAAATATTGCCAATGACAATGCTGAGTTTAATTCCAGCGGCCAGGCGCGAAGTATTAATTTTACGCTCAACCTGACCCGCGTCGATGAGTCGCAGGCCGCCATGTTCGGTGATTTGCTGACTCAGGCCGAAGGTTTGTATAACAAAGCCAGCTCAACCATCAGCAATTTCGCAAGCGGAGTCTGAACATGCTTACTGATCTTCAGTTACCCGTGGGGGCGCGCATCGCGCCAGTGTTCACCCTGGTGATAAAAAATAAGGTGCTGGAAGAAAACATCTCGGATCGGATCATCAGTCTATCCGTCACGGATAACAGCGGTTTTACCGCGGACACCTTGAATTTAACCTTCGACGACAGCGACGGACAATTACAGATGCCTGTTCGCGGTGCCGTTTTGCATCTGCATCTGGGATGGTCGAAACAGGCGCTTTATGACTGCGGCTATTTCACGGTAGATACCGTGGTTTATTCAGGTTCACCAGACAGAATCGTAGTCACTGCCCGCAGCGCAGATTTCCGCGGTTCGTTTACCACCAAACTCAGCCAGTCTTATGACGATTACACGCTGGGCGCCATTGTGCGCATCATATCGAGCCGAAATAAATTGGATCTGCCGGTTATCCCTCAGGAACTCGATAGCATTAAGATCCCACATATCGACCAGACAGCTGAGACTGACAGCTACTTCATCACCCGTCTGGCACAAAGCTATGGTGCGCAGGTGACTGTCAAAAACGGCGCAATCTTGTTTTTTAAAGCTGGCACCGGCAGGACTGCTTCCGGGCAGACTATTCCCTGGAAAACAATTGTCCGCAGTGATGGCGATAATCACAACTATCAGATGATGGACAAGAAGGCTTACACAGGCGTGAAGGCACAGTGGCACGATCTCCAAAAGGCGACCACCAGCAATGTGGCGTTGAAAAACTCAGGAGAAAAGAGTTATACCGCAGGCTCAGGCGATAATATTCTGCAACTGTCTAAAATCTTTCCTGATGAAGAGACCGCAAGGCGCGCAGCAGATGCCGTGTTTTATCAGATTCAGAATGATTCTGCGTCTTTCAGCATCCGGCTGGCATTGGGACGCGCCGATCTCAGCGCACAAACGCCGGTGAATGTGCAGGGATTTAAAGACGTGATCGACAGCCAGAACTGGGTGATTGATTCTGCTGTACACGAGATGAATGAGAAAGGGTTCACGACCACATTAAACCTGAAACCGTATGTTGCAGATATCACTTACCTATCTTCAATATCATAATCACAACTTGCTTTTGCAAGGTTCAGGTTTCATAATGACTCCATTGCTTACCTGTCATGCCGGAGGTTTTTATGATGCATTGCCCGCTTTGTGGAAAAGTAGCCCATACACGTTCAAGCCGTTATCTGAGTGAATCAACGAAAGAACGCTATCATCAGTGTCAGAATATCGAATGCAGCTGCACCTTTGCCACGCACGAATCGGTCGCCCGGGTTATCTCAAAACCCGGTACCCAGCCATCCGCTGCATAGTTATTTTGCAGGCACGGATGCAAAAAAAAGGGGTTAGCCGATGGCTAACCCCTTGTTCTATATTAACTAGTAGATGTCGCGTTAGCGATACCTTAGCCCAGACGTTCTTTGATACGTGCAGACTTACCAGTACGCTCACGCAGGTAGTACAGTTTAGCTTTACGAACGGCACCACGACGTTTAACAGTAATGCTGTCGATTACTGGGGAGTGAGTCTGGAATACACGCTCAACACCTTCGCCGTTAGAAATTTTGCGAACAGTGAATGCAGAGTGCAGACCGCGGTTACGAATAGCGATAACCACGCCCTCGAATGCCTGCAGACGCTTTTTAGAACCTTCAACGACCCATACCTTAATTTCCAGGGAATCACCTGGACGGAAAGCAGGTACGTCTTGCTTCATCTGCTCTTGTTCGATTTGCTTAATGATATTGCTCATAATATGTCTCTTACCCTAGGTAAACTGATATATCGGGACGGCCTCGCGTTACGCTTTGGCGTTCCCTTCATAGTTTTGTTGACTGAGCCGATGTTCCTTTTGGAACTCTCTCAGCAACACCTCTTGCTCGTCAGTCAGAGCTAGGTTTTCCAGAAGTTCAGGTCTTCTAAGCCAGGTTCGACCCAGCGACTGTTTCAGGCGCCAGCGACGTATATCAGCGTGGTTTCCCGACAGTAAAACCGGCGGTACCTCCATGCCTTCCAGCACTTCAGGGCGGGTATAGTGGGGGCAATCCAACAATCCGTCAGCGAAAGAATCTTCTTCTGCTGAAGCCTGACGACCCAGAACGCCCGGTATAAAGCGGGATACTGAATCAATCAGAGTCATTGCGGGTAACTCTCCACCGCTGAGAACATAATCGCCAATTGACCATTCTTCATCAATTTCGGTTTTGATTATGCGCTCATCAATCCCTTCATAACGGCCACAAACCAGAATGATTTTCTGATGAGCCGCCAGTTCGCAAACACCGGTTTGATCCAGTTTGCGACCCTGAGGTGAAAGATAAATCACTTTCACACCTTCGCCTGCCGCTGCTTTTGCTGCATGAATCGCTTCCCGTAAGGGTTGCACCATCATCAGCATTCCGGGACCACCGCCGTAAGGGCGCTCATCCACGGTACGATGTCGATCGTATGCGAAGTCACGAGGACTCCAGCAATTTACGCTCAACAGGCCATTCTTAACTGCCCGGCCAGTTACCCCGTAATCCGTAATTGCGCGGAACATTTCAGGAAACAGGCTAATTATACCGATCCACATAGCCTACCCCTTCCAAATGTTTGACCGCTCAACCAGACCTTGTTTACGTGTATAAACACTACGGAGGTCAAAAACCAGGATCCCAATCTACTTCAACAGTGCGAGTAGCGAGATCGACTTTCTTGATAACCTGCCCATCGAGGAACGGAATCAACCGCTCCTTGAGTCCGAAGGCATCTTTCAGGTTGGCTTTAACTACCATCACATCGTTAGAACCGGTTTCCATCATATCGATGATTTTGCCCAGTTCGTAACCGGAAGTTGTCACTACCTGGCAACCAAAAAGGTCTTTCCAGTAGTAGTCACCGTCTTCCAGTGGAGGCAGTTGCTTTGAATCGACGACAATTTCGCAATTGGTCAGAAGATTCGCTGCATCCCGGTCATCAACGCCTTTGACTTTGATGATCAGGTCCTGAGTGTGGCGTTTCCAGCCTTCCAGCTCGACAACTTGCCACTTACCGGCACGCTGGATAAACCACGGCTGGTAATCGAAGATGCTTTCAGCGTCTTCGGTGGATGAAAACACTCTGAGCCAACCACGAATGCCGTATGTTGAACCCATTTTGCCGAGTACTAACGGCTCAGCGGGTACCACTGGATTGGATTGCTTGCTCATTGCCACCACCGCGACAGATTAAGCTGCTTTCTTAGCGTCTTTGATCAGCGCAGAAACGCGATCAGAAACGGTTGCACCCAGATCTACCCAATGGGCAACACGATCCAGGTCCAGACGCAGAGCTTCAGCCTGGCCAGAAGCCAATGGGTTGAAGAAACCTACGCGTTCGATGAAACGACCGTCACGAGCGTTGCGGCTGTCGGTCACTACTACTTGATAAAACGGACGCTTTTTTGCGCCGCCACGTGCTAAACGAATTGTTACCATAACATCCTCTTTAGTTAATAAAACAACCAGACCCCATCGGGGAACGGGGTCTGGTTGCAATATAAAAAGCCCGAAAATTTTACTCATTTTGGCGCAAAAAGCAATCTAAAGCGTAGATAGCCTAGCCCGCAATTTGCATGAGCCGCCTATGTGGCTGATATATAGACAGTGATGTCGATTAACGGCCCGGGAAACCTGGTGGCATCATACCCTTCATGCCACGCATCATTTTCGCCATGCCGCCATTCTTCATTTTCTTCATCATGCGCTGCATATCGTCGAACTGCTTCAGTAAGCGGTTGACGTCCTGCACCTGCATGCCGGAACCCACCGCGATGCGGCGTTTACGGGAACCTTTAATAATTTCTGGCTTGGCGCGCTCTTTGTGCGTCATCGAGTTGATGATCGCTTCCATGCGCACCAGCACTTTGTCATCCATCTGGGATTTGACGTTATCCGGCAACTGACCGACACCCGGCAGTTTGCTCATCATACTCGCCATGCCGCCCATATTACGCATTTGCTTGAGCTGCTCGAGGAAATCGGTCAGGTCAAAGCCGTCGCCTTTCTTGAGTTTGCTGGCCAGCTTTTCAGCCTGCGCACGGTCAACTTTGCTCTCAATGTCTTCGATAAGAGAGAGAACGTCGCCCATACCCAAAATACGCGAAGCGATACGATCCGGATGGAACGGCTCCAGAGCATCGGTTTTTTCACCCATACCCAGGAATTTGATCGGTTTGCCGGTGATGTGACGAATCGACAGTGCAGCACCGCCACGCGCATCACCGTCGATTTTGGTCAGGATAACACCGGTGAGCGGCAGCGCTTCATTAAACGCTTTCGCGGTATTCGCGGCATCCTGACCGGTCATGGCATCGACAACAAACAGCGTTTCAACCGGATTAATCGCGGCGTGAACCTGTTTGATTTCGTCCATCATCGCTTCGTCGACGTGTAAACGGCCGGCGGTATCGACAATCAGAACGTCGTAGAATTTCAGTTTGGCCTGCTGCAGGGCGCGGGTGACGATATCAACCGGCTTTTCCTGCGCATCAGACGCAAAGAAATCCACTTCAACTTGTTGTGCCAGGGTTTCCAGCTGTTTGATCGCCGCAGGGCGATAAACGTCGGCAGACACCACCAGTACTTTTTTCTTTTTCTTCTCTTTCAGGAATTTCGCCAGTTTACCGACGCTGGTGGTTTTACCGGCGCCTTGTAAACCCGCCATCAGAACCACAGCCGGCGGCTGCGCCGCTAAGTTAAGCTCGGTGTTCGCCTCGCCCATCGCGGTTTCCAGCTCTTTCTGGACAATTTTGACGAATTCCTGACCCGGTGTGAGGCTCTTATTGACCTCAACGCCAACGGCGCTCTCTTTAACCCGGTTGATGAAGTCGCGAACCACCGGCAGCGCAACGTCCGCTTCCAGTAATGCCATACGCACTTCACGTAATGTTTCTTTAATATTTTCTTCGGTCAGCCGCCCGCGGCCGCTGATATTGCGCAGTGTGCGCGACAATCGATCGCTTAAATTCTCAAACATCGTCTCTTGCTCAACGTTATGACAGGCCGCTTTTGCGACGTAATTGCGGGATTATAACACGAAGCGCGGACGATCTCTGCTTTGGCATCTCAGATAGGTTGGAGCGTGACGCCGGTAACGTTATACTGCGGTTCTCATTCACTTTTCGATGCTACTGAAACGCTATGTCAGTTTTTGCTCTCGTCGCCATGTTGGCCTATCTGCTCAGCCTTGCACTGATCATTCCGAGCATCATCCGGAAGAACAGCGCATACCGGCGTTTAGCACTGATTTCTGTTGTGGTAGCGCTTGTCTGCCACGCGGTGGCATTGCAGCAGCGTATTTTCGATGTCAGCACCGGCCAGAATCTCAGCCTGGTGAACATCGGCTCTGTGGTCAGCTTAATCATCGGCACGGTGATGACCATCGTGGCATCACGCAACCGCGGCTGGTTTGTGTTACCGATTGTTTACAGCTTCTCGCTGATCAATCTGGCATTCGTCACCTTTCTTCCGGGCGAATTCATCACGCATCTGGAAGAAAGCAAAGGCTTACTGGTGCACATCGGTCTGGCGCTGTTCTCTTATGCTACGTTGATGATCGCCGCACTTTACGCGTTGCAACTGGCGTGGCTGGATTACCAGCTGAAGAATAAACGCCTGACGTTTACAGCCGACATGCCGCCGCTGATGAGCATCGAGCGTAAGCTGTTTCACATCACCCAGATTGGCGTGATCTTACTGACGCTGACGCTGTGCACCGGATTGCTGTACCTGAACAACCTGTTCAGCCCGGAAAATATCGACAAGGCCGTCTTATCGATACTGGCATGGTTCGTTTATATCGTCCTGTTATGGGGCCATTATCACGAAGGCTGGCGTGGCCGCCGCGTGGTATGGTTCAGCATGGCAGGCGCCATCCTGCTTACTCTTGCCTATTTCGGCAGCCGCCTGATCCAGCAAATCATGGTTCATTAATTAAAAGGAATACCCGTTGGAGCACGTCTCGACAACAACCCTGATCATCACATTGATCATCATGGTGGTGGTTTCGGCTTATTTTTCAGCCTCCGAAACCGGTATGATGACACTCAACCGTTACCGGTTACGTCACCTGGCCAAACAGGGTAACCGCGGGGCACGCCGCGTCGAAAAGCTGTTAAAACGCCCGGACCAGCTGATAAGCCTCGTGCTCATCGGCAACAACCTGGTCAACATCCTTGCTTCCGCTCTGGCAACAATTGTGGGCATTCGTCTTTACGGTGATGCCGGTGTGGCGATTGCCACCGGTGTGCTGACGTTTGTCGTCCTGCTGTTTGCTGAAGTGTTGCCAAAAACATTTGCCGCGCTAAATCCTGAACGCATCGCGTTCCCGAGCAGCATTTTGTTGCGTCCGCTGCAAAAAATCATGATGCCACTGGTGTGGATCCTCAACAGCCTCTCGCGTTTGCTGATGAGAATGTGCGGCATCAAAACCACCACCAGCCTCAGCGATGCGGTGAGTAAAGAAGAGCTGCGAACCATCGTTAACGAATCACGCTCGAACATCTCCCGTCGCAATCAGGACATGCTGCTTTCCGTGCTGGATCTGGAAAAAGTGACAGTGGACGACATCATGGTGCCGCGCAATGAAATCGTCGGTATTGATATCAACGATGACTGGAAGTCGATCATCCGCCAGCTGACGCACTCGCCGCATGGCCGCATCGTGCTTTATCGTGATTCACTCGACGATGCGATTGGTATGCTGCGCCTGCGTGAAGCCTATCGTCTGATGACCGAGAAAAAAGAGTTCACCAAAGAAAACCTGCTGCGTGCCGCCGACGAAATTTATTACATCCCGGAAGGCACGCCGCTGAACATTCAGTTAGTGAAATTCCAGCGCAACAAAAAGAAAGTGGGCATCGTGGTGGATGAATACGGTGATATTCAGGGGCTGGTTACCGTCGAAGATATCCTCGAAGAGATCGTCGGTGACTTCACCACGTCTATGTCACCCACGCTTGCCGAAGAAGTCACGCCGCAAAGCGACGGTTCTGTGTTGATTGAAGGCAGTGCGAACGTCCGTGAGCTGAACAAAGCCTTTAACTGGCATCTCCCGGAAGACGGCCCCCGCACCATCAACGGCATGCTGCTGGAAGTACTGGAAGAAATTCCTAACATCGGTACCAGTTTGCGCATTGAAGACTATGAGGTTGAGGTTCTTGATGTGCAGGACAATATGATCAAACAGGTGCAGGTTCGTCCGTTACAGCCGCTGAAAAACACTGTAAACCAGCACTAACCTTCTGAAGTTCAGGCATAAAAAAAGACGCGAACATCGCGTCTTTTTTGTCTTTGGAACACATCAAAACTAGATGTGCAGCTCGGACAGTTTTTCTTTCGGCAGAGCCAGTTCGTCGTTATGGTTTACCACAACGTCATGGTCGAGAATGTGCTGCGCGATTTCCTGTGCTTCTTTCAGGGAATGCATCTCGAAAGTACCGCACTGATATTCATTCAGCTCAGGGATCTGACGCTGTTCTTTTACCTTCAGAACATCCGCCATCGCCGCTTTCCAGGCATCCGCCACGCGTTGCTCTTCTGGCACACCGATCAGGCTCATGTAGAAACCTGTGCGGCAACCCATCGGAGAAATATCGATGATCTCAACACCGCTACCGTTCAGGTGGTTACGCATGAACCCTGCAAACAGGTGCTCAAGAGTATGAATACCACGCTCTGGCATCACTTCAAGGTTCGGGCGGCAGAAGCGCAGATCGAACACAGTAATGGTATCGCCGTGCGGGGTATGCATGGTTTTTGCGACGCGAACAGCAGGTGCTGCCATACGGGTATGGTCTACGGTAAAGCTATCCAACAGTGGCATATCGTCACCTCTCCTAAATAAATTAATTTTTTTTACGAACTCAGGAAACCTTTTCCCAGCATGCGGGTCTTAATTAGTGAAAGACGCGCATTTGTTATCATCATCCCTGTAAACAGAGATGTTTATTTGGCCACATTGATTGTGGCCTTTTTCTTTTCTACTCAACGCTACTTTCTACTCAACGCTACTGCCTGCATTCGCAGCCAGGTATTCTTCAAAGCTTAGCTTATCCGCCGCTTCCAGTGCGCGCTGACGCTGCCATGAACCGTCCTGCTCAGCCATTAATGCGCTGGCATCTAATACTTCCAGCGGCTCACTGACCAGCATCTGACGATACTTCTCCGCCAGTTCCAGCCCGAGATTACCGACGCCCTGCTTTTTCAGCTCTTTCAGGATACGTGCCGAGTAAGTCAGCTCAGGATCATCAAACGCAGCAACCAGCTCTTTGCAGACGTCCTGATAAAGGGTATCGCCGTTCTGGTTATCCATGACCTGAGCCACACGATTCAAATCAGCAAATAACTCATTACCCACTTTAGCTAACGGCTGGCGTTCATCGTGACACCCCATACCGATCGTCTGACCCGGTTTGCGCCCTTCCAGGATCACCCGGTTCCAGTTCTTACGCGTACAGAGCAGCTCATCGCTGTTCATTTCCGGGGCATCGGCTAACGCACACCATACCAAAAACAGATCCAGGAAACGCGCCTGAGTGGCATCAATACCCACCGGAGAGAACGGATTGACATCCAGCGAACGGACCTCAATGTATTCGATCCCGCTGCGCATCAGGGCATCAGAAGGTGTTTCACCGGATTTGGTGACACGCTTAGGACGAATTGGCGCATAAAGTTCGTTCTCAATCTGTAACACATTGGTGTTCAGTTGCAGATATTTCCCGTCCTTCTGCACACCCATTTCCGCATATTCAGCAGACGGGGTACGAATCGCTTTCTTCACACCCTGAACGTAGGTGGTCAGGTCATTGAAGGTAATGCCCAGATTGCTTTGTGATTTATTGGTGTAACCCAAATCACTCAGACGCAACGATGTCGCATACGGCAGATAGCACAATCCCGATTCGGTATATTCAAACGGCAAATCTGTTTCACGCCCTTTCAGGAATGAAGAACAGATCGCAGGCGACGCACCGAACAGATAAGGGATCACCCAGCCAAAGCGATAATAATTGCGGATGAGTTTGAAATAACCCGCAGAAATTGCTTCTTTACCGCTTTCAGCATCTGTCACGCCCAGCTTTTCCTGCCAGAAACTCAGCGGCAGCGAGAAGTTGTAATGGATGCCGGAAATTACCTGCATCAGCGCGCCATAACGGTTTTTCAGGCCTTCACGATAAAGCGTTTTAAAGCGCCCGGCGTTAGATGAACCGTACTGCGCCAGCTCGATATCCTGTCCGGACTCGATAAAGCACGGCATGCTGAATGGCCACATGCGCTCGTCACCGAGCTCACGGGCTACGTGACGATGAATGTCACGCAGGAACGCCATCAGATGTTCGATGTTGTCATCGACGGGCGTAATAAATTCTAATAAGGCTTCAGCAAAGTCGGTGGTTATCCAGCGATGCGTCAGTGCCGCACCTAAAGATTCCGGGTGGCCGGTTGTCGCTAATGAACCATCGGGATTGACCCGCAACGTTTCACGCTCAATACCGCGACGAATACCTTTTAATGCCTGAGGGTGGGCTTCCAGCCAGGAAAGCGCCTGAGATACATCCGGGATCAAATTGACCTCCCGCTCGGTGAAACCATTAATTTGCAAGCATACTGAGTCTGCATAGATGTGACCATAATTGATAGCTGATGCCAATCTAACCGAACCATGAGAGCCCCTGCAGCGTCACAACCGTCAAAAGGATGTAACGCACCGCTTTTCCAATAAGCATGAAAAAAACCACAGACCCCCACGGCATTCGCAGCCAACCTGCTAACACGCATAACACATCACCTATCACCGGTAACCAGCTCAGCAATAAAGCTGCCGGTCCAAAGCGCTTTAACCAACCCTGTGCAACGTGGAGCCCACGCTGAGGTTTAAGCTGTGGCAGAAAGCGTCCGATGATGACGTTGGTTATGCCACCTAAGGTATTGCCAACAGTTGCAGACAAAACCAGTGCCGCTGGCATTGCGCTGCCAGCTGACAATAAAGCCACTAATAAAACTTCTGAATTTCCAGGCAAAAGTGTGGCACTTAAAAAGCTGCTGCCGAATAAGGAAGCCAGCGCCACGGCGCTGCTCACAGCGTGCGCACGTCCACAAAAGCCATATTGGCGCGTTTCGCCGCCTCAATACCGAAATCTGCATCTTCAAACACAACGCATTTTTCGGGAGGTACGCCGATTAACTCAGCGCAACGCAAAAAAGTGTCAGGCGCAGGTTTGTGGTTCTGCACGTCATTGGCGCCCACTATCGCATCGAAGCAATCACGCAGGCCTAAATGTCGCAACAGAGCATCCGCCATCCAGTGCTCACTGCCCGTCCCTACCGCCATTGGCCGGCGACCATGATAGGCCTTCACGACATCAATCAGTGGCAAAGGACGGACGGTATCCAGCAACATTTCCTGAACCGCTGCCGTTTTCTCAGCCGCCAGAAGATGGGGATCCATCTCAACGTGATTACTGTCGATCACAAACTTCGCGATGCGCCAGGTCGGAGAACCATTCAGAGCAACCATGGATTCGACATCATACTGCATGCTGTATTTGGTCAATACCTGATGCCATGCCTTACGGTGCGTCGGTTCGGTATCCAATATGGTGCCATCCATATCAAATATTAGCCCTTCGTATCGATCGTACATCGAAAGCTCCATGAGCACGAAAAAACAGGAAAACTACTTTATCGCAAAGTCTTTCGAAAGTCGCATTTTGTGCACACCTACAGCACATCCGAACACGTAGGAAAGGTCAGGGAAATGAAAAGGAAGAGATGAAAACAGAGGTGAAAACCGGAAAGCAAAAAACCCGCCGAAGCGGGTTTCTCTAACATGCCGGAGGACTCTATATGAAAGCCATCGCTGCAACATGTCTGGAATATGGTGCACCCAGGAAGATTCGAACTTCCGACCGCTCGGTTCGTAGCCGAGTACTCTATCCAGCTGAGCTATGGGTGCATTGGGGGGCGTGCTGAGTTTTTTCGGAAAATACTAAGAGAAAGAATGGTGCACCCAGGAAGATTCGAACTTCCGACCGCTCGGTTCGTAGCCGAGTACTCTATCCAGCTGAGCTATGGGTGCATTTTGATTCTTACTGCAGATTTACCTGACCATTTTTCCGTACTACATCGGCTTTCGCCTTTGCCCGTCACGCTCATTTGATTGCAAATCAACATACGTTCAGGAAAGTATGGTGCACCCAGGAAGATTCGAACTTCCGACCGCTCGGTTCGTAGCCGAGTACTCTATCCAGCTGAGCTATGGGTGCATTTTAAATGGCGGTGAGGCGGGGATTCGAACCCCGGATGCAGCTTTTGACCGCATACTCCCTTAGCAGGGGAGCGCCTTCAGCCTCTCGGCCACCTCACCATACGCCTCTTGCGAGTGTGCTGACTAACTTTGTTTAAGCTCATCGGCACTGCGTGGCGCACATATTACTTTCTGGCCCTTATAAGTCAAACCCTTTTTTGATAACAATCACCCGTTTGGACATTTCACGCGCAACCTGCGCAGTTTGAAGACAAAAACAGGGTATAAACGCAGAAAAAACGTCTTCATTTTCGGGAATAGTCGTTCTTGGATACATCACGGAGAGAAATGAAAAAACGAAAAAAGCAGGAAATTAAGGGAAAGAAAATCGAAAAAGCGGACAAAAGAGGTTCAGCGCCTCGCCATTAGCGAGACGCCTCGTAAATCAGTAACTCGTCTGCTGCGACTTTTCAGCCTGAATGCGCTGATAAATCTCTTCACGGTGAACAGAGACCTCTTTTGGCGCATTCACACCAATGCGCACCTGATTACCTTTAACACCTAAAACGGTAACAGTAACCTCATCGCCAATCATGAGGGTTTCACCAACTCGGCGAGTTAGAATAAGCATTCTTTGCTCCTTGAATAATTAAAAGAGTCGGGTCTCTCAGTTTCCCGGCCATTATCGATCATAAGCGGGTAAAACGTAAGCCATGACCCCTACATTAAATGTAAGCAGCCTGCAACTTCAGCCATGAGTACTTTAAGTTTAGCCGATATCGTCATTGTCGCGACTTTAATCGCGAAGCTCACACCGCCATTAAGACTGAAAACGCCATACAGCACAATAGATTATGGCGTTTTCAGGGTTAGCTATTTATTTCTTCTTACAGCTTAGCTTCAACCCAGGCTTCAACAGTCGCCAGAGCAGCAGGCAGTGCCTGCACGTCGCTGCCACCTGCCTGCGCCATATCAGGACGACCACCGCCCTTACCACCGACCTGCTGTGCTACAGAAGCAATCAGCTCACCGGCTTTAACACGATCAGTCAGATCTTTCGTGACACCGGCAATCAGACTGACTTTATCGTCAGCGATGGTTGCCAGAACAATAATCACAGAATCCAGCTGATTTTTCAGGTCATCAACCATCGTACGCAGAATTTTAGGCTCTACGTTATCCAGCTGACGAACCAGCAGCTTAACGCCTTTCACTTCTTTGGTCTGGCTGGAAAGTGAAGCACTTTCCTGCGCAGCTTGCTGACCTTTCACCTGCTGAAGCTCTTTTTCCAGCACACGTGAACGCTCAATCAGGGTACGGATTTTATCGGTAATGCTGTTCACATCACCTTTTACCAGATGCGCGACATCCTGCAGCAAATCGCTTTGCTGATGCAGGGCAGTAATCGCGTTTTCGCCGGTGATCCCTTCGATACGACGGATACCTGCCGCTGTGCCCGATTCACTCTGAATGCGGAACAGACCGATATCGCCGGTACGGCTGGCGTGAGTACCACCACACAGTTCGGTGGAGAAATCGCCCATGGTCAGAACACGAACGCTGTCTTCGTATTTCTCACCAAACAGCGCCATTGCACCTTTTTCTTTCGCCTCTTCCAGATCCATGATGGTGGTCTGGATTGGCAGGTTACGACGGATCTGAGCATTCACCAGATCTTCGACCTGACGGATCTCTTCTGGTTTCATCGCTTCAAAATGCGAGAAGTCAAAACGCAGATAGTTATCGTTAACCAGAGAACCTTTCTGAGCAACGTGCTTGCCCAGCACCTGACGCAGCGCAGCATGCAGCAAGTGCGTTGCCGAGTGGTTCAGACGGATACGGTCGCGGCGTGCAATATCAACTTCAGCTTCAACGCTGTCGCCAACGCTCAGCTTACCGCTATTCAGGGAACCCTGATGACCAATCGCTTTGCCGTATTTCTGGGTATCAGACACAGAGAACACGCCTGCTGCCGTTTTCAGGATGCCTTTATCGCCAACCTGACCACCGGATTCACCGTAGAACGGTGTGTCATCCAGAACGACAATTGCATTAACGCCCGCCTGGATCTCATTCACTGGCTGACCTTCAACAAACAGCGCCACCACTTTTGAATGGCGTTGCAGATGTTCGTAGCCGGAGAACTGCGTCACGCCATCAACACGAACCATGCTGTTGTAGTCAGCGCTGAAACCGCTGGACTCACGCGCACGACGACGCTGAACTTCCATTGCTTTCTCAAAACCAGCTTCGTCCACTTTCAGATTGCGTTCACGGCAAACGTCAGCGGTCAGATCCAGCGGGAAACCAAAGGTGTCATACAGACGGAAAGCAATTTCGCCATCCAGAGTGTCGCCTTTCAGAGCGGACAATTCTTCGTCCAGCAACGCCAGACCGCGTTCCAGAGTTCGGGCAAACTGCTCTTCTTCGGTTTTCAGCAGTTGCTCAACCATCGCCTGCTGTTCTTTCAGTTCTGTTGCAGCCGGGCCCATCACTTCAATCAGCGGAGCAACCAGTTTGTAGAAGAAGGTGTCTTTCGCGCCCAGCATGTTGCCGTGGCGGATCGCGCGACGAATGATGCGGCGCAGCACATAGCCACGGTTTTCATTCGATGGGATCACGCCGTCTGCAATCAGGAATGCGCAGGAACGGATGTGGTCGGCGATAACACGCAGGGATTTGTTGGTCAGATCGGTCGCACCCGTGACTTCAGCCACCGCAGCGATCAGTTTCTGGAACAGGTCGATGTCGTAGTTGGAGTTCACATGCTGCATCACCGCAGTGATACGCTCCAGTCCCATCCCGGTATCTACGGACGGTTTTGGCAATGGCAGCATGGTACCGTCAGCCTGACGGTTGAACTGCATGAACACCAGGTTCCAGATTTCGATGTAACGGTCGCCATCTTCTTCAGCAGAACCCGGAGGGCCGCCCCAGATGTGATCGCCATGATCGTAGAAAATCTCAGTACAAGGGCCGCAAGGACCGGTATCGCCCATCTGCCAGAAGTTGTCAGAAGCGAATGCACCGCCTTTATTATCGCCAATGCGGATAATACGTTCTTTCGGAACGCCGACTTCTTTTTCCCAGATCTCAAACGCTTCGTCATCCGTCTCATAGACAGTGACCCACAGCTTCTCTTTCGGCAGATTGAACCAGTTTTCGCCGGTCAGTAATTCCCAGGCGTAGCTGATGGCTTCATGCTTGAAGTAATCACCGAAGCTGAAGTTGCCCAGCATTTCGAAGAAAGTGTGATGGCGTGCGGTGTAACCGACGTTTTCGAGGTCATTGTGTTTACCGCCTGCGCGGACACAACGCTGGGACGTGGTGGCGCGGTTGTAATCGCGCTTATCCAGACCGAGGAAAACGTCTTTAAATTGGTTCATCCCGGCATTGGTAAACAACAGTGTCGGATCGTTTGTCGGGACAAGCGAACTGCTTGAAACAATGTTGTGTCCCTTACTATGGAAGAAATCGAGAAACGCTTGACGGATCTCAGCGGTGCTCTTGCTCATAAATATCCCGGAATCATGCTGGAAGAACGGCTCTTGAGCCGGATAACGCTGCATATGGCAGCAATCTGTACAGCTCACGAACGAAAAAGTGCGGATAAGATAAAATTTCTGCGCGGGGAAGTAAAATACCGTATGCGGTCAATCGTCAAAATCGCGATAAATAGACTGTATTTCTTCCTGAAAGAAGCCCCGATAGAGCAAATAACGCAGAACTTTTGATTTTTCTTTCCAGTCAGTCGGTAAATTTTCGCCAAACTTTCTGACCGCCAAATCTCGTGCCAGCGCGCACCAGTCGACGTCTGTGTTTTCCAGTGCGACTGTGATGATTTCTTTATCGACACCTTTTTGCAGTAATTCCGAACGGATGCGCTGCGCACCGTAACCTTTATGACTGCGACCCGAAATATAGCGGCTGGCAAATTTGGCATCATCAAGCCACTGATGTTGATAACAGTAGTCGATCACCGCCTGTACATGTTCTTCCGGAATCTCTTCCGGCACCGGCCGCGGCTCTGGTTTGGCTCTCACCGCCTCTTCTTCGGCGAACTCATTTTGCGCTGGCTTTTTACGCGAAGCCCAGCTGCTTTTCTTATTTTGAGGCTTAACAAAAGGCATCGGAGGAATGAGTAACTTGCGGCGTAATTCTGTTTCGCCATGGTCGCGCTGAGCAAGCAGACGCATTGCGCGGTTTATCAGTGTATTGATTTTCGCTGCATCGCCATCTTTTTTGGGCGGTTCAAACAGTGTTGACTCGCTATTTTGTGCCACCTCTTCCAGCAGCTTTTTCAGGTCGATGACGTTCTCATTCACGATTTTTTTATCAGGTATGTTTTCATCGGACATAAGGTTTTCCCCTTATATGCAAAATGCCAGTCTGGAAACCAGACTGGCATTTTAGCGACGTTTGAAAGTTACGGACAAAGTCCCCTGCCCTTCAAATGTCTTTGTCAGACAACCGCGAAATTAAAACTCTTCGCTGGTTTCCATGTTGTCGTCAGCGACTTCCGCCGTGGTTGCTGCGCTCAGTTCACCCGTGCCGCTCAGCAGCATGTCACGCAGTTTTTTATCCAGCTCAGCAGCCACTTTCGGATTTTCTTTCAGGTAGTTGCAGGAGTTCGCTTTACCCTGACCAATCTTCTCGCCGTTGTAGCTGTACCATGCACCGGCTTTCTCGATCAGTTTGTGCTTAACGCCCAGGTCGATCAGTTCGCCGTTGATGTTGATACCTTCGCCATACATGATCTGGAATTCGGCTTGTTTAAATGGCGCAGCGATTTTGTTCTTCACCACTTTCACACGCGTTTCGCTACCGACAACCACATCACCTTCTTTGATCGCGCCGATACGACGGATATCCAGACGCACAGAGGCGTAGAATTTCAGCGCGTTACCGCCGGTAGTGGTTTCCGGGTTACCGAACATCACACCAATTTTCATACGGATCTGGTTGATGAAGATAAGCAGTGTGTTGGCGTTTTTCAGGTTACCGGCCAGCTTACGCATCGCCTGGCTCATCATACGTGCCGCAAGGCCCATGTGAGAGTCACCAATTTCGCCTTCGATTTCTGCTTTCGGTGTCAGTGCAGCCACGGAGTCGACGATGATCACGTCAACAGCGCCTGAACGGGTCAGCGCGTCACAGATTTCCAGAGCCTGTTCGCCAGTATCTGGCTGAGAACACAGCAGGTTATCGATATCTACGCCCAGTTTTTTAGCGTAAATCGGGTCCAGTGCGTGCTCTGCATCGATGAACGCACAGGTTTTGCCTTCGCGCTGTGCTGCTGCGATAACTTGCAAAGTCAGCGTGGTTTTACCGGAAGATTCTGGTCCGTAAATTTCAACGATACGGCCCATTGGCAAGCCGCCGGCACCTAACGCGATATCCAGAGACAAAGAGCCGGTAGAGATCGTTTCTACGTCCATGGAGCGATCTTCACCCAGACGCATGATGGAGCCTTTACCGAATTGCTTTTCAATCTGGCCCAGTGCTGCAGCTAACGCTTTTTGCTTGTTCTCATCAATAGCCATTTTTACTCCTCGTCTGATGCAGGGGAACATCCCGCCTGCATCACTGAATATAATTTATGTACAGGTAATTGGCAGTAATTATACTGTATGCTCATACAGTATCAAGCCTAATTTTTAATAAACTCACGCAATGCAGTTTGTAGCGAAAAAACAGCAGCTTGCAAACGCACCGCTTCGCGATCGCCGGAAAACTGCTGTTTAGCCGTCAGAACGCGCCCGTCTTTTCCGGCAAATCCGAACCAGACCGTGCCGACAGGTTTTTCTGCAGAACCGCCATCAGGTCCGGCAATACCGCTGACCGAAACGGCCACATCTGCGCCCGCGGCGTGCAATACGCCCTGCGCCATTTCATGCACCACCTGCTCACTCACCGCGCCATATTGCTCCAGCGTGCTTTCAGACACGCCCAGCAATTCATGTTTGGCCGCATTACTGTAAGTGACAAATCCGCGATCAAACCAGGCGGAGCTTCCGGCGATGTCAGTAATCGCCTTGGAAATCAGGCCGCCGGTGCAGGATTCCGCACAGGTAATCCACCATCCCCTGGCTTTCAGCGCCGCCCCGATTTCCACACTCAGTTCATGTAAACGTTTTTCGTCCATATCCCCTCCCGGCGGGACATCTGAAACTACCCCGATGTTAGCATTTCTCTTCCGGTCTGCGAGTCCCGTTGAAGCAATTTGCGCGATGTATTCAGAACAGGAGTGAAAACAAAAAAAGAAGGGCCACGATCTGCGGCCCTCATGAGAGTTGAACGATCCGGCGTCAGCGCGCGGCTTTCACCGCCTCACCCAGTTGCCATACCGCCATCGCATAATGCACGCTGTGGTTGTAACGGGTGATGGTGTAGAAGTTCGGCAGCCCGTACCAGTACTGGTAATTGGTGCCCATATCAAGGCGCAGCAGACTCGCTTCCTGATAGTTGCCAAGCGATCCTAACGGGCTCAGTCCGGCGGCTTTCAATGTATACAGCGGATATTTGGTTTTAAAGCCGTTCTCCAGCAGAGGTGCCTGACCGGCTGCCGGCACCGCAATTGGCGCGCCTTTAGTCCAGCCGTGGGCTTTGAAGTAATTGGCGACACTGCCGATGGCATCAATTGGATCCCACAGGTTGGCATGACCGTCGCCGTTAAAGTCGACGGCGTAGTCTTTATAAGATGACGGCATAAACTGGCCATAGCCCATTGCACCGGCGAAGGAACCGCGCAGACTCAGCGGATCATCCCCTTCCCGACGGGACATCAGCAGGAACGTTTCCAGTTCACCGGAGAAATACGCTGCACGGCGCGGATAGGCAAAGGATAAGGTCGCCAGCGCATCGATAATGCGGGTTTTACCCATTACGCGTCCCCAGCGGGTTTCCACGCCGATAATGCCGACAATGATTTCCGGCGGCACGCCATAGACCTGCTCCGCACGCTGCAACGCATCCTGATATTGATTCCAGAACACCACACCATTTTGCACGTTATCCGGCGTGATGAATTTGCTGCGATAACGGTTCCACGCGCCGTTTGGCACGGTCGATGGCGGACCGGAAGGTGCCTGCTGATCCATCAGTCGTAATACAAATCCCAGACGTTTGGTTTGCGACAACACATCATGCAGCTGCTGACGGTCAAAACCGTGCTCACGCACCATTTTGTCAACAAACTGATTCATGGCCGGATCATAGGCAAAATCGCCGGTCTGCACCGCGCCGGTATGCTCAGGCTGGAGCAGAAAACCGCCGTCGGGCACCGTACTGGCGCTGGCATTTCTTCCATCGGAGAAAGGATTACGCGGCCCTTCGGGCTGAGGCGCGGGTTTATTACTGCTACAGGCAGAAAGTGTAAGAACCAGGGGAAGAATGATTGCCAGGTGGCGCATCGGATATCCGTAACCATGCAATAAAAGAGGTACAGATATGGTAGAGCATTATCAGAGCCGAAAAAACTGAAAATCACCGTCTTTACAAGCTTGTTAACCAGATTACTGCGCCATGATTAATGGAGAGGAGTGAGGTGATGTGGCGGCGGCATTTTTAATCAGTCCGGCAATTTTATTCTGTATGCTTTCTTCCAGACCAGGGTAAAGCGGCAAACAGATGACTTTTTCCGCGAGCTGGTGCGCAACAGGCAGATTTTCCTTGCTGGCACTTTCAGCAAATTTGTACATAAAGAAACTGCTGATTAAAGGATAAAAATAGCGTCGCGCCATGATGTGATTGTCTTTCAGCAATTCGTACAGCTCGTCACGCGTGAGAGCAAAATCTTCATTAACCATGATCGGGTAGTACGCATAATTCCAGGTCACATCCTCAGGGATCGACATCAGTGAAATCCCCGGAATATCCGCAAGCAGCATATTGTAATGGCGATAGAGTCTGCCACGATCATCAAGAGCTTTATCAATATGTTGCAACTGAAGGAGCCCGTACGCGGCTTGTAATTCATTCATCTTGCCGTTGATACCCGCCGCGACAACGGTAGTCTCATTAACGAAACCAAAATTTTTCAGATAATCGATGCGCTGCTTCATTTTGGCGTCGTGACAGATAATGGCACCGCCCTCAATCGTATTGAACACTTTGGTGGCGTGAAAACTCAAAATAGACAGGTCGCCCTGACGCAGGACGCTGACGCCATTTTGTTTAACACCAAAAGCGTGGGCTGCATCGTAGATGACCTTCAGCCCGTACGCATCCGCCAGCTCTTCGATTTTGCGGGTGTTACAGGGGATACCATAACAATGGACGGGCAAGATTGCCGTTGTAGCCGGAGTAATCGCCTGCTCAAGCTTGTCTGCATCAAGGTTGAACGTCTCAGGATCGGTATCGACAAAGACCGGTGTAAGGCCATTCCAGAGCAGAGAATGTGCCGTAGCGACAAAAGAATAAGGCGTCGTGATCACCTCACCGGTGATCCCCAGCACCTGAAAAGCGGTCAGTAAGGCCAGCGTACCATTTGAAAACAAACACAAATGTTCCACACCCAGATACTCAGCCAGTTCTTTTTCCAGCTGTTGATGATACGGGCCAGCGTTTGTCAGGTGCTGACTTTCCCAGATATTTTCCAGATAAGGAATGAACTCCTCAAGCGGAGGTAATAAAGGACGAGTAACAAATATGTTTTTTTCCATGACGGCTATGATCCTGAAAAGGTTAGAACAAGCGATATTCTGATAATAAGTCCCGAACCGTTTCTACAGAGCAGTTCATCAGCACATCAATAATAGAAAGATTAGGATGAAACTCCTCACAACCTTGCGGATAGCGGATGTCATTCATTTTTATAAACTTCAAATCCAGCTTTGATTTTAAAAACTGCCCGCGGTCATATAAATCAACACCACCTGCACTGTTAATATAAATTTCTGCGCCAAGCGCATGGCATATGGCGATAACTTTCACGCTGGCACTGCCCGTCTGAGCATAATTAATCTGGCTGGAAAGAGTGACGGCCTTTTCCATACCCAGATAATCAAAGATACAGCGCATCATTTTCTGGCACATCAGGGCAATACTTCGCTGTTCAGACTGCAACACCTGCTCAATAAGGGGAAAAACGGCGCCAAAAAAAGGCCTGTTCTGATAGGCCTGCCGTATTTGTTTGATGACTTTCCCCACGTCCTGACTGAACTCAAGTTCCTTTATAGGTTTGAATGAGGACGCTCCGGGGACAGGAATAACAAAACGCTGAATCTGACCGGCACTGAGAATACAATTCCTGTTTATATACCCCTGCCTGATATAGTTAACATTGTCATACAGCACAAAAATATCGCCTGAAGCAGCCAGCTGGAAATAGCCTAAATAAGGAAAAATGTAAGGCTGCATGATAGCAACGCGTTTTAATTCACTCATCAGTAAGACTTTCAGGAACAAAATAAAATACGGTCTCTAAAAGCCCCTCGGAATAATGGCGTAAATAAATTTTATAGTCCGGATTGTAGCTGAGAACCCGCTGAGGAATTGTCCACAGATCATCAGGCTTATGGTAACAACAAATAGCCAGCAGGGGCTTTTGAGTTTTAATAATATTCTGCGCACCGGCTAATGCAGGCAATTCGTAGCCCTCAATATCCATTTTTAAGCAGCTGACATCTCCTTTAAGCAATCCATCCAGCGTAACAACCTCAATGGTGACGTCGCCTGAATCACAAATCTTCGATGCACTGCCGGATCGTGAAAACCGCAGTGTTTCTGACTGGTCCGAAACACCAAAAGGATAGACCCTGACACCGGGGAGAGAACTCAGCGTTTGCGCGACCCGCTGGCACTGGCTGATGTCGGGTTCAAAAACCTGAATACTTTTATAATCCGGAAACCGTCTCGCAAATTCCAGGCTGGTTGCGCCATCAAAACCGCCACAATCGACGAAGTGACGGGCATAATCTTTGACAAACGGCAGATCAAAATACTGCTCATTCGTCCGGCAGGTAAAACCTTCAAGTGCCGCTAAGCGGTTTGTCAGCCTGAAATTAATAATTTTGTCGAACGTTTCTGCTGAGAGGGCATCCGCCAGCTGATGACGTACGTTTTCATAGCGGCTTTTATTCTGGTGGTAATCATCGACAAAAGCCTGACCATGGTAAAAAGCGACAGGGTTTAAAAAAGTCGTGAAATACCGATAGAAGGAAAAGAAATCTAAACAGTCACAATGTTTATGTTCCATTATCTTCTGGGCAGTCAGGGGACGACCATCTGCAATACCGGACACCACCATGGCATCCGCCGGCACTTCTGACCATGAAACGACAGGCAGACCGTCAACCGACGTGGCATCAGTAAACTCATCGATAAATCCGGTTACCGCAAATTTTTTGGCGATATCTTTTGAATGAGTCGTCACCCCAAAAACAAACCGTGGACGGGTGGTTTTCGCAAACTCCTCGCAAAATATAACAGCATCTTTATAAATCATAATAATTTCCGTATCCGGTTAACGTAGCAAAAACTCAACAGCATCCACATCCATCACTGCGACATTTTTCAGCTTCGCGACATCCTGACGTTCAATAAAATAGTTATCGATAAAAAGACTCTTCTCAGGAATATAAAATGACTTCTTATCTGTACTTTCCGTTAAATGAATAACCTGATCGAATAAAGACTCAGCAATGACAGACTGACGCAGGGTATCAACAGGATCGCTGATATGCCGGGTAATCAGGTGAAGTGATTTTCCCTGTGCTTTGCATTGATAAAGTAATGCCATCACAGCCGGAACCGCATGACCGTTAATGATTAGCGTATCGTCGAGATCAATAAAAACATGTTCAACAGGAATATCGATACGGCTGACGGTTTTAACGGATCTGTCAACCAGAGTGATATGTTCACTGGCGAGCGGCGTTATACTGCGCTCAAGAAAATCATGCAGCGTCATCAGAGGTAAATTAATTCCACGCGCGCGCTGGAAAACCATTGTGCCTGCAATACGGCAAGATATTTCCAGCAACTTCCATTTGCCATATTTATCTTTTTTTAACTGAACAAACCATGGACCACGGAACACCAGGCGGGAATTTATCGTGGTAATGATGTCCATGATTTCATCATCCGGGTTCTGTTTTTGCGAACGCATACTGATACCGGCACGTACACGTTCCCGGCTGCGCGGCCCTGCCCAGATGAGTTGCCTTTTTCGATCAGTGAAACAATCGACCGTGATTTCTTCACCGGGCAGAAACTCCACCACCAGTGGCTGAGGAACGTTTTTAATGGCCTGAAGTAACTGAGCAGCATCGTCTACCCTCTGAACATCCTTTCCCCCCTGCCCGCAATCCGGTTTAATCAGCACCGGCCATTCTGCAACGGGATATTCCGGGTGATAACAGGCGGGCACCCAGCGACAATCCTGGAAAAGCGCATAGGTTTCACTTTTATAGCGGGTAATTTGTGCAGTGGTGGCATTGCCATTCACCAGATAAAAACCCTGCCGCTGCGCCAGTAGCGCAAGTTTTACGGCCACACTGTCATGGGTAGCAAAAACAATATCCGTCTGGCACTCTTCTAACAGGGCCAGAAAAGCATCGTCAAAACTTTCGTCATCAATCAGCGGCAAATCGCCCCGGTAATTTTCGAACCTGAATTCACCATGATCGCTGACGCCTGACGCCCCCACTAACTGATTAACATGCACGGAATACCGGAGTGCCTGATATATTTCACCCGCATTCTCCGAGCCGCAGGGGAATACTAAAACGTTTAATTTTTTCATTTAATTTTTTTAATTTAAACACCCGCAGACGGGTTAAGAAAATCAGCGACTTTCTCAACAATGAATTCCATTTCCGCAATGCCATATCTTTGATCGACAGGTAAAGGGATCAGATGATGAATAAAGTCGCTCTCAATGCCTGATGGCATCACTCTGCGGGCTGCATCATGCCAGTACGAAGGCGTGTAAATACGTTCATTAGTTAAGAACTGACGCAGGCCGGATGTTCTGTTCAAAAAGGGATAACAAAGAGCCCCGTTGGCAGCAGCTTTATCAAAGGCAGCCTCGTTAAAGCGTCCGAGGTGCTGATGCAGGAACTGAAAATTTTCGTTCCTCGCCTTTCGGCATTGCTGATAATCAATCGTTTTTAACAGTGTTTCCGTCAGCTGAGACATGGCAGACGGCGCCTGTGTAAACGTCTCTTCTGCCTGCTGATAGGCCGCAAAACCAGACTCCGCGTTCTCTGCCAGTCGCCGCAACAAATGCGCCGAGCGGTTCAGGGAAACCAGCGGGTCAGTTTGCGGCACATCCACAGGTAATGACGTTGCCAGCAGGCCACCGTCAGGAACACCGAAGAATTTTCTCGGTGAATACAGCGTTGCCAGACAATCGCCGGGCGGGGAATAAAAGGCCTGGGAATGATCAAGGATGAGATGACGGGGATTAAACCGGGCGAGCATTTTTTGCTCCTGAACATCACATAACCCGAAATAGTTGACCCACAATACCCATTCATTCTCCGCTGGCACCACCTCTGAGTCCGGCATCAACTGGCTATCCAGCGAATAATATTTCACCGGGATCTGCAATGTTTCCAGGGGTGAAAGCATCGCATCACAGATATAGCGCGGCACCCACACTGCATCGGGTTTGCCTGACACCAGCAATGCGTAAAAAGCACCACGGGCAGACGAAAATAACGCTAAATTCGGATAAAAATGCGCCTGCAAGCGGGGAAGCTCAAGGGGGAAATATCCCCCGATAGCATCTGAGAATTTAGTCATCGGCAAGGACTATGGCTTGTGCGGGCAACCCTTGCTGGTGCAAGCTCCAGGCCTGTTCGAGGACTTTTTCAAAATAGAATGCGCGATGGCTGACTCTTTTTTCTCTTTCCAAAATACGGTCACGAAGAGACAAGCGCACACTGTTCAGATGCTCAAACTGTTCATTGAACGCGACAGCTTTCGCCACGTACTCATCGGTTGAACTCGCGACAAACTCATCAAGCCCCAGGAATTTCATTGCTGCGCCGGCCTGACGTGACACGACACTGTCGCCTGCCAGTGTCAGCGACGGGACGCCCATCCAGCTGGCATGGTTGGTGGTTGTACCGCCGGTATATGGGAAGGTATCGAGGATAATATCCACGTCATTATGCATTTGCAGATAAGGCCCAAATCCGCACTTCAGACGGGCAATAATTTGCTCCCTGCGGACTCCACGGCTTTCAAACTCCAGCATGTATTTTTCAATCATTTCCTCATCGCTCATTGACGCGAAAAGTAATCTGGCATCAGGAAGCTGAGTTAATATTTCTGCCCATGTATCGAGCACAGCGGCGGTAATTTTTTGCGGACGGTTAAACGTGGCAAACGTGATATACCCATTTTTGAGCGCAGGAAGAGCATTAACATCTATATTGTAATCAGCAGGTTCGAATTGCTTAGCCGCAGGTAAATAAGCCAGTTTCTCGGTAAAGTGACTGTCTAATACCCCCGGCCCGGCAAAATTGCTGTCAATAAGATAGTAATCCATCTCTTTTACGCCGGTAGTCCCCGGATATCCTATCCACGACATCTGAACCGGCGCCGGTTTCAGACCAAAAACAGGTAAGCGGTTGAATGCCGTATGGCCCGATAAGTCGATCAGGATATCAATCCCATCCGCTGCAATTTTCTCTGCCAGCTCAATATGACTCAGACTTTTAACGTCATTCCATTCTGAAGATAATGCCGCATAAAGCTGTGTATGGCGGTCATTAGACGGAGAAACATTGTAGCCAATGACGTCAAAGCGGGTTTTATCGATTGAACTGAGCACAGGATAGATGAAGTTACTCACCGGATGGTCCCTGAAGTCACCCGATACAAAACCAACCCGCAGGCGGGGATTGTCATTCACTAAAACCGGGCGTTCAACCGTCTTATTTTTCGCCCACGCGCTCAGCTTTTGACCGTACTTCTGATGCTCGGCAAGGATTTCTTCTGGCGAACATTGATGATCGTGAAGAATGACAAAAAGCATGTTGCTGTAATTGGCAAAATATCCGAGTGAAGACTCAGACAATCTCACACCTTTTTCCAGATATTCTCTGGCTTCACGCATCTGATTACGTTCGCTCAGCACATTGCCTAATTTGAGCAGGTATGTTGCGTTATTACTGTTCATGTCTGCGGCTTTACGTGCGCAGTATTCATATTTCAGGCTGTTACGCAGATCGTTATAAACTTTACCCAGTAAATCCCACGCTTCAGCATTTTTCGGGTAATTTCTCAGCAAATGCTGTGCAACCTTTTTAGGATAATGACGATCATTGAGTTTTGAGAGACACAATACAATACCGCTGTAAAATTCAAACACCCCCGAATTGATCGACAACCCTTTGGTAAGGCATCTTAATGCCTCATCGACATTATTGGCCTGATGATAAATAGAGGATATATCGCTTAACAACGTAACACTGTCCGGGTATCTGGCTCTCAGTTCTTCCATGATTTCAAAAGATTCCTGAACATGCCCGGATAAATACAAGCCTTTCACTTTACTCAGTGCTTTCTGGTCTACATCATTTTCTGTTTTTTTACTGAGGCTTTTATGACCGGCATGTTCCTGACGGAATCCCCCTTCCTTTGTGCTTGCGGAAAACAGCATTAAGCTTGAAATCCGACGTCGGGCGATATCCACATCTTGCAATGCCATGACCTGCTGATATAAGCGCAACCAGGCAATGTCTGAACCGGTTAGCAACCCTTTGCTCACCAGATCCATCGCCAGCATATAACTTTCCTCATCTGAAAGACGTAAACCAGACTGAACAAACCCGGCTTCACTTTTCTTCAGAACAGCCTTCTCCCCCCACAGATTCTCTGATTCGATGTATCCGCACTCGGGCCAGATAATGTTGTCAGTCGGATAAATCAGCTTCAGATTGCCAAAGCGTGAGAGGTTATAAGGTGAAGGCGTTAAAGACGCATAAATACCTGAAACGTTTTCAATATATAATGCCTGCAGTGTTTTAATCACATTGCCGGCATGCTGTTCAGGTTCTTCTGGCAAATACGTATTCTTTATAATCTGCTGCGTACTGACACTCAGCGGCCAGCTGTTTCCCATTACATCAAGTATCCGCCCCAGCAAATCATTATCTGAAGTCAGGGATTCTCCCTGGCGATTATAGAAAGTTATTGCATCCGCTTGTCTTTGATAATTTCCCGCCCAGTGTAAATTTTCAATTTCGCTGAATTGCATCTGTTCATGAATCACTGATTGATTATTTCTTGAAATCAATAGACTAAAGCGAACCTGCCGGTCGACGGCAAAGTCCAGATATTGCTGCGCGGTGATTTTATCGAGTCGTTCTGTGGCCGTTGTGTGTACAGTGGCGACTTCTTTCCCGTAGTGCTGCGCTATTTCATACTGAGGCGTGATATCTCCGACGTAAGCAATATTTGATTTTATAATGTCGTTATTAAAATTAATCAGATAGCGTGCATCGTTTTTACTGTAAATATAACGTACAGCCAGCTCTGCATCCGGCAATGATAATGCTTCAGTGATACGCTCTTTCAGGGCACCGTCTGAATGCGCAATATTCATAAATCCCAGCATCGCTCTTGCTGAGGAGATTTTCTCTTCATCGCTGACTGAATTTTGGGTGTGCAGTGCAATGGCCTCACGCAATGTATCAGTGACCTGTGCGCCCGGTAACGTATTCCACTTAACTGCGATAATTCCCTGTTCTGTTAAATGTTGCTCACAGAAACTCAGCAATGAATAACGGGTATCCTCATCCAGCAGGCTGAAGAGTTGCTGAATAATAATGTAATCGAACTTACCCGGATCAATGGAAAACAAATCCTGTAAACCCAGGCAATATAAATGGGTATTTTCAATTCCAAAGGCGGAAACCTTCTGTTGTCCTTCTCTGACAGAATCAGGGTCAACATCTATTCCTGCTGACGAACTTAAAGGATTCGCAACGGCAAAGCGAATGAGATCCTCGCCCTCGCCACAACCGATCTCGAGAACGTTCGCCGTTTTCGGATCAGCGCCTTTTACGCCATACATTGCCGCTGAGGTATAAATACCGGCAGGAGAAAAGTGATGAGATGAATACAAATCTTTCAAAATATAAATCCTGTTATCTCAAATTTGTTTTAGTTATCTGTAAGCAAAGCTACCGCACGACTCGCGCAATGCAGCCTTATTTTTTACACAGTAATAATATGGGGGTATTTTATCATCAGAACCCAAGAGTCCATTGTTTGAAAAGATGACAACTTAACGACCAAATAGAGTTATCAGGTAAAAAAAACGGAAGAGACATATCTGCCTCTTCCGGTAATAACGTGAGTCATCAAATTAATTAAAATTCGGTCCAGGCACCTTCCGTTGTGCTGACGTCTTTTTTAAATACAGGTTCTTTCACCTGAGTGTTTTTCTTAATCCGGCCCGTCTTACGGACAGGTTCTCCGTGGGCAGACTCCTCCATCACTGGCTGTGTTGCATTATCGGCTTTTTCCACACGGAAGAAGGAGACGATATCAAACAGGTGCCGGGCATTATTATTTAGGTTTTGAGTGATTACGGATGATTCTTCCACCATTGCCGCATTCTGCTGAGTGGCTAAATCCATTTCATTCACTGCCATCGCTATCTGGGAAACACCTGTACTTTGTTCTTCAGAAGCCTGGGTTATTTCCTGCATGATATTGCTGACGTGGGTGACGGACGTGACAATCTCATGCATCGTTTTACCTGCATCTTCTATCAGGCGCGCACCGTCATCGACGTTTTTAACAGACTCATTGATCAGCAGGTTAATTTCTTTTGCCGCATCGGCACTGCGGGCTGCAAGATTGCGAACTTCACTGGCGACAACGGAGAAACCGCGGCCCTGCTCACCGGCACGCGCAGCTTCAACCGCGGCATTCAGTGCCAGAATATTCGTCTGATTGGCAATGCCATCAATCACGCCATTGATTTCAGAAATTTTGCGGGCACTTTTGGAAATTTTATCCATTGTGGAAACCACATTGGCCATCACCGAAGATCCGTTATCCGCAGTGGTACGTGCCTGCTGAGACAGCAGGTTTGCCTGACGTGCATTTTCAGCATTGTTAGACACGGTGGTTTTAATTTCTTCCATGCTCGCGGCGGTCTGTTGCAGTGCGCTGGCTTGTTCTTCAGTTCGGGAAGCCAGATCGTGGTTACCGGTATCGATTTCCGAAGCATCGGTTCTGATGTTACCCGATGTAAGACGGACGGAAGTAATAATCCCGCTCAGTGATCCTTTCATGTTCTGCAGCGATTCCAGCATCACACCAATTTCGTTGCGAGCCCCTGTTTCAAACTCATGGAACAACTCGCCGGAGCTGATTTTATCCAGCATGGATGACGCTGTTTGCAGACGATTGAACACAAATCGTTTGATAAGAATAAATGACAGACATGAGATACAGACAGTCAATGCCAGAAGAATTCCTGAGGTGATCAGGAATGCAAGACGGTCTGCAGAAAACTTGTCAGTAATATTGCTCTCAACCTTCACGCTATAATCTGCGTATTCCTGTACTGCGTCATCCAGCGCATTTTCCAGCTTGCCGTTATCGAAGCCGGTATTGTTGTAAGCTTCGAGAGAACGCATATTATTGGTGTAGTTTTCAATTAATGCGTTAAATTTATTATAAACATTGTTCGAAAAAACTTTGCCCTCTTCACTGTTTTCAGCAGCGCGCTGAAAATTACTGGCATGACGCTGTGCATTTTTAATTCCTTCAGAAATTACTGCTGCTTTTTCTGCCAGTACCTCATGAGAAGCCGTCGGGTCATTGTACACATAGTTAATATCCCCGCGAACAGAGCCAAGAAATGCACTCATGCGGCGTAACTCTCTAAGATTTTGAGACAGCGTTTTCATTTCATTGAAAGAATCACTGGCTTGTGACATGGATTTAAATGAAAAAACCGAGGTGATCACCAGGATAAAGCAAAGCAGGAATAAAATAGTCTTGATCAGGGTCGATATTTTGAAGGATGCCATTAAAGCCTCTGCAATAATCTACTATATAAAAAATTCAGGTCAACAGAAGGATTATTTTTGTCAGTTGCTCAAAAATATCTTCCATCATATTTTCAAAAAACGGCGCAAGGGTGTACATGATCATCGACATCGCTATCATGCCAATACTCAGCGTCAGCGGAAAACCGACGACAAAGATGGAAAGCTGAGGCGTCAGGCGGTTAAGCAGTCCCAGCGTCAAATTCAGTGTCAGAAGCAGAGTGATAATGGGTAGCCCCAGCATCAGCCCGCATTTAAAGACCATTCCGGCGGTGTAAGTAATCGCTAACAAACCATCTGCGTTGATCGGCGTTGCACTGACTGGCAGTAATATAAAACTGTCCGCCAGGGTATTAAGCATCCATAAATGACCATTAAAAGTCAGAAACAGCAACGTCACGAGCAAATTCAGGATGCGGGAAATCACCGGCATATTTCCCCCCGCTGCCGGGTCAAAAAATGTGGCAAAGGATAATCCCATTTGCAGACCGATAATCTCCCCGGCATTACGCACGGCCACGAAAATAAACTGCACCGTCAGCCCGATGGCTGCACCGATAATGAACTGTTGCGCGCCTACCCATAATCCGGCGAAAGAAAAAATTTCAATGTGCGTGTTGGGCTGATGTTGTCCTATCAGTAATGAAATCACGATCGCCAACCCTATCTTGGCTTTCTTCCCGATGCCCTGCTCATTAAAAATTGGCGCGGTCGTGAATAAAGCCAGCACCCGCAGCATTGGCCAGAAATACTGGTTCATGACGGCATATAAGCTGGCAACGGACAACGTAAGCATAACTATCCGATGACGTACGGCAAATTAGTAAAGAGCGTGCGCATATAATCCAGAAACAGATTTAGCATCCACGGCCCCATCAGAATACCGACAGTCACGATCATCAGTATTTTTGGAATAAATGATAATGTCATTTCATTAATTTGCGTGGATGCCTGAAATATGCTGACCAGCAATCCGGTGAACAATGCGGCAAATAACAAAGGTGCCGCAATCATTAACCCGACTTTCATGGCCTGAAACCCCATCGCCATTACACTTTCCGGTGTCATTTTTCGTCCTGTTTAACGGTTAACTTTTTAACTTTTCACGGCTTAACTAAAGAAACTTTGTGCCAGTGAGCCCATCAGTAATTGCCAGCCATCCACCAGAACAAACAGCATCAGTTTGAAAGGCAGCGAAATGGTCGCAGGGGGAACCATCATCATGCCCAGCGCCATCAGTACGCTGGCGACCACCAGATCGATAATCAGGAAAGGTATGAAAACGGTGAAGCCAATCTGGAAACCGGTTTTCAATTCACTGGTCACGAAGGCGGGCAGTAAAATGCGCAGAGGCACTTCTTCCTTACTTTGGAAGTTTTCTTCTTTAGCCATGCGCGTATACAGCGCCAGATCGGTTTCGCGGGTTTGTTCCAGCATAAATCTGCGCAGTGGCTGAACGCCTCGTTCCAGCGCGGTTTCCATGCTGATTTTATCTTCCGATAAAGGCTGCCAGGCGTCTTTGTAGATCTGATTAAAGACCGGAGACATCACATAAAACGTCAGGAACAGCGCCAGCCCCAGCAAGACCTGATTGGGCGGCGTAGAGGGCGTACCGAGTGCATTGCGCAATAGCCCTAACACGATGATCACCCGGGTAAAACCGGTCATCATCAGCAGGATTGCGGGCAGGAAAGTGAGTGAGGTCAGCAGAACCAGTGTCTGCACCGGCAGTGACCAGCTTTCCCCATCGGCTGAACGGGTCAGCATCACATCGCCGTTGGCAGCAAAAACATCACGGGCAGGTAACATCAGCCCGACAATCATTAAAAGAAACAGTCCCGAAGGCAGCCACCGGCGGGAATTGTGACGTGAAAATAAACTCATTCCGCCGGCTCCGTTTTACGTTTTTTCAGCAGATTCATCAGCGTGGACTGGAAATCGACAGACGCTGATACAACCTGTGTTGCACCTTCATCCGGTGTCTTATCAAACGTGGCGAGACAACTGATCTGGCCCGGCGTGACGCCAAGCAAGACTCTTTTATCATTCATATCAATGACGACTACACGCTCGCGCTGCCCCAGAGAATGACTGGCCACCACAGAAAGTATCTGGTTGCTTTTAGGGTGATTGCGGGCAAACCCTGTGCGACGTGCAAGCCAGGCGAATACGGCAATGATCATCAGTATCAGCACCAGCGCACCGCCGACGTTCACCAGGATTGAACCGGGCATGGCCGTATCGACAGTCGAAGGAAGGGTCTGAGTGTGGGGCTGCGGGGTAGTCTGCATCATCATTACCTGCTCAGGCGATACATCCGCTCTGAAGGCGTAATAATATCGGTAATGCGTACGCCGAATTTATCGGAAACCACCACTACTTCACCCTGAGCAATCAGATAACCATTAATCAGAATATCCAGGGGTTCACCCGCCAGACCTTCCAGAGAAACAACCGATCCCTGGCTCAGACGTAATAATTCCTTGATCGTCATTTTTGTCCGGCCTAATTCCACCGTCATTTTGACCGGAATATCGAGGATCAGATTGAGATCCTCTGAAAAATTTGTCACCTGTGCCTCTTTTGTGGAGGAGTTATCCGCGGCTTGTTGTTCACTCATCGCATCACCCCAAAGATCATCGATGGATTCTTTGTCAGAACCGCCCGAAGTTGTAGTGTCAGTCATTGGGGAATTACTCCTTTTTTAAAGATAATAAAGCGGGATTCATCATTTGCTCTACTTTCAGAGCATATTGGTTATTGACACAACCATATTTTCCCGAGAATACAGGAACGCCATCAACACGAGCTTCAATGCTCTCTTTTTTATCAATGGGAATAATATCCCCTTTCTGCATATTCATAACTTGCGAAAGGCGGGTGGAAATGTCGGAGAAATTCGCCACCAGCTCAAGTTCAGTGTCTCTGACCTGAGAAGCAAGCGTACTCCGCCATTGCCGGTCTTCCTGTTTGGAATTTTCCATTGGCGGATTCGTCAGTAATTCGCGCAAAGGCTCGATAATGCTAAACGGAATACAAATATCAAATTCGCCCCGGTGCGGGCCAATTTCGACATAAAAAGGCGTGGTCACCACAATATCGTTAGGTGACGACGTAATATTGGTGAATTTCACCTGTATTTCTGCGCGGACATATTCCGTTTTCAGTTTAAAGATGGAACTCCAGGCAAAATCGTACGCCTCCAGCGCCATCGTCAGCATCCGGTTTATCACGCGCTGTTCGGTCGGTGTGAATTCACGGCCGTCCGCTTTGGTAGGAAAACGTCCGTCTCCGCCAAATAAATTATCCACCGCCATGAACACCAGATTGGGCGAGAAGACAAATAACGCCGTCCCGCGCAACGGATTCATATGCACCAGATTAAGGTTGGTCGGCACCGGAAGATTACGGGCAAACTCATGATACGGTTGAATTTTAATGCTTCCGGCAGTGATATCCGGGCTTCGACGCAGAAGATTAAACAGTCCCATACGAAACTGTCGTGCAAAACGTTCGTTAATGATCTCAAGTGAATGCAACCGTTCACGAACGACGCGACGCTGAGTATTCGGATCATAGGGTTTGATCCCGTCATCCTGCACTGCATTGTTAGCAGTGGTCTCGCTTTCTGCGTTGCTGCCGCCATTTAAAAGGCGGTCAATTTCAGCCTGAGATAATATACTGTCAGACATAGAAATTACCGTAAGATGAATGCGTTAAATAATACATCAGTCACTACCGCACTGTGATTCGGTGCGAGAGGTTTGCTGACGGTCTCTTTTATTTTCTCTGTTAATCCGGTCTTACCTTCATCAGAAGAGATATCTGTTGCCGTCTGATGTGCTAAAAGAATTAATAAACGACTCCGGACTTCCGGCATATATTCTTCCAGCAAGGACTTCGATTCCGCGTCTTTTACCCTCAGCGTGAGACCAATATACAGCACGCGGTCTGAATCATTCGCTTCCGGTTTCAGACTGACGGTGAAGGTGTCCATCTGCACATATACCGGCACCGCTGGCGCCGCATTTTTTACCTTCGCCGGAGCATCACCCTTTGCTCCGGCTTTCATATTCTTCATTTCGTAAAATGTATAGCCCGCAAAAGCACATGCTCCCACAGCAATAAGCATCATTAATAACATAGCCAGGGAACTTTTTTTCCCACCCCCGCTGGCCTTCTGGTTCTTCTTGGACATTATCTGGAAAACCCTGTTGTAAAAATAAGCCGGCGAACAGGCCGTAATAGATGCTCTGATAAGCCGTGCATTCTATTACAGTCGGACACCAGAACAATTCACGAAAGAAATGAAATTAGTGTTGCCAATTCGCTCTATAAATTTTTATGTCAAACAAATGTATTAATACCGTTGGAATAATGGAGAGTTTTGTTACTTATTTCCGGCTTGTCATCGGCCAGATGCGCATTCTCCTGTCCGTCATCTTCTGTGGTTCCCCGGCCGGATGATCCGTCGGACTGCGCGGAAGCACTCCACGACGAAGAAGAAGAGTCAGCGCCGACACTGCTTTGTCCCAGATTGATCCCCGACTCCGCCAGTGATGTACGCAAATGCGGCATCGCCGCTTCCAGTGCAGCACGCACCTGATGGTTCTCGGTGACAAAATGCAGCTGCGCCTGATCGTTATTCAACCGCAGGCTGATTTGCAGCGCGCCTAACTCTTCGGGATGAAGGCGTAACTCCGCATTGTGAATGCCGTTACGTGAAAAATAAGCCAGCTGCTGCCCTACGGCCTGTTGCCACGCCGGGGTGCCCAGCGCCTGATTAATCACCGCCGGAGACGTCGTGACGCCTGTTGCCGGAGCAACCGTCAGCTCGCTGACTGGCGTAACATGCGGTCGCAGGCCGGTTTCCGGTGTCGGCAATGCGGAGCTTTCCTGTCTCACCGGCAGTGCCGGATTCAGTTCAAATCTGGCCGGTGCGGAGGCTGGCTCTTTTGGCGCGGCGTCGGTTTTCGTCATCACAGACAGAAAATCCTTATGCTGATCGGCGCTGGTCTTATCGGTTCCCTGCTTGCCTTCCAGCGAAGCCTGTGCGGCCAGTGCAGCCTGTGAGACGGCTTTCGGCTTCATGCTTTCCGGCATCATAAACGCACTGCCCGGACGTTCCTGGCTAAGTGCAGCCTGGACTTCAGCTACCGGATCCGCCTGAGCTGGCATCACCGGAGCGTCAGTCGTGGGTGCCGGTTGCACAGGCACGGCAGCATTCTGCGTAACGATTTGCTGCAAAGCCAAAAGTTGCGGATCAACAAAAGGCGTCTCAGGCGTCTGCACTTCGGGTGCCGGTTGCGGCATATCCGTGATCAGATCCACCGGTGGTAACTCAGCGGGCAGTACGGGTACGGGAACAGGCACCGGCAGCGGTTCAGCTTCTGCACGGGTATTATCGGGCTGTGGCGTATCAGGTTGCGTCGTCTTCGTATCCTTCGCGGGCAAGGCCGGTTTGGTCGGATAGGCTTTTTCGAGAGAGGTCGCGAAATTCGCCTCACCGGTTTCAGGCGTGGTGCCTTTTTCCGGCATTTTAGTTGGGGTTACACCGCTGACGACAGAGCTGGCCTGGACAATCATAAAAGTTCTCTTCCCATGCAGGCACGCTGCGCAAATTCATCCATGAGCTTTTGCTCCTGTCGGTTTTCTTTCAGCATCCGTACGTCGTCTGCCCGGCTTTTAAGGGTTTCAAACGCATTGAGACGCTGCTTATCGTGGCGCCAGGTCAGCAGTGTTTCATTGACCGTGTTCTGGCATTTCTGCACCTGATTCGCCTGCTGCTTAACGACATTTCCCAGCGAATCAATGAAAGACTGGCGGTTGAGCAAATCAGCCACCGGGATCCCTTTACCGGACACCGTCGCCCGAAGCTGTTGCTGATATTCCAGTTCGAAACTTTCCAGCTGACCGAGTTGTGTCGCCGCCAGCGTATAAGCCTGCTGAACTTTGCCCAGCTCAGCGGTGGTATCTGTCAGTGTTTGCTCTGCAAGTTCACGCAGAAAATCCATCGGATTGGTGATAGCCATAATTAATTAGTCACCTCAGGCTTTGGGTTGGTCTGAAAAAATGGCATCAAGCTTGTCGCCCGCTTCCTGATAACCGCTGCTCTCGTAGATCGCCTGCTGTAAATAGGCTTCCATCTGCGGGTACAGGCGAATGGCTTTATCCAGCAGCGGATCGCTGCCCGCCGCGTAAGCCCCGACGCTGACCAGGTCACGGTTACGCTGATACGAGGAAAGCAACTGCTTGAAGTTTTGGACTTTTTTGTAATGCACCGGCTCGATAAGCTCGGTCATCGCACGGCTGATGGAGGCTTCAATATCAATGGCCGGATAATGGCCGGATTCAGCCAGACGACGCGACAGCACAATGTGTCCGTCGAGGATCGCACGGGCGGAGTCGGCGATCGGATCCTGCTGATCGTCGCCTTCCGTCAGAACGGTGTAAAACGCGGTGATCGACCCCCCTTCTTTCACGCCATTCCCCGCACGTTCAACCAGTGCCGGTAATTTCGCAAACACAGAAGGCGGATACCCTTTGGTCGCCGGAGGTTCACCGATGGCCAGCGCGATCTCACGCTGCGCCATCGCATAGCGGGTCAGGGAATCCATGATCAGCAGGACATCCAGCCCGTTGTCGCGAAAATCTTCGGCGATACGCGTGGCATACACCGCGCCCTGCATACGCAGGATCGGTGAAACGTCCGCCGGGGCGGCAATCACCACAGAACGCTTGCGACCTTCTTCGCCGAGAATATTTTCGATGAAGTCTTTCACTTCGCGGCCACGTTCACCAATCAGGCCGACGACAATCACATCGGCTTTGGTATAACGGGCCATCATGCCCAGCAGCACACTTTTCCCGACGCCGGAACCGGCAAACAGCCCCATACGCTGACCACGACCGACGGTCAGCAGGCCGTTAATCGCACGGACGCCGACGTCCAGCACATTTTTAATCGGGTCACGTAACAGCGGATTCACTGGCGGCGTAAACAGCGGGCCGTGTTGTGCCGTGACGGGCGGCGGCAGGCCATCGAGCGGACGGGCGCTGGCATCCAGCACGCGTCCCAGCAGTTCTCTGCCCAGCGGCAATTGCTTGCCTTTGCTGGCTCCTTCCCCGCTTTCAAGCGCATAAACCCGTGCGCCCGGTAAAATGCCATCGACATTTTCCAGCGGCATCAGATACAAAATCTGGCCGTTAAAGCCGACCACTTCGCTTTCGACTTTATCCACGCCTTCGCGGGAATGACGTTCCACGATGCACAATGTGCCAATGGGCAGTTTCAGCCCGACGGCTTCCATCACCAGTCCGGTGGCGCGGGTTAATTTGCCGTACTGGCGAAAAGGCGGCAGCGAGGTCATCAGCTTCTCTTTTCTGTCGATAGCCTCCAGCCATTTTGCGAGACGCATCGTCATGCCAGATAATCCTCACGACTCAGCTCGCACAGTTCCTGCCAGCGGGTATTCATGGTCGCATCGAACTCGCCTTCTTCCGACGTGATCCGGCATCCGCCCGGCAAGATCTGCGCGTCGCCACGGATATCCCAGCCCATCGACGCCAGTGATTTACCGACGTTATCCTGAACCAGCGCCAGATCATCAGGATTGACCCACAGAATCGCGGTGCCCTTGAACAGCGTTTCCTGCTGTAACAGCTGCTGAATTTTCTCCAGCAAGACGTCATTATCGCAGGTGATATTTTTGCCCAGAATGGAGCGTGCCGCCGTCAGCGACAACTGCACCAGACGCGACGGGATCACGCTGTCGAGGTTGCTGAGGGCAATTTTGAACTCCTCCAGCAGCCGGGCAAAATGCTCGCCGGTTTCACGCTGCTGCGCGCCTGCCTCAGCCAGACCCTGTTCAAAACCTTCTTTGTGACCCTGAGCAAATCCCGCCTCGTGCCCCTGTTTTTTTCCTTCTTCCACACCGCGTGCCTGCCCTTGCGCAAAGCCTTTTTGTTCGGCCTGCTGGCGGATGCGGGATAACTCGGCCTGCAATAATTCATCAGACTGATAGGTTCCCGGCGTATCAATAATGTCATGTTCAGGCTGGCTGAAATCGTCCAGCAGGTTCTGCGGCTTCCAGACCTGCCAGTCAGGCTGCGTTTCGCGATCAGACGTAGGCATCTTCGCTTCCTCCAATCACCACTTCGCCGGTTTCTGCCAGACGGCGGACAATCAGCAAAATGCTCTTCTGCTCGGCTTCCACCTGAGACATACGGATCGGACCGCGTGAACCCAGATCCTCTTTCATGATGTCAGCCTGGCGACGGGACATATTGCGGAAGAACTTCTCACGCAGCGGCCCTTCGGCACCTTTGAGGGCAACGATAAGTGATTCGTTTTCGATTTCCTGCAGGATGCGCTGAATGCTGCGGTCTTCGATTTCCACAAGATTTTCGAACAGGAACATCTCGTCGATAATCTTCTGCGCCAGTTCCTGATCGAACTCGCGAACGGCTTCGATAGCCGCCTCTTCCTGCTGAGATTTCATCAGGTTGAGAATTTCCGCCGCAGGACGTACACCGCCCATTTTGCTGCGCTTGAGATTCTGACCGTGCAGCAGACCGTTGAGCACTTCGGTCAGTTCCTGCAAGGCAGCAGGCTGAACGCCGCCGAAGGTAGCGATACGCAACATAATGTCGTTACGTTCGCGGTCATCGAATTTACTCAGCACATCCGCAGCCTGACCGCGTTTGAGGTGAACCAGAATGGTGGCAATAATCTGCGGGTGTTCGTCGCGGATCAGGTCGAAGACGGTCTGCGGCTCCATAAAGTTGAGCGTCTCGATACCGTTGGTGCCCTGCTGGCTATCCAGCAAGTCCTCGAGCAGGCTTGAGGCACGCTCTTCGCCCAGCGCCTTCACCAGCACACTGCGCAGATACTCATTGGTATTCACGCTCAGTGCCGCGTATTCACTGGAATCCCGCTGGAATTCCTTCAGAACTTCGGCCAGTTGCTCGTGAGTGAAGCCGCCCATATTGACCATTGAACTACTGATCAGTTTGACTTCATGGGTGTTGAGGTGCTTGAACACCTCGGCCGCCAGCCCGTCACCGAGCGTCAGCATGACGATCGCACTTTTATCTGAGGCATTCATCAGGACTTCATCTCCTTATTCATCCACTGGCGAATGACCAGTGCAATAACCCGTGGCTCCTGCTGTGCCAGTTCGCGCAGGCTCTGGGTATTAAGTTCCGTTTCAACGCGCTGCTCGGCCTTGGCTCTCGCGCCGCTTTCTGCACGGCGTGCGCTGGCATCCAGTTCTTCCTGACGTGCCTGTTTCTCAAGTTCCAGCCGTTGCAACACCAGTTCCTGATTGCGCAGCCAGGCAGGCTGCACGGCTTTACGCCACAGGAACCAGGCCACGAGGGCAATCAGCAGATAACGGGCGGCAGACATCAGCAGGTTGATGAAGCCTTCCTGTTTCCAGAACGGCGGTGCTGGTTCTTCTTCCACCGGGGTAAAGGGCGAGTTCACAATGTTGATGGTGTCGCCACGGGCGGCGGAATACCCCATCGTCTCTTTCACCAGCGCATTCACCTGCTCCAGTTGCTCCGGCGTTAACGCCACCGGCGTGCCGTCTTTACCCGGCAGATAGTTGACGACCACGGCAACAGAAAGCCGTTCGATGCTGCCGGTACTGCGCTTGATGTGCGTCAGCGTGCGGTCGAGCTCATAGTTAGTGGTGTTGTCTTTGCGGTTGTTAAACGGCATCGGCGTAGCCACTGTCGTTTCAGCCGTGCCTGCCGCCTGAGTGGCGTTGTTGTTTGCCGCATTGGCCCCCTGCGCAGGTTGATTCGCTACCGGCGGCTGGGTAATGGGCGCGGTCGCCGGCACAGGTGGCTGATTGCTCAGCGCCCCCGGCACACCACCGACGCCATTTTTGCTGCCCTGTTCGGCATCACTGGTCTGGCGGCTGCGGATCGCCATTTTGTCCGGCGATGAATTGGGCTGGTATTGCTCGGCGGTTTGTTCGTGCTGAGTGAAATCAATCTGTGCAGTCACCTGCGCCTTAACGTTATTGCGCCCGACAATCGTGGCGAGGATCGTCTGGATACGCTGCTGGTAATCCGCTTCGACTTCGCTGGTGTATTTGAGCTGCGTCGTCTGCATCGCCTGACCGCCACTTTGGGTCAGCAAGCGTCCGCTCTGATCGACGATGGTAACGTTATCGGCATTCAGCCCCGGCACTGCGCTGGAAATCAGATACGTGATCGCATTCACCTGCCCGGAATCCAGCGTGCGTCCGTTGTTCAGCGTCACGGTGACCGCCGCAGAAGGTGGCTTCTGTTCGCGGACAAACATAGAAGGTTTTGGCATAGCCAGATGCACGCGGGCATTCTGTACCGTGCCGAGCGTTTCAATGGTCCGGGCAAGTTCGCCCTCCAGCGCGCGCTGGTAGTTAACCTGCTCACTGAACTGGCTGATGCCAAATTTTTCCTGATCGAGCAATTCGAAACCCACGGCGCCGCCCTTCGGCAAACCGAGCTGGGCGAGGGTCAGCCGTGCTTCGTGAACTTTATCCTCAGGTACCATGATCGCCCCGCCGCGTTCCTGAAAGCGGTAAGGCACATTCATTTGCGTTAATTGCGCCACGATAGCGCCGCCATCCTGATCGCTGATATTGCTGTACAGGACGCGATAATCTGGCGATTTCGCCCAGAAGATCAGGGCAATAATGATTGAAATTGCCGCAGACGCGCTGATGAGCAATATAATTTTAGGACTCGAACGTAAACGTTCTAATGCTGCCATCAGATTAGCTGTACTTTTGTTTTTAATACCGTTTGTTGTGGCATTCATGCCGTAGTCCTGTAAAAAAATAAATGACGCAATGCAGGCGTATTGTTGCGAATCAGCACTCCGGATACGGATAAGAGAAAGCGAAGCAGTAAATACACAGACAGATTTCCAGTCGCGTATTATCTTCTAATTGCGTTTTTTTTAAACATCAATAAGCTGAAACTTCTGTCAGCTATTCGCATTATTTTATTTACATGACCTTATGTTACGCTGCAGTTATTAAAAACCCACAGAGAGAATAACGGCGAGCTTATTAAGCCGATATAAAGGAATTTCTGATGTCTATTCAATCGATGAAAGGCGTTCTGGATCAAATTAGCTTCCAGGCACAGCAAACGTCGGCCACACAAAAAACACCGTTCATTTCTGATAATAAAAATGTTGAGAAAAAATTACAATTTTCAGACATTTTATTCGACAGTATTAACAATATCAGCCAGGTGCAGAACACCGCCAAGACACAGGCGCAGGACTACATGACCGGTGCGACCGACATCGGGCTGAACGATGTCATGATATCCATGCAGAAATCGTCTGTGGCACTTAATCTGGGTATCCAGGTGCGAAATAAAATGGTCAGTGCTTATCAGGAAGTCATGAGTATGTCTGTTTAAAAGACGTGTTATCTGATGACATAACAGTATCGGAAAAAAACCTCTTTTAAGAAATATGTTCAATATGGCCGGCTGGTCATTTTTTATTTCTTCGCTGTCAATATCTGCCGTACCAACCTACAGGAGATCATCACCTTCCTTATCAATTGGGGAATATGCAGGCAGATATGTCAGTTATTATCCCTTTGGGAATTAAATTCCATCAGTAACAGTTGAACAATTGAAATATGCGACTTCAGGAAGAACTCTCCGATAAAGATTTGCAAAAGATTGCAGAGCTTATCTATCAACGCGCAGGGATTGTATTAAATAGCCAGAAGCGTGACATGGTCTATAACCGTTTGTCCCGCAGGCTACGTGAACTGAAATTAACCCGTTTTGCTGATTATGTGAGTCGCCTGGAATCCAATCAGAACAGCCCGGAATGGCAGCTATTTATTAATGCGCTGACCACCAACCTGACGTCATTTTTCAGGGAGTCTTATCACTTCCCTATTCTGGCAGAACATGCGCGCAACCGGCCAAATTACACCGTGTGGTGTACCGCAGCATCGACCGGTGAAGAGCCTTGTTCCATCGCCATGACGCTGGATGAAACTTTGGGGCGTCCTGTGGCAGGACCGCGAGTCTGGGCAACGGATATCGACACAGAAGTATTACAGAAAGCCACGAATGCGGTGTATCGCCTGTCCGATCTCGACAGTTTAACCGCTGAACAGAAGCGAAATTATTTCCTGCGCGGCACCGGCGATCAGGAAAATCTGGTGAAAGTCAGAAAAGAATTACTGGCCAGTATCCGCTACCAGCACCTTAATTTGCTGAGCCCGAACTGGGATGTTCCGGCACCGTTTGACGCCATCTTCTGCCGTAACGTGATGATCTATTTTGATCAGAAAACGCAGGAGCAGCTGATGAAACGCTTCGCCACCATGCTCAAACCGGGAGGCATTTTGTTCGCCGGCCATTCTGAACATTTTAACAGTAAGAATGGTCCTTTCCGCCTGCGTGGTCAGTCAGTGTATTCCCTGGCACGGGAGAAATAATGAAAAAGATACGAGTACTTTGTGTTGATGATTCGGCACTCATTCGCACCATTATGAGTGACATTGTGAATCATCAGTCTGATATGGAAATGGTGGCCACAGCACCGGATCCCATCATTGCCCGGGATTTGATCAAGCGATTTAATCCGGACGTTCTGACGCTGGACGTGGAAATGCCACGGATGGACGGTCTGGACTTTCTGGAACGCCTGATGCGTCTGCGCCCTATGCCGGTGATCATGGTGTCCTCGCTGACCAGCCGGGGATCGGAAATAACACTGAGTGCTCTGGAACTGGGGGCTCTGGATTTTGTCACCAAGCCTGAAATGGGGCTGAAAGACGGCATGATGCAATATGCGGAAATTATTGCAGAAAAAATCCGCATGGCTTCCCGGGTGCTGGTCTGCCGCCGGGACCGTCATCCCAACGTCACTGCGGTGATTTCCAGCCCGCTGGTCGGCAGTGAAAAAATCATTGCGATTGGTTCCTCCACCGGCGGTACCGAAGCCTTGCGTCAGGTGCTACTTCCGATGCCGATGACCAGTCCGGGCATCGTGATTGCTCAGCATATGCCGCCCGGCTTCACGCGTTCTTTTGCAGAACGCCTCGACAACTTGTGCCAGATTTCGGTGAAAGAAGGTGAGGACGGCGACCGCGTTCTGCCGGGTCATGCCTACATTGCGCCCGGCGACCGGCACATGGAACTGATCCGCAGCGGCGCGAATTACCACATCAGACTGAATCAGGCTCCGGCGGTTAACCGCCACCGCCCTTCCGTCGATGTGCTTTTCCGGTCAGTCGCCAAATCTGCCGGCAAAAATGCAGTGGGCGCAATCCTGACCGGCATGGGCAGTGACGGTGCCCACGGATTACTGGAGATGCGCAACTCCGGCGCGCATACCCTGGCACAAAGCGAGAAAACCTGCGTGGTCTTTGGTATGCCGCGCGAGGCAATCGGGCTGGGCGCGGCGTGCGAGGTGACTGATTTACATGACATGACGCAGCACATCCTCAACGGGGTGGTGGGTCAGGCCCGGCGAATTTAACACCTGTTATGGCACCTGCTATCGGGTGTCTTTTGTTTTTCTACCGTTTTGTATTTTCACAATTTTCACCCTTTAAGGACGAGTAAATGGCAGATAAAAATTTGCGCTTTTTGGTTATCGATGATTTCGCCACCATGCGCCGCATTGTCCGCAACCTGCTTCAGGATTTGGGATTTAAGAATGTTGAAGAGGCCGAAGACGGTCAGGATGCGCTGACTAAACTGCGCGCGTCGACCTTCGACTTCGTCATCAGTGACTGGAATATGCCAAACCTGGATGGCCTGCAACTGCTTTCGGAAATGCGTAAAGACGATGCACTGAAAGCGATTCCGGTGCTGATGGTGACCGCCGAAGCGAAAAAGGAAAACATCATTGCGGCGGCACAGGCTGGCGCAAACGGATATGTGGTGAAGCCTTTCACCGCGGCAACGCTGGAAGAGAAACTCAATAAAATCTTCGAAAAACTGGGATGGTAATCAGAGGATGAATACAACAACAAACCAGGCGTCAGCAAAAAACTTCAAAGACATTTTTTCCCGCATTGGTCAGCTCACCCGTCTCCTGCGCGACAGTGTGGCTAATCTGGGTCTGGATCGCGCCATTATGGATGTGGCGGAAGCGATCCCCGATACCCGGGAACGTCTGAATTATGTCGTGGGGAAAACCTCGCAGGCAGCCGACCGCGCATTAACCTGCGTGGAAATTGCGCGCCCGCTTCAGGATTCCCTGAGCGAACAATCTTCCGGCCTGAAAGAACGCTGGGATACCTGGTTTGAAAATCCGGTTGAGCTGTCAATGGCGCGGGAACTGGTCGCAGACACACGCACCTTTCTTGATGAAACGCCGGTGATTGCCCGCCAGACCAATGAACAGCTCATGCAAATCATGATGGCTCAGGACTTTCAGGATCTGACCGGTCAGGTCATCCAGAACATGATGAAGCTTATCGAAAACGTGGAGCAGGAGCTGATTCAGGTTCTGGTAGAAAACATGCCGGGCATGATGCCAGCGTCCACCAGCGAGCCGGAAGACAGCCTGAAAAACGGGCCGCAGATCAACCAGTCCGTGGCAGGCATTGTCGCCTCGCAAGATCAGGTCGATGACCTGCTCGATTCGCTGGGATTCTAAACATCATGCGGTTCTGTTTCCTCCTCTCTTATTCTCTGCATTCCGCCCTGCGCGGTCACTTCACGGGCTGCTCTTATGTCTGAAGAAAGTGATGTAGAAAAAACAGAGGAACCCACCCCCACCAAAATATCGAAAGCCCGCGAAGAGGGGCAGGTTCCGCGGTCGAAAGAGCTGACATCTTTACTGATGCTGCTGGTGGGCTGGATGCTGATCATGCTCGGTGGCTCGCATCTGGCCGGAAAGCTCAGCTTGCTGTTGCACAACGGGCTGACCTTTGACCGTCTGGTGATGCTCGATTCCAGACTGATGCTTCTGCGCGCCGGTGAGTTATTCAGCATGGCGGTATTTTCCGTGCTGCCCATTTTAGTCGGGCTGTTTTTCACCGGGCTGGCCTCGCCGCTGTTACTGGGTGGTCTGAATATCAGCGGGAAATCATTAAAAATGGATCTCAAGCGTTTGAATCCTTTATCAGGACTCAAACGCATGTTTTCCACACAGGTGGTGTCGGAATTACTGAAAAGCCTTCTGAAAGTCACCCTGGTGGGATGTGCAGCCGGGGTTTACCTGATGAGCGCAAAATCCCACATGATCCAGCTGATTTATGAACCGGTCGTGATCGGACTGAAGGATATGCGATCGCTGGTGTCCGGCTGTCTGCTGGTGGTGATCCTGGCCCTGATCCCGCTGGTGGGTTACGACGTATTCCATCAGATCATGAGTAACCTGAAAAAGTTACGCATGAGCCGTCAGGAAATACGTGATGAATTTAAACAGCAGGAAGGCGATCCGCACGTTAAAGGACGTATAAAACAGCTGCAACGCGCCGCTGCCCGTCAGCGAATGATGGAAGACATCCCTCAGGCTGACGTGATTGTGAATAACCCGACCCACTATTCTATTGCCCTCAGCTACAAAGAGGACGGAACAGGCGCGCCAATGATGCTCGCCAAGGGCGCGGGCGATATTGCATTACGCATCCGTGAAGAAGCGGCTAAGCACAATATTCCGATGCTGGAAGCCCCGCCGCTGGCGCGTGCGCTTTACCGGCATTGCGAAATTGGCGAACAAATCCCGACCGAATTATACGGTGCCGTCGCAGAGGTTCTGGCCTGGGTATACGGCCTGAGACGCTGGAAAAAAGGCACCGGCGCGCTTCCTAAAAAACCTGAGAACCTTCCGGTGCCTGCTGCACTGGATTTTGCACAAGAGAGTCATGAGTGATGGCCAATTTAGCCACCAAATTACGTTTACCGGATTTTAAACAGACGCAATGGCAAATACTGGCAGGTCCGGTATTGATCATGACCATTCTGGCCATGATGATTTTGCCACTGCCGGCTTTCATTCTGGATTTGCTGTTTACCTTCAATATCGTGCTGTCGCTGATGATTTTGCTGGTGGCGATGTTTACGCAGAACACCCTGGAATTCTCCGCGTTTCCGACGGTGCTGCTGTTTTCCACGCTGTTGCGGCTGGCGCTGAACATTGCGTCGACCCGTATCATCCTGATGTATGGGCATACCGGTGAAGGGGCGGCCGGTCAGGTGATCGACGCATTCGGACACTTTCTGGTGGGCGGTAATTTTGCCATCGGTATCATCGTGTTCGTCATTCTGGTGATCATCAACTTCATGGTTATCACCAAAGGTGCCGGGCGTATCGCCGAAGTTGGCGCACGTTTTGTCCTCGACGGGATGCCGGGCAAACAGATGGCGATCGATGCGGATCTGAATGCCGGGATCATCGGCGAGGAAGAAGCCAAAAAGCGCCGCAGCGATGTGACGCAGGAAGCCGACTTCTACGGTTCCATGGACGGTGCCAGTAAATTCGTGCGCGGCGATGCCATCGCAGGGTTGCTGATCATGGCCATTAACGTAATCGGCGGACTGATGATCGGTACGATGCAGCACGATATGTCTTTCGCCGAAGCCGGTGCAACTTACACCCTGCTGACCATCGGTGATGGTCTGGTGGCGCAGATCCCCGGACTGGTGATTTCGACCGCCGCCGGTGTGATCGTGACCCGCGTGGCGACCGATCAGGACGTCGGCGAGCAGATGGTGGGTCAGCTGTTTAATAATCCACGCGTCATGGTGCTGGCCGCCGGTGTGATCGGCTTGCTGGGGCTGGTGCCGGGGATGCCTAACTTTGTCTTCCTGCTGTTTACCGGCGGCTTACTGGCCCTGGCCTGGTGGATGCGCGGACGTCAGACCGATAATCCGTCAGCCCGCAAACGCCCGATGAGCAAAGACGCTCAGGCGGCGGCGAAAGCCGAAGCTGACGCGGCGCAGGTCACCGAAGCCTCCTGGGCAGACGTGCAGCATGAAGATGTTCTGGGGCTGGAGGTCGGATATCGCCTGATCCCAATGGTAGACAGTGAACAGAAAGGTCAGCTGCTGACCCGTATTCGCGGGATCCGTAAGAAATTTGCTCAGGAAATGGGATTCCTGCCACCGCCGGTTCACATCCGCGACAACTTAGATCTGGCCCCGACGGATTACCGGATCCTGCTGAAAGGCGTTGAAATTGGACGCGGGGAAACTCAGCCTGAACGCTGGATGGCGATCGATCCGGGTTGTGCTGAAGGTGAATTGCCGGGTGTACCTTGTCAGGATCCGGCCTTTGGTTTACCTGCGGTGTGGATCGACGAAGTCATGCGCGAACGGGCTCAGGCGCTGGGTTACACCGTGGTTGATCCGAGTTCGGTGATCGCCACACACCTTAATCACCTGATTTCCCTGCACACGGATGAGCTGTTTGGCCGCCAGGAAACGCAGCAACTGCTGGATCGCCTGACGAAAGACATGCCGAAACTGGTTGAGGATCTGATCCCCGGCGTGATTTCGCTGACCACGTTCCACAAAGTGCTGCAAAATCTGCTGTCGGAGCGGATCTCCATTCGCGACGTGCGGACGATTATTGATACGCTGGCGGAATTCGCTGGCACGATTGCCGATCCTGACGATCTGACGGCGCACGTTCGCATCAGGTTAGGTCGCGCCATTACTCAGAAATGGTTCCCCGGCAATGGCGAAATGCAGGTGATCGGACTGGATCTGAATCTCGAACGGTTGCTGACCCAGGCGACACAAAGTGGCAGCGCCATCGAACCGGGCATTGCAGAAAATATTATGCTGCAGACGGAAAAAGCCATTGCCCAGCAGGAAGCCAGCGGAGCGCCGCTGGTATTGCTGGTGAATCAGCCTCTTCGCTTCATGTTGTCCCGCTTCCTGCGCCGCGTCTATCCGCAGCTGACCGTGTTGTCGAATCAGGAAATCAGCAATAACCGTAACGTCAGAATGTCTTACATCATCGGGGGCAAAGAATGAAAATTCGTGCCCTGACCACCGGGCTTACGCTGTTATTCCCGCTGGCGGCTGCGGCTGCCAGCGGTTCATGGAGCGGAGATTCTGCCGGCGGGAAAGTCAGCGTGGGCAATCAGACGTTAACCAGTCGCCCGCTAAACACGACCCTCCCGCCAGCGGCGACCCTTAGCCGGATTTCGTGGCGTATCAGCCTGCTCTCTGCGCCGCCTCCGGGTTTGCAGATTAAATTATGCAGTCAGGAAAAGTGCATCAGGCTGGATTCATTATCGGGGCAGAAAAGTGTGGGTTCATCGCTGACGGCGCGCGGACCCTTTTATTTTGTCTATACGGTGGAAAGTCAGGGACAGCTATTGCCGCCCCTGAATGTGGTGAAGAATCAGCTTACGATTAATTATTATTAACAAGTCACTGTGGCTAATTGAATTACCTGTTAAGAATAATCAGTATTCAATTTTGCCGAAGAGTAGCAAGCAAGGTGAGAGGGGTGCTCAATGCTATGCTAAGGCTATATTTGGTTAACCAAAATAGCCTCTCCGGGGATTAATGGAACGCGGAGGTAAATTGAGATGAATACGCCTCGCTGTACTTCTTCCCGCGATGTAAAGATGACATCTCCTTTTTTAGTATATCCAGTCTGCTTTTCAGCGTTTTTTCAATTTCGTCTTCACTTTCGATCAGGCTTTTCAGAATAAAGCTAAGTGACGTCTTCTCATCTGGCAATATATCTTCCGGCTGATTACTGATCACATCATTCAGTTTAGTAATATACACTTCGGCAAGCTGGATAAACTCTTCCCACTTGCCCTGCTTTACCATTTCCAGCAGATGTAAGTTCAACTGATAAATCTCTTCATACTCTTCGCATACCGTGTTACCCATAATTTTCCAGCCTTTTTTTAGGTTCAATTTCCTTCCATGTCGTGGCAAGGTTTGTCAGTATTTCACTCACACTCGTGAGTCCGTCCGGAGAGTTTTGCCGGTTAGCATCCAGCAAGGTTCGTGACATATAGTCATATAACCTCTCCAAATCTTCCGCGATGTGTTGTCCCTTTTCATGATCCAGAGACGTTCGCAATCCGTTATCAATAATATTGATAGCCCGGGAGATCATTTCTCCCCGCTTGGCAATATTTCCCATCTCAAAATAGATTTTGGCGCGCAGTACGGCGTTATTCGCGCCTTCATACAACATGGTAATCAGCTCATGTGGCGATGCGCCAGCCAGCTGACTTTCCAGATCAACCTGCGCGTAAGCCTTACTTCCCGATTTTGAATACATGGTGGTTCCGCTTTCTCCCGGCAGGAGGGCAAGCCTCCTGCAAGGTCATTATTCGTTAAAATTAAACCATCAGAGTGACGATAAAAGGCCGTTCATCTGATTTTGCAGGCTGTTCAGCTGTGACATGGTGCTGTCCAGCGCCGAGAACTGAACCCGGTAACGTTCGACCTGTGCGTCGATCAGTTTCTGGGTTTTATCCAGCTGGGTCTGCATGATTTTGACCTGTTCATCCAGGCTGTCAGTGGACGTTTTAATCAAACCGTCAGTTTTGGTGTCCGGATCACCCACATATTTGGTGATGATGGTGCCGAGTTTGACGGCCATCCCTTCGTTAGTGCCGCGTCCCATGAACATATCGGCAATACCGTCTGGATTATCAGCAATGGCGGCATCAATTTTGCTTTCATCCAGCGTCATCTGGCCGGTGGTCGCATCAATTTTGATACCGATATCCGCCAGTGAGGTGATGTCGGCATCCGAAGAACCGTAGGTGCCGTTCACCGCAGTACGCAGCTCACTGACCATGCCGCGAAGGGTGGAATCCCCCATCAGTGCGCCGCTTTCACCATTTTGCGTGGCGACCTGATCGTCTTTCAGACCTGACGTATCATTCTGGACATATTTGCTGGCTGCGGTGGTCATTTTCAGCAACGCGTTGTACTTCTCAACGAAGTCTTTCACGCTGGTTTTGATGGCCCCGGTATCACGGGTCATCGTCAGCTGTTCTGATTTATTATCTTCCGACACTGCTTTGAGCTGCAGGGTGACGCCGCTGATAATATCGCTGATGTTGTTGGAAGAACGGGTATATGAGCTGCCATCAACTTTGAGCTTTGCATCTTGCGCTTCGGTCACTAAATACATGCCGTCGCCGTTATCGGGGCCATTAACTGGCCGGCCGCCGGCCGAGGTATTCAGCATATCGCCGAGTTTGTCATCGCCCTCGACCTTAACGCTGATTTTACCGTCGCTGCCGGTGCTTTTTGAACTCAGTACCAGCTGATAACCGTCGTTGGTGCGCTGCACGCTGGCGCTGACACCACCGTCTTGTTTATTGATGGCCTTGGCAATCTGGTTCAGTGAGGTTTCATCATCCTTCAGCTCAACCGTGGTGGTTTTCGCTGAATCACCGGAGCCGGTCGTAATGGTGACCGTGCGGATACCGTTATTCGCCTCGCCTTGCGCATCGTCGGCACTGTCCACACCTTCGGTTTTGATTTTGTGCGCCATCGCCAGCTGTTCAACCGTGACTTCATGGCTGTCGGCATTGGCGCCGGTAGTGGCTGTCGCGCTAAACGCTTTATTAGAGCTGACCGTTAAGGTGTTAAAGGCATCGTTAGACAGACTTTTTACGCTGGTTTGCAGCGCTGACATTGAACTGGAAATCTGACCCCATGCGGAAATCTTCGATTTATAGCTCGTTTGCAGCAAGGTATAAGGCTTCAGACGCGTCTGTTCCCCTGCCTTGATCTGCTCAAGCATGGTTGCTGTGTCAAGACCGGATCCGATACCCAATGATGAGAAGGAAGCCATTATATTCTCCTGTATAGAATGTATTTTATTTCAAAGTAACTTCACTATTAGATATCGGTTCAGACAATATAAAGTTTAATTCTTTGTCATTTACCCATCAACCATAACGCCCGATAAAAACATTCCCTGCTTCTTTTCACCCAATAGATTTCAGAAATCAGGGGTTATTTCACTTATTCCGATCCGCAAACTTCACAATTAGCGACATAAGTGCGTTCTTTTATCGTGATTATGATGTAAATAAAAAAATCCCTCTGCTGAAAACGTTATTAACATTCTCACCTTCAATTTTAACAAAAGTATAATTTCTGACCACCCAGCAAATTAATTTAAAAAAAGACTTTAGAGATTTTCCGGCACTCCGATGATTTAAGCATGCGAACGAAATAACGCATCACTCAATTTAAATACAGTTGCAGTGTTACATTATAAATACTCGAGGAAATCTCAATGGCACAAGTTATTAATACCAACTCCCTGAGCCTGGTAGCACAGAACAACCTGAATAAATCTCAGTCTTCACTGGGTACCGCTATTCAGCGTTTATCTTCCGGCGTGCGTATTAACAGCGCGAAAGACGATGCTGCGGGTCAGGCGATCAGCAACCGTTTCACTTCTAACATCAACGGTCTGACGCAGGCTTCCCGTAACGCCAACGACGGTATCTCCATTGCGCAGACCACTGAAGGCGCACTGAACGAAGTCAACGACAACCTGCAGAACATCCGTCGTCTGGCTGTGCAGTCTCAGAACGGCACCAACTCAGAATCTGACCGCAAGTCCATCCAGGACGAAATCGACGCGCGTCTGGCTGAAATCAACCGTATCTCTGAACAGACTGAGTTCAACGGCGTGAAAGTCCTGAGCTCAGACCAGACCCTGAACATTCAGGTCGGTTCTAACGACGGTCAGACCATCGAAATCAACCTGAGCAAAATGAACTCCACCACCTTAGGCATGGATGGTTTCGACGCCACTAAAGTCGCCACCAAACTGAGCGTCGGTTCTAAAGTCAGCGGTGATGCTTCCGGTACTGCAGCCAATGCGGTTCTGAGCCAGACTGATATGGATAACATGAAAACTGAAGCCTTTGGCTCAGGCGGCACCGGCGAAATCTACTCCACCAAAGACGGCAGCGGCAACACTGTTTACGTCGCTGTGGGTAAAGACTCTACCGGCGCGGATGTGGCTGTCACCATGGACGCAACCTTCAGCGCAGGGTCCGGCGGCGCGGCTGATACCGTGTCCTTCTCTAAAGGTGCTGCTGCGACTGCCGATCAAATGGCAGGCGTCGGCCAGCTGAAAGCGATTGACGATGCACTGGCACAGGTTGACGAACTGCGCTCCGGTCTGGGTGCGGTACAGAACCGTTTCGATTCTGTTATCAGCAACCTGAACAGCACCGTGAACAACCTGTCTGAATCCCGTTCACGTATTCTCGATGCTGACTTCGCGTCTGAAGTGTCTAACATGAGCCGTGCGAACATCCTGCAGTCCGCAGGCGTGACCGTACTGGCACAGGCTAACCAGGTTCCGCAGAACGTTCTGTCTCTGCTGCGCTAAGTGAGCTTGTAATACGCTACAAGACGTGATCCTTAATACCCCTGCCCTCACCGGCGGGGGTATTTTTTTAATAAAAGAAATTTTGTAATAAAGAGCTTTTGTAATAAGAGAGCTTTCTGTAATAAGGGTGTTTTCTGTAATAAGAAAGACTCACGCCATCCGCTGAACTAACGCCACAATTGCACGTATTTCATCAAATAAGCCACCGAAATAAAAATAACGCAAAAACCTGTTTAGTCATTTTTCCTTCCACCGATATTTATTATATGCGAACGGAATGACGCATCACTCAATTTAAATACAGTTGCAGTGTTACATTATAAATACCCGAGGAAATCTCAATGGCACAAGTTATTAATACCAACTCCCTGAGCCTGGTAGCACAGAACAACCTGAATAAATCTCAGTCTTCACTGGGTACCGCTATCCAGCGTTTATCTTCCGGCGTGCGTATTAACAGCGCGAAAGACGATGCCGCAGGTCAGGCGATCAGCAACCGTTTCACTTCTAACATCAACGGTCTGACGCAGGCTTCCCGTAACGCCAACGACGGTATCTCCATTGCGCAGACCACCGAAGGCGCACTGAACGAAGTCAACGACAACCTGCAAAACATTCGTCGTCTGGCTGTGCAGTCTCAGAACGGCACCAACTCAGAATCTGACCGCAAGTCCATCCAGGACGAAATCAACGCGCGTCTGGCTGAAATCAACCGTATCTCTGAACAGACTGAGTTCAACGGCGTGAAAGTCCTGAGCTCAGACCAGACCCTGAACATTCAGGTCGGTTCTAACGACGGTCAGACCATCGAAATCAACCTGAGCAAAATGAACTCCACCACCTTAGGCATGGACGGTTTCGATGCTACTAAAGTCGCCACCAAACTGAGTGTCGGTTCTAAACTCAGCGGTGATGCTTCCGGTACTGCAGCCAATGTGGTTCTGGATCAGACTCAGCTGGATGCAATGAAAGATGCAGCATTCAGTGCAGGCGGCTCCGGCGATATCTACTCCACCAAAGACGGCAGCGGCAACACTGTTTACATCGCAGTAGGTAAAGACGCGTCTGGCGCGGATGTGGCGGTTACCATGACTCCAACCTTCAGCGCAGGGTCCGGCGGTGCGGCTGATACCGTGACCTTCGCGAAAGGTACTGATGCGACTGCCGATCAAATGGCAGGCGTTGGTCAGCTGAAAGCGATTGACGATGCACTGGCACAGGTTGACGAACTGCGCTCCGGTCTGGGCGCGGTACAGAACCGTTTCGATTCTGTTATCAGCAACCTGAACAGCACCGTGAACAACCTGTCTGAATCCCGTTCACGTATCCTCGATGCTGACTTCGCGTCTGAAGTGTCTAACATGAGCCGTGCGAACATCCTGCAGTCCGCAGGCGTGACCGTACTGGCACAGGCTAACCAGGTTCCGCAGAACGTACTGTCTCTGCTGCGCTAAGTCAGTTTGTAATACGTTAGTCAGTCATAGTGTAGTCAGTATCAAATCTCCCCGGTCTTCACGGACCGGGGGGATTTTTTATTGCCGGTATGATCACAACAGTAAATAAGCTTAATAAAAAACATCAGCAATAAAAAAGGGCGACAGAATACTCTGCCGCCCTTTAATCATATTTCTCACTGTTTACGGAGGTTCTTTAATTAACGTTCCGGGTTCAGGCTTCCTGGCGTTCTGTTTCAGTATGGAAAACCGACACCATACTTTCCAGCTCACCGGTGCGTTCATCCATCATCACCGTTATCGCCGCTGATTCTTCAACTAACGCCGCATTTTGCTGGGTCACCACATCCATCTGGTTAATCGCCACTGCCACCTGCTGAATCCCCATGTTCTGTTCTTCAGAAGCCTGAGTGATATCCTGCATGATGTTGCTGACTTTACTGACAATTTCAACAATATCGCCAATCGTCTCTTTGGCCGTATCGACGCGTTTACTGCCCGCTTCGGTATCCTGTACCGAATGTTCAATCAGCCCGCGGATTTCTTTGGCGGCATCGGCGCTGCGTTGCGCCAGATTACGCACTTCGGTCGCCACGACGGCAAATCCACGCCCCTGCTCACCGGCACGTGCGGCTTCCACCGCGGCGTTCAGGGCAAGAATGTTGGTCTGGCTGGCAATGCCGTCGATCACTTTAATAATGTTGGAAATCTGCGTGGCATGGCTGGCAATCGTGCCCATTGAGCGGACCACATCGACCATGATTTGTGAACCGCTGTCGGCCATCTGTTTTGCTTCGTTAGCAAGATGATTGGCCTCACGGGCATGTGCCGTATTGTTTTCGACCGTGGTTTTGATCTCTTCCATACTGGCCGCAGTCTGTTGCAGGGCGCTGGCCTGTTCTTCAGTTCGCGAAGACAAATCCTGGTTACCATGGGCAATTTCAACGGCATTATGGCGCAGGTTGACCGCCACCCCCTTCACGCCGGAAATGATATTCACCAGCGAAGCGCGCATTTCTTCAATACTGCTGAACAGTTTACCCATTTCATTACGGCCATAATCTGGCACCTGACTCGCCAGCTCTCCCTGACTGATTGCCGAGAAGATCGCGGAAGCTTCGGACAAACGGCTGATCACCATGCGGGTGATATAGCGCGAAAGTGAGACATACAAAATCACAAACAACACCACGACAATGGCGATTGTTATCCATAACAGGTCATGTAAAAAATCGGCTCTCTCTTTGTACTGAGTAGTGAGCTTATCGGCTACGGTGTAATAACTGCCGGTGACGGTTTCAAGCTCGGTGATCAAATCATCGGTCTTATCAATCACCGCGGCACTGCCATGAATATCTTTGAAGAACGTCATGTAGGTATCGGTGATCTGCATAAACAGCGCACCAGCCTTGTCTGATAACTCCTGCGTGTAGGCGTCAGCCTTTTTCTCTTTTACCCACTGATCAATGCTGCGACGGATATTACTGTTATGGGCATTAATGGCGGTAGCCCACTCATCTGATACCTGTTCATTCGATAAAGACGCGGCCTTAAGAAAAAGAACATTACCGCGCATCAGCATTAACTTATACATGGCCTGATCTAATAATTTCACCCGGCTGTTTAAGTTGGTAATATCCTGAAAATTACTGCGAGAGATATCCGATATTTTTAAACTTAATCCCGCAAGAAGGATAAATGAAAAGGCAATAACATAAAGATGGCCCTGGACCATTTTTCTAATACTGATTAATGATAACAAAATAAAGTTTCCTGTTAAGTTTCATAACATGAATGTAATAAGCGGTTATGCTTGCTGGCATAATAAACACAGAAAGCCTGACTTTTTAAGAAAGGCTCTCTTGATATAAATAATGATTTTTGGGTTTGCAGCAGCTACTGGCAGACGGTTATTAGTTTGTGATTAAGAACCTGTCATTCACAACCGGCATTATTCGTAGGTGGCGTCCGCCATTTTTTCGACAATTTCCATTTCGTCACTGTTCAGCAGTTTTTCGATATCGACCAGGATCAGCATACGGTCATCGAGCGACCCGAGGCCCAGCAGGTATTCTGTGGACAGCGTGACGGTGAAGTCCGGTGCGGGTTTGATCTGATCCGCTTTCAGGGAAAGCACGTCAGACACGCCATCAACGACAATACCCACCACGCGGTTACACAGATTCAACACAATCGTGACGGTATTATCATTAATTTCCGCAGACTCAAGCTGGAATTTCACCCGCAGATCTATAATGGGCACAATAACGCCGCGAAGATTAGTGATCCCGACAATAAAATCAGGTGAGTTGGCAATGCGCGTCGCACGATCGCAACCGCGGATCTCCTGAACTTTGAGGATCTCGATCCCGTATTCTTCATTACCTAATGTGAAAACCAGGTATTCCTGATCTACATTCTTTTCGCTAAATTGTTTTTCTGTTCCGGAAAAATGCATGAAATTACCTTACGCAGTAGGGACAAGTTGATTTTTTTTGGCGGCGATCTTTTTATTTTTGCTCAGCGTTAAAAGAGCAACCACGTCGAGGATCAATGCGACGCTGCCATCGCCTAATATAGTGGCGGCGGAAATACCCGGCACTTTACGGTAATTAAGCTCAAGGTTTTTCACCACTACCTGATGCTGACCAATAAGCTGATCAACCAGCAAGGCATAGCGGCAACCCGCACTTTCCAGAATGACCGCAATACCGTCACTGGCCTGGCGGATTTCACTTTCAATATTAAAGATCTGATGCAGCTCAATCAGCGGCAGATATTCGCCGCGCACTAACAGCATCTGTTCATCACCGGCCATATTGTAAAGCGCGCTTTCCGACGGTTTCAGGGATTCCATCACCGTGCCGAGCGGCAGGACATAGATTTCCTCGCCCACCCGGACAGACATCCCGTCGAGGATCGCCAGCGTCAGCGGCAGAATGATGCGGATAGTGGTGCCTTTATCCTGCTCAGAATGGATTTCGACATGACCGCCCATTGCCAGAATATTCCGGCGCACCACGTCCATCCCGACGCCACGACCTGAAACATCGGTGACTTTTTCTGCGGTAGAGAACCCGGCCGCAAAGATAAGCATCCAGATTTCTTTGTCGCTCCAGTTTTCACTGACCGCCAGCCCCTGCGAGTGCGCGCGTGCGAGGATCTTCTCGCGGTTAAGTCCGGCGCCATCATCAATGACTTCAATCACAATGCTGCCGCCGTGGTGTTCAGCGGACAGGATCAGATTACCTTTTGCCGGTTTGCCTTTCTCCAGTCGCACCTGCGCAGGTTCAATGCCGTGATCCAGACTGTTACGCACCAGATGCGTCAGCGGATCAATAATGCGTTCGATCAGGCTTTTATCCAGCTCTGCCGATCCGCCGCGCAGCGTCAGTTCGATGTCTTTATTCAGTTTGCTGCCCAGATCATGAACCAGACGCGGGAAGCGGCTGAACACATATTCCATCGGCATCATGCGGATCGACATCACCGATTCCTGCAAATCACGCGCATTGCGTTCCATTTGCCCGATGCTGCTGATGAGGGTGTCGTGAAGGGTCGGATCCAGTACGCCGGAAAGCTGCGATAACATGGCCTGCGTGATGATCAGCTCGCCGACCTGATTAATGATTTGATCTACCTTTTCTACCGCCACACGCAGACTGTTGGACTCGGCAGGTTGTGCGCGTGGTGTGGCTTTAGGCTTTGTGGCGGGAGCAGGCGGCGCGGCGACGGCTTTTTCTGCCAGCGGTTTTTCTTCCGGCTGCGTGTCTTTCTGAGGCATTTCCTGCGCGGGAACATCTTGCACAGGCGCCACGGAGGTTGCCGGTTTTGCGTTGCCTGCGGTAATCGTAATTTGTCCGGGTTCCAGCACAAAACAGAGTACCGCGAGAATATCGTCGGCACAGACGCCGGTCTGCAACGCAACCTCGAGCGAATCTTCACCCTGCTGATGACTCAGTACGTCGCCCAGATTAGCCAGTTCTTCCAGAAGCACGGTTTTATCTGACGCTGAAATCCCGCTCAGTCTGACGTTCAGCATCTCACCGCAGGTTTCAGTACTGACCGGAACCGGCTCGGCTACCGGTTGTTCAGCTGTTTGTTCAGCAGGTGCTTCTGCGGCAGACGCTGCTGACGTGGCGGACTGTTTATCTTCCAGTGCAATTTGGCGGAGCGCTTCACAGATATAGCGGAAACTTTCCTGGTCAGGCTCTTGCGAGGATTTATACGCATCAAGCTGATCTTGCATAATATCTTTGCTCTCCAGAAACAGATTTATGATGGCGTCAGTGAGCGTCAGCTCTCCCCGTCTGGCGTCATCCAGTAAGTTTTCCATGATGTGCGTCGTTTCCTGCAGAACCGTAAATCCAAAGGTTCCTGCTCCTCCTTTAATCGAGTGAGCGGCACGAAAGATGGCATTCAGCATTTCCTTGTCGGGCGACATGAAATCCAGCTCCAGAAGGTGCCTTTCCATATCGGCCAGGAGCTCATCTGCCTCATCAAAGAAGGTTTGGTAAAAATCGCTGATATCCATTTTTAATGACCTTGTCCCTGAGAAGATTGCTGTAAAGGATTGACGACAACCGAACCGGCAGGCTCAGTCTCAACGCCGCCTGACATTTTTTTCAGTTCAGCTTTAATTTTCTCACTGCCCTGGTTGTCGGTGACCTGCTGCAAAACCGTATCCTCTTCCAGAATCGATTTTTCTTTATTCATGCTGAGAACCAGAATACTGATACGGCGGTTTACCGGGTCATCGGGACGCAGATTTTCCAGGCTCATCCTGTCAGCAGTACCAATGACGCGCAGGAATTTATTATCGGCCAGGCCACCGGAGACTAAGGCACGACGCGAGGCATTGGCACGATCCGAGGAAAGCTCCCAGTTGCCATAACCGGCTTCGCCGTTGGCATAAGGCAGAGAATCTGTATGCCCGGTCAGGCTGATACGGTTGGGCAGTTCATTGAGCACCGGCACCAGCGCCTGAAGAATGCCGCGCATATAAGGCTCCGGCGTTTTACTGCCGACTTTGAACATCGGCCGTTCCTGCGTATCGATGATCTGGATAAGCAATCCGTCATCGGTCAGGGAGAGCCGCAGGTTAGACTGGAAATCGCTCAGACGAGGATCGTTGTGGATCAGGCTTTCCAGTTTTTCATGGGCGCGTCGTAAATTTTGCGCATTCTTTTGCCTGTCGAGCCTGGTGAGCGTTTGTTTGAATACCTCGCCGTCCTGCTTCATGAAATCATCCCCGCCGCCGGGTATCACGCTGCTGCTCAGGCTGGCTTTATCCCCTTTGCCCATCGCCATTTTCAGCGGCATCTTGAAGTAATCCGCGATTTGTTCACGTTGCAAAGGGGTTGAGGATGAGAGCAGCCACATGACCAAAAAGAAGGCCATCATGGCCGTCATAAAGTCTGCGTACGCAATTTTCCACGAGCCACCATGATGGCCATGTTTATGCTTTTTGCGCTTACGGACAATGATTACCGGACCGGGACTTTTGTTCATGATGGCGTGCTTTCCGAGCTGGCCGAGGACTTCGCTTCGCGCACATGTTCTTCAAGCTCAATAAAGGTTGGACGCTCACTGGAGAACAGCGTTTTACGCCCAAATTCCACCGCAATCTGCGGCGCATAGCCATTCATGCTGGAGAGTAATGTCACCTTGATGCATTGCAGCATTTTGATTTGCTCGGCGCTCTTTTGACGCAGCACAGAGGCCAGCGGCAAGACAAATCCATACGCCAGTAAAATACCGAGGAACGTTCCCACCATGGCGTGAGCGATAAGCTCACCCAGCTCGGCCGCCGGACGGTCAGCGGCCGCCAGCGCATTCACCACGCCCATCACCGCGGCAACGATCCCAAAAGCCGGGAAGGCGTCACCAATCACGTTCAGGCTGTTAGCCGGGACTTCATGTTCGTGTTCACAGGTTTCGATTTCCTCATCCATCAGCGCTTCGATTTCATACGAATTCATGCTGCCGCTTATCATCAGGCGCAGATAATCGACAACGAAGTTCATCAGTGAGGCATCAGCCAGCAAACGGGGATAAGCGGAAAATATGGGACTGTTCTGCGGATCTTCAATATCGCTTTCCAGGTTCATCATGCCGTTCTGTCTGGCTTTGGTCAGCAGCAGAAACATCATGGCCATCAGATCCATATAAAGCGCTTTGGTATAACGTGAACTTTGTAATAAATGAGGAAAGGCTTTCAACGTGGCTTTAATGGATTTGCCGTTATTCCCGACAATAAATGCCCCCACACCTGCCCCCCCGATAATTAACAGTTCAGCCGGCTGATAGAGTGCACCGAGCTGTCCGCCGGTTATCACGAACCCGCCAAAAACAGTGAGAATAACAACCACGTATCCAATAATGACTAGCACATGTGCTCCTTAAATAATTCAATATCCAGATCTTACCCATGTGTTCAGTAGCCATAAAATTGACATACGGGGAGGCCGTATCACATCGTGGCGACACCAGGTTTCAACAACATTTTTAACGGCTTATTTTAATTTGCCGCAGAACTGGCCGCGTGATCCGTTGAGGAATCGGCCACTTTGCACTTTTTAATGGCGCGCGAAGGCGGACTGCATAAGCTACAGGTAAAAGGATTCTTCGAGTGTTCACTCGTGACAACGAAACCGCCACCGCAAATACAACATTCTGTATGCTCTATAATTCCACAATCGATAAACCGTAATAACGTCCATGCGCGTGTTAAACCCAGTACAGGTTTTTCACCCGGAGGCGTCGGACATTGTTCCAGATATAAGCGATAGGCTTTCACCGTGGCTTCAATCGGGCGACAAGGTTCGGTTTTCTGTATATAAAGATGGATGTTATAGAACATAGATGAATGAATATTTTGCTCCCACGCCATAAACCAGTCTTCGGAAAACGGTAACATTCCTTTCGGGGGCGGACATCCTCTTAACTCTTTGTAAAGACGTAATAATCTTCTGCGACTTAAACTGGTTTCACTCTCCAGCATCTGCATACGGGCACCAAAGGAAATCAGCTGCATGGCAATCTGGACTTCTTTGATTTCTTGTAAAATACTTTTTTCGCTCATAACCACATTCTCCATTAATCCATTAATCCGTTAACCTGGTGTAGGGCTGTTCTCCGAGAGTGAGTTAAGCAGATTGGTGGATAAAATGATCCCTGTATGAATTTGCTGTAAGGCTTCGATACGTGAATCTTTCGTCAGGTTATCGATCACAATTTCGTTATCTACGCGCAGGCGACAAATTAACTGGTTGGTAGAGGCCAGTTTTATCAGTTGCGGCAGAGAAAGTTCTTTCAGTGCATCTATCGTTGCTTCAGTCAGCCCGAGGCGAAATCCTGCAGCAAACTTATCTTCTCTGATCAATTGCTGAGCCAGCAGCAGGTAAGAAAGGTTAATGTCATGAATTCTTTGAAGCTGTTCGTCAACGTTGTCTATATTCATTTTTTCGTTACTCGATCCTTTACGGATTGTCGGTGAAAGGACGTTAATTAATTCGTTGAAAATAAATAATTGAAGCTATAGGTTCAGCAATAACTACCACACAAGAAGTAGTAAACTATTGATTATTTTTGTCATTACGACGGCTTTGTCATGATGACAAATAATGACATTTCCCCGGTCAGACTCCGCATTCAACCGGCAACATAAGAGTTGTCGCTGACAAATAGGGACTCCCCATCTTACCTCATATTTCAAAGTAAAAATGGCGCTGGAAATCATTATTTGAATAATAACGGTAATGACCTAAAAGCTCAACGCTTCAGAGCGAAAACCTCACTAAGAATTACTTTATCCTTGATATAAACCCCTATTTAATCGCTATACTATAAAAATTTACAAACGTCCTACATAATATTTAAATCGGGTAGGAAAATTCCTACACGTTTTATTTAAGCGCATCCATTCTGGCGCGAATTCGTTTGATCGCCTGGCTGTGTAACTGGCTAACCCTTGTTTCCGTGATACCCAAGATAATGCCCACTTCCTTCATATTGAGTTCCTGCTGATAATACAAATTCAACAACACCTGCTCACGTTCCGGAAGTTCTTTAATCAGCTGGCTCACTTGTTTCGCCAGCTTGCCTTTCATTAATTCATGTAATGGATTGAGCATCTCATGCTGTGTCCCAGGCTGCTCAACATCACTGACGGATTCTTCCTGTAACTCTTCCAGGGAATAGAACTGGCTGCTGTTAGTATCCACTAACATCTGCTGGTATTCTTCCAGCGAAATCCCCATAAAGGCAGCCACTTCCGCCTCTGAAGCGACACCGCCGGTCTGCTGCTCAATCTCCCGAATGGCGGCAGAAATTTCTCTGGCATTGGTGCGGACCCGCCGGGGAACCCAGTCGCGATCGCGTAATTCATCTATCATCGCCCAGCGCACACGTTGAGTGACATAGGTACTCATGCCGATCCCTTTCTTGGGGTCGAACTGGTCAATGGCCGTCAGCATCCCAATTGCACCAGCCTGAATGAGGTCATCCAGCTCTACGCATGCGGGTAATCTGGCCTGTAACCGTAGTGCTTCGTGACGAACTAAATAACGGTATTTCAACCACAACTCGTCCTTTTGCACCACTCCATCATGGGTGTAAATACCATTCACAATTACGATATCCGGCGTATAAAAGGGATAACAATTATTAAGGAATAATCTGAAATCATATAGCCTGATAAGACCGAATTATATTGCGCAATCCGGCTGTTAAATTTCGATCATCCGCCCGAAATCATCACGCTCTGAATTATCACTACCGATATTTGTAAATTAATTAAAATTATAATCGCTGAGATTGATTTAAAACGTCTCCCATTCTTCTTCCTGTAACGCCGGGATAATTTTGGGTGTCACTTTGTTACCGGTGGTACTGGCCGTATAAGAGGCTGTCTTTATTTTTTGTTCTCCGTCAGCGGTAACGTCCTTCTCATTGAGAGAAAATTTCCCGACGATTTTTTCCAGAGATTCCGTTTGTGCTTCCAGATTACTGGATGCCAGCGCGGCTTCTTCTACCATCGACGCGTTCTGCTGCGTGACATGATCCATTTCATTGACGGCCTGGGCAATCTGATTAATCCCGGCACTTTGCTCATCAGAGGCTGACGCTATTTCACCCATAATATCGGTGACCTGGGTGACGGAATTAACAATCTCCTTCATTACCCTTCCGGCCTGTTCCACCTGCTGAGAACCGGTGCTCATATTATTGACACAGGTGGTGATCAGCTGGCTGATCTCTTTTGCCGCATCCGCACTGCGTTTTGCCAGATTGCGCACTTCACTGGCCACAACGGCAAAACCACGCCCCTGCTCTCCGGCTCTGGCCGCCTCAACCGCGGCATTCAGCGCCAGTATATTGGTCTGGCTGGCAATGCTGTCGATGACATGGTTGATGTCAGCAATCTGCCGGGAGCTTTTGGTGATCTCCTGCATGATCCCATCAAGGTCAGACACCACATTGCCACCTTTGTGCGCGTTACTGCTCGCACCTTCGGCCAGCTGACGCGCGGTATGTGCATTGTCGGCATTATGACGCACGGTGGTTTTCAGCTCTTCCATGCTGGCCGCCGTTTCCTGCAACGCCGACGCCTGTTCCTCAGTGCGGGCAGAGAGATTGTTATTACCCTGCGCAATTTCCTGAGCATTCAGGTAAATCTGTTTAACGCCCTGCTGCACGCCGGACACGGTTTCCGTCAGGGAAAGACGCATACTTTCCAGTTCTGCCAGCATCAGCCCCAGTTCATTCGGATTACCGGTTTCAATTTTCTGACGCAGATCACCGCTGGCAATCATCCTGATCGAACGGGAAGTTTGTTCCATCCGCAGCACCAGCGCGTGGCGCACCCAGATACGGTTGGTCACCGTCACGGCAACCGATATCAGCAGGACAATGACAGCCATAATGATCATGTTGTGATAATCGCGATCCGCCTGATCGATGTATCCCTGGTTCTGCCGGGCTGAAATCGCGGCATAGGTGTCGATTTTATCCCGCAGCGACATGCGCTCATTCCATTCCTGATCCAGCGCGTCAGGTAGCTGAGCCGGGTCAGCGATGTAACGGAGTTTGTCCCGCGACAGGCTGAGCACTTTTTCAAATTGTTTGCTCAGATCACCGGCAGCCTGTTTTTCCTCTTCCGAATTAAACGGCGTCGCCATAAAAGCTTTAATATTGGTTTCCGCCTGCGCGAAAATCCCCTGAACGGTCGTGACTGCCTCAGGATTTACCTGACGATGCAGACTGGTTTCCAGCATCAGGGCGTTCACATGCGCCAGGCCGCCGTTGAGATTAAAGACGGCATGTTGCATCTCAGTGGTGTTGTCCACAGAGGTGGCCATGCGGGCGAAGTTGCTTTTCGCTGACATCGCATTCATCAGACTCAGTCCGGCAATCACCACGATAAACAACGCCAGCGTCGCGATAATGCCGGTAATGCCTGTCGAGATCTTTAATCCTTTAAACATACTGCCCCTCATACGACATCGTAATAACGCAGTGATCGCGCGGATGCTGCCGTTCTCAGTCATGCACGGATTTACATGTTAAAAATATTCATCTTCTGCATGGTCTGGAAAACCATCATTGAGGCATTCAGGCTAAATTCGGCCATTTTTGACTGACTCACCAGCGTGATAAACGTGGAATAATCAGACCCGACAGTCTCTTGCAGGCTGCTTTCCACGTTGATTTGCTGAACCATTGACGTGGCGTTCAGGGCGTCAATTTGCTGAAGATTGGTCCCGACTTCTGCCTGAATCCGCCCTAAATTATCGATGCCTTTTTTGATGGACACGTTCACGCCATCCAGCGTCTTTTGCAGGGCTTCGCGTCCCGCGTCATCGGTAATCGGGGTATTGAGTGCAGCAATGGCGCTGTCGAGCTGGGCAAGCAGGTCGTCCGGCGTTCCGCTCATAAACACGTCACTGCCGGTGTGTCCGACCTGCATTTCCGTGCTGTCAGCCACAATCTGCGTCATGGCCGTATTGCCGCCAATGTAGGTGCCGTCTTTTTCGAACGGCGCGGTTCCGGTGTTATAACCGGCGAAAACGTAGCGGCCATTGCTGTTTTTGGCATTGCCCAGATCCAGCATGTTGTCGCGGATCCCCTGCAGTTCCGTCGCCACCGCCTGACGGTCAGCATCAGACATCGTACCTTTGCCTGCCGCTACGATTTTTTCACTCAGGTTCTTGGTCAGAATATTACCCAGCGAGTTGAGGGTATTATCTTCAAAGTTCAGAGCGTCTTTCGCAAAACCACGGGCCGAATCAAACTGCTTCATATTCGCCAGAGAGTTCTGGTACATGATGGCCTGCGCCGCACCTGACGGGTCATCAGAAGGGTTCAGCAACCGCTGACCTGCGGATAAACGCATACTGATACCGTTAGCGGTATTCATCGAACTGGAGAGGCTGTTGATATTGTTTTGAAACATATACTGAGTGCTAAGGCGCATCACAATCATCCTTAATAGCGTGCCACGCTGCCCGTGACACATTCACGGGTTAGCGGAGACTCAACAGAGTGTCAAAAAGTGTGTTCGCGGCCTGCAACACTTGTGCATTGGCCTGATAATACTGGGTGTACATCTGGATCTTGACCGACTCTTCCATCAGATCCACGCCGGAAACCGACTGCTTTTCGAATTCGATAGCGGCGGTGGCTTTGGACGTTGTTTCGTTATCTGCCTTAAGCGCGGTCATGGAAGAACCGACGGAGCTGACCAGACTGGAATAGGCTTCGGTGAGCGTGCCGTTGCCAATCAGCGTTTCGGTCTTGATCGCCAGCATATCCTTGATGTTTTCGTTATTGCTCTCTTCGCCGCTTTTACTCGATGCTGCGATCTGGTCGCCTTTGGTAATAGCCACGCTGAGCTTTCCGGCCGCGCCCGCTGTCGGGTTCATCACGAAACTGTCACCCGGCTGAGGCGTTCCCTGCGGTTTGATGGACACCCCTTCAAACTCCAGTTCGCCGTTAGTGCCGACAGTCGGGTTGATGGTTCTGCCATCTGCCGTGGTCACTTCCCAGTCGGTATCGTTCGGGCCTTTGAAGGTTAAGGTGTAATCCTCTGACTTCACTTTGCTGATATCGGAGAAGGACACGTCCAGCGAGCTGTCGCCGGTATTTCCACGGTTTGCCAGTGCGGTCGGGTCAGCAATATTGAAGATGTTACCGCCCGGATTGCCGTCGAGATCGAACCCTGCGGCATTGACCTCGTTGAAGCGGTTAGCCATTTGCAAAGCCAGCTGGTTCAGCTGGTTACGGGCTTCGACCAGATCTTCATTGCGGAATTTAAATAATCCGCCCAGCTTGCCGCCGCTCATTTTGTCTTCATCAAGCAGCATTTTGTTGCCTGAAGCATCGACGTAAGCCACAACCGTTTTGGAAGGATCTTCAGCGGAAACCGACGCTTCAAGCGCGTAAGAGCGGTTGCCGTTCACCAGCGGCATACCGTTGGACAGCGTCACGTCCACACGACCCGTGGTGGTGTTTTCGTTGACCTTGATGCCCACCTGCGTGCTCAGGCGTTCTAACAATGCATCGCGCTGATCGAGCAGATCAGCCGGAAGATCGCCGGTGCGTCCGTGGATCTTGGCGATTTCGTCATTGAGTTTTGCGAGCTGTTTGGCATCGGCGTTGATGTCAGAAACACTCTGAGAAATTTGGGTGTTGGTGCTTTTTTCCAGCCCGTTGAGGGTATTGCTCTTGGTATTGAACTGGTAAGAAATCGCCTTGAACTGGGATAAAGCTCCCTGACGCGCAGCCTGACTGACCGGATCGGCGCTCATTTCCTCAAGCGATTTAAAGATGCTGTTCAGCGATGTGGAGATGTTGCTGGTGTCATCACCCAGCATATTATCAATCTGGGTCAGCTGCTGATAACGCCCGACCTGGCTTGATGATTCTGTGTACGCGCCGCGCAGCTGGTTATTCACAAATCCGTTATAAGCGCGCTGAACGCCATTCACCTGAACCCCGTAACCGAAGTAGCCGGAACCGGTGGTTCTGCCGCCCGCTTCGCCCAGAATAATACTCTGTCGGCTGTAGCCTGGCGTTAAGGCATTGTTCATATTGTTGCCCACGACATTCATCGCTGCCTGTGCTGAGCTGAGCCCGCTCTGAGCCAGATTAAAAAGATTCATAAATCACCAACATTGTGTTCTTGGCTAAAGTTGTTAGCGCCTTTGTCCAGAATTATTCTCTAGGAAAATTCGCACCTGTTTAATCTATCGGTACTTCGAAAATAAACTAAAACGCCGAAAGCTAAAAAATTGAAGAAAGATCGGTTTTATAGGCATTCACGCCCTGACTGATATTTCCTTTCACCTGATTAATGATGTTGATCAATTTTTTCGCATACGCCGGATCGGTGGCATATCCGCCTGACTGCAGGGCGTGCGCCGCCCTTTCCGGTGAGCCGGAACGCGCAACATTTTGATAACGTGGATTATTCGTCAGAAGAGACGTGTAATCGGCCAGCGCTTCAGAATAAGACGGATATACGCGAAATGCGGCTTTGACCTTTTGCGCCGTGCCGTTGACAAACTCGGTGGTGGTTATTTCTGTCGATTCACCTTTCCAGTCCGGCGTGGCTTTTATTCCGAATAAGTTATGACTTGGTTTACCATTTGTTGTGGTAATTTCTTTATTTCCCCAGCCTGACTCCAGCGCCGCCTGGGCAATAATCAGCTGATGCGGAATACCACTTTTCTTTGCCGCCGCTATTGCGGGTTCAAGCATCCGGGAAATAAAGTGGCTGTTTTTCTCTGTTCCCCGGGAATATTGCGCCGCGCTCAGGCTTTCAGATGTCATCTGCTCAGACCGGCTCAGCGGGACGCGGGACGCATACCCGCCGCCGTTGAGCACATAAGGTGCCGGAGCAACACCGGGTGTATTCGTCACCGGCGTCACTTCTCCCCCCATTTGTCTGACCATCAGGTCGGCAAACCCCATTTTGCTTTGCGAGGCAATGTCCTGAGAGATCTGCTGGTCATACATGGAGGTGAACATGTCCGACTGCTGGCTGTTCAGCAGGCCATCCTTAAAAGAGGCGTCGCGCATACTTTTAAGCATCATCTGGATAAACATGCCTTCCATCTGCTTAGCCGCCGCTTTGATCCCTTCTTGCGAATTACTTTTAACTTCGCGCTTCAGGGCATCAAGGCCGCGGACATCAAACGCCGCCCCGGAAGTCAGCGGTGAGCTGCTCATCAGTTGGTCTCCAGTTTGGCACGCAGACAACCGGCACTTTTCATCGACTGCAAAATCGACATCAGATCGTTAGGCGTCGCGCCCAGGCTGTTCAGCGCACGGACCACGTTATTGAGATCAGCACTGGTGTTCACCCGTTGCAGCGAACCATTTTGCTCACGTACGGAGATCTGCGTATTCGGTGTCACCACCGTCTGACCGCCGCCGAAAGGTGTATCCGGCTGACTGACCTGATTGGTGCGCGAGACTTCGACAGTCAGATCACCCTGCGCCACCGCACAAGCGTCCAGCGTCACATGGCGGTTCATCACCACCGAACCGGTGCGGGAGTTGACGATCACTTTGGCATCCATAATGCCGATACGGATCGGGATGTTCTGCACATCGGCCAGGAAGCGCACTTTGGCGGCACTGCCGGACGGGGCAAACAACTTCACGGTGCGCGAGTCTTCCGCGACGGCGGTTGAACCCCCGAAACGGCGGTTAATCTCATCACTGATCTGCTGGGCGACGGTGAAATCATCATCATTAAGTTGCAGGCGCAGCGTATTTTCCTGAGCAAAACTGGCCGGCACTTCACGTTCTACCGTGGCGCCGCCGCTGATGCGCGCGCCGTTAAGCTGATTGGTCTGCACACGGCTGCCCCCGCTTTGCGCCCCCGCACCGGAGACCAGTAAATTCCCCTGCGCCAGCGCATAAATTTGGTTATCTACACCCTTGAGTGGCGTCATTAATAATGTGCCGCCACGCAGGCTTTTCGCGTTACCCAGCGAAGACACCACCACATCGATTTTCTCGCCCGGACGTGCGAAAGGAGGCAAATCAGTGGTCACCATCACAGCCGCCACATTTTTCAGCTGCATGTTGGTACCTGCGGGCACGGTGATCCCCAGCTGGGACAACATATTGCTCAGGCTTTGGGTGGTGAAAGGCGTTTGCATGGTCTGGTCGCCGGTGCCGTCAAGGCCGACCACCAGCCCGTAACCCATCAGGGAATTGCTGCGAATACCCTGAATCGACGTTAAATCGCGAATACGCTCTGCCTGTACATTCTGCGGCATGATGAAAATCAGGCCACAGAACAGTGTCAGGCACAGCGAGAGAAATGAAGTTTTCATAACTGTCGTCTGTTAACCATTAATAAGGGGATAAATTCAGGAACAGACGCTGCAACCAGCCCATCTGTTGCGCTTCGTTGATGTAGCCGTTACCGACATATTCGATGCGGGCGTCCGCCACCTGAGTGGAGATAACCGTGTTACTGCTGCTGATGGTTCGCGGGTTAACCACACCGGAGAAACGGATGAACTCCGTTCCCTGATTGATGGCGATTTGCTTCTCGCCCACGACTTTCAGGTTGCCGTTTTCCAGCAGTTGCTGAACGGTGACGGTGATCGTGCCGCTGAAGGTGTTTTTCGCCGCAGCGCCGCCTTTGCCGGAGAAATCATTTTTGCCACTGATCGAGGTCGCTGCGCGGTCACCGCCCAGTAAACCGGCCAGCATACTGGGCACAGCATCAACAGAAAGGTCGGTGGATCCGCCACGGTTGGCATTGGCCGAAGAACTTTTGCTGGCGCTGACATTTTCCTGCAGCACAATGGTCAGCGTGTCGCCCACGTTGCGGGGTCTGCGGTCTTCAAACATCGGCTGATAGCCGTAGCTCATCGCCTGCCCGGTTTGAAATACAGACCCGTTAGCGGTAGTGGTGGCTGCCGCCGCCGGACTGGCGGTCGTGACGCCATCGACTAAAGGTTTGTGAGGAAGATAAGCGCATCCCGTCAGAAGCAACGTCAGCGCACCGGCCACGATCAGCTGGCTGGCGGCACGTGTGCGGTTCGGCAACAGGACGGGATACAGAGAAGAAAGCTGGTTTTTCATTTCATCCACTACAGGCTTAAGCAGCCATAAAGCGGCCCCCGTCTGCAGGACAGAGGCCGGGCGTATGGGTGCTTTGAGGCTTCTAAATACGATTAAGGTTTAAAAACGATTCAGGCTTAAACAGGAGTCAGGTTTAAACAGGATTCAGGTTTAAACAGATTTAAAGTTGTGTGAGGCGTTGCAACATCTGGTCGGACGTTGAAACGGCTTTACTGTTAATTTCGTAGGCTCGCTGAGTCTGGATCATGTTGACCAGCTCTTCCGCCACGTTAACGTTTGAGGTTTCGACATAGCCCTGTTTCAGGGTGCCGCCCCCGTTCAGACCGGGCGTTGTTTCATTCGGCGCGCCGGAAGCCTGGGTTTCGCGGTAAAGGTTTTCACCGATACTTTCCAGACCGGAATCATTGATGAACGTGCTTAACGTCAGCTGCCCGACCTGTTGCGGCGCAGTCTGTCCCGGTACGGTGACGCTCACGATGCCGTCCTTGCCGACGGTCAGGGTGTCAGCATCTTGCGGAATGGTGATCGCAGGCTGAACCTGATACCCGCTGGCGGTGACCAGCTGACCGTTCTGATCAAACTGGAATGACCCGTCGCGGCTGTAACCGGTGGTGCCATCGGGCAACAGCACCTGGAAGAACCCGTGACCTTCGATCGCCACATCCTTACTGTTATTGGTTTGCGTCAGGCTACCCTGGCTGTGAATACGCTCGGTCGCCACGGGACGAACACCGGTACCTAACTGCAAACCGGAAGGAATGGTGGTCTGCTCGGAAGACTGAGCACCGGGCTGGCGCAGGGTCTGATAAAGCAAATCTTCAAACACCGCACGCTGGCGTTTGAAACCGTTGGTGCTCACGTTTGCCAGGTTATTGGAGATGACATCCATGTTGGTCTGTTGTGCTTCAAGACCTGTTTTGGCAATCCATAAAGAACGGATCATGCTGAATTTCCTCTTAGCCCATGCTCAGTAGCTGGTTAGCTTTCTTTTCATTGTCATCCACTGCACTGATGACTTTCATGTTCATATCAAAGCCGCGCGCGGTCGCAATCATGTCCACCATCGATTTGGCGGGATTGACGTTGCTGCTTTCCAGCGCGCCCGGGATCAGCTGTAAATCAGGATCCGCAGGGAGCTGAGCCAGCCCGGCGTTTGGCGATTGTGGAGAGATATGGAACAACCCGTCATCGCCGTGCGTCAGATCCTGAAGGGGTGAATTCACCATCTTCAGCCTGCCCACCTGCGCCAGCGCGGTCGGTTCATCACCGGCACCGAGTGCGGTGATCGTCCCGTCCGGCGCAATGGTCAGCTCAGACTGCGGTGGCACGTTAATCTGGCCACCGTCGCCGAGAACCGGCATTCCTCTGATGCTCAGCAGACCTTCGCTGTCGACGGCAATATTGCCCGCGCGGGTGTAAGCCTCAGTGCCGTCCGGCAAGGCGACCGCCAGCCAGCCATTTTGTGGCAGGGCAACGTCGAGATTGCGTCCGGTCTGGTTGATGGCGCCCATCGAATCGTCGTGGTAAGGCGTGGATTCCGTCACCAGCGTACGGGTGGCGACGGACGGACCATTTACCGGCACGGCGCGGAAAGCCGCGAGCTGTGCCCGAAATCCGGTCGTGGTGGCATTCGCCAGGTTATTTGACGTGACGGCCTGACGGTTGAGGGCGGCATTTGCCGCGCCCATGGCGGTATATATTGCGCGATCCATAGCAGCAGCCTTTAGCCCAGATTAGCCAGGATCTGAAGGAGTTCAGACTGGGTTTTGATGGTCTGCGAGTTGGACTGATAGTTGCGCTGATAGACGATCATGTTGACCATCTCTTTGCTCAGATCCACGTTGGAAGACTCAAGGCGGTTACCCAGCAGGTTACCCAGATTCCCGGTACCGGCCACGCCGGTAGAAGGCTGACCGGATTCCGGCGTTTCTGCCCAGGTGTTGTCACCTTTGGACGTCAGACCGCCCGGGTTGGTGAAGTTTGACAGCACCACCTGACCGATCAGCTGTGACTGACCGTTGCTGTAGCTTGCAATCACCTGACCGTTATCACCGACCATATAGCCGTTCATCATACCCGGCGCGTAACCGGTGGTGGTCGGGCTGCCCATGTCCGTATCCGACGCCTGCTGGGTCATTCCGTCCATATCCAGATCGAAATTCAGCGGTGCGCCGCCGTTATAACCGGCACCCTGAATGCTTAATTTCGCCGGGTTGGTGGTCAGCTGACCTGCGGTATCGAAAGATAAACCGAGTTCCTGATAGACCGGCTCACCCTGATCATTCAGATTTGGCGAGGTGGTATCACTGGAATAGGCTTTCCATTCGTTGTCACCGGTTTTGACGTAATACACGTTAATGGTGTGCTTGTTACCGAGGCTGTCGTAGGCATCCAGCTGAGTGACGGAGTTGTAGCTTTTATTATCCGCAGGGTCGAACGGGTTAGCGGTCTGATCGATGACCTTGCTGCCCGAATCCAGGTTGCCTTTCAGGGTACCGGCGTCAGAAGCGCGCGCGGGCATCTGACCATTTGGGATCTGAATCGGGCCGACAGCCGCACCCGGCTGAATGGCTGGCGGGTTTCCGGTGGCCTGATAACCGGTCAGGAACATGCCCTGGTTGTTGACGATATAACCGTTTTCGTCCTGTTTGAACTGTCCGTTACGGCTGTAGAAAATGCTGCCGGATTCACTGGCCAGACGGAAGAAACCGTTGCCCTGGATACCCATATCCAGATCACTGTTGCCCATCCCGAGTACGCCATCGCTGAAGTTCTGGTTTACTGAGGAAACCTGTACACCCATACCGATTTGAGAACCGGCAAAGACATCAGCAAACGCAATGGAGCCGGATTTGAAGCCCACTGTCTGGGAGTTCGCAATGTTATTACCGACCACATCGAGGGCCTGAGAAGCTGCGGTTAATCCGCTGAGACCTTGTGAAAAACTCATTGTTATTCTTCCTGAACACTAATAAATGAAATATGAAGACCTGATCACTCAATCAAATACACTTTGCCAATCGGCGCGGTTCCGTCCAGCCCCAGCTGGAGCTGAGCGCCGCCATTGGTGAAGGACACACTTTCAACGGTGCCTTTTTTCAGTGACGTGACTTTTGGCACACTGCCGTTTTCGTTGGAGGCGGTGAAAGTCACCTTAAAGATGCTGGTCTCATCAACGGTCGGATCGGAGGGCTTAAAGTTATCCAGATCGTCCAGTGAATACTTATTGGGACCGGCTTTTGCCCCTTTCACATCCGCGGTATAGGCGTTGCCCTGCTCATCCGTCAGGGTGACGGTCACCTTGTCGGCATCCGAATCGAGGCTGAAGCCGAAATCTTTATTCCCGCCTTCTTTGTTGGAAACGGTCGAATCGCCTTCGATATACACGGTGCGTCCGACCCATTGCGCGGCGTTCATCTGTTGCATGCTGTTGACGATCAGACCCACGTCACCCAGGGTGCTGTTAAGCTTCTCGACGCCCGCGGCGGTGTTAAATTGCGCCAGCTGAGAGGTCAGCTGGTTGTTATCCATCGGATTAGTGGGATCCTGGTTCTGCATCTGCGCAACCAGAAGTTCCATGAAACTCTGCGACAGGTCAGCCGCGCTGCTGCCCGTGCCTGTCGACGTCGGGGAAGATGAACCATTATTCATTACCGGTGAAACAGCCATGGCGTTGTCCCTTATTGGCCCAGCGTTAATGTTTTCAACATCATCGATTTGGCCGTGTTCATCACTTCAACGTTGGCCTGATAACTGCGGGAGGCAGAAATCGTGTTCACCATTTCATTAACCACATTCACATTGGGCATGCGGACATAACCCTTAGCATCCGCCAGCGGATTTGACGGCTCATACACCAGACGATCCGGCTCATTACTTTCCACCACATCGCTGACGCGAACGCCGCCAATTTCCTGACCCGGCGCACTGTTCACCTGAAATACCACCTGACGGGCGCGGTAAGGCTGACCATCCGGCCCGACGACGCTGTCGGCGTTGGCCATATTGCTGGCGCTGACGTTCAGACGTTTAGACTGGGCCGCCATAGCGGAACCTGAAATATCAAAAATACTCATCGTAGACATGACAATAATTAACCCTGGCCAATGACACTCATCATGCCTTTAATTTGCCCACCCAAAACGGTCAGGCTGGTCTGATATTTCATGTTGTTATCAGCAAAACTGATACGCTCACGATCCATATCAACAGTATTTCCATCAGCACTTGGCTGATCGGGAATACGATAAAGCAGCTGTCCGTTATCTATTGCTGGTGCCACAGCGGGAATATGCGATCCTGACGTTAATGACAAGGTCAGAGGACCCTGTGCCGGCGTATTTCTTTCCACCGCACTTTTTAACTGTTCAGAGAAATCAATATCCCGGGCTAAATATCCCGGCGTATCGGCATTAGCAATGTTAGAAGCCAATATATTCTGACGTTGAGTCAGTAAGCCCAGCGCTTCCTGCTGGAAACGTAGCGCATTATCGAGTTTATCAAGCATGAAGAAACAACCCTCTGCCTTATGAAAATTAACTCATACATTCTATTGGCGAATGATTCAATTTTATACTGTGATGATATGACAAAAATAAGCGCATTTAGCGGGATGGATTTTTCGTGCTTATTTTCACAAAGCAATCCATTAAATTGGCATCACAAATTCGCGCATTTAACACGTTAATAAACGCAATTTCTGGCTTATACTTTGAGCCGTCAAAAGTTGTTGGAAAAGGGATCCGCCCTGCGTTATATAATATAAGGTCAGTACACATCATGTTTTTCCCCCGCCCTCTTTATACTGCGGCAATTTCATTATTAAGCCTTATATTTTATTTATCCGCTTTTGATGCCATTGCCGCTACGCCGTCTGTTGAGACGCTTAAAACACACATTACTGCGCTGGTGAATAGCCATAATGAAAGACCGTCGGACAGCGCCATTACCCGCACCATAAAGATTCTGACGCCCGCTGAACAACTGTCATCCCTTTGCGCTACGCCGGAATTATCCGTAGCAGGCAACAACCGGCGTCTGACCGGGAATAAAAGCATCATTGCGCAGTGCGGAAACAAACGTAAATTTATTCAGATTTCAGTGCAGGCGCAGGGAACCTGGTGGACGGCTCGTCACGGGATTAAACCCGGCAGCGTGATTGATGCGAATGATATTGAGCCGCGCAGCGGATCGCTGGACAGACTCCCCGCTGGGCTGATTTTCGACCGGGAGAGCATTGTCGGCCAGACCGCCACGCGCACTATCAATAAAGGCCAGCCGGTGGTGGAAAATCAGCTCCGCAAAGGCTGGTCTGTGGTTTCCGGCCAGGAAGTGGACGTGTTAGCCACCGGTGAAGGGTTTCAGATCCGCATAAAAGCCAAGGCGCTGGACAGCGCCGCAGCAGGCCAGCCGGTGAGACTGAGCACACGTTCAGGGCAAATTGTGACCGGTACGGTGACCCCGGACGGAAAAGTGCATATTAATTTAAAAGAATAGCTTTAGTTATTTTGGCAGCCACCGATATTTTAGATATACCGTGAGGTCACCAGAACAACGAATGTAGAGGAACACCATGAGCATCGACCGGACAATTCAACCTCTTTCAGTACCCGCTGTGAATGTGCAACAGCAGGATTTAAAAATGCGTCCGAAAGCCGCGGATATCAGCGCGGCACCGGTTGCAGCCAGCGAAACCTCAGGTACGCAAATTAAGCTGAGTAAAGTGACTCAGGCCATTCAGACAGACAGCTCACAGGATGTTGACTACGACCGTCTTGCAAAAATTCGCGCAGCCATGGATGCCGGTGAATTACAACTTGATACTGACCAGATTGCCAATGCGCTGGTCGAAGACATCTTTCAACTCTCATAAGTTCTGATAAGACATTAATGAAAATGGAAAACTTACGTTCGGTTCTGCTAAAAATTCAAGATTCTCTGGGTGAACTGGAGGCTATTCTTGTCGAAGAAGCAAACCAATTAAGGCGGACGCAGATTAATCCTGTTTCCCTGCAAATTGTATCTGACAGCAAAAGTCAGTTGCTGGCGACGATCAGTCATTATGATGACCTGCGTAAGCAAATTGAAAAGCCGTTACATCTTTCTGCGCCTTATCATCAGAACGCAAGATTTGCATTGCTGTGGAAAAATATCACCAGGAAAGTCACTACCTCTAACGAGCTCAATAAAAAGATTTATGACTTGCTTGAAATGCATATTCAGAAAACTGAAAGCATTAAAAAACTGGTAAATGATGCTGGCACACCCACCTCACTTTATGGTCAGGAAGGTCAGTCTGCGACGCCTGTATCAGGAAAGGTTTATAATATCAGCGTGTAACGGGATTATTAATAGCATTAACAAACTAACAACTTATGTCCCCTAAATAAAAAATCTAAAAAACCACTCTGTTGTCTATTTTAGCTTCCTGTCGCGGGAAGCTTTTTTTTGTATTTTCCATCTCCTTAATAAGCGTCACTTCTGTTCGTTCTTCGGCCAATCTGTTTATCATTATTTCATCCCGAAAGCCGTTAAAATAGCCAGCGTAAAAATATGCGGAATTTTAAACAGGGTGTGAAGTGGCAAATCTAATACTGCGCAGTGGATATCTGGACGATTACAATGCGCTCGGTGAAAACGGCCAGACAATATTTGAAAGCGCGATACAAATTCGCGAAACATTACGTCTGCGTAAACAACAGATCCTCCTCGATTGCCTGGCGATCCCCCAGCACAATGAAGCCGAAGATAAAGTGGACTGGTACGCGCCGTATGAAGGCACCGTCACTCAGTGGGCTTACGCCAGCGATAAGCAACGCGAACAGGCCCTGCGGTATCTGGAAAATTGCCTGACCAGCGCCAGTGCGCTGAGTAAAAGCTGCCTGCTGGCTGAAAAAACCGCCGTCCGGTTATTTGGCTCACTGCTGGCCAGGGTGGTGCAGTTTCCCGCCAGTCAGCATGTCTATCTGGTCGACGATAGACCGGTGATCACATTCTGGGGATTTACCCGCCTCAACCACCCGCAACAGGATGATCCCCTCGAGTGCCTGCGCGAGATCGCGCCACCTGTGGTGGCAGAAATCGCCACGGAACACGAACCGGTTATTGCGCAGGTGGCTGAAAAACAGGACGCTGAAAAGCCTGAAATCAGTACGCCTGTAATCAATAAGCCGCTGGTTATTGAGGCTTCCGATCCGCTGCCCGCGCCTGAGCCTGAAGAAGAAAAATTTGCTGATCCGCAGCCAGTCGTCGTTACGCTCTCATCGCCTTCTGCACCGCCGTCAGAACCTGCTGCCACCGTGCAGGCTGAGCCCGCCGCACTGCCCCAAAAAACCAGACCGCTGTGGCGCAGACTGATGCTGAAGATTGCCTTTGTGGGCATCCTGTTTATCGGCCTGCCAGTCGCCTGGCCGTACATCGCCGCCATGATGCCGTCGCTGGTGGTGACGCCTTACCGCGCCGGATCCACGGAAAACAACGTGCCTGCAACTATCGCCGAAACGGCGTCAGAACCGGTGGCCGAAACGCCAAAAATCCCGCTGTCTGCTCACCTTCCGGTTCAGCCTGCCGTCGTGGTTGCGCCGCCTGCGCCAGCGGTGAAAGAAGAGTCAGTGAAAGAGCCTGTTGTGGAAAAAGTAGAGGAACCGGTCATTGATAAAAATGCACTGGTGCTGCCCGCTGATGAGGTTAAAGCGGGATCCACAGCCTTTATGAATGGTCGCTGGAAGGCGAGCATCAACGTCAATAATCCGCTGACCAGCACCCCGCCGGGTCTGCGTTATCAGATCAAAAATAGTGAAGGCACCATCAGCATTACCCGCAACAACAATATTGTCTGTAAAGCCGACGTTTATCTCGGACTGATGCAGTCAGGCAATTTGCTGATTAAGAGCCGCACCAAAGCGAAATGCAGCGATGACACCCGTTATCAGGTGCCGGAAATCACCTGCAGACAACCGCTCAGTGGCGCGGCCCAATGTACCGGCCGTTATGAAGACAACACCGTCGTTCCGATGACGCTTTTGAGAGTGGGTAAATAATTCATGCTGGCAACTCTTATCGACTTCAAACCGGCCGTTACCCTCATCCAGAACAGCAGCGTGCAGTTTCTGGATTTCGGCCTGAATCCGGTGGGCGCAAGCCCGCACGCGGGTCGCTTTGTGCGTCACAGCGTCAATGGCCCGCTGCTGCGTCTCAGCTACGATACGTTGTCTGAGCGCTTCACCCTGCCCGCTGAAAACGGCGGCGAGCCGGAACTTGTCCGCCCGGAGATGACGGTTTCTCTGGAACATTCTTTGCAGGTGATGGACAACGTCTGGCTGCCGCTGCCTTTTATGCGTTTTAGTCCGCCGCGCGTATTCACCAACAGCCCTGCGAACTGGGCGCGCGTGCAGATTAAACGCCTGCCTGCGCCGGATGAAGCCGGTAACACCCTGCGTTTGTGTATTGCTTTCGACACCAAAGTTCATGCCGATGACAGCGCCACCGCACAGCTGGCTCTCACCACCCGTGATGTACGCGACGGCAGCCGCTTTGCACTGGCGTGGCACAATCATGAAATCAGTGAGTTTCTGGATGAAACCTGGGTCGATGGCTGGTTGCGTGAAGTGTTTGTTCACTATGCCACCAATCAGGAAAAGCGCAGCGCGGGTGATATCAGTAACGCCATGAAAGCCTTCGAGTATCAGGCACACTTCCTCAATATTCTCGAAATGCTTGGTACCCAGCTTGAGATCCCGGAAGTTCAGATCGTCACGGAAACCCTGAGCAATGCGCCGGTTCCGGTGGACTTGATCCTTGATGTGGGCAACACGCATACCTGCGGCGTGATCCTTGAAGATCATGGTCCGAAAAATGCCGGATTACAGCAAAGCGCCGAGCTGCAAATCCGCTCACTGACGGAGCCGCAACTCATCAGCGAACCGCTGTTTACCAGCCGTCTGGAATTCAACGAAGCCAAATTTGGCAAACACCATTTTTCAATGGAAAGTGGCCGCGATGAGGCGTTCGTCTGGCCGTCTTTTGCCCGCGTGGGCGATGAAGCGCGCCTGCTGGCAACGCGCCGTCTGGGAACCGAAGGTGCCAGCGGGATTTCCAGCCCGCGCCGTTATCTGTGGGATGATGCCCCCTCGGATCAGGCGTGGCGCTTCAGTCAGCTGACGGGTAAAACGCCGCGTGAGCCTCGTGCCATCGCGTTACCGCTGATGAATCTGATGAATGATGACGGGCAGCCCTTGTACAGCCTGCCACCGGATGAACGTCTGCCGGTGTTTTCGCCCAACTACAGCCGCAGTTCGCTGATGACGATCATGCTGTGTGAGCTGCTGGCTCAGGCACTGGCGCAAATCAACAGCGTCGGCCACCGTCAGAGCATGGGGCTGACTCACGCACCGCGCCAGCTGCGCGATATCGTCCTGACGCTGCCTTCTGCCATGCCCAAACAGGAGCGGGAGATTTTCCGCCAGCGGGTGCAGGAAGCGGTAAAACTGGTCTGGAAATCCCTCGGCTGGCAGCCCAAAGATGACGATATGCTGCCCGGTTCCGGCAGCCGCGCCACCGTGGTTCCTTTACCAAAAGTACAAATGGAATGGGACGAAGCCACCTGTGGCCAGCTGGTCTGGTTGTATAACGAAGTCATCAATAATTATGCCGGTCATGCGGAGGTGTTTTTCCAAAGCCTTGCGCGCCCTGACCGGCAGCTTGCCAGTGATGAACCGCAGGGACGCACCCTGCGTGTGGCGTCTGTGGATATCGGCGGCGGCACCACGGATATGGCGATCACCCAGTATCAGCTCGACGACGGCGCGGGAAGCAATGTCAAAATCACGCCAAATCTGCTGTTCCGTGAAGGGTTCAAAATTGCCGGGGACGACATTCTGCTGGACGTGATCCGCCACTGCATTCTTCCGGCACTGGAAAATACCCTGCAAAAAGCCGGAGTGACTGATGCCGCGCGCGTCATGAATAAGCTGTTCGGCGATGCCGCCCTCGACGGAAGTCGCGCCACGCTGCGCCAGCAGGTCACATTGCAGCTGTTTATTCCTCTCGGTCACGCCATTCTCGCCAGCTGGGAAAACAGCGATCCGCATGATAACAGCGCGCTGTTTGAAGGCCGGTTCGGTGAGCTGATCCCCCGCCAGCCGACGCAGAATGTGATCAATTATATCCATCAGACCATCCAGCCGCTGCTGCCCGCAGATGCGCAGCCTTTCGATGTGCTGGACGTCCCGCTGCTGGTGGAACTGGCATCGCTCAAAGAAGCCCTGCTCACCGGGCGCTTCAGCCTGACGGCGCCGCTTCAGGCGTTGTGCGAAGTGATCAACCATTACTGCTGTGATGTCCTGCTGGTTACCGGTCGCCCTTCCTGTTTTCCGGGTGTTCAGGCGTTACTGCGTTATCAGCAGCCGGTGCCGGTTAACCGTATTGTCTGGCTGGACAGTTATCAGATCCACGAACGCTTCCCTTTCGGTCAGCAGGGTCGGGTGGTGAATCCAAAATCCACCGCGGCGCTGGGTGCGATGCTTTGCAGTCTGGCGATGGATTTACGCCTGCCGGGTTTCAACTTTAAAACCGCCGATATACAGGCTTATTCCACCATCCGCTATCTGGGCGTGTTAGAGGGTAATCAGACCCTGAATGCAGAAAACGTCTGGTATGCGCAGGTGGATCTTGACTGCCCGACCGCGCGGCTGGATGAAAACCTGAGTTTCCCGGTGCGTGGCGATATTTGTCTGGGGTTCCGCCAGCTGGCTGATACACGCTGGCCGGCGACACCGCTGTATCAGCTGAAAATCAACACGCCGGCACTGGCAAAACGTATTGCGGGAGACGGCATTTTGCAGGTGCGGCTGCAATATGATCAGCAAAACGGCGGCTTCTCTCTGGCGCACGCCACAATGCAGGACGGCAGTCCGCTGCCGGAAGGGGCGGTAAGCCTGAAACTGAACACGCTCGCCAGCAGTTATAACGGCGAAAATCACTATTGGATCGACAGCGGGAACGTATACCTAAAATGAGCCAGTCAGACGCCATGCTTAATCAACTCACTGAATGGGTAAACGATGCCCGTGCGCATTCCCCGCGTCTGGATCGGGAAGCGGACGGCCTGCTGGCGCGGTTAATGCAATTGCAGCAGCGCCAGCAACAGATCGTTTCTCTGAACGATGCACCGCTGACGCTGGGGTTTTACGGCAGCTCCGTTGCCGGTAAACACCACATGCTAAAAATGATTGCCGCCGGAGGGAGTGACGAGGTTTATGTGCAGCTGGGTGAAAACACGCTCGATTATCTGCGCCATATTAATCCCGATAATCTCCCGCCTTCGATGGCGGTTCGTTTCACCGAGGTCGTGACACCCGGAGTGGAAAACTTTCCGCTGCTGCTGACGCTGTTTTGTGAAAGTGAACTGGCACAGCGGCTGATTCGCCAGTATCAGGCTTCCCGCCAGCCGCGCATTCTGTCCCGCAGCGCCATCACTGCCAGACTGGCTGAACTGAAACTGCGCCGCCAGCCGCGTGAAATTCCGGGCATGACCTGCGGACAATTTTCATCGGTCGTCCGCTGTTATCATCAGTCGGTTCGAAGCACGTATCATCTGGATGATGCGCTGGTCTGGCAGATGGCTGAACTGGTTCCCTGGCTGGATCTGGCCGACCGGGCAATATTGCTTTCCACCCTGTGGGGAGAACACCCGGCACTGAGTTCGCAGTGGCAGCAGCAGGCACGCAGGTTGCAGAATTTAGGCGGAGTGACTCAGGTTCTGGCCCCGCTCAGTCTGGTCGTCGACAATATGCTGCTGCCAAACCCCGGTTTCCTGGTTCCCGCAGCGGAAAATACCGCAGAGCTGAATAACGACGTGATTGTCTGTCCGCTGCGTGATGGAAATACGCTGACACGTATGAGCCTCCCGCAACAGGATCTGGTCAGCCTGTGTGCCGAAATCACTTTCACACTGAGCCAGCCTTCTTCACTGACCGGCGTCGATATTCTGGACATCCCCGCCGGGCAGCTCCCCCGCTATCAGGAATGCCTGCAACCCGATACGGTGCTTATCTGCAACGCCGTCGCCGAAAGCCAGAGTCTGAGCCCGGTGGCACGTATGCTGGAAAGTTGGGTGGAGGAAACTCAGCCTCAGACACAGAGCGCGCTTCCGCGTCTGGTCTGGGCGATCACGCCTTTCGACCTGCGCTTTACCCGTGGCAATCACACCGACGCCGCCGTGCAGCGTTACATCACGCAATCGGGAAAACGCTGGGGTACATTACAGGCCCTCGATCAGCGCGATATCGCATGTCTGATCGAATGGCTGTCGGCGGCAGTCAACGGCGTATCGAGAGAGGACCGGCTTCGCGCCTTGCAGGAGAGTCTGCATCAGCGGATTGCCGCGCAGTTCCGCCGCTTTATCTCGCCGGAAAATGAACAACCGGGCCAGCGTACTGAAATGATGATCCGCGCCCTGCAATCTCAGGCGGCAAAACAAGGTGACCTGATTGACCGGCTGATGTTGCCACGCGACGCGCTTTATCAGTGCTGGCAGCAACAGCAGCAGAAAAATACCGGGCAGCCTGCAGCGCTGATGATGAGTGTCGATTTGTTTGACGACGCTGACACCGCTCCCGATACAGCACATCAGCAGGACAGCTTTGCGGCAGACGTTTTCGCCCTGTGGGTGAATCATGTGACTCAGCTTGGCCATAATCAGGCCACTGCCGGTGCCGCCGGGCTGGACGCCACTCAGCTTCAGACGCTGTGCGACACGCTGATCACCACGGCTTATCGCCTCGGACTGGCTGATACGCTGGAAACGACGCTTGCACAGCAACATGGCGATGCCGCACTGGCTGTCACTCAGGCGGGGAATGTCGTCAATGATTTTGTCAGCTGGCTGGGTTACGACCTGGCGGATGCCGGGCAGCGCCCGCAGAGCCGCATTAATAAGGGCGCACCGATTTTTGCGCCTGCTGCGCAGGCCAGTGCCGGAATGCGTCCGGATAGCCTCGGCGATGACGTGATACAGGGTAATGCCCGATACATTTTCGACTGGCTGGTCGCCCTGCTGACCCGCGCAGCAGAAAACACGCAGTGGGAAATGGCTGACGGGCTGGATGAAAAACACAGAAGTTCACTGCGCCGGTTGCTGACGGCATAAATCCGCAGCCGCCGTTTTAACTCATGTGCCTTTTCAGTCTGGCAGACAAGGTTTCAAGGGCGGCGAGCAACTCACTGACGGCATCGTCGCAGTTTTCCTCGTTCTCGCTCACAATTTCCAACGTATCGCAGGCATCAATGACGGCCTGCGCGTTGATCATCTCAGCGCCACCGCGGATGCGGTGAGCAATGGCCGCCAGCGTCTGACTATCGCCGGAGGCCGACGCGCCCTGAAGTTGTTGTGTGTCCTGCTGAATACCGGAAATAAACGTCTGTAAAAGAGGATGAAGTTTACCGGGATCGTTATTGGTCAGCGCGACCAGCCCGCTTAAATCCACCTCATTTTCATCATCAGACGGTACGTCTTCGGGTTCAATTTGAGTCTCAAAAAGCGCGGCCAGCATCGCCAGTGTCACGGGTTTAAACAGACACTTATCCATACCGGCATCGAGGCATTTCTGCCGTTCTTCATTGACGGCGTTTGCCGTTAAGCCGATTATTTTTACCGGCAATCTATTCTGTGTGCTTTCTTCCTGACGTATCCGGCGGGTCAGTTCATAGCCATCCATCACCGGCATACTGCAGTCAGTGATCACGAAGTCGACATCTCCACGCCGCCACGCCGCCAGCCCTTCGCTGCCGTCAGCGGCTGCCGTCACATGATGACCCAGTGAGTTCAGCTGGAACGTCAGCACTTCCCGGTTGGCCGCGTAATCATCGACAATCAGCACCCGCCGCGATGCCTGAATGTCTGTGACCGTCGCTGGCAGGCTTTCTGATTGTGGCAGCGCACTGCGCTGCAATGGCAATATCACGACCGCCGAAGTGCCCTGTCCTGGCTGGCTTTTAAGCGTCAGCGTCCCGCCCATCATTTCGCTTAACGTTTTGCAGATGAGCAGACCCAGCCCCGAGCTTTGCTGAGAGGACAGTTTATTATTGGACGCACGTGAGAAGCGGGAGAAAAGTTTCTGACAGTCTTCGTTTGAAATTCCGATACCGGTATCGGTAATCGTTATTGTCAGTCGCAGGCGCTCTGCGCTTTCCACATGGGCAGCCGCACTGACAGTGATTTTGCCCTGTTCGGTGAATTTCAGCGCATTGCTGAGCAGGTTGGAGATGATCTGTTTAAATCTCAGAGGATCTATCAGTACGCCATAATCCAGCGTTCCGGCGATGTCTAAACTGAATTCCAGACCCTTACGTCTGGCCAGCGCTTCGAATAACCGGCACAGGGAGGAGATGAGCTGACCGATATTTTCCGGTTGCAGGTTCAGCGAAAGGTAGCCGCTTTCAGCACGTTCAATATCGAGAATATCCCCAATCAGCGCCAGTAAACCCTGGGCTTCACCCGACGCAATATTCAGGGAGTATTTATCAACAATGCCTGCATCGGCTTTTTTCACCGCCAGTTCCAGCATCCCGATAATGACGTTCATCGGCGTGCGGATTTCGTGGCTCATGGTGGTCAGGAAGGTTGATTTTGCTTCGCTGGCCTGCACGGCCTGATCTTTATCGGTCTGCAAACGCTCCATACTTTTGTGACGTTCGCTGATGTCATACCAGCCGCCGATGACGCCGATAATCTCACCCTTTCCGGTCCGGTAAGGCATGATCCAGTGGTGAATAATGCGGTAATCATTTTGGGCGAGCCGCAGGATCCGGTCACTGATAATGCTTTCTCCCGTTTCGATCACCTGCAGATAGGTTTCTTCGAGTTCCTCGGCCCATCCTCCGTTCATATCCTGCACATTCTGCATATCAAAGACCGTTTTACCCAGCACGGTATTCTCTGGAATATTCAGTTGCTGATAGTAGCTGGTATTGCACAAGAGCAATTTACCGTTGCAGTCACGCACATAGATAGGCAGCGGCGTTCCATCAATCAGGTCCCGCATGAAAGTCAGCTGATCGTTAAGCTTTGATTCGGCCTTATCCCGCTGCTTTATCAGGTTACGCAGCCAGTAAACCCAACCCAGCAGGATGATGAGGAAAACAACCAGCAACAGGAGTCCGTACAGAAGTTGCTGGCGTTCTTTATTCCAGAAGTTTCGCTCGATGACCGTCTGACCGCGCCAGTGATTGCCCAGTTCGCTCATTCTTGCCGGCGGGATAGAGGACAGTGCCTTAGTGATAATTGCCAGCAATTCTGGCCTGTTATCAGCCATGGCAATGCTCAGACGCAGTGACTGATTGGTAAACACGGAGTCGATTTTGAACCGGTTTTTGTAGAAGTTATCAATCATGAACACCGACTCCGCCAGTGAAACCACCACGATGTCGACCTTTTTCGCCCTGAGCATACGAAAAGCGGCTATGGCGTCTTCATTGATCACCGGCACCATTTGCGGATACTCATTTTTAATCACTTTCAGGATGGGATCTTTGTCCACTACCGCGACCCGTAAAGGTTTATCCCCGATGTCGTCAATATTGATATTGCTGTCTAAGCGGCTGGAAACCACGTAGCTGTCACGATAAAAAGTGGGGGAATAACGGATGCCCGGCGGCGGCGGTTGCAGGTTATCGGTGACCGACACCGCAAGATCGACATCACCGTGCTCCAGCAATTCTCTTGCCTGAGCACCGTTCCCGACCTTATGCCAGACCAGCCGGAACCCGCTGATTTTCGCCACTTCTTTCAGTACATCCGCATTGATCCCGTAAGGTTCGCCACCTGCGGCAAAAAATGAGTAAGGCTCATTGGTATCTTCAAGGGCAACCCGTAAAACCCGATGGTTATCGCGCCACGCCAGCTCTTTTTCATCGAAAAGAACCGTATTGTCTTTATCAATCATCTGCGGCTTAACCCCCCAGTGATTGAGGATCTTCTGCCGCTGTTCGGGAGTGACGGCCTGAATGACCGCATTCAATAGCGATAAAAGAGTTTTATTCTCGTGGTTTAGCGCAAAAGCGAACTGGGTCTTTGGCAGGGTGGCCCTGCGTTCAATGGTGATGTTATTGAACACTCGTCGCCCCGAAAGAAATTCAGCACTGATGTTATCGCCAAGAAAAAGATCGTTTTGCCCGAAGGAGACTGACCCCATCGCACTGAAGTTGGAGGGATACATTTTCAGCTTAATGTCGGGATAGGCTTCAAGTATCCACTGAGAAGGCAAATAGTTGTACACCATCGCCACTGAGACGCCGTTCAGATTTTCACTGTGCCGCACAGGAATGTCAGAACGTCTGGCGAAGACCGGATTGTCTTCAGCATAAGCCTCAGATAACACGAGGTTTTTGTCTATCTGATCGAAGCCATTCGATGTGCCGAGAAAGTCGAGTTCATTGCGCGCCAGCGCCGCCATCGCCTCCTGACGTGAGCCAAAAACTTTCACCGTCACCGGGAGGTGCAGCGCGGTGGAGATCAGTGAAGCATAGTCGGCGGTGATACCAATATAATCATTTTCAAAATTGATGATATCGAAAGGCGGGTAGCCCGGTTCGGTAATCCCCATCGTGAGCTGCCCTTTCTGCTGCAACCACTTCTGCTGTGCGCTGCTGAGTGAAACAACCGGGGCAGGGCCTTTATATTGCCCGTGGAGCGTGGCGGTATAAACTGCGGCAGCCATTGCCTGTGTGCAGAGCAATACGCTTAAGATTAACCAGCCCAAAAGGCGCATTTACGTATTCTCATAATGGCTGGCGACGTCAGCCAGTTCGAGTAAATTGCTGACATTTAACTTGGTGTATAACCGGGTTTTATAGGTGCTGATGGTCTTCTCGCTCAGTGACAATGTTTCAGCGATTTCTTTGTTACTCAGGCCATTGATGAGGTATTTCATCACCAGCATTTCACGGTGCGACAGACGGGCCAGTTTCTCCGTCCCCGCTGCCGTCGTTTCGCCGGTGGCGGCAGAGACTTGCGGAAATAATGAATAACCCGACATCACGGCATTGATGACGTCCGTTAGCATCGAAAGGTTATCGTTCTTCGACACATAACCGGACGCTCCCGCCTGGATGCAGGGCAAGGTGAACTGCTCGCTGTTTTGGGAGGTCAGCACGACGATTTTGCAGGCGTTTTTACGCTCGCGTAAGTGGCGGATCACCTCCAGTCCGCCCAGTCCGGGAATGCCTAAATCCAGCACCAGCAAATCAGGTTGCAGTGACTCGCATTGCTGTAAGGCCTCAATACCGTTGTCACACTCAGCGACAACCTGAAATCCAGCATTGATGACCAGCATCCTGACCGTTGCCAGAATGAAAGGATGGTCATCAACAATAATTGCTTTACGCACTAGGTAGCCTCGCCAACGGGTTAGGAAAATGTTCAACACGGCAAAATCCCAAAGGATCAGAGAGATTACTTATTGAATTTTAGCAGGGCTTTTAATGTCAGGAAGGAGGCGGATCCGGGGATAAAGAAAACAGCGGGAATACCTGTAAACTCATCAAATCTCAACCCTTCATTCCGAAACGGAAAACGGGAACCACTGAAGAGTTGCTGCTGCTAATGCACACCTTTAATCCGATAAAAAACCCGTGCAGCCGCGTCATTTTACGCTTCCGGGAGGATTCTGTGTACATTTCTGTTCATGTAGCTTAACGGCTTAGTTACATTTTCACCCGGTACAATATCCCGAAGGATTAACGGTGACAGCGGATAGCCCGCAGGCTTCGCCTTGTGGTAAAAAAAAACCGGTTCAACAGCTAAAAACTGTCACCGGCACCGGAAGTGGCGGGCCCGCTGTACCGGACCCGCCCGCGTTAAAAGTACTGCGTGGTTACTTCACCGTCGGCGTCTTAGCACGCCACTGGCTGCCTGACTTCAGCGCACTGCTTTCCTCAAATTTCACCGGATTATCACGATAGGCTTTCAGTTTGTTGCGCATCCAGCTGCTGGCATCGCCCACACCGCTTATCACACCGGTCGTCGCACCGCCACCTAAGTGGACATGGAAAATACCGCGTGACGGGAAATCCAGATACTTCGGCGTGGACAGCTCCCATGAATGACGTGAGAACAGTTCGCGGGTGTCGTTACCCATCATTGATGCATAAGCCGCATCGAATTTCAGCGCCAGCAGGCGTTCATGGATTGCATCCACCGAGGTCCCGATTTCAGAATGCCCCATCAGATAGCTGCCGCCGCTGCCCCAGTTCTGGGTGTTGAAATCGGCATTCACATCATCAGCAGACGTCGGCAGATGGCTGGCCGGAACCTGCCATGGCAGAACCGGTTGACGCAGGTGACGGCTTAATGAAGCGCAGAAATCAAAGGTGCGTTCCCATTCGTATGGAGAATAACAATAACCATTGGCATACGAACGGATAGTGAAGTCATCGGCTTCGTAACGGTCTGCCGCCATAAAATCAGCGCCCTTCGCCACATCAGGCGAACCGTCTGCACGGATATACTCGATGTCATCAAACACGCCGACCAGCAACGCATATTGCGCCGTCAGTCTGCCCGCAGTGAACGGATCAACTGTCATTTTTTTATGTTGCAGGTCAGCGGCATCAAACACATCGTCATAGACGAAATCTTTGTAAACCCACTGCGAACCCGCCACGCCCCACAGATTGACCTGCCAGCCGAGTACAACGTCTGGCGCAACCACGCGCGTCAGCCAGTTCACCGCACGAATATAACCTTTCAGGGTATTGGTAATGCCCGCAGGAACCTGCACATTGACGTTGTGATGGGCCAGTGCTTCGGTCAGAGGCTGACGCACCGGAATTTCATACGTCGGCAGGAAACCGTATTTCTGGCATTCGCCGAGATAATCCGGATTGACAATATATCCGGCTGGCACCGGATGTTCGGCATCCTTCTGGGACTGCGACATTTGCAGCGACTGAATAAAGTTGGCGAAACTGAATTTATGGCGAACCGGATCGGCAATAATATTCGTGACATCGCCCAGTGATAAGTTACAGGTATAAGACACCATCAGCGGCAGCACGGGTTCATTCAGTTTGGCGGAGACGTCCCGCGCCATTTTAATAATTTGCAGCGTCGGTTCTTTAGACGGCGACAGATAATCGCCCGCATCGCCCATACCGTCATCACCGGAATATTTGAAAATTGAAGAGACGCGCGCCGCGGCAAAATCATCCACGTTAGTCGGTACCATATTGGCGCAGGCACCAAAGGTGAGGTACTCAGGGAAACCTTTCACGCGCAGATTCGCCCCTTTCACTACCGCCACATTCAGCTGTGCCGGTGCATTTGCGCTGACCAGTAAAGGCTGAGGGCTGACATCCACGTAATGCACGACGCCATCGAGAATAAAGGTGTCGGAAACCACGGTATAAGCACCCGGCGCAACCAGAACCGCCTGCTCAATGTTGCCATTTTGCGCAGCAATCGCATCAAAGCGATACTGACGTGGCGGAACGGAATTGTCCGTCAGTCGCAGGGTCAGGGATTTACTGACCGCAGCGTCTGCCTTCACACTGACCGTCAGCTTCGCCGCATTGGACTGTGAATCGCCACGCTGGCTGACCTGTGCCTGGGTGTAATTAATGCTGTGATACTGACCGTCGAACTGACCGTCGTAATCATCAAACAGATAATGAACATTGTTCAGACGTAAATCGGCGAGGCGGATTTCAAACCGGCCTGAAACAGGTAAATGTTCCAGACGATATTGCTGGCCGGAACGCACCGGCAGGCTCAGTTTATCCGTGCCATTCTCGCTGCAAATCAGCGTCAGTTCTTCATCGCGTAAACCGGCAAGACCTGAGAAATTCAGGGCAACATCAATGGTCGTACTGCGGTCCACTGCGCCGAAGGTGATGGCCAGCGACGTGGTGCGGCCTTTATCAATGGTGATTTCTGCCTGACCAATATTAACAGGAACACGGATCGTGCCGTCATCCGTGCTTAAATCTGTCGCAATGATAGTGTAATTCCCGGCGTTGACGGAGAAGGTAGACACGTGACCAAACCCCGGCAAAACACGCAGAGTCTTGTCGCCGCGTACCAGACGCAGTTCGACTGCGGTATTTTTTAATCCGGCGGGCAGCGGCGGGCAACTGACTGACAGCTCACCGGTCACACCCGGCTCTTCGTCTGCGGCCAGCGCAAAGGTTTCACGGAAATCAGACCAGGCAGGCGAATCGGCAGAAGAGACGTTCAGCCCCATATGGATTTTCTGAATAGCGTCGCCGACAGGCTGACCGTCAGTCGGTTCGACGATCACTTTGACATCGAAAATTCCGCCGCCGACGTCTGTTGATTCCACCTTAATACCGAGTGGTTTCCACGGATTAGTTTCGACGTTAATATCACCGGCAGTGATTTTTCCCGGTGCTGAAAATACGATCACTAACTTTTCTTTAATATCAACCGCGCTGCCTGACGTTGATTTAATTTCATTCAAATCGAGAGTGGGATACCACGCATCGTTGGTCATGTTTAATTTGAATTGCAATTGCATAATACTTCTCCGCAAAGATGGGTAAACAGTGTGAAAAATCCCGTATTAATAAGGTCATCCGGGAACAGCCATCACCCTAGCAGAGGAGTAAAACATTCATCGCCACACTTAATTCATTTTATGCAGTTGTTATTATTAATATCACCTGACAACAATCGCATTAATATAACGGCACAATTTTATGATTATCATGCCTGTTATTATTATTCTCATAAAAAATAAAAAAGGTATTAATACGCCATATCGACATGCTCAAATTCACAAAACGCTACGCTCTGCAAATGAGGGGCATGTTACATGTCAGCTTTGCGCGATGCTTTCCAGTTTTAGTTGTGACAGCTTCTTGCCCGCTGGGCTAAGATACGCAACAGAAAAAATCCTTAAACCCATCGCGTCGAAAAATGGATTAAAAAGATTAAGTCTATGACAAATAATGTAAACCTGGATGCCCACACGCCGATGATGCATTGGTGTGATAACACTGATTAATAACGGTTTATTTCCACTAGATTATAAAAGCTATACTTTAACCTACACTTATTTAAGTGTCTGATTTTACGATTATTGTTTGCTGTCCTCATCCAGCATTATAATCCCTCTGTTTTTCTCCCCTCTAACAACACAGGGCATCTCCATGAGCCGATACCATGTATCCAGTAATGAAGGCCAGTATGAGAAAGACTCTGGCGAGCAGGTTTTGGCTAATAAACTGGGTATCACTGCTTCCGAGGAGATGGATGAAGCGGAACTTGTCCTGTTAGAACAACTCTACCAGTCCGTTTTTGAAGAACAGTTCCCGGAAGGGCAGCTAAGCGTAGCCCTGCTAAAAAGCTGGCACCGCCGCTGGTTAGGTAACATCTACGAGTGGGCTGGACAAGAAAGAGCGGTCAATATCAGCAAAGGCGGCTTTATGTTTGCCCCTTCAGCGCAGTTGCCAAAACTGCTGAACGAATTCGACAGCAAATATCTGGCTCAATACACACCGTGTAGCGGCATGAACGAAGAACAACTTATCACCACTATCGCCATCACCCACGTCGAGCTGATACTTATCCATCCATTCAGAGAGGGAAACGGACGCCTGTCGCGACTGCTAGCCGACGTGATGGCCGTTCAGGGAGGATACAAATCGCTGGATTATCAAAGCTGGGAGCAAAACAAATCCCAGTACATCTCGGCTATCCATGCAGGTATGTCGATGGACTACGAGCCGATGAAACACTGGGTCAGAAAAGCATTAAAAAGGTTTTAAACCGCAAGACGTAAATGGGCGAATTTTTTGCGCGTAGCTTTAAGGGAAGCCTCGATCTTCTCGGAGGACTGCCCTGTTTCAACAGCCGTAGATGTTGCTACCGAGCGAATGATGTCATCACGAGATGGCATAGCGTAGCTTGCCTGAGTTTTTTTGTTGTTGCTCATAGTTACTCCTGAAAGCAAAATCTGATCGAACAGTCATCAAGTTAGCACTATACCAAAATTTCCAGGCTAATTCACCCAAGCCTCGCAGGAACTCACTCAATGCCTTGTTAAAGGGTAAAAGCGAATCATCCTGGACACCTTAGGAAAAAAGATGCAAAGCAATTTTGTTACGGCAAGCGAGGCGCAATCCAGATCTGTACTGCGCCTCGGAAAATACGCCGGGGATTATTTGACCGTGACCTGCCCGTTCATAAGCAGAGGGAGGAGCCAATCGCGAAGTTCTCTCAATTTCGTACTCTCCTTTTCACGAGAGATGACCTCTTTGACGATGCCACCTATCGCAGAAGAGTATTTTTGTATCAAAGAGTCATCTTCAGGGTAGGCTACTTTTAAATTCTCCAAAGAATTCTCCCAATTAACATAAGGCTGTTGTGTGCCAACAGATAATTTTACTGCTATGTTAATCGTGTTCTCTTCATTACATACTTGGTAAATATAAGGGAGAAAATCCTTTTTTTTTGGCCTTAGAACAAGTGTAGTCGTTCTAGTAACACCATCGAATGGTGCAATGCACACTCGATGAAAATAAACCCTCATAGCACCAATAAGTATATCATCTCTTCTATATTTTATAAGGCTTGTATTGGCTCGTTCCGAAGAGTAAGCATCACCATAACTCATTTTCTTCATTGGCAATACATCTATGGGCGTATAAGGTACATTACCGTCAATTGCGATAGAAACGATGGAATCAGCACGATTTTGCAATAACTCATTTAACCGTATTGTGCACCAGCCCGCCGGAATTTCACGTTTCAGCGTGGCGTTATACACCATCTTCCCACCGGAGGTTTTATACGGTTTTCCGTTGGAATCAGGGAAATCAAACTGCACAAACCAGTAGTCGTACAGCGTTTTAGCCATCGTTTCCAGTTCGGCGTTGATGCGATTGTTGAGAGCGATTTTTTTATCCAGTATCTTTAATACTTTTGAAACTGTCGACTGTTCAGATTCAACAAGATCTCGTAATGAAATGCTGGTCAAAATCGGCATAGTCAGAAACTTTGTTTGCGACCCCTGCGCTTTTTCTCGCAACCGCTTTAGTTCAAGCTTTAAAGCATAATAAATATAATCAATATCATAACCAGGTTTAGCTGTAAGCACGTAGGTTCGTTGATATGCATTAAACTTCCCTTGATACCTACTTACGTGAAAATTACCTCTTGCATTATTACCAGCGATAAGTACCACATCACCATCAAATGCATAGTGATCGATTTTCTCTGGGAACTCAGCGCACGTAAAAAATGGATAATCACCATTTTTCACTGCCCGATTTGCATCAAGTTTACCTGTGCGAATATTACAGGCATCACCAATATTTTTAACCATGGTAATTTAATCCAGCCATCTGCTTCTTAATTTCCTCTTCCAGCTCTCGCGACTGGTTGAATAAAACTCCAAGATTCTCCGTAAACCCCTTCATCTTCGCGGCAAACTGTTCCGGCGTCATATCGGTGTATTCAATTTTCACATCAAAATACTGCCCGGCGCTGAACGAGTAATTCTTCGCGGCGATCTCGTCATAGCTGATCACCACCGAGAAATCCTCTTCACTCCATTTATTGTTGAACACTTCGCAGATGCGCTGCTCTTCTTCTTCGGACAGCACCGTTTTCTGGTTTTTGCCATCTTTGACTTTCTCGCCTAAGTTAGAGGCGTCGATCAGCACTACTTTCTCTTTGTTGCTGGCGTCAATAAACAGTATCGAGACATTGGTGCCAGTGGTGGCGAAGATATTCGACGGCATGGAGACTACACCTGCCAGCATCTTATTTTTCACCAGATGTTCGCGAATGCCTTTATCAATGCCCGACTGCGCCGTTATAAACCCGGTCGGCACTACGACCGCCGCCTTGCCGCCTTGCTTCAGTGAGAAAATAATGTGTTGCAGGAACAGCTGGTAAATCTCCATTTTGTCCCTGGCTTTGGCTTTGATTTTCGGTATCCCGGCAAAGAAGCGTTGCTGGTTTTCCTTGCTGTCCAGCGTGTCGCGGAAGTCGCTGAAATCCATCTTAAACGGCGGGTTGGAGACGATGTAGTCAAAGCGTTTCAGTGCGCTGCCGTCTTTATGGAACGGATGCAGAATGGTGTTGCCCTGGATAACGTTGGGAATCGAATGCACCAGATTGTTGAGGATCAGGTTCAGGCGCAGCAGGCTGGAGGATTTCTGCGAGATGTCCTGCGCAAAGATACTACAACGATCTTCACCGATGGCGTGCGCCACGTTCATCAGCAGCGTACCGGAACCGGCTGAAGGGTCGTAGCAGCTTACGTCACGCACGACACCCTGCTGCGCTTTCGGCACCAAAATTTCCGCCATGATGCGCGCCACTGCGTGAGGCGTGTAGTATTCAGCGTATTTGCCGCCGGAGTTGCTGTTATAATCTTTGATTAGATATTCAAAGATTGTGGCATAGAAGTCGAATTTCTGCGTGAAGATGCGCTCGAAGCTGAAATCGGCCAGTTTGTTGATGATGGCGCGGCAGAAGTCGTCGCGCTTTGATTCGTCGGCGATGTACTGGCTGAGGCGTTCAAACAGCACCACTTTCGCGCCGCCGTCGGTTTTGACCGCGAAGATGTCATTGTTGGTGGCGGCGATGTCCATCAGGGTGTCGTCAAAGGTGGTAGCGAAATTGGCCTCATTTTGACGGTTGTATAAATACTGAATGAAGTGATGCGGCTTCAGACGCGCGGTGTCGGCGCTCATCTTCAGTTGCAGCTTGTCCCGCTGTTCTTCGCTCATCTGATTGAGCGCGACTTCCCATTTTTCGGCGCTGGCGATGCTTTTATCCACCTTTTTAGCTTCAAAGGCAAATTTGTCGTTCAGGAATTTGTACAGAAATGCCTGAGTGATGATTTTGAATTCGTTACCGTCGTTGCCCAGACCGTAGTTCGCACAGATGCTTTTCAGGCTGTCGATCAGGGTTTTGGTTTTGTCTCTAAATTCCAGTTCTACCACGTACGTGCTCCGGTATTAAATTCGTTCAGGTATTCCGCCACAATCAGGCGGTTGATGTCGCCAGCAGCTTTCGCGCTGAGGGTGATCTTCTGCTGGTTTTCAAAGTGTTCCAGCACGCATGACACGATCTGGCGTTCAAAGTAGCTTTCATTGTTTAGTATCTGGCTGTTATTCAGCACTTTTCCATCCGCATCCTGCTTGACACCGAGCAGTGCTTCGAAGATTTTGCGCTCTGGATCACTAAGGCCGCCGCGCTCGCGCAGGCGTTTGTGAGTACGCGCGTATTTCACATCGCCCCGGTATTTCTGGCGCAGCAGGTTGTTCTGGCGGTTCAGCTCTTTGATGCGGTCATGAATTCTATTGAGTGTGCCGATATTCGCAACCATTTCTTCCTGCGAGACTTCGCTGAGTTTCTTTTTCTTGAACAGGCGCTCCAGTTCGTCTTTCAGGCTGACGAACTGCGGGTCCTGCTGGTCGAAGTTGGCAGCCAACGCTTCGCGGGTACGCCGCAGCGTCTCTTTCAGTTCATCGGCCAGTACCAGCTCTTCTTCGCCCACTTTATGGAATTCGAAAATTACTTCTTCCAGCGCCCGGTTCAACAGGCCGGAGAGATCTACGCCCTGTTCCAGATCCGCTTTCAGGTTGAGTAGGTCGAGACGGTGGCTGGCTTCGCGGTAGAGGATATTGAGTTTGTTGAAATCCAACGACTGGAGAAATTCAGTGTTGCCCTGGAGGCGGATCAGGTTGTAAAGGCTGCGGGCGTCGGCCAACGCGTTTTTCAGCGCCAGCGCGGTTTCCCGGTCCTGGATCTGGTTTATCTGGTCTGTGAAGATTTCTGCATTTTCTGTATCGAAGCTGAACAGAACGTCTTTGATGTGTTCGATTTCTTCACTGATCTCTTCCGCCGATTTAAACAAGCGGGAGTAGTGCTCCATTTCGTCGCCCAGTTCAGCCTGTAGCTCTTCAAAGTAGGCTTTGTTGGTGGCGTCAAATTCCTGGCGAATGTCGGCAAAGTCCACCACGTAGCCGTAGCGGAAGTGGTTATATGTACGGTTGACGCGAGTGAGTGCCTGGAGCAGGTTATGCTTTCTGATCACGCGACCAAGATAAAGTTTTTTCAGCCGTTTAGCGTCAAAGCCGGTAAGCAGCATGTTGTAGACGAACAGCAGGTCAATTTCCCCCGCCTTGAATTGCTCCACCCACTCTTTGCGTTCCTGCTTACTGCCGACGTCGTGCAGGATTAAAGCGGCGCGTTTGATTTTCCGCGTTTCTCTGGCGTGGCTCTGGTAAACGGCAGCGGGTTCTGCGGCCTGTAATACAGGCATTTCTTCTGTTAATTCATCGGCGACGGTGGGCGATTCGGCGAAGTCAGTGTTGAATAACTCAAACATCTGTTTGGCCTGTTCAGAGCTGTCGCAAATCACCATGCCTCCGATGGTGTCATCATTCAGCGCGCCCCTGCTTTTAGCAAAGTCGGTAACGATGTAGTTCAGCATCGGTTTGACGAAACTGGGATGAGCATAGATGTATTTGCGATCCACATCGCCCATTCTGACTTCCACATCTTTTAGCGCCTGTTGCAGGACCATCCGGTAGTTGGTGGCGATTTCTTCGCGAATCAGGCGCAGCGTGTAGCCATCGGCAATGGAGGCGTTGTAGTAATATTTGTGTATGTAGTCGCCGAAGAGATCGCGGGAGTTGTAGTCCGTTCCCAGCAGAGGCGTACCGGTCAGGCCAATTTTGATGGCGTTGGTGTCCGACTGGCTTAAGTTTGCCAGGAAGCTCCCTTTGGGGTTGTAGCTGCGGTGGACTTCATCGAGGAAGTAAACTCGCTGGATGTTGATGTCGTAGTCTTTGGTGGTGACGACGTCCGGGTCATCGCGGAATTTCTGGATGTTGACGACGGTGATTTCCGCTCTGCCATGATGGTTATGTAGAGCCTGTGACGCCTTGATGTCACGCGTGAAAGCTTCGCGTGAGTCGATAAGGTGAACGATTAAGTTACGGGCAGTAAATTCGCGCTGCGCCTGCTGGAGCAGATCCAAACGATCAACAATAAAGTAGAACTTAGGGATCACCTGCTGATTCTGGAAGTAATCTGTCAGGGAGCGCACGTTGTAATAAGCCAGCGCGGTTTTTCCGCTGCCCTGGGTGTGCCAGATGATGCCTTTTTTCACGCCAGCGTTAAGTTTGCGCTCAATTGCTTTGGTGGCGAAGAGCTGCGGATAGCGCATGATGTGTTTCTGGATACCGCCTTGTTCAGCGACGTACACTAGCGCATAGCGCAGGATAAATGCCAGCCGATCCCGGCTCAACAGCGCGGTGCAGAGACGGTTAGTTGGTCGGTTGTGATCTTTGTTGGTCTGATATTCCGGGTTAGTGCGGATTACTTCAAGATTGTTATCTTTCAGAACCGCGATTTCTGTTTCTTCTGACAGTGTTTTTAGTAAATTGGTCAGGTTGAAAAGTTCTTCTTCGCGGAAGTAGTTGAATACCGGGTTACTGTAAGAACTGCTAGCGTAGAATGCCCCTTGGACCGGCTCCGGATCGCTGTCGTCATACTCCATGTTGTTGGAGAAGATCATGAACTGGGTGATATTGGCGAAGCGCTTGAATTTGGGGTTCTTAAAGCGCTCGTTGATGCGGTTGCGCTCTGCAAAGATGCCTTCGCGGTTGTTAGGCTTTTTCACTTCAATAAAAATTAACGGCATGCCGTTAATCAGGAGCGTGATGTCAGGGCGGAACTCTTCATCGCCGTTTTCACAGGTCAGTTCGGTGACGACATGGAAACTGTTGTTGTTGAAGTTATCGAAGTCAATCAGTTTGATGCCAGAACGGTCGCTAAGTTTTTCGAAGAAGGCGCGACCCAAGTCGTCGTTGTCGAGAAGCAGCGTGAGATCTTTTAACAGCCGTCCGATATCATCGGGTGCGATCCCGGGGTTTATTCTGCCAATCGCAGCGGTGAAGAGGTTAGGGAAAATGTTAGTTTCTTTGTCCCAAACTTGTTCTTTCAAGGACAGGTAGTGGTATCCCAACCGTATCAGGTGGAGGATGACGGGGATTTTTACCCGTGTATCTTCTGTGAATTTCATCATGTTTCCTGTTTTTGGTTTTTATCGCGTCTCAGGCCATGCTGCGCTCCACAATCCCAGAACGGCTGGCAACAATGCCTGTTTGATTAGCGTCTATGTTACACCTTCCCTGTTAGCTGCCCGAGTAAATTTGTTGCGCTTAACTCGCAACGATAATACTCGCGATATAATCTGATATTTTTTGGGGGTAGTGACATACACAATTTGTCAGATCATGCCCATAATTCCTGATCTTCAAAAAGCAGTCGAGGTGCTTACATTCCCAGCGATAGCTTCAGGTCAGAATTATGCGGCATGAATCTGACTACTGAAAAGATGCATAAAATCATCCGGATGCGCATCCAGCCCCTACTCCCCTACAGAGCCGCCGTACATCCCTACACGTTTATTGCGATGGATAAAGGCGTTCGTCTGTAGGATAGTTTCGCGAAGTACGCCGCAGCTTTTTTAATATGTCCCGTTTGTCCCTAACCCGCTCAACTCCTCCTGAAGCCCTAAGCTCTCTTGTAGGGCGTCTGAACGGACTTTGTTAGCAGAAGAATCAGCGCCGAACTTTACCTCCAGGCATAAAGACTGTGCGTTGTGATATCAAGGCGAATGGCAACATCTGAAATGTTAGAGTCGTGGTCAACAACCAATTTAACCGATTCAATTTTGTACTATTCAAGATATAGGTAAACCATGAAATCCGAGACGCTAAATGTCCAGCAAATCTTTCAGGATCGCCGCCAATACTGCGTTCCCTTCTACCAACGTGCATACGTATGGACACAACGAAATCAGTGGTCCGCCTTACTGGAGGATATCACCGAAAAAGCACAGGCCCGTTTATCAGGTATAAAACCAACCCCCCATTTCCTTGGTGCAGTGGTACTTGAACCACAAACTAAGAGCGGTTTGCTGGGTGTTGATACCCTGCATATCATTGATGGTCAGCAACGATTAACTACCCTTCAATACATTCTTGCGTCTATCCGACTGGCTCTTCGTGCAATTGATCTTTCCGATTTAGAAATGCTTGTATTGCCGTGTCTGAAAAATACAAACGAAGCAACAATGCGAAATAAAGAGGTTGAACGCTTTAAGTTATGGCCGACATTTCGTGATCAATCTCATTTTATTCAAAGCCTTAACGTTGACCATGTTGATGATCTCCGCAAGGTATTCCCTGATAGCTTCACGTTACATGGCACACTGCGTAAGCATTTTAACCATCCTCCTTCACTGGAGGCGTTATGGTTCTTTAGTCATGCCTTTATTAAATGGATTAGCGCGGAAGGTCACTCCTTACAAGAAAATGCTATCGCGCTGATTGAAGCTGTCCTAACAGACCTGAAACTGGTCAGTATATCTCTTGAGGCAGAGGATGACGCTCAAATCATTTTTGAGACATTGAATGGCCGTGGGGCTGAGCTTCATGCGACGGATCTTATCCGTAACTATATTTTTATGCGTGCAGAGCATGATAATGTTGATGCCGCTGCATTGTATGAAAATGATTGGAAACCGTTCGAAAACCCGTACTGGACAGAAAAACAACGCCGTGGTCGCATCAACAAACCTCGTTTAGAGTGGCTAATTCACTCCACGCTACAAGCAGAAAAGCAACGTGAAGTAGACCTGTCTCGCCTTTACAATGAGTATCGTGACTATGTAGGCAAGGAATCGTCATCACGCCGAGCTGATCAGCAGGTCGAACTTCTCAATCGATATGCTTTGCAATATAAAGAACTGATTGGTGGAGTGGGCACAACTCCTATTGCATGCTTTGGTCGTCGCATCGCCGCCTATGACATGACCACGATTTATCCTCTTGCGTTACTCATCTCAGTCGCTAGCATTCCTGATACTGAAAAAGCCGCCATGTACAACGATCTTGTCTCGTTTGTAGTGAGAAGAGCGGTGTGTGGCCTGACTCCAAAGAACTATAACAACGTGTTTATGAATGTTTTGCGTCATTTGGCTAAAACCAGCATTTCCAGTGCTGAGTTGCGCAGCACCCTTAATAGCCTTAATGGTGAAGCCGCACGTTGGCCCACTGACTCAGAGTTTCTTAATGCCTGTACTACTGCACGACTTTACCCAGGCAGGCTCGATGCACAGAAGATTCGCTCAATGCTGACCGAACTTGAGGGAGAACTTCGCCGTCAGGTGAAGACTGAGGAGCCGGTGGTTCCAAATCTCTCCAGTCTCGATATTGATCATCTAATGCCTCAAAACTGGTTTCTGCATTGGCCTCTTGAAGACGGACATACCGTGACAGATTCAGACGCTACTGCGGTGAATCAGATTGTTTTGGCCGGTGCAGAGCTAACACACGAGCAACTGCTTGTCTGGAAGCGGCAACAAGCGATCGCTACACTGGGAAATCTGACCTTGCTTAACCTCAGCGTAAATCGTTCGGTCCAACACTCTGCATTTCTTAAGAAACGGGATGGTCTTATTACCCATACTAGCCTACGCTTGAACATACCATTGATAATTCTGGATAAATGGGATGAGGATAAGATCTTTTCCCGGGGTGAGTTGTTGGGAAATGCTGCAATGAGGGTGTGGTCGAAAGTCGATTAATCATCATTTTCGTCCTACGTAACTCTATGTCGGCTCTTACTGTCAAGAACCGACATTCAACTATGCGAGTTGAATGCCCTCATTTCAGTTGGCAACACTGTTTTAAAGTTGGACTGGATTTAGCTCTTTGCCAGTGAATATTGACGTTTACCCCTCAATCATCGTCGACTGGCCTTATCTCATAGCTACGCACATCATCTAAGAGCCAGAGTTTTACTGAGTAGCTCCCTTAATGTTTTTTCTCAATTAAAAGGTATGGATGGGACCAGTCAGTAACCTCTTCATATGAAACAAACCCATCGTGCTCCAATGCGCAAACACCCTTATGGGTGGCAACATAATCGTACACAGCCTGACTTTCCAGCCCCTGTAACATGTGCGATAACAACTTCCGGCGCATGACATCTGACTTCCAACGTTTACCCTTCTTCAGATCTTTATAAGTAATGTTGAAGGGTTGCCCTACTGCATTGGTAACACATTTACCGTAACGGTTGGTTTTCGCTGTACTTTCGTAATGATCTAGCAGTAAAGCCAGATCTAGCCGTAAAGTTTTCAGAAGGCGTTTCCATCGTTTCAGCACTCGTTTAGCTTCTGCCTTACCTAGCCCACGGTTCAACAGGCGTCGGGTACTGGACTTTAGCGATAATGAAACGAACCCGGCATTGAATACGCTGGAAAACCTGAATTGCTTCACCAGCTCCTCAGCGACACGCAATACTCGGCAGATATATTGAGTTTCCAGCACTTTCAGAGACTCGGCCGAAATGCCAATACTCAACAGCTCATGTCGTAGTATCTCGAGCTGACATCCCTTAATGTCATAATTAGCACCACGTGCCAGACACGCCCACTTCATGCCAGAAGGCAGACTTTGAAAGCCAGTGCCAATCTCAAAGGATCGCCCACCAATGTACGCAGTCTTATACGACTGCCTGTAAGAAACCGTTAACGGTGACTCCTTCACAAGATCCACACCTGTTTCAGCCAGTCGCGACAGGAAGTTGAAAATGAATATTTTGTTCTTCTTGGTGGGATTCTCGTTATAGTAATCCAGCAGTGCCTCCAGATTGATTTCTAGCGGTTCAAGGCTGTTCCATACATCGACTACGCGCTCCCTGAAGGCAACGTTTGGGATATCGCGTTTAGACTGTTTATGTTTAGCATGCTGACCGCGTTCAATGGCAATCCCAATCAGTTCATCTAATGAGTAACTTTTACACTTGGTGAAAATGTCAGTCAGATAATGGTAGCGATCCTTACGGCTAAGGTATGCCTCGCGGTCGTTGCCAAACAACTTACGCAAAAAACGTTGAGAAACAGCGTACTCCCGGCATGAACTTTTAGCATTGGAATACCCGGTTAGTTTAATGATTCCCACACCTGCCAGCGCCTCCATTGCACGCTCATGGGTCGGCCCACTTTTCTTAAATACACCGGGAAGTTTCTCCCTACCCAGCTCAAATGGTACTGGCACAGAATAAGACCATTTATTATTTGCCTTAATCTTTGCTTTTCTCCTGTTTTTACGGCTACAGGTAGCAACACATATAACATGCTGGAGAAACACTGCAATATTACGATAAAATGGACGCTTTAAGCTTGGCGCACCATTATAAGGAACACTGAAAACAACTTTCTTGAAATAATCCAACGTTGAATTTGTCACAAGAATATTGTCGTGCGTAATGTATGGCTTCATAATTCACCTGTATATAAAAATCAAAGCACCATGCTCTGACCCCATTTATTTACAACTGAATTACTCAAAACCTTACGTGAACCCAACAAGGCTCAGATGGTTATTATCAGATGATATATTGGAGGCTGGAGCCTCATGATAGCTGATACTGGATAATGGCTATAGTATGTAATGACACATATACCATAATATAGAGATAGAGTGTATACAGAGCATAATAGACACGTGTATATACCCTGTAGAGGCAAGTAGCGAATAAATATCAGCTTAGCCAGAATGGGATTAGCGGATACGTAAAACTTTACCGGTTATTAAGCGGTGTAACTCTCTCCCGGTAATATTCAACAGCGGTTGTAGCCACATGTTATTTTCTGAATTTAATTTCTTTTGAAACCTCAACTTTGATAAAAAACGCAGCTACTTACCAATGTCAGAATCAGGGAAAGCCATCGCCGATTTTGCCCTACCATTGTACGAGGTGCTGATTTCAGGTTAAACCGTACCTGTAGTTAGCCGGTTAGCCACAGCAAAATCCGACAACGTTGGACGGTTAGCCACAGCAAAATCCGACAACGTTGGACGGTCAAAAGACGGTCATTTCCCAGATTTAATTTTCTCCTGACCTTTTTAGGCTTGCCGTTGAACAACTCACAGATGAGGATGCAGCATCCCTGCCGCAACGCCATGGCGCTTATTTCCCGCGAGATTTAAGCCATTTTTTACGGATGTCAGGTTGCCAATACTGCGGCTGTCCCAAAATACCCAGCTTCTCGACAACCAGTGGAAGTTTATGCCAGATAGCCTCTGCATCAAACAAGTCCACCAGATACCTTTTCATCACCTTATCTACTCGTTTTTTAGCTGCCTCTTTGCTCGGACTAACAGCCCTGCCATTCAACTCACTGGCCGGACGGAACGTTTTACGAGCACGGGGGACAGTCATACGTTTCAACCGTTTGGCAAAGTCTGGATCCAGCTTGCGATCCCTGATTAGCTTACGGTCATAGAATGCCAAACGTGACACCAAATTCTCCATTTGCGACAGGTTACTCAGCATCAGTTTCTGCTTACCTGGAGACAGACGCAGCTCCAGACGTAAAAAACACTCATGCTGGCTTTCATCCAGTGTTAGCTGAGCTGTTGCCCGACGTTCTTCAAGGCTTAACTCAGGGGCGTTCACTTTTTCGTATATCGAAGCTACGACGGTGGTAGCCCCTAGCCGCATACCCTCCTGCTTGCCATAAGGATCATTGAAATCACCATCATGAACTTTGGCAAGACCAATCAGAAAGTCATGCAGCTTCATCCCCATCACATCCAGCGCGTAATGGATGGTCGTGACCCATGAGTTACGCAACCCCTGGTACAGATATTTACCAATACGGCTTTTGCGCCCCAACCAAATGAATAAGTCGCTTATCTGTTCAGCTAGATAGTGTTGGGGGCTTAATTCCATTCGCACGGCACCGCGTTTCTTGTTTGTTGGTCCAAAGTAGATCATCAGTAGAACTGGGTGATGTTTAGACTTGTTTGCTAGACGGATTTCAATTACCCAGCGGTAGAGACTATCGCACTCATCCTTGCCTGCGGGGCGAAACCTGACCTGATAAGTATCGTCTGATTCAAGCTGAAATAAGCGATCTACCATCACCTGATTTTCATGCTTGTCGAACAGGTCAGTTACCCAGGCAATCTTGTCGAAATGTCCATAACATTGCTGTCCTACGTTACTGCATTCCAGTGATACGGCGTATCCCAGTGAATCAACACGTTCTCTATTAAATGTTTTCATCATAATCTTTTCCCGGTGGCCAGTAGCCCACCAACAAGAGGAAGTACCATTGATATTGCTATGCCCTCTATAGGGTTCGTTGGGGGCTATGTGAGGGTTACACATGCGCTTAGACTTGCGCGTTGATACCGCGTGACTGAATCCACTCCAGTACGTCATTGAGTCCCCAGCCCACTGCGCGTCCACCATCGCCGGTCAATTTTTTCCCTGCCTTAAAATCTCCTTTTTCGATAAGCCTATAGAGCGTGGCTGACGAAATTCCGGTTAAATGAAGAACTTCTTTTTTGCGGAGAATACGGTTGGTGTTCATGCTTTTGCTCCTTTGAGCTGTTTCAGGAGCGCTGCTATTTACAACCACAAAAACCGTATTTTTTCGTACAAACCAGACTTTTTTTCGTGATAATCACGAATTAAGGTCGTTTTTGTGTATTGAAGAATCGTGATTATCATGGGATGATTCTATTTCTCGTGATAATCACGATGTTGCTACCCAGGAGAAGTGTTTGCAGTAATCACTTATGCAAAACACCGATTGTGATACCAGTAGACCGTGATAATCATGGAATCAGCTGGGAATATTTAGCTCGTAAGATCCTTGTTCAATTTCAGGAGATGTACTCATGCCAAATGACGATATGATTTCGCAGCAACCAGCGCAGGAGAAAAAAGAAAGGGAAAAGAACCTCGACAAAATGAGGCAGAAAAAAAGAAGGGAATTAGTAGCAAAAAAGTTTGGAAAGATTGTACCCATCCATATGCTGGAAGAGACCAAAGCGCGACTGGAGATGATTGCTAAAAAAACAGCGATAAGTCGTAAGGAACACAATGCCGCAGAGAAACGAAGCTCGGTCATAGCTGAACTGGTTAACCAGTACTACATAGATAATCTCTTGGCTTACGAACATGAAAACTCTGAGTTGGCATACAATACTTATAACAAGATATGGCAGGCTAACTTTCAAGGAAAGCCTGCTGATGTAATAGCCAGACAGCTCAACAAGGCTGGCACCCGCATACCGTATTTTGATGATAAAAGCGGTAAAATAGTTGTTGAATCAGGAAAGTGGAAAAAAGACGATATTGAAACGTTTTCCGACACAGCTCTTGTTATAAAAATAATTGAATCAAATGAGAAAAACACTAAAAGAAACGCTAAGTAGGTTCAATATATTCAGGCCCAATCACCGATAAACGCCATCATTTTACCAGCACCGCAATCGCTGCGATGCTTTGGCTTTCATGCCACCATCACGATAGTCATAGCGCGTCGTGGTGGATATGTCGCTGTGGCCTGCCAGCTGGCGGACGGTGTTGATATCTACGCCCTGCTCCAGTAAACGGGTAATGAAGGTGCGCCGCATATCATGTGGGGTAAAACGGACAATGCCTGACGTTTGTTGCAACTGCTCCAGGATACCCATTAACCCGGTTGTTGTCAGCGGCTGGGTGGTGACCTTACCGTTGCGCTGAATACGGCTGAACAGTGCGTTTTCAGCTTCGTTTGCGCTGACTTTCAGCCATATGCGTATGGCCTTGTCCACCGCATCCGCCACATGAATTTCACGGTATTTTCGCCCCTTCCCCTGACTGACCGTGAGAACACCATTGTCATAGTCCCGGCGCTCAAGTTTAAGCAGTTCACCGGCCCGCAGGCCCGTTCCGCAGAGTGTCAGCACAATAGCGACATCACGGTAGCGCCGTACATGCTGCGGATGCTGTTTAGCGGCCTGAATCAGCGCCTGGATTTCCTGCCTGTCTAACGCCCTTCCCTTACGCTGGATATCGCCGCTCACGCGCTTAACAGACCTGATACGGGCCAGCGTTTCGGCATTCATACAATTGAGATTAAAGGCCGTCTGTGCCACGCCCCGGAGCGCTGACAGCGCCATGTTGACCGACGACACGGCGTAACCGTCATCCAATAATGCCGCACGTACTTTAGCGACGGCGGCGTAGTTGAGTTGTTCCCACGGATAGTCTGCTGCATCAACACCGCGTTTAAGTATGCTGGCGCTACGGTTTAACAGGCTGATGATACCTCTTCGCCCCGAAGGAGCCAGACCGCCAATATACGCATCAAACACGGTTGTTTGCACCATAGGCACGACCTGACATAACGCTGTCCTGCTCATGAACGTAACCCGCAATAACGTACATTAAACCAGGTAACTTTCAGCATCACACCAGTCCCCGTTCAGCCATTGACACCGTTTCAGTTCCCGCCACGATAAAGTGGTCAAGCAACCGGACATCCAGCATTTCCAGCAGCTCCTGAAGCTTTTTGGTCAACTTGATATCGCAACGGCTGGGTTCAGGCTCGCCGCTGGGGTGGTTGTGGACAAGGATGACTGCGGCGGCGTTATGTTTCAGTACGCGTTTGATAACTTCACGGGGGTGAACGCTGACCGAGTTTAACGTACCCCTGAACAGAATTTCCTTGTGCAGCAGCTGATTCTTATTATCGAGCAGGATGATGCCAAACTCTTCATGTTCAAGCGGTGCCAGCTCAACCATCACACACCGCCGTACATCATCAGGGGAACATAGTTGAGCCCCACGCTGGTAGTATCTATTGATAATGTCACGCGCCTGGTCGAGGATACGGGTTTCACGCTGAGTAAACATGGTCACGTCAGAACTCCCGTTCAATGAAGTAAATGGCGTCTGGAAACAGCTGGCGGCGGGTTACGCCAGTACGCAGGGAGAAAGCTTTACGGGGCATGGTGGTTCGCCCGTTACTGTCGAAGAAGCAGAGCGTTTCTTCATCTATTTTGACCAGAAGAGACCAGTGAAACTGGTCGCTGAGCATAATCAAGCGGGAATAGTCAGTGACGTCAAGAAACCGCTGCATTTCCCTGAAAAGTCGCCCGTCTGATAACCCTCGCTTCCCTGCAAAGGGTTTGGTGATTTCAACCGGGAACTGGCGGCTGTAATGTCCTTTCTGCAACACCTGCGCCATCAGCCAGTCTAAACGGTTTTCTTCGATCCCTTCAGTCAGCCATTCATGCAAAGGCCAGCGTTGCTGATAAGTCTGAATAAGCCGGTTCATTAACGGGCGTCGTTTCACCCTGCCGTCAAACAGCCAGCTCAGCATGTTAACCATGCAATAAGCACCGCAAAGACAGTCCAGTTCGCCCTGTTGAGACGCACGTATACCTCTGTTATCAGTCACAGATAATTCCCCATAAAGTAGTGATAGTTAGTGCAGAGGGATTAGCTTTCCCACAGGACGGTAATGGTGTAGACGTTCATGGCGTGATACTGAATAAAGTTGGATTGCCAGAGTTTAAACAGCTCCCTTCCGGCGTTAACAGGCAGGTCACCAACATAAGCAAGAAAGACATATTGCTGACTCCAGCTGATATCAATTTCCTTTTCCAGTTCGGGGTATACAACCCCCATATAACTGAAGTCGGTGATGTAATCAAAATACCATTCGTCATTGCGAGAAATAAGCCGTATTTCGACAGGATGGTAGCCGCCCTTTTTCGCGCTGTAACTCAGGTCTTTAAATAACAGACTGACGGCTGTAATTTTGGCTTTATGCGGCGGTGGATTTCCCACTCCATTTAATATGATATTGATTAATTCCTGATCGACGGGCATAGCTAGCCCTTCCTGACGGATAACGCTCATCGTTTTATTCCGGTAAATATGCATTTGAATTGATGATAAAAACCAATAATTGACCATTGCCCATACTAACTCTTTAGACGATAGACGTCCTCCCATCAGGATGGGATAATAAAATGAAATGCTAAGTTGGCAATCAGTTTGTATCAGCTACTGGACAATATGACACTATCCAGCAATGTTATTTTACCAGGTGCATGCTTTTAATGCAAATAGTTTCACTCAGAAACCAATTTGGTTGTTATTTTATAAACGCATCTAAAAACATAATTAAGCTTTTCCTCTTAGGGTTATCTAGTTTATTCCAGACTTGCTCGAGACGCTGTTTTAATTCAACGTCAAGCCCAGTGGCATAGTTAATCGGGATATCAGAAACATTTAAATCCTCCATACAATCAATAAAGAACCAACTTATTGGAGTTTTTAAAGCAACGGCGATTTTGACTAAGTGAGCAATATTAATCTTATTTGTTCCGCGTTCATAGCGGGAAAGCTGTTGTTGAGAGATATCGATCGTCTCTGCAAGATCGGCAGCAGTTAGCCCTGCTTCTTTACGTCTGGTCTGAATACGCTGCCCTACCAGCTTATCAGCTGAATCTGCCATCAGTTTAACCATCATTTTATCTCCAGAACGTCCATAAAAGGAATTCTGGGGCTTTTTTACTCTTGCATGAACATCACTAATGGACATAAAATTAACCATTAAGTCATTTATAGACAAAAAAATAACTGCTACCGTTCAACTAAGCTTGGTTGGAAGCCCACTCAGTTGAGAAGCAGCACAAAGGTGGACAAAAAGGAGAGCATTGTGGCAACCACCATTACTGAGATAACAGATTGCATTGAGTACTTGTTCAGCTCTCTTTATCGTCGAGAATTTGTCAAAACACTGCGTCTGAACGAATGTAGCGAGCGGGAATTACTGCCTCTGGTACGTTGCTATTTGCTGGGTTGGTTTGCAGATAACGTATCACCAGAAGTAAAAAGCAAACTGCCAGGAACTGTATCCGGGCACGGTTACATCGATTTTGTCATTGATGATGTAGCCGTTGAGTTTGCAGTACGTAAACCAACTGCGGCACGTTCCAATGTCTCCGCAACCGTCAACAGTACAGAAGTAAAGAAATTAATGAAGCACGACGGCAAAGCCTTGCTTGTGCTGTTTGACTTCTCTGACACGCCCTACTCAGAAGAACAGATCGAATCTTTCCGCAACTGGCCCTCTCTTGGTCGAGGGAATCATCGCAAGTCCGCATTCAACGTCGTTTATTTCTTTGTGGAAAAACGCAGACCGCTGGCACTGGGGAAAATCACCAAAAACATCCGTATCACTTAGCAGGGAATTAAATAATGAACAGAAAACTGTTGGCCTTATTGATGGCAGCCATAACGTTACCTGTCGCAGCAGAGCAGTACGTAAAACCCGGAGCGGTTCTAACCCTGAATCCGGGAAAGGACAATGCTGAATTCAACATTAATGCCTCAACGGGGGATGCTTCGGGCGTATGCAATATGGAGGGGACAGCACAGCAAATAGCTGCTGGAGAAAGCCAGAAGCGCCGCTGGGTCTGGAATGACAATACCAGCCAGTGTGTTGCAGTAATTAGTGAGCTGAATAACGGCAAGGCCAGCGTTATGACTCGTGGTTGCGAAGATTACTGTGGTGCTTCCGCGACAGGCACAATGGATGGTCTATTTAATAAGAAGTAAAAAATATCGTTAATTAACGAAGGGACCCTAGATGAAAAGAGCAATACTTCTGGTATTAATAGCTGCTGGTTTGCTGGCTGGTTGCGGCGAGAAAACGCCAAAATGTAGTAGTGACGATGCAAAAAATCTTGTCGTAGATATTGCCAAAAAGACAATCGAGAAGGGCATGACACTGGATAAGGATGTGCTGATTTCTGTTGAAAATGTCAGAACAATAAGCCATCAATCAGAGCTTGACGTTTATCAGTGTGCGGCTGATTTAACGTTCACAAAACCTGATCTGAAAGACTCACTGCCAATCACCTACCGGATTCAGAAAACTGATGAAGGTAGAGGTCAGTTCTATATAAATGTATCGGGCCTATAATCACATGTAGCCTACTCACGCCAGTGATTGGCATGGCGTGAGTCCAACGACATATTAAAAAGTAGAAAAGCATATTTATTATTTATAAAACTCATTACCATCGACCCTTACAAATTCCATACTATCACGATCCAGTTTTGCAATAGAACCATCAATAAAAGAAAAAACATCCTCATTGATAAAATCCTGACTAACCTGCTGAATATCTATATATTTATTGAAAAGGTAGCTATCAGCCACATCATTATGTTCATCCAAAGCCTGACAATCCCCCCACACTATAATATCTTCAACTGTGAAAACAAAAACACCTAATATTTTAGATGGAACGATCACCCATTCATTGTAATTCAATCGAGATATTAAGGAATTATTAATGTCATCCAATGAAATACCCTTTTCTTCTGCTCGGCGAATACCATCTATAACATCGCTACCACAATCGCTTGGAGAAACTGCTTTCAAACCATCACTATTAAAATCAATAATTAAACCAACTGTTCCAATTGCGGAACTCTTGTTGTATGAGTCACCAGGAACAATTAATGAACACGACACCCCACCGTTAGCATTATTACTAATCACTTGTAGAAGATCATTTGGATATAGTTTGACACCAGGGCCGCCCCCTTTAGGGCACCCAGAGAAATGAACTACAAGCCCATTTTTATTATTGAGGTAATCATGAATATCTTTGATATTAGGTTTTAGCATAAAACAATTCACCATTGTTATTTAAACTCGAAAAAAATCATCTCTTAGCAAGCTCTTTTAATAAAGATAGTGTATTTTCGTATTCATTAATTTTCGAGTGACTAATACAGCCAAAACTCGCTAAATAATAAAAACACCCTGTCAACACATTATATCTATCCGTGAAGCTACCTGGATTCTTTTTCGCATGATCAAACATAGCTCTTACTTTTCTTCTGTACGCCCTAGTAGGCTGCACTTTTTTATTAACTACTAAACCAGTTACTATTTGTCGAGAATTAGTTGCAGCAACCCGTGTTTTCCCGTCATTAATATCAAAACCACTCTCATTTAGACACCTAAATATAGTTTCTCTTCCAAGTTCCATAGTCAGCCGATCATTTGAACTGATGGTTATATCATCAGCATATCTTGAATAATTGTAATCAAATAACACACCCTGCTCAGTTAAAAAACAATCCATTTTGTAAAGAATTGAATTACTTAAGATAGGACTACTAGGAGCGCCTTGCGGTAATCTATCATTATATGTGCAGAGTTCAGAAACAATTTTAGCAAGTTTATTTTCAAAACCATTTTCAATTAAAGCAGTAAAGATCATTTTTTTAGTTATAGATCCAAAAAAATCCTTAACATCTATATTCAGAACAAATTTTTTACCGACATGAATTTGTGCATTGTGTCTTATTGACTGACCTTTCTTATATGAAAAACAGAAATCGTGAACAGGTAATTTATTTAATAAAAAATCTGACAACCATCTTTGTATAACCTTCAGAAAGGTTCTGGGTGCATCAATCACCCGCTCCCCACCAGATTTTTTAATAACTGGAAAGGTGCGATAATGCTTCTGCTTATTTTTCACAATCGATGTGATAAGTCTAATTGATATTCCGATCGCTTCGCTTAAATCAACAACACTTCGAAGTTCACCATCGAAATAATTAGCATCAAAAGAATAAAATGTGGGTATCAAAGGGACGCCATCAGCAACTTCGTTCGGACCAATAGAAAATTGCTCAGAGACCAGCGACCAAACAGCAGTTTGGTCGGCGACCAAACTGCTGTTTGGTCGCTGTGCATCTTTAATTTCAACAGCTTTACGTATGAATGACGAAACATCATTCGTTTCCTCATCGAAAATTGCTGATGGCTGTTTAAGACTACCACGATAAGCATTCTTAAGCAAAAACAATCGCATTCTATCCCTTAAATGCCTTAGTCTTTTATTTAACCGATTATTACCTTTCGCGGTAATGCTATATCGCGTTGGCTTTTGGGAAACCCTAGCTATATCATTAAGTTCTATCAATGCTAAAACTTCAATCACAATAGCATCACGAGATGGCATTGCATCTTTATCTTTTAAAACTGATGTCAAAAAATTATAAATATCGCTAATAGTGGCAGGTTGTATAACTGCAATAGCCCAACTCAATATATCTCTGCGAATAGAAAGTGTCATTTTAGTTTCCTTTTACCTCTACCAGAATTATTATAAACACTTCTTTTCCTTACTAAATACGTCACTATTTCCTGTACACCATTGTCTTGCAAATACTTTATATCATACCTCTTTGGTATATTATCATTTGCATATAAAAGGCATCCATCCATGAAATATCTTTCATTAGTATCAGCGATTGAAACTATACAGATATCCAATTCATTTAATTTCATATCCTTATGACTTAACAAAAAAGTAAATAATGACAACTGGCTAAGAGTCTTATTATCTCCGAGAAAGATGATTATTGAACTACAATTTTTATTAACTATAAAATTAGCCTCATCTAAATGCCAGTATGATGAGTCTTCATAGAACTCAGGGGAACTCTCGTAGAGAATAAAACCCTGTTTTATAAGTTCCCCTTTCAATTCCTTATATACATTCAAGATATTTAAATCGCTTTCAGAACATGGACAAAGAAGAATTTTATACTCACGTTCCTCCCCTTCTTTCGCAATTATACCCTCTGCTTCTAATAATATTTCGGTGGGCAGCGTACCATAATGAATATTAGTAATATTATGATTAATTACATCAGCATGTATTTTACCAGCTGTTATACCTCCACTCTGAGAGTCTGATTCAACCGCCACCTCATCTTTTATTGCCATAATTTGGTGAATCCATCAAAAATAAAAACACCAACAGTAATTATAGAAGATATAACCCCAAGAAAAATGATAATTTTATTAGTTGAGCTGTTTTTTTTCATTACTTGAGTTTTATTATTATCAATATTTATATTTTTTGCATTAACCTTACCAGCAGTAATGCCCCCTTGCTGTCTGTTACTTTTTACTTTAGCCATAACTAAAAGGTTCCAGATATAGTAAATATTCTGCCGCGCGGCACCGATGCTGATATGATACAGCAAAGTACCAAACTGTACCAAACCCTATCCACAAGAAAATTACCCCTTTACTTTCAATAAGTTACTCAGTTTTCATTTCCCGATATCAAATTGTAAATAATGTATTTATTATACATATCCGGTGATATGACCCGATATAGTCATTAGATAAATGGTGCAAATAGACCCGTTTTAGCTCCACGCACTTTTCCTTTTCAGCCATCAGCCGGTACTCTTCCGGCGTCAAGTTATACAGGGATTAATGAGGCCGCTCGTTGTTATATTCCATCAGCCAGCGTTCAGTGATTTCCCTTGCTTCATTCAGTGTCCTTAATAGGTAAAAACCCAAGATTTCTGTCCGGTTGTAAGATTGTACGGTTCGACAAACGCAATCTGTGTTGACCTACCTAGCTTAATAAATTCCAGCGGCACACCATGGTCTTTAGCCTATTTCGCCAGCGTCAAAGACACAAGTTCTGGAAGATTATCCATCCGCATCTTCAACGAATATCCATGGTTTACCACTATCCTGCCCAGTACCCTCACGATCCGTTGGGCCAGGATATTCAGGTCGATTTCTATCGCCAGTGCTGCGCGGTCAAAATCGTCCACCACGTTGAAGGTCCGTAAGCGTTTGCCGCACATCACCGGCTCATTCCGTCGCGCATCCGGCTGGTAACGAAATACAGTCCTGCTCAGCGATAAAGTCCTGCATACCTGGCGTATACTCATCGAAAACTGTGCGGTCACGTAGCTGACGTATTCACGCTTTATCGCAAGTTTTAAAGCTTTTTTCAATAACGTCTTCCAGTGCCCGGCACTCGAGGATCTGGTCGGCAAACATATGTTTCAGCCTGCGGTTTTCATATTCTAGGTCTTTAATCTTTTTGATATCAGAGGCTTCCATACCGCTATATTTTGCTTTCCAGTTGTAGTACGAGGCTTCAGAGATACCGGCTTAACAGCAGAGATCCTTGACAGTGCGTCCTGCTTCGACGGACTTCAGAACGGCAATGATCTGGCGTTCGGTGAATCGGGCCTTACGCATGGCGATCTTCTCAGGGGAGATAATTAGTATGTCGAAAGATCTCTAAAAGTGAATGGTTCATTTTCCAGAATACTTACATCACCGCCTTGTAAAATAACCCTCTTGAATAATATTGCCTATACAGGGCATGCTATTTTAATTAAAAAACCATCATGAAAAGATCACTAAAAAACAACAATACTCTAAAAGGAAATTATATAATAAATATCATAATTCTCTATAAAAAAACAATAAGCAATCGGTAAATACCGATTTGACATTTCTCTGCATTAGCATTAAAGTGATAAAAAAGCAATGGAGATATTATGCATGTTTGATTTTGAAGCGCAACATATTAACAACCCTATGTTTAAATTAATAATTTATCTTAATAAGTATGCCCCTGATAAAATAGAAAATCATGATATTCAATTTTATATGAAAAACCTCCCAACTCACTTTAAAAAAACTTTTTTACTCTGTAGTTAATATTGATAAATTGCAAAAAGATTCTGACTTTATAAAAAAAATATGATAAAACCGGTGTAATTGGTTCTAACCTAATCGAATACTGCTATTTTAAAATCAGTACAGTATGGGATATATCATATCAAATTGCTGACATGCTTGTTTTTAAAAATAAAAAAGAAAAAAACATCAATAAATATGACTATCTTGAACAAAGGTTTAAAAAATATGCTGGTGAATTTGATAACCTCCATTTAAAATGGTACAGAGAGATCAATAAAATAAGAAATAAGATAACTCATGGAGGAATAACAATAAACCCATTCTTCATTAATAGCAGCGATGTCGGTAGTCGTTTCTGTTTTCAGGCTTACACACTTAATTTGGATGACATAGTTACGCCAAATTATATGTATACGAACATATATAATAACAATATTAATTTTGCAGATTACTACTTCACCCTGCAAATTAATTTACTATATTCTTATTTAACTGACTTCTTCGATTTTATCTTATTTGAAATGAATGAGGGACACAATCACGATTTGAGCAATTTATTCCTAGGAAACTCATCGTTAGATGTTTTTGAGAATAGCCATAAATATTGGCTTTTATCCGACGTTAATCTATTAAAAAGCATGACTAACGACTTAATCGCCCTCAGTTTATGCAAAGGAAATATAAATAGATTGACAACCATCTCCGATGAGGTAATTAAAAAATATTCTTCTGCGAACCCTTTCAAAAATGCTTAACAATTCATCACCCGCCTTTGAAGCTTGTGAAAATAACTAATTCACTTTAATCAACACTACCTATTCCAAATATAAACTAGGCTTATTTAATTAAAAGCCTAGTTTATTTATTATAATACCATTATTGATCCAATATGAAATACAAATGTGTAATTAAGAAATTAATTTTCATACAGCATGAAATAATATTTCACAACCACAGAGTTACTCTAGAAGAATGTTTAAACTTGGATTTCCACATTCGGATTGTATAAGGTTAGGATCCAGGACCTTTGGTTAAAAGGTCCCTTCACCTATCAGAACTATTACTAAGAATAGAACTGCTGAATCAGCTGAAGCACGGCAGCGATCAGGTTAAGTATGCCGATAATAATTGACATCATAACTAGCTCCTTTTATTAGGAGCATGACTAGCAACGGGGTACCCTTGAATTGCCTATAACCGCTGCATATCCCGCTAGGAACAATTCACCACGCACCAAGATGGGGCATTGCCAGCACCACCTGCTACAACTAGGCGAGATGGACTTCACTTGCTACATCAAACATTTAGTTATGATAAGCAACGATCAGTCATTAGATCAAAAGCTCAATTAGAACTATATGAAATATAAATGCCACCTCTAACCTGCTATGTGCTAGCCACAGTTTAAATATGACATTATCTCGGTTTCCATCGGTGCAATTATGTAGTGAACTCTTATTCCTACCGCTAGAGATGATAATTGTTTATGCTCATTAAGCAAGCTTTTTTGCAAACACAGCTTTCGGTGTGTACAATTTATGGGCTAGGAACAATTCACCACAGCTGTTAACAAGGCTACCAACCGAGTTTTCAGTCGCGCCTTATGGAATTTCAGTACTCATAAGGCGCTTTCTTTAACTAGATTTTCACTATTCTTTCCAAGTAATCCGCCCATACCTGCAACCAACTTCCGGCACTCAGCATCATACTTATACAAATTATAAATCCCTTCAACACCACCACGTGTATGCCCCAATACAGCCTCTGCTACCTCATTTGGACACTGCAAACGAGATAACCCCGTTCGTACTGTACGACGCAGATCGTGCGGCGTCCAATGAGGTATATTAAGCATTTGGCCGCTTTCACGTAAACGCCATGAGTTTTCAGTTAGATACTTCTGCTGGATTGGCTTCTTAGTGGCTTGCGAAGGAAACAGATATTTGTCAGAGGTAAGTCGTAGTTTTTGAGAAAGTCGATTGCCTGCTCGGATAATTGAACGTAGCGCTCTACCCGGTCTTGGTTTCCCGCAGATGAATGGTGCCTTTTTCAAGATCAACATCCTTCCATGCCATATTGCAGACTTCACCGGTACGGCAACCGGTCCAGAGAGTCAGACGTAACACGTTTTTGATCGTTGGCGTGTAAGCCGAACCCGGAAGCCATTTAAGGAATTTTGCAAGCTCGTCCTCACTCAGTACTCGTGTTCCACGTCGATTTGTGAGCTTGATTCTGGTCTGTCGTAAGCTGGATTTTGCTAACAACGCTGGATTCGCAAAACTGTCATCAAAGCGCCCAAGGCCAATTGCAAACTCATATGCGAGTGAAAGTTCCCTTAGAACATTACCGGCGGGTGCGCGGGCTGCGATAAATGCATTAATTAAATCCATCCTGGCGTAATCTCAGCACAGCTTAAAACCCCCCTCTCCTTTCGGCTTTCTGTCCGCTTCATCTCTCAACCACCCAACGTTGCCGCTTTTCGGTTTTTGACTCTCTCTTCTAATAATCGTTTTTTCTCATCTTTCAGTTCAGACGCCGGACAGCGCCCTTCACTTCTGAGCAGTTTGAGTTCTTGCAACTTCATACGGGCCATTGCAAGCGAGGTTTGCGGGAAGCATCCAATTTTTACCTGTGACAGCTTATTGGTCACTGGGCTAGTATAGCGGTAGAAAAAAGGTCTTGATTCCAGAAGCGCCGCAAGTCACACGCAAGCCCCGGTTTTCACCCGTATCGGCTTTGTTTTTGTCCCCAGGCTTCATCATTTCGACCGCTTTGGATGACAAAGGTTTGCCTGCTGGTTTATCCGTCATATAAGATCCATTTTATGGCTAACCACTTGACTTAATTAGGCTAAAATCCAGCCTTTCTTACCAAGTGTAGGTTGTCCGTTTATTGATTACAATTATACCATAACCTACATAACAACCTACACTTTGACCTACACTTACACGCGGGTTTTGGTGATTTTTTATGAGACAACGTGATACTTAATGATAATAACTAAAATCAATTTACTTTAAATTCAATGGAATAAACAAATTATGTCTATGATTGACAATAAGAATTTAGATTCACACACCCCCATGATGCAGCAGTATCTGCGTCTCAAAGCAGAGAACCCGGAGGTTCTGCTGTTCTATCGCATGGGCGACTTCTACGAACTGTTTTATGACGATGCGAAACGCGCATCGCAGCTGATGGACATCTCCCTGACCAAACGCGGTGCTTCTGCCGGTGAGCCGATCCCGATGGCGGGCGTGCCTTATCATGCGGTGGAAGGCTATCTGGCGAAACTGGTGCAGCTCGGTGAATCCGTCGCGATCGCCGAACAGATTGGCGACCCGGCGCTGAGCAAAGGGCCGGTTGAGCGTAAAGTCGTGCGTATTGTCACGCCCGGCACCGTCAGCGATGAAGCGTTGCTGAGCGAGCGCCATGACAACCTGCTGGCGGCTATCTGGCAGGACGGCCGTGGATTTGGGTATGCGACGCTGGATATCAGCTCCGGCCGTTTCCGTGTGGCTCAGCCCGACGATCTGGAAACCATGGCAGCGGAATTGCAGCGTACCAATCCGGCGGAATTGCTGTATCCGGAAAGTTTTGAAGCCATGCAGCTTATCTCTTCCCGTCGCGGATTGCGTCGCCGTCCGATGTGGGAATTTGAGCTGGAAACCGCGAAGCAGCAGCTCAATCTGCAATTTGGTACCCGCGATTTAAGCGGCTTTGGCGTTGAGCAGGCGGCTCAGGCGCTGCGTGCTGCCGGTTGTCTGCTGCAATATGTAAAAGATACCCAGCGCACTGCCCTGCCGCATATCCGTGGTGTCACCATGGAACGCCAGCAGGACGGCATTATTATGGATGCGGCCACCCGCCGTAATCTGGAACTGACGCAAAATCTGGCCGGTGGCGTCGAAAACACGCTGGCCGCGGTGCTTGATCAGGCGGTGACGCCGATGGGCAGCCGTATGCTCAAACGCTGGATCCACATGCCGAGCCGCGATATCAAACTGCTGACGCATCGCCAGCAGGCGATTGGTGCGTTGCAGGATATCACCGCCGATTTACAGCCGGTGCTGCGTCAGGTCGGCGATCTCGAACGTATTCTGGCACGTCTGGCACTGCGCAGCGCACGTCCGCGTGACCTGGCCCGTATGCGTCACGCCATGCAGCAACTGCCGGAAATCCGCGAGATCTTGCAGGGAACCGAAGCCGCTCATGTGAAAACGCTGGTGGAGCAAACCGGTGACTTTACCGAACTGGTGGAACTGCTTGAACGCGCCGTGATCGAAAGCCCGCCAGTTCTGGTGCGTGACGGTGGCGTAATCGCGCCGGGCTACAACGCTGAGCTGGATGAATGGCGTGCGCTGGCAGACGGTGCGACGGATTATCTCGATCGTCTGGAGATCCGCGAACGTGAAAAGCTGGGGCTGGATACGCTGAAAGTCGGTTTCAACGGCGTTCACGGTTATTACATTCAGGTCAGCCGCGGTCAGAGCCATCTGGTGCCGATTCATTACGTCCGTCGCCAGACGCTGA